>CAVVKX010000028.1:0-280164 GCA_963748975.1 uncultured Parachlamydiaceae bacterium
GGAATTCTTTGATTTTTATTTAATAGGTTCACGTTGGGCTGAAGCTTCATAAGAAAATTGATGATTAGCGGATCGTGCATGTATAGGCAAGCGGTGTGAAGAGGGCTATCGCCGGTCGCAGGTTCTTGTTGATCAATATAGGCCCCGGCACCTAGTAATAATTTGGCAATCTTGATCACTAACTGAGGCCGAGCACTTGCTTTGGTAAATAATGCAACTAGAGGAAGATATCCTTCAAAATTCAAACTCGCATCGGCCCCTTGATCAATTAACAGTTTTATCGTTGGATAATCTAAATTTTTTGAAGCATCCAAGAGAGCACGAGCATCAGAACCCCTTGAAACCCCTACTTCACTAGAAATGAGCTTAGCAATTTGATGATTTTCATAATTTTAAGCGAAATTTCAAAACTGAGATACCCACAAGTCAATAAAGATCGGTAACAGCTCCCTGTTTTATTAATAACACAACGAGGTCATAAAAACCTGATTGACAAGCTACATGTAAAGGACGCATCAAATGATAAGTGGCTTGATGAATATTGGATCCTAAACTAATGAGAGATTTCCGCCCATTTAAGGTTTTTTCGGGAGGGACTTTTCGGCCAGAAAATCCAAAAAACTTCTCCCTACACAATCGAATGCATCTATCTTTAAACCTTCTTTTAAGGCTTGATCTAAAGTAGATGCGTCTAGGGTGCCATCACAAATATGCTGCGCTATCCGGTTTTCTAAAGAATTATACGTATAGGCGACCTTTTTCTGAGTGATCATTTGAAGCATTTCGGAAAAATCATAGACAATTAGATAAACTACATTGACTAGACCTTTAACATTTTGCCTCCATAAATCATGAGTTTTGGAAATTACGCACGTCTTTTATGGCATAAAAAAATTGCTCTAAATGCTCTAAAGTTATCGGAGAGGATTTAGGTATGTATATTTTTTTATCAAAGAAATCTTCTATTAATCGATGAATTTCGCTGATTTGCCTTTGAATCGTTAATCTAAAGGGAACTTCTCTAAGTAAGCGTAATTCAAAGTTACGACGATTTAAGTTTTTTAGTTGTTTTCTTAAAGTCTCAATAGATGTTATGAGCCTATGGATGATTTCAGATGCATCATCGGTCCTGGGGAAAGGGTCGTAAAGGAATGGTTTTATTTTCATTTTCGTCCCCGCTTTTAAACCCCAAAAATCCGTTTTTCTCATTACCTGGGAAGAAAAAAATTCACGGAAGGGAAATTTTTCAAGAAAATTTCTTTACTAATGAATAGTTCTCTATTTTTTTGCCTCCATCTGAATTTTCCACTTCTTCAATATCTCTATAGGCGAGGGCAGTAAGCACATCTTGGGGGTCTTTAGAAGGATGTGGCTCTATTAATTTGCTGATTTTATCTATCCTTTTTTGAACAGAGATAGCATTTTTTTTAAATCTCCTTGAAGATCGCTAAAGAGTTTTTTAAAATTCGTCCTTTGTAATTCTTTCCGGTTCAAAAGAGTTTCTAAAAAATAATCCTCCGGATGTTCAAAAAAATTCCTTATCGTTTTGAGTGAATGGACAAGGGGTTTAGACGGAATCCATTTTTAGATTTAAATTTAAATCGCTAATCACCAGATGCGTAGCTTCGCGCAAAAGAGTCATTAACTGAATAAATGCCAGGTGCGCAAATTCTTTTTCCTTCTTGGGGATAGAGGAAAGCTGTCTAAACAGATCTTCTCCAACCTGATAAACAATCGAGAGATTTTCAAGCTCATACAATGCTTCCAATTGTTTATTTATTATTTTGAAAGGAGAATTTTTGGCTAGCTTATCTACTTCAGCATTTAACCCTTGTAATTTTCGCTCCAAAATTTTTAACTCAAAATTAAATGAAATGACCTCAACTGAAAACAAAACTTTATCCAGGAGTTCTGGTTTTTCGGCACCCATCCTTTGAACAATGGACCAACCTGCCAGAATCTTTTCTTCATGCTTAGTAAAACTGCTTTTGATGTTATTAAACTCTTTTATTTCATCATAATTTAGGATTCGAAAAGAAAAAAATGAATAAGAATCATTTTCAGAGTCTGAGTTTTCGTTTTCAAATTGGTAAAATTTTCTAATTAATATTTCAATCCGTTCACATTCTAAATGTTCTATTTGTTCCTGCAGTTTTTCTTGCTCTGCAATTTTTTCTAATAGGGGGATGCCTTTGACTAAGGCCAAAAAGACCCGTTCTTCTAGAGCTTTTATCAATTGTGGATAATTGTCAGAAAATTTTTTTATACAATGATTTAAATAGCTCAGCATTTTCCAAGGAACACAATCTTTTTTTCTATCTGTCAGAGATCCATTATAAACACTTAATGTATCAAAATATTTGCTGACAGATTGTAGAAAAGTGGTTTTATTCGCGCCCTTAAAACTGCGTATTAAGGTCGTAACGCTTTTAAGTGAAACAAATCCAGACTCTCATGATAATATGATAAGGGTTCTTTGAGCATCACTCGAGTGGGTAAATAACCTAAGTAGGCTTTTGGCTCAGGCTGAAAGGGGATAAGTACTTCTTGAGGGATAAAAACTTTCAAGCAAAGGTCAGAAATATGATCAGCTAAACGTAAAAGGGAAGGGGATGGATTTGTTTGCAGCTTTTGATTGCTATCTCCATAATTTACTATGTGCGGTTGTTGGTAAGGAGTGATCGCTTGGCTCATACTGTATCCTTTGATTTGATGCGAAAGTTCATCTTCCTAATTTATTTATATTCTTTCCAACTGCTAATAAAAGCTGCCTCACGTAGTTTTTGTAGCCTCCCTTTATTGAAACAAATTTTTAAGTGTGGCGTCAAAATAAGGTTCATATTCAGCAAATTTTGAAGTCGGGGCCTTTTCTTGTCATTTAAGTTTTTTTATTCTTTTTGGCTTTTTCTAGAATCTTATAAGTCTCACGAGCTTTTTCTTTTCTATAATGTTTAGTCGTCCAAAAATTGTATTCTGATGTGTGACCAGGAGTCCATCCCTGATGGCGCCAGGTAATTGTTTTATTCCCAATTTTTTGTTCTTTATCGAAATCATAATACATATCAGACGTAGTCAATTTAAACTTTTTTTCGTCTTTCCAATCTACTTCTTTATAAAAATCAATAGCAGAATCAACATCTACGCCAGCGTTTAAAAGCAAGATTAAAAAATCCTCGGGCACATTCTTATTTATATAATCACTATTCCAAAAAGTTTTACATAAAACCAATAGAGCCGAGTCACCGTCCTTATTATGAACGTTCGGATTAGCACCTTTTTCAATTAAAAGTTGCATGCGTTGTAAAGCCTCATGTGTATTAAAGACTAATTTAGAGCTGCAAAGCAAAGATAAAGCCGTTTGCCCGTAAGAATCCTTATAATCAACGGGAAGATAAGTCATTTTTGCCTTGCGTACAACATCGGCATAAGGATCATGTAAAATAGTATAATGCAAGGGAATACTTTCAAATTCCACAGATTCAATCTCTTAGTTTTCGAATCCCTAATTCTTGTGCTCGCGGAGGAGGCGGTCTTATTTGTGGACCTGGAGGGGGAGGGGGTCTTCTTATTTGTTGATTTGAAGTTGTTAAAGAATCAACATGCAGCTTAGGCTTGATCGGTACTGACGACGGTGGTGCATCCAAGATACCCGCTTCATATAGAAGCTGATCTTGCTCTTCAAGCGAAAGAGCCGCATATTCTTCATCTGAATAATCTTTCAATTTTTTTTTCTTGAAAGAAGGCTGCTGAAGTCCCTCAGGGGGGATTAATGAAAGGGGTTCAGAAATAATTAATGACGATGGGCCTTGAGACGACTTTTTAACGAGTTGGTTAACAGAAGGCTGCTGCTGAATTTTCTCTTTAACACCCGTGAGTCTAGATTCTGATAAAATTAATGCAGGTTGTCTGTTGGGATTTAGGTTTTCAACGTCTATCAATTGTTTTTGAATCGAATCCTTAAAGATTCCCTGAGTTTGCTGACCTGTCACGGATTTTTCTTGACTATCCTGGCCTACCTGCCTATCGCTCCCAAAGAAAGACAAATCGACTATTTGACCCCTTTTTATTGAAACAGACTGCATGAAACACCTGTAATTTTAGTTGTTTTTATTTCATATAGAAAACAGAACTTGACCTATATACTTATAAGAATATTTATTTGTCAAATGGCGTAATTGTCTTATTACAATTTTTAGCTCAATAAATCGCGAGAAAATTATATTAAAAATATTTAAAGAGCTATCTTGATTTTAAATTCTATATATTTTTATATTTTATAAATTTATTTATAGATTATAATAATTAATAATAAATAGTTGTAATTCTGGGGGTTTTATGACCGGTAAAGTTCTGCCTACTTCTTCTGGACCTCTTCCCTTTAAAGTTAAGCTTCAAGAAGAGGTCAATGGTTTTAAAATATCGGGACAAACTGCGGTTAAAAATTTTATGATAGGCGAGAAAAATTTAAAAATTACGATTAAATTTCCTCAAAATATCAAAAATGATGCTGATTTAAAAACTTTTCTAAAAAAAAATTATGGGGAGGATAAAATTCAACTGTATGGAAAAATGGCTGTGACAGCAGGTGTAGGAATAGACGCTACTGCCTTAAGCATTAAACAGACGGAAGGAAAATTAAATTTTGAGAGACATTTAAATAGTGGACAAACTGAAAAACTTAATGATGAATACTTTAAGACAAAAGAATCTAACATCAAAAATTCCAAAATGGATGAATCTGGCAAACAAGCGGAGTTGAAAAAACTTAAAGACCTGAATGATTCGATTAACAACATTAAATTGATCTTTGAAGGCAAAGCTTTCAAGGGGAGTATTCAAGATAAAGAAGAACCTAAACGTTTGCCTATCACGGAAAAAGAAGATAAAAAAATTCAAGCTAAACATCGCAGGGAATCAGAGCCATTGCCTTTATCTGAAACTAGGAAAGTCAGTAAAAATTTACCTTCTGAAAAAGAAAAACAAATACAAGCGAAAATTAATGAGCAATTTAAAAAACCCCTACCACTTACTCCTGTTTTGTCTTCATCTGAGGAAATTTTTCATCGCGAAAAAAAGCGTCTTGAATTTAAATGGAGTCAAATTCAACAAGACATTAATAAAAATAAAGAGCATTCTAACATAATGACCCCTGGCATTGAAACCATTTTAAAAAATGATACAGACAATCAGAAAAAGCAATTATTTAAAGAGGTGAGTCATTTACTTTCTTATTATAATGTGAACGAAAATGATGTTGCAAATTACTTTGAACAAAATCCCACGCACTCTATTGATAATTTGCATGCATTTTTATATGATCAACATCCTCCAATTGATCAAAACGCTAAAGAAAGTAACCAAGGCACACAGGGTTTTGAAAATAAACTGGAAAATAATAGTGACTCTATATAATTCCGGCAAAAAACGTTTTTAACGTTCCTTGCAAGAAAAATTACTAGTTAAGAATGCAAACTTTTTGGTCGATTCTTACACCTTTCTCTTGTATTTTCTTAGATATATAATCTCTAGCTTCTTCTAAAGTTGCATCTCTATTTATTACGAAAAATTGAAGAGCTGCGTGATATAATTTTTTGTAACCTCCCTTGATAGGGGGTTCAATCGATGATAGATCTTTAGTTTTAGCAATCATTTTAAACTCATTAAATGAAGAAACAATATATTCATCAACTTTTTTAAAATCTTCTTCTGTTAGAGCTACAATATCAGCATTTAATGTTTTTTTAAGATTTTCAATAGATAGAGATGAAGTGACCACTACCTTCTTTCTTGCCTGTAGCAGAGGTTGATCTAAGATGCCTGCTTCACGCAAAAGTTCGTCTTGTTTTTCAAGGGGAAGTGCCAAAAACTCTTGATCACTATAATCACTAAAACTTTTTTTCTTGCCATCTATAGGCAGGCGTTCCTGGGCAATTTTAGGCTGCGTGGTAGAGGTGGTTTTAGGGGCGGCTTTTAATGAATGATGGAATGGATTTTGCAGCAGTGTCCACTTTGCTTGATAGCTGGGTTGATGAACTATATGTGTTTGCGGGACAGAATGTTTCCTGATTTTGTTCACGCATGTTTAATGGGGCTTTTTCTGAAATATTTACATCCTGTTGGGATAACGCTTTTTTGTAAGCAGTTGCTAGGTTAGCGTCAGCAAAAGTGACGTTGATCTTTTTTCCTTTTCTAATTAATTGAGCTTGGTAAGCGGCCAACAAGGGTAAATCTCGCACTTCTGAAAATAAAGTAGAAAAATGGCAAGTCACGATATCTGGATGGTCTTTTAAAAATTTTACGATCGGTTTCATGTTTTTTAAGATGGCTGACATGGAACCTGTTGTAGGATTATGCAAAAGGACAATTTCTTCACCAGGCACGTATTTTTCAGCCAATTCAAAATTCACTTTAATCTGAAAAATAGAGGAAAACCCTACTGCAATAATCTGCGTAACAGCTTCTAATTCCTTCTTGGATTGTTCAGCCTGCGCTTGAGATTTTTCTGCTTGAACTCTCGCTTTCTATCTTTAGCTTTTTCAGCTTGTGCTTTTAAAATATCTAATTCACTCTTTAAAACTCTAAAAGTTTCAAGATCTTTAAGTAATTTTCCTTTTTCCGAGTTCGGCGATGGCTTTGGAAATACTTGATTTGCAAAACTTTTCGTTTTTGAGCTCGGGGGTTGGGCCACTTGACTCACATGGCTTTGAGTATGAAAATTGATTTGTTGATTATTTCCTGCTAAAGACGCTACCATAAAAATTTCCCCAAATAAAAAGTATAAAGTTAATAGATTAGGTTAAGCGATAGTTTGTTTTATTTCATTTGTAATTTTACATATCTTAATTTGTGGCCCATACTGATATTCAATTGTTTAAAAACTATTCTTACACTTTTTATGTATTCAGACATCATTAAAATACGAGTTATCGTCTCGTATTTGATATAAGATATGAAACATGCTTGCTTTGCAATACTAGATTTAATCAAATTAGAATAATATTTTCCACGGAAGTTAAAACAGTCAACTGGATAATAATATCACAGAAATTAATTTAACAGGAATTTTTAAATTTAAGTGAATTTGCCAAGACCATATTTGATTTCACACACTATTATGGCCACTTTCAGTGCGTTTTTCATGGATTAGTTTCTCAAGCAGATGAAATTTCCAAGACAGTCAAATCTCAGCAAGCAAGAAATAATGTGAGTAAAGCAAAAGTAGATACAAACAAGGCCAAGCTAGAAACGAAAAAAGTGATGGCAAAACAAAGCTCTTGACTGATTTTGTAAACCTGTAGATTAACATCATCATATTTATCCAGATCAATTTGACCATTAACCAGAGCTAAAAGATCCTTATTATAAATCTTTATTCTTAATCTTTCATCATGGAAAAGAATTGACCGACTACCAGTAATATTAAAAGGGATTCTTCGACGATCTTTTTCATCTTTTTTAACTTCAATCATCATTTCTTCAATTTTTTCTTTTGATTTAATCCATGTTTCAGTTTTTCCTGCATATTTTAATTCTTCAATTTGCATTGGTTGAATTTTAATTTGCCCATATTTCTTTAAAGTTTTAATTTCAATTCCTGAAGCATTGCATCTTCCTGATCCTTCCATGTGAATAAGAGTAAATGCGTATTTGCCGTTAATAACTGTTCTAAAGCCAATTCCGCATGATGAGTACCGGGAGCTCTAATTAAAGTAATTGCGCAATTATTTTTATCTATTTGTCTTTTAGGATCTAAACGACTTAAAATCATAATTACTTCTCCAAAATTAAAATATTAAAGTTTTTTTTCAGGAGCATACCATCTGTCGGGTTGATCACTTACGCTCCAATGTGGGTCTGAATCTAAAGGCTGATGCCCAAATTTTTTTTCATATTGATTTTTTGTATATAGTTTGAACATTAAATGCTGATATTGCTGCCAAAATGTTTGAGTAGAATTTAAATGACGATAAATATTGCGGAATAATTTTGTAATACAATTTAATTTCTTTTCTTGTTTTTCAATCTCTGAATAAAAAAAGTCAATTTTAGAAGCTATTATTATGCCCTCAGATCTCTCTTTTTCAGTAAAATCAAATTTTTCCTCTACCATTCTTTCTATCTTATAAGCTAAATTATCGACAGAAGTGGAAAACGAAAACCCTTTAATAGAGATCTTTGAGACTCCGAAAAAAGAAATTCTTACTTTAATCTCGTGGTTAGGTTTATCTATAATTTTTCTGACATCTTCATAAGACTTAGCGTTTTTTAGAGCGCTGGATAATCTCACTTTGTCTCCTTCAGAAAAAAACATTTTTTATAAGATTTTGTAAGAATATTGTCAATGTTGGTTTTTGAAATTTAAAAAATTTGTACTATCTTCGTGGGAAAAAATTACGCCAAATCAATATAGTTCATTTAAGGCTTCAGAATTTGTTCAAGACTTTTGGGATTGTGAATATGGGCAGGATATTTGTAATAAGGTCTCTTCAACTGCAGATATTCTCTATGATGATTTTAAGTCTGCTTGGTCATAGGAAGAAAGCGAATTTCGACCCGTTTGTTTAGAGCGGCAGCAATACGATTAAGCATAGCCATGGAGTGTCCTTCATAATCCGCATCTTCTAACCGGCAAATAACAGAAGCTGTAGTTCCAACTAACTTAGCAAATTCTCTCTGAGAAAGACCTGCTTTTGTGCGAAGGTCGTAGATCTTTCTTGCCACATCATTATCCGCTTGAATTTTTTCCAATTCAGCAAGAATCTCTGGATCATTTTTAACATAACGGTGATACAAGATTTCAACGGCATCGTCTGTTGGTTTATGTTTTTTTTTAGCCATTTTATTTCTCCTCGTATGTATGTTCTTTTGGACTTAACTCAAAAATTTTCCTGCGTTGTATTGCTCTATCGATCTCTACTGGAGGAACACAGTCCTCTTTTACGATTCCATGAGACAATACAGCTGCTACATTACCATGAAAAAAGTAGAGGATTCTATAGTGAATCCCTTGCAAACTAGCTCTTAGCTCATAAATCTTATCCCTGAGCAAATCAGCCTCCGGTCTGCGTAATTGATGTCCTTCTTCTCTTAGTCGTTCAATTTTTTTGATACACTTCAAACGTGCTTTCTTTGGGAGAGTATCCAACCACTCAAGTACTGGAATTGTTCCGTCATTATCTTTGTAGAAGACAACTTTCGTATTAGGCATCGAATCCCTTTTATTTTATGTTATCAAATTTGCGAACAAATGTCAATATTTAGTGAAAAAACTGCGATTTTCTGATCTTATTATTCAAAATCAATCTGGCTTTGATTTACAGAGAATAGCTTCAACAAGAACGGCATTTCTTCAGCATATAATTCTTTGTGACCTTTCATGTATAACTTACGGGCCTTTTTTACAGCATCTTTCTCATTCTTTCCATCACTTCATTAGGTGAGATGCAAAAAGTTTAAAAGCTACAACCTAAAATTCGTGTATAAAATATAAACTTTACAGGTTTAATATTAATTCAAAAAAAACACTGTTAAAAAATTATTTAATTCTTTAACTTCTTTGCAAGTCTATTCAAATAAGGAAGGAGATTAAAATGGAATATAATGTTAGTTCATACATGAAGACGCCTATAGGAACGCCTATTGAAAGTGCTTTTGATTCCATATCTCCATGGGATCCAGCAAAAATTTGGTCCAAGGATAAACTTTTACAGATAGACTACACCCCCATGTCTCCCATAACAACGGAAGATAAAATTCTTTGTAACACACTGAAAAATACAATCGTTAAAATAAATGAATTTTTTTGGGATAAATTGAAATTGGTCGGGGTAGACGATAAAGGAAAGATTCCTCCTCTTTTTGTTCATCTAGCTGCAGATAATGCATATTATCATCCACAAACAGAAAGTTATCCTGAATGCTTCAAATTTAATAACATATATGTTAACCATCCTGAAGTAGTGTGTCATGAATTTACCCATGGAGTTGTAGAGAATATACGAAAAATAAAAGAATTACCCCCCCTTGGTAATGCTGGAGAAGCTGGCGCGATAAATGAATCCATTGCTGACATAGTTGGAGTTGTATTTAAACAATCTACTGGTAAAATAGATTGGAAGATAGTTGATCGTGATTTAAGTCAAAAATTCACGTATTCTAATTTAGAAAGTAGGGATCCAAAAGAACAAGACAATGGGAACGTTCATTACAATAGCCGTCACTTAAGTCATGCTTTCTTTCTTACTTATCAATCTTGTAAAAACTTTATTAAAGTAGAAAAATTGTTACAAACTTGGCTCGATGCAGCACTAAACTTTAAGGAACCAACATTTACAGGATTTGTAGCTCAAACTATTAGCTCTGGTAACTCAAAATTAGGTACTTCATATAAGAAAGATATACAAGACTCTTGGGTAGAAGTCGGATACGAATTCAGAAAGACAGATAATTTTGAGTTTCCGTTTTTAACTTAATCCGTTGAATGCCAGTTGTACAAAAGCAGGCTCTTAAAATATGACCAGTATAACTTTGAGCATGCCCTATTTTAAATATTTAAACTTCATAGTTTTATTGAGTTCAAAGCATTTGTCTTATAGTTTTTCTTTTCCGATGAATATTCTTTCAGTGTGTTAATGCTAGCATGCCGTGTTTGATTCATAATAGAAATAAGGTGAACGTCGGCCTCTAAAGAAGACATGACAAAGCCTCGACGAAGACTATGACCTGCAACATTTGCTGTATTTTCAAACAAGCCTTTTGCGCGTTTCTTTACGACCTCAGCAACAGCTTTCCCTGATAATCGTTGATCTGAGATTACGCCATGTTTAGTTATCGAACGGAAGATTGATCCTCGTATAATCCCAGAAGCTTTTAACCAAACGTTTAAAGCCTCTATAGGGCAATTGATTGCATTGGATTTTTTAGGAATCTCAACGTGTTGTCTTTCTCCTCCTTGGTCGGTTTTAGAATAAGGGATTCGAATAGAGATTCCCTCATCATGGGGTCGGCTCAGAATTCGGATTATAAAGCACGTTAAGGATTTTGCTGCCCCTGTAAAGATCTGAATTCGCCTTTTTCCATCACCTTGCTCTGTCGCCAAACATAATCACCTGTCAAATTTATGTGTTCCCAACCAAGTGGAGATAAATGTTTGAGTAGGCTCTCATTGATTGTTTGACCATTATCTTTCAAGTGCTGGATTACTCGCTCTAAATATACGGTATTCCATAGAACGATTGCAGCTATCACCAGATTAAGGCCAGAAGCTCGATAACGCTGGTTTTCGAAACTGCGATCGCGCATTTCGCCAAGTCGATTGAAAAAAACAGCACGCGCTAATGTGTTTTTGGCCTCTCCCTTGTTCAGGCCAGCATTAACACGACGGCGTAATTCAACATTTTGTAGCCAATTCAGTGTGAAAAGTGTGCGTTCGATTCGCCCAAGTTCTCGTAGAGCCATTGCTAAACCATTCTGCCGTGGATAGCTTCCGAGTTTACGCAATATCAAGGAGGCTGTAACAGTCCCCTGTTTTATGGAAGCTGCCAGACGTAGAATTTCATTCCAATGACTCTTTATGTGTTTTACATTGATCGCATCACCTATCATGGTTTTAATTGATGTATACTCCTTTTTACTGTCCACGACGAATAATCGCTTGTCGGCTAAATCACGGATGCGAGGTGCAAAGCGAAAACCAAGCAGGTGCATAAGCGCAAAGACATGGTCTGTAAAACCTGATGTATCGGTGTAGTGCTCCTCAATTCTTATGTCGGACTCGTGATACAGTAGCCCGTCAAGTACATAGGTAGCATCACGCACCCCAACGTTAATGATCTTTGTATAGAAAGGAGCATATTGATCGGAAATGTGGGTATAAAATTGCACGCCTGGATCGCTTCCATATTTTGGATTGATGTTTCCTCTGTCCCCAGAGTGTCCAGCAGTCTTAAAACGTTGACCATCAGATGAGGATGTCGTTCCTTCGCCCCAATTTGACGCAAATGGGTAATAGAATTGCGAATTGGTCAGTTCTGCCAAGGCTGCTGAATAGGTCTCATCTCGGATGTGCCAAGCTTGTAACCAAGAAAGTTTTGCATAGGTTGTGCCTGGACAAGAATCTGTGCAATACCAACACGGTATCTATGAACATTTTTATGTCTCGGATCCCAAGCAACGCCACATCAGTAAGAGATCGACTTGTTCATCAAATAGTTTATGATATATTGACTACAGTTTTTGATAGAAAGTTTATCTTTCATTCCCTCTCAAGCCGCCTAGGAAAGGGAACTCATATTGGAGTCAAACTATTGCAGCAGATGATTAGAAAAGTCAGCCTGAATGGAAAACAGCCTTGTTATGCTCTAAAAATGGATATCAAACGCTTTTTTGACACAATCAATCATCAGATTCTTAAAACTCTCATTCGGAAAAATATCAGAGACGAAAAGGCATTGAAAATTATCGACACTATCATTGATAGTTTTAAGGTTCAAAGTGGGCCCTTAGGAGCTGTAGGAATTCCGCTTGGAAAATCTTGTCTCATGCAAATCAGCACATATTATCTCAAGCTATAAAAAATGCGTACTGGGTACGAATGAGTGTGATTAAAAGTCGTACATAGCTCATTTACAAATTCTATAACCTTATTCAAATATCCTCAGCATACTTTTAGGGAAATCACCAATTCTTAATTCCAGAGTCGCCCAAACCAAGTACCAAAGAACAAAAAATCAAGTCCCTTTGCCAAAAACCAAGTAACCAAGTTCCAATGACCTTAGAACTTCCGCAGGGCCGCAACGCCAATGCTGTCGTCGTCATAGTGGATGTAGTCGACGTAGAGGCCAGCCGGGGCGACGAAGCCCCCAGCAACCATTTGGAAACTCCTAATATTCTCTTGACAGCGTGTATAGGTACATGGATCATTGCTAAATAAACGTGTTTTACCTTGAGAACGGGCATATTCTGTCATGGCACAGACGATCACGTCTAATACTCCTGGAACTTGGTATTTTTTCTGACCCTGTTCGTCGACCATCTTTTGCTGTTCGGCAAAGCTTTTATTTCTACTTCCATCGATCACATCTTTTTTCATTAATATCCAACGAGCTTTTTCATGGCTTCCAAGTTTTTTAGCATCGTCTAAAATGAATCGATAACCTTCTTGGTCTAGTTCAGGGAATTTGGATTTCATGAATTTCCCAAAATTCTCTACGTTGAAATCCTCTCCGTTGATACTTTCTGGTTTTAGAACAAGAACGTGTGTTTGTTCCACCCTTTCTCCCTTTTTCGAAAAAGGGCAGGGGCTTTTAAGAATCGCATCAACATCTTCAGGAAGAGGGATATCTTCTACCTCGAGGCCTAGTTCTGCCCACTCTTTTTTACCAAAGGCGATGGCTGGAATCTGTCGGTTTTTATCCTGGGGTAATACTGGCTCTTGTTTGGTAACTTCTATGGGCTTTTCTGCTCTATTAACTTCTTCCTGCACTCTTTCAAGAGGTTTCTGAAGCGGTATATTCTTCTGATTGTCATGTGGTGGAATAGGGGTGATTTTGTCTTGGTCATTAACTTTTCTATGATTGGTGAAATTCTGATAAATGATCTGAATGGCTTTTTCAAAGTCTTTTTGAGATAAGGCTTGGTTTAAATCTTTCTGATTTAGATCAACATCGTCTTTATGCCTTTCTTTCCATGCCTCAAAACTTTTAGAGTTGAGGTAGACCACGCCATGTCTTTTTCCTTCAGTATAATGGACTTTATGAGCAAAACCTAGTTTATGCAATAGCCATCAAATGAGGTTAAAGCGGAAAAAATTCAACCCACTGCGTTGTGTCTTTGGATCAATATCATTACCTTTGTTAAAGGTTCCAAAATAAACACGGCCATTTAAAATTTTGGCTTGTACTTCCATAATAATCCTTTTATAATGCTACTTATAATATAGTCCTTAGATTTTATGCCATAAATAAGGAATTCCGTTATGACTATTCTCCATCAAGAAATCGTTCCATCCATCCATAAGGATTTAATTCCGTCCATAAATCCTTCCGCCTTTACGTATTCACAAGTTAAGAATCTCAGAGAAGAAGCTGTTTGGAGAAATCTTAATGCGGTGACCGTTAGGCAAGCTTTGGAGTCTTGGTACAAATCCATGAGCAAGCTGACTGCCATAAATTATGAGTCCGGAATGCGAAAGCTTGAAGAGTTCGGATTCATCAATTCATTTATGTCGTTGCAGCAATTTTCTCAAAGGAATCATAACGCCATAATTGACAGCATTAAAACTGATAAGTCAATCAATTGGTCTGAATGCTCACGACAGGCGAGGGCAGCGGCTTATATTTCTTTTACTTCTTATTTATGCAGACAAACGGACGGGATTATTAAGAAAGCTCTACCGAATAGAGAAGAAGCTAATAAAACTTTCAAACGAGTGCATAAGCATGTTGTTACCGAAGCTATGACACAAGCGCAATGGATATCTTTTTTTGATGCGCTTAAAATGATTAATGGTCGAGATTGTCTTCTAGCCAAAATCGCATTGCAAGGAGGGAAAAGGATAAGCGAAGTTTTGTCATTAACAACGGATAAAATTGACTGGAATGTTAATCAGATAACTTTCAAACAGCTCAAGACAAGAGGATCTATTGAGGAAACTATTATTTCTTATCCTACATCAGTGATGAACGAATTGAAGCAATATATCGGTGACCGGCAAGGTTTAGTCTTTATCACTCGAACAGGAAAAGTGATACCGTTATGTCAATTAGCTGTGACATTTGAAAAGGCTGGAAAGATTGCAAATATTCCTTTTAAAGTGACTCCTCACGTTCTTCGAGCTTCTACCGTCACTTATCTCAAACAACAAGGTTTTAGCGATAGTGATATTCAAAAAGTGACTGGCCATGCATCAAGCCAAATGGTGAACGCTTATGACAAAAGCTCTAGGGCAGATAATGCAAGCAAAAAGGTTACTTTAATCGCTTAATTTATATATCAACGCCAATAGATATCAAATATTTTGCAATTTCTGTTTTCTTATGAGCAACAGCCGCTTGTAAAGGTGTCTGATAAAAAGGTAGATTTAGAACATTAGAACCACCAACAGCACACCTTGTATAACAATTTTTATTCAAATCAATTCCATATTCTGCAAATAGCTTTATAATATCCAATCTGTCTAACATGATGGCATCATACACGGCTGTTTTAATATATTGAATAGTGTGTTCTTTATAGTAAAATTCTTTCGTGGGATCAGCTTTTTTTGCTAAAAAATATTCTAATAAATTGATTTCGCTTGCTTCTATTGCCAACTCAATAACAGTACGTTGTTGTTGTTGGCTAATAGTCCCTAAACTGTTTCTAAAATTTATATTAATACCATATTCCACCATCATCACTACAGAAAAATAGTCTTTTGCATTCATTGCATAATTTAAAGCCATTTTACTGCTATCATATTTTAATAGACTTTCAACAACATTAGACTCGCTGTAATTGGCGATGTAATTTTCTATTTCATCCCATGTTAATACGGCCTGTGCCGTTCCTTTGAAACAAAATAAAGATACAATCAAAACAAGAAGTACATTAGTTATTTTCATAAATCCTAAAGGTCGTAAAATTAATGATTAAAAGCGTAAATTATTACAAATCAGAAAGATATATTCAATAAAAAGTTTTGAGAAAACACCGATTAGGACTATAAAACGCCTTAAGAAAAGCCTTAAGATTTTTTAGGATTGCAACAAGATCAGGTTATTTGTGATGACTACATCAAGGCTTTGTTCGACCTAACAAGTTTCCATACACGTCAAAATGCATGGTTGTACCTGTATGAGTATCTTTTCTTTCATAGGCACAGCGAGAATCACTAACAGAGCATTTGTTAACGGTTGCAGTATTTCTTGAGGCAGCCGATTTTATCCGGTTGACATTGTGACGAGCTGCTTCAACATTACAAACAAAAATACTTGATAAAATAATTGTTGTGAAAAGAAGATATTTCATGATTAATCCTTGTAGAGTGGATGTGGCATTCCTTCTGGGATTTCGTAAAAAACTACTAACATGCCATCTACGATGTCAGATTGACGCACTTTTCTAATTATATATCCTTTAGATCTCAGGTCTTCTATGATCTGATTAGCATTTGGTCCATCTTTTACCATCATGCGAGGATAAGTTGAATGCATTTCTTCGTAGGATTTCATTCCACAAGAACTTAAAATTACGGTGAAAAAACACAAACAAATAAATATATAGTAATATTTTAAATTATTAAACATAATCATCTTCCAATATTAGTTAAATAGAAACATGGAAATTATCAGTGAATTATATGCTTTAGTTCAAGCTAAAGCAATTTATTGATAAACGCCGGTAAGTTATGCCACTTAGCAACGACATTTGAAAAGGCTGGAAAGATTGCAAATATTCCTTTTAAAGTGACTCCTCACATCCTTCGAGCTACTGCTGTGACATACCTAAAACAACAAGACTTTTCAGATAGTGGTATACAAAAAGTGACTGGGATGCCTCAAGTGAAATGGTTAATGCTTATGATAAAAGTAGCCGAGCAGACAATGCCAGCAGGAAAGTGAATTTGATTAGCTGAAGCTGTTCTCTGTAGATCAAAGGCAGTGAGTAGATGCGTGCATGATTTTGGCAAGAGTCCTTATTGTAGGATTTCTTCTTTTAAATACGTTATAGGCTGTAGATCTAGGGATTTTAGCATCTTTCAAAAACTGTGTCCTGTCAACAGCGTAGAGGTATCCTTCGATTATTTCAAGCGCACCCTCAGTGTCATTTTCGATAAGGCATTCCATGACGGCGGCTCCCATTTTCTTTTTATCTAGAAGGTTTTTAATTGGATTGTATTCTTTCAGGTTAGCATCCTCACGAAGAACACGCTCAGTTTCTTGTTTTTTTTGTTTCATAAGGTTTTCCTTTAACTTTAGTACTCTTGATGAAGAGACTTTTGGCTTTTGTGATGTCTTTGTTTTGTCCATTTTTATTACCTCCTAGCAATAACAAAATATTTTGCTCCGGAAAGTAGGCATAATATATGCGCCTTCCATCATCGAACTTAAGTTCCCACACGCGATCTTTTACTTCGCCCTTGTCTTTCTTTGACACATTATTTTTTGTGCCAAAATAACCATCGAGCTTTATTTTCTCTAGTCGTATATCAATTTGATAATGAGAACGTGCGGTTTCCCAATTTAGCCATTCCTCAAATTCTTCTGTTTGTAGTAGTCGGTAACATTCTGTCATATCTTAGTTGTACCATATATGGGCAACAAAGTCAACAGTTTCGTTACACTCCTGTCTGCGCCATAATGGCGACAAACCAAGCATTGGGATGATTTTATGTAAGACGAAGGACAATGTATTCGTAGAGTATGTTTTGAGGAACTTTAATCGACCGATCGGGGTTACAGAATTTGAAGTGAATTTAGTTGAAAAGCTGCCTAAAGAGTTGAAATCAAGCCTGCCGACGGTTAAAGAAATCGAGGAAGAATTCATTTGAGAGTTCGGAGAGCAGGTTTACCATGCCAGCGCCTTAACCTACTTTATCAACCCCATCTAATTTAATTTTTGGAAGATTTTTAAAAAATTCATCAAGACCTTCATCTATTAGATTTGAATGTTTAAAAATATAAGGTCTTACCCTGTTCTCATACCTTTCTTTATAATTGCACTTGTCTAATATGGCTTTAATTTTCATTTTTTTCCGTTCATCCCTAGGAAATTCTTTTTCAGCTTTTTCCATCACTTTATCATATGACAGTGTTTTATAACTTTTAATGATGAATTTTATTGATCCCTCGAAATCATCCCCATAGCTTAAAACTTTCTTTCTCTTTTTTGAAGAATACCCATCATCAAGAGTATCAGAAAGAGTTATATATTCATCGTTTGAATGCCGTTCTCTCCACCGCAAGAAACTTTTTGAGTTTATATAAACCATCTTAGGCCTACCATTTTCAAAACAATTAATTCCTTTAGCAAAGCCAAGTTTTTCTAAAATGCAGTAAATGATAGATAGTACTCTATAGTAGTTAACGCCAGCCTTTTTAGTAACTGGATCAATGTCATTCCTTTGATTAAATCCATCGAAAAAACAACGACCATCCTTGAAAGTCACATTAATATTGATATTCATAGATTCCTTTAACCATTGATTGGTTCTGGTTTTTTATAGCCTAATTCTTCAAGGGCTTCTTCAAAAGTTAGTCTGCGACTTTGCTCCACCATATATTCAGATATTTTCTTTAAAGCTTTTTTTAAGCAATTTCTATAAAGTGGTTCATGTTTTGTTATTTTATAGCATGCTTTTGCACGAGCTTTTGCAACAGAATTCTCAGGATTTTCAAAATCATTATGCATATAAATTAGTATAAGTTCTCTAGCGTTTTTTGAAAGTTTAAAACCTTTTTTTATTTCATACTTAGCCAAGTTTAACATCATTTCTGGTGAAAATTTACCAACAAAAGTATTTTCAATGTCAATATATCGTTCGACTTCTTGTACTTGGTTGTCAAAAAAACCGATAACAACACCCTCTCCACTATTATAATATGCACTTAAAGCTCTTGCAAATTTAATACTATCTTCACTATTTGGATTTTTTCCACAAATGTATATATAATAAGCTTCTAGATTATTTACCCTGTTATTTAACATTGATTTGATTCTTTTTACATTAGACATTGTGTCTTCTAATTGAGCTTTATCTTTTGCTACAAAATGTTTAGATGCAACGCCATAAATAGTTCCAAAAGGGGGAACAAAAAGTGCTGCAATACTTATAGCATTTTGAAGTTTTAAAGATTTAATTTCATCTTTTTCCATTTCTAGGTACATTTTAGAACGCTGATTTGATCTATTTATACTTTCATTTCTTCCTAACTGGGCTATCGAAGTAATCCTTTGAGCTAAATGAACCTTAATTGCATTGATGTATTGACACTTCTCATAGCCAACGAATGCAATATCCTCTTTAGTGGCTTGCCGAGCTTTAACCCTATGTTGGTTTAATCCTTCATAGTTACGAACAAGATGATAATCTGGAGCTATGCCCTCAAATAAAATGCCAATGACTTTCTTTGTGATTCTATTACATACAAGACTTCCTGAATTACCACCAAACATAGAAAGATCTGCTGTAAAGTAATGTTTTTTTACTTTTTTAATGGTGGATGAAGTCGCCAGCTTTGCCGGAAGACCAGATGGATGACCAATGGAATAGACTTTAGTACCTTTTTGAACAGGTGAAAAATCAAGCTCTAATGGTTCAATTCCATTAAGGGGTTTATCGAATTTAACCCAGGCCCAGTCCGTTCTTTCTTCTGGTTTTTCATCAATTTTCACAAATCGATGAGCTGATACTTTCTTTATTTTAAAAACCTCTGCTTCCGAATACTGTGTTTTAAGATGCCCATTGGCATCGATTCTAAAGTTAAAAATGACTCTTGTGTCTGCTATTAATTTTTCATCTAAAACGTCTGAGTCATGCTTACAAACGTTATGCGCTGCTGTATAAGCCGAATTGCCATCTACAGCAAATAAGGTGCCAAATCCAGGATTCAATTCTTCACCAAATTTCTCATCATCTGCCAAAGGATGGCCTTCAAATTTTACCTGCAATTCGATCCATTCTTTAAATTTATATGTATTTAATATATGAACTTTGGTGACTGGATCTATGTCAAAATCATTCACTAAGATCATGCATCCAATGCTTTTCGTTTGCTTTATCACTGCGTCTCTTAAATCGTCTGGTAATCCATGTAATTCGTGAATGTTTATACGATCATCGCGATATTTATAGAGGATTTTATTTTCAATGCTAACTGCCGATGGTCTAAGTTTATCAGATACTGTCATGGGTAATTCACGCGGTTATTTATTTTTAAAGTATTTATTAATAAGCACGTAATTATACACGAGAATAGATAAAAAATAAATTAAAAAATAAATTTGACAAGTTCGGAAAGATCTTCCATTAATGACGCGGATTCAATGATCGAAAAAAATATTATATTGCCATTATAAGGTTAAGGGAGTGAATTTTGTATTATTAATTTTGACAGAAGAACCTCAGGTAAATTTTACTTGAGTTTTTTTTTATAGCAACACCAGAAGCTTCTCAAGACTACGCATATATTCCTATTTCCATTAACGCAAAAAAAGAGTTAATTGCCGCGGCTTAGAACTAATGGAAGGAATAACAGTCGTGTCACCTGCCGCCATTTGTGGAATATCCGGAATTTCTGGACTCCTGCGAGGGTAAGCCGCTTTTCCTCTCTGATGCCAACTTAATCTAAATTTTACCGCTGTGAACTTACTTTTTTTTAATGACATTTGCAATTAGACTACCTATAGTATTTTTTACTTGCAAAGAAGGAGTTCTATGTTATCGCTGTCTAAAATTGGATCCACACAGCCTGCTGCAGCTATAGGATATCCAAATAATCCACCATCAGTGGTGGAAGTTGCTCCGGAAGATTTTTTTACACAGTTCAAAGATGCTTTAGAAATAAGTACGGATGAAATCGAGTCTATAGATGAACCAAACAAATCAATAAAGTCTACTGAAATGGATGACTGCATTACCTTATTTGCTATTGAAAGAGGAAAATATGGTATTTCCAAGATAATTGGCTACCATATTGCTTCGAAGACCGATTTTGAAGAAATGGAAGAACAATTTGACGAAAACGTGACAATTGAAAATAACTTAATTTATGCAATTTACCTCATTGGAGGAAATGCAGCTTCAACGGCTTCTGGAGATTTATTAGATACAATTCGTGCAGCTATTCCTAAGATTTTCAAAAAACATTGTATCGCAGGAGAATATCTAAATTTGAAAGATGATAATCAGTATATTAGCGCCAGCATGCAAATGAATGGAGTGCTAACATTTTGTAGGCATGATCGTTTGGACATGTAATAGCATCACAAGCCAATATTTTCAGATGCCTCATATACACCAATCTCTATGCTGAAGTCTGTCGCAAAACAAATGTTTTTCGTATCCAAGATGCTCATCCATTTCCTTTTAGCAGTATCTGTTGTAACAGATCGCCAATAAGTCTTTGAACAAGACCATTTTTACCAGTACCGAGAGCGTGAACTTGAACAGGGCCTTATGGATCATTTGCAAAAATTCCTCCTCGAACTTGGTCAGGGGTTTGCATTTGTCGGACGACAATATCAGCAGGAATTTGACACTGCCTGTACAAGTTGCCTAACAGAGGTTAAACTAATGCCACCACTGATGGCACAATAGCTATTAATTGCTCTTATCATAATTAGGCAACAATCGACAAGAAATATTTTTAAAATAACAAACAAACTAACTTCCTTTCTTTAAACAAATCATATATTTTTTAAAAACTTTACATAAACCCTTGATTATACCTCCAAATTATGATTTTTTTGAATTTATGGTGGCTCATAAAAATTAAAACGAAACTGAACTTTTGGTTTTTGAAGAATTGGTGAGTTTTCTATGAGAGCCCAGCTAATCTCTACTAACTGCTGGAGCAGATCTCTAGCAAATTTCATCCAAGACCTGTTCTTACAAGCTTCTTGAGCCAAGGTTGTAAAACGAAATAGCTCAAACACTGCAAACGCTATAAACATTATCAACTTCCAAACCAACCAGAGGTTGGGATCTGCGCGGGCAACATCATGCTTTGCATCAAAACCTCGGTTTTTGCATGTATTGTGAAGATCTTCATGGTCCCAACGCATTCTAGCGCGCTTAGCTCGTGAAAAACAGTTCTGCTTACTTAGAGGCTTCGAACAAATCCATATGGCTTTAGGGCTGAACCTTCAAACTCCTAGCTATAGTCAGATCTGTCGTCGAGCTCAACTTCTTGGCAAAGATCTTCAGCGGCTATCAAAGCGGAAAATAACTGATTTAGTTATCGATTTCAACAGGACTTAAAGTTTATGGAGAAGGAGAATGGAAAGTTCGCCAACATGGTTATAGCAAACGGAGAACATGGAGAAAACTTCATTTGGCAATTTGTCCAGATTCTAATGAAATTTTGTTTGTAAAACTTACTGACAACAAGACGTCCGATCATAAAGTTTATCCTCAGTTTATAAAGAATGCCCCAAAAACTGTTAAGCGAACATATGGCGACGGAGCCTATGATCAAATGGTCTGTTATCGGGCTAATTATCATCATGGGTCGACTGCTATAATTCCACCTCGTAGGAATGGACAATACCGTGCAGGTGCACCTGATTATTTCTTGGAGAGGAATAAGTCTTTGCTTGAGATCAAAGGATTAGGAGAGGATGAGAATGCACGGAAGCTCTGGAAAAAACTTAGAGGTTATCACCGAAGAAGTCTTGCTGAAACGGGCATGTATAGATTTAAAGTACTCTTTGGAAGAGATCTGAAATGTCGAACATTTCAAGGACAACAGTCTGAGGCATATGTTAAAGCCAGAGCATTAAACATCATGACAAGCTTAGGAATGCCCCAAAGTATGAAAAAAACAGCCTAATTCTCCCCATCTCACATTTTCTCAGTGATCTCACTGGCTCAGTGGTGAATTGTACAACAAAGCCGTTTCAAGTTGTCAATAGTTGTGTTCAAAGCATTTTTAGAGCCTTGACGAAAAGCTGCAACAGAAAATGCCCATAAGGCAAGAGATAAGTTAGAGTATGTAATTTTTGATTGTTGCCGGCAGTCACTTAAATTAACCAACAGGTGGGATAAGCCAAGTTGCTGAAGAAACCTCATCCAAATTGCAACATCTTTATTAGAAATGGGTTCTGATTTGGCGTGTGCAATGATATTGCTATTATCAACAGCTTGAGATATCATGATAGAATCCTTTGTGTTTTAAGTATTTTCTTTGAAAAAAAATCTTTTATACACAAAGGATATTTTTTTATCCCTCAGAAATACGCCTAAATGATCTCCAGAATAATTATTTTTTGAATTTCATTTTTACAGCGATTGCGCGCTCGCGCGCAATCGCTGATTCAGGGTTTGGAAATGAGTATTCTACTTGACTTATAGATCGTTGTGGATCCATGATTACTCCATAATTTTTTTTTCAAAATTTGAGTTGTAAAAAGAATAATCCCCATGATTTTTCATGAGGATTTGAAAAACAACAACAACTTATTTCTTCTTTGGCTCAACGTACATTATTTCGAAAGTACGGTTTTCTTTTAAACAAACTTCGTCAAGCTGCTTTTCTAAGGTATCTTTAATCTCAGAATTAAAACCAAGAAATTTGATTTTACAGTCAGATTTTTGAAGAAACTTAACAAGATTTCTAGGATCATTCACAATGCGAATGGGTGTGAAATTAAGTTTATTGATTATGCTTTTGGTTTCTTTAAGATATTTTTCAAAGGGATCCATGGAAAAAAGAGTTGCTTTTCCTTTGATATCACCAATTTCATCATTTGGAAAATAAGTAGATATTACTTGATTGATTTTTTCTACTTCGCTTTGTTGTGGTACAGGCAAGCCTAGGGCAACACAAAAAACCTTTACATATCCAAATCTTTTAAGAGCTCTTCCCTGATCAATTTTTGCATTTGCATTAGCTAAGCCGATCTCAGCGTCTTCTTTTTTTTTGGCTATTTGTTCCTTTTTAACAGCTAACTCAGCTTCTCTTTGCGTAATTTGCTTGAATTCTTCCTGTAATACAGCCTTGTATTGTTCCTTATGTTCATCAACAAAAGCTTTCAAATTTTGAGTTGTCTGCTCAGTAACAAAAGTCTTTAAATTTTTTTCAGCTACTTCATATCGAACTAATTGGGTAAATTTTTCTTTGAATTGTCGATATTCAGGGTTGGGAGATGAGTATGCTGTTATATTAGCCATAAAACGTCCTTGGGTTAAATTTGATTTAAGCAGAATTATACATGATTTGTGCTTATTTTTCAATTTCTTTATCGAATCTTAATCAAATCCTCAAATTCCTCCAATGGAGATTTTTTATTAAAAAAATTTCTATTAATAGATTACCTGAAGTATAATAGTATTAGCATTAGCAAGATTTGTCTTGGGAGGTGTTGCATGAGCAGCATTAACTTTGGTAATCGTGAAGAGCCCGATTTCGATCGTCAAGACCATTATGATTCATCTAAATTAGACAAAAGCAAAATAGAAGGCGAAAAAGTTGAGCTAAACCTTTCTAAAAATGGTATTCCAGTCATTGCGGCTGCGAAGAGACAAAACTATATTGATTTAATGGACAATGTACAAACTACTGCTTATGACCAGGATGTTATTAAGCTGCAAGAGGAATCGGAAACAAATTCTACTCATTTCCCACAATTGAAAAATGATGTTGCAGTGCTGGCAAGAGCTGCTGAAGTTACTAAAGCTTTCGAATCTAATTCTACTAGTCCTTCAGAACCAAAAAAACCCTTATTTGATTTTGAAGATGATAGTGAAATAGACAGTGGTGAAAAAACGGAAGAAGAAAGTCATTTAGAAGCAGATTCTCATCAAAAAGCCATATCCGAAGCGGGCGAGGAAGGAAAAAAAGTCACTGAAAAAGAAATTAAGGTCGTTAAAGAAGATACAAAAGTTGTTGAAGAAGAAAATATTGCTACGGAGAAAAAATTCGATAATGTTGTTAAACAAGCAATCATTGATAAGCCAGTAGACGAAACAAATGTTGCTGATCTTGCTTCTGTAACTAAAGAGATTATTGCAAAACAAGAGATAAATGTTTCAAGTTCTGCAATCGAGAAAATTGAAAAAAGCGTTGAAATAATAGAAAAACTAGAAACTGCTGATGCCAAAGCCCTTGCGGATATTGCGGAAATCCTTATCGATAAAGCAAACTTTGGGCTAATTTAAATTGTGTTAAGTAATCTTCTCCATGTTCTAATTGCTTTTCAAAATTTTGGGATACCATATTCAGTCTCCCTTGAAATTTGGTCTCAGCTGCAACACTTCATGCAGCTTTTGATCCTTTTAATTTATATGCGTTCAAACATTCAACATATTCCTGTCTAAATTCTTCCCCTAGCTT
This sequence comes from uncultured Parachlamydiaceae bacterium, assembly GCA_963748975.1. Lineage (GTDB taxonomy): Bacteria > Chlamydiota > Chlamydiia > Chlamydiales > Parachlamydiaceae > Neochlamydia. The sequence continues at coordinate 25,035 of CAVVKX010000028.1, forward strand.
TTCATAACAGTTTGCTGCTTTTTTATAACATTCCAATAGACCCTGCTCAGCAGCTGAAAGATAAAATTGCGCGGCAAGTTCATAGGACTGGTCGACTCCAATTTTGTTTTCGTAACAATAAGCTAATTTTTCAAGTGCAAAAGGCATTTGCTTATCTGCAGCCATTTTGTAATAGCTAAAAGCTTTTTGTTCAGACTTTTCAACACCTTTCCCCCAAGCATATAAGTTCCCCAGAAAATACTGAGCAATGGGGTCTCCTAGATCGGCGGCCATCTGATAGTATTTCACAGCATTGTCATTCGATAATTCGGCTCCACTCGCATTTTCATAACAAAGGCCTACTTCGCATTGTGCTCTGGCATAACCTTGATCAGCAGCTTTTTTGTAGTAACTAAAAGCTTTTTGTTCAGACTTTTCAACACCTTTCCCCCAAGCATATAAGTTCCCCAGAAAATACTGAGCAATGGGGTCTCCTAGATCGGCGGCCATCTGATAGTATTTCACAGCATTGTCATTCGATAATTCGACTCCACTCGCTTTTTCATAACAAAGACCTACTTCGCATTGTGCTCTGGCATAACCTTGATCAGCAGCCATTTTGTAATAGCTAAAAGCTCTTTGTTCAGACTTTTCAACACCTTTACCCCAAGCGTATAAGTTCCCCAGAAAATACTGAGCCATGGGGTATTCTAGATCGGCGGCCATCTGATAGTATTTCACAGCGTTGTCATTCGATAATTCGACTCCACTCTCATTTTCATAACAAAGGCCTACTTCGCATTGTGCTTTGGCATAACCTTGATCAGCAGCTTTTTTGTAGTAACTAAAGGCTATTTCTTCTGACTTTTCAACACCTCTACCCCAAGCGTATAAGTTCCCCAGAAAATACTGAGCCAAGGGGTATCCTAGATCGGCCGCCATCTGATAGTATTTCAAAGCATTATCAATTGATAATTCGACTCCAATCGCATTTTCATAACAAAGACCTACTTCAAATTGTGCTTTGGCATAACCTTGATCAGCAGCTTTTTTGTAGTAACTAAAGGCTATTTCTTCTGATTTTTCAACACCTCTACCCCAAATATATAAATTTCCTAAAAAATATTGAGCTTCAGAATCATTCTGATCGGAAGCCATTTTATAATATCTAAAAGCATTATCGATGGATTGCTCGACTCCTTTTCCATGTTCATAATAATTTCCTGTTTTCTTTTGTGCCTTAGAATAACCCTGATCTGCGGCCATTTTGTAGAACTTCATTGCGTTATAAATAGATTTTTCACATCCAATGCCCTTCTCATAACATCTTCCTAATTGAGTTTGTGCATTAGGTAAACCTTGGTCAGCAGCTTGTTTGTAATAATTAAAAGCCTTTTCTTCTGATTTTTCGACACCCATTCCATTTTCATAATTGATGCCTAAAATTGATTTTGCAATAGTACTAAAACTGTGAGTTCCGGGGATATCTTGTTCTGCAGCTTGTTTATAACAATTGATTGCATCTTCTAGTGATCGTTCTGTCCCTAAACCCTTTTGATAAAAATAACCAGCCCGTAACTGTGCATGGGCATAGCCACTATCTGCAGCTATTTTGTAATATTGAAAAGCCTCTTTAAAAGATTTCGGGACTCCTTTACCTCTTTCATAGCAAAGACCTAACTTATATAAAGCCTTTGTATGTCCTAAGTTTGCTGCCAACTTATAATAACGCAAGGCATGTGTAAGTGATTTATCAACACCATCTCCATCCCAATAACATTCTGCAACTTTGAATTGGGCATCAGGATAACCTTGATCAGCGGCTAATTTGAAATTTTGAAAATCTTTAACTGACTTTTCTATATCTATTTTCATTAATAATAAATTTAACTCGACACCCGCGTCCGCAAATGAAATCTGATCTTTTTCATATTCGTACTCTCGCCAAATCCCCTGTTGACACCCCTCTTGGCCTGCTAGTTGATAGTATTTCAATGCGTTTTTAAATGATTTTTCTATACCAATACCTTCTTCATAACAGACTGCAAGGTTGTACTTTGCTAATGTACTTAAACCAAAAGCTCCATTAAAACCCTGCCTTGCTATCGACAAAAAAATGTCAAAAGCTTTTTTTTGAGATTGTTTATCATTTTTTTCAATTAAGCTTTGAGCAAGCTTAAACTGAGATTTAACATCTTTTGGCACAGACTCTTGGTTGCTTTGAAGATTTTCATAAAAAAAATCAGAGGCCATAATCCTCTCTCCTTCTATGAATGTTAAAATTACGGATTAGCCATTCAATTCCAATCTAATAAAAATTTGTTTAACAACTTCTTTTAAATCGAAAATAATCTTCAATTACTGAAGAACAATAACCTTTCTCCTTCAGCATTTCATTAGTGAAAAACTTTTATATTAGAACATTAAGAGCCTATCCCTTTTTATAGCATTCGGCAAATGTAAACTGAGCATCTTTAGAACTTTATTGTCTAATCTTAGTTGCATATATAAAATCTCCCAGTAATTATTGAATTTTTTTATATGATGCTTCTGTAAAAAATTGTCCAAGTGAGACTGGTATGGTCTTTTCATTTTTATGAATACAATAATATGCATAATACCATTTGATTATTTCTTGAGCTTCTTCATTGCCATTATCAGCTTTTTCTTTCAAATGATTGAGATCTGCTTCTGCTATATTTTTCAAAATAGATCCATCATTAGCATTCATGGTATCTCCAAATTAGACATGAGCTTTTGTCTTTACTCTTCTAGAAACTAAGGGAGGTACAAGTTGTGTGGCAACTTCCAAGTGATGTGATCCACTCCATTGACGTAGTTTAATCCCTGGTAAAATATACTCAGCTTGTTTCAATTCTTCTTCACTTGGAGGAGGTATTGGCTCTTCTAGATTGAGAAGAACCTCAACCATCTTATTCAAAATTTCATCATGATCTTCTTGCACTTTCTGTTGTATACGTTGTAAATCAAAGTGATATTGTTCTTTTTTAATTCTTTTTCCTTCGAGGACTAGGTGTGTGGCATAATCCTGTATTTCTTGTTTGTGTTTTATGTGAAGCTTGTCTCTATAGTCTTGAATGACTTTTTCTTGGACTCTTTTCATTCGCTTTACAAAATCTAGGTTGTTTTCTTGGATGATGAATTTCTTCACTCTTTGGGGGCCAAGTTCTTTTCTAGCAGATTCGCTTTGTGTTGCTTGGCCTGTATTGGAAGTTTGATCAGACTGATGGCTTTGTAATCTTTAGCTTTTTCTGCCTTCTTCTCTTGTTCTTTCTTAAACAGAGTCAAATTATGAACAGCAACCGTATAACGCACTAACTGAGTAAAGTTTTCTTTGAAGATTTTTAATTCTTTAGGCGTTAGTTCAACGTATTTTCCATCTACAAGCTTATAAACTTTGTTTTCTTGAATGAATTTGTCTACGTAATAATAAGCATCTTTTTGATTCATTTTATTTTCACTAACAAAATTTTCTTGTATTTGATTGGTTGTGAAATATTTATCGCCTAATTTAATGAACCGATTAGCTGCATAAGATTTGATATTCGGAATAATATCTGCAAGTTCCCTTATTGCTTTTATGTCCTCCATTTTATTTTTCTTTTCTGAACCAGCAATGTTGGTTTTACTAATAAGGATTTCCGCACTATCCGCAAGGACTTTGGCATCAGCAGTTTCTAGTTTTTCTATTATTTCCACACTTTTTCCAATTTTATCGATTGCAGAATTTGAAACGTTTATCTCTGGTTGCGCAATAATCTCTTTTGTTACAGAAGTAAGATCAGCAACATTTGTTTCGTCTATCGGCTTCTCAATGATTGCTTGTTTAATAACATTATCGGATTTTTTCTCCGTTTGCAATATTTTCTTTTAATGACTTTTTTTCCTTCCTCGCTTGCTTCGGATATGGCTTCTTAATGAGAGTTTGCTTCTAAATGACTTTCTTCTTCAGTTTCCTGGCTTGCTTCCCTTGAATCATCCATACTGTCTAAATCAAATGAGGGTTCTTCTTCAGGATTGGTAAAATTAGATTCGAAAGCTTTAGTAACTTCAGCAGCTCTTGCCTGTACTGCAACATCATTTTTCAACTGTGGGAAATGAGTAGAATTTGTTTCTGATTCCTCTTGCAGCTTAATAACATCCTGGTCATAAGCAGTAGTTTGGACATTGTCCATTAAATCAATATAGTTTTGTCTCTTCGCAGCCGCAATGACTGGAATACCATTTTTAGAAAGGTTTAGCTCAACTTTTTCGCCTTCTATTTTGCTTTTGTCTAATTTAGATGAATCATAATGGTCTTGACGATCGAAAATCGGGCTCTTCACGATTACCAAAGTTAATGCTGCTCATGCAACACCTCCCAAGACAAATCTTGCTAATGCTAATACTATTATACTTCAGGTAATCTATTAATAGAAATTTTTTTAATAAAAAATCTCCATTGGAGGAATTTGAGGATTTGATTAAGATTCGATAAAGAAATTGAAAAATAAGCACAAATCATGTATAATTCTGTTTAAATCAAATTTAACCCAAGGACGTTTTATGGCTAATATAACAGCATACTCATCTCCCAACCCTGAATATCGACAATTCAAAGAAAAATTTACCCAATTAGTTCGATATGAAGTAGCTGAAAAGAATTTAAAGACTTTTGTTACTGAGCAGACAACTCAAAATTTGAAAGCTTTTGTTGATGAACATAAGGAACAATACAAGGCTGTATTACAGGAAGAATTCAAGCAAATTACGCAAAGAGAAGCTGAGTTAGCTGTTAAAAAGGAACAAATAGCCAAAAAAAAGAAGACGCTGAGATCGGTTTAGCTAATGCAAATGCAAAGATTAAAGAGGCAAAGGCTTTATCAAAATTCGCAGATGTATGCGTTTTTTGTGTTGCCCTAGGATTACCTAAACCAAAACAAAACGAAACAGAAAAAATCAATCAAGTCGCTTCTACCTATTTCCCTAATGGTGAGATCGGGGGTATCGATGCGAAAACAACACTTTTTTCTATGAGTCCCTTTGAGAAATACATTAAAGAAACAGGAAGTACAATGAACAAACTTAATTTTACGCCTGTTCGTATTGTAAATGATCCTAAAAATCTTGTAGAATTTCTTCAAAAATCAGATTGCAAAATCAAATTTCTTGGCTTTGATGCTCGTATTAAAGATACATTGGAAAAACAACTTGATGAAGTTTGTCCAAAAGAAAGTCGCACTTTCAAGATAGTGTACGTAGAAGAAAAGAAAAAATAAGATCTTTCTTAAGTCAAACCCCATGAAAAATCATGGGGATTATTCTTTTTACAGCTTAAATTGTTTTTTTACGTTAAATATCTTATGATTACATGAAAAGTAAAAAAACAGGAGATTTTCAAAATGTCAGGACCAATTTTAATAACAAGACAAAAAGATCCTTTTATCTTAAATCAAACTTATGGGAATTCCACCGAAAATTCAAGTGCACGGAAAACTCAACAAGTTGCTTTTAATGGAAGCGACGCAAAAGTTATAACTGCACCGAGACCTGCTCCATCCTCCCAACCCTTACCAAAAATGCCAATAAATATTGGACAGCTTTCTAAAAATGAAAAAAATGATATCATGGATGATTTGAATAAACTTCAACAAATTCGTGATTATCAGAAAGATCTAGAAAATGTGCTTGTATCCGAGCGTAAAAAATTAGCGCAGCTGAATGAAAAAGAAGCTAAACTCGATAAGCAAAAAGAAGACTTGTTAGCATACAAAGCTCAATTAAAGGCAACTAGTGAAGCTTCAAAACAACGTCAAGCAGAAGCAGAAATAGCAAAATCACAAGCAAGAGTAGCAGAATCACAAGCAAGAGTAGAAAAATTGCATGAACAGAAAACTGATGCCTTTGCATCTATCTTCAAAGTGACTGGAAATGCTGATCTCTATAATAATTACCTTAACAATAAGCTGATTTCGGTAATGAAAGATCCAAAAACAGAAAAAGTTGTAGTAGTCATTAAAGACATGTCTCCTGTCTTGCAATATCTGAAAGATCATCCGGAAGTTATAACATTAGACTTCAAAGCCTTTGGTATAGTTCAAGGATTAGATGCTTTAGCAAAATATCACGCAGATTTTAAAAAAGTAGGACAAGACCTTCAGATGACTTTTAAAGATACACGAACAGCCACAGCTTATAAAGAGGCTTTAAACAAAGCATTAGCTGCATAAGGCGAAATGATTTTATAAAAGCGCCTTCAAAATATATTTGGAAGCGCTTTTTTTATGTAATTAACTTAAAAATTTAGGTTTAAGATGGCAGAACCGAGTACATTTTCCAGAACCCCACTGCGATCTTTCCAATCCAAAGATCAGACTCCAAATTCCATCGAAAATTCAAGTGCACGGAAAACTCAACAAGTTGCTTTTAATGGAAGTGACGCAAAAGTTATAACTGCACCGAGACCGGCTCCATCCTCCCAACCCATGCCAAAAATGCCAATAAGTATAGGTAAGCTATCTAAAAATGAAAAAAATGATATCATGGATGATTTGAATAAACTTCAACAAATTCGTGATTATCAGAAAAGTCTAGAAAATGTGCTTGTATCTGAGCGTGAAAAATTAGTGCAACTTACTGAAAAAGAATCTAAACTCGATAAGCAAAAAGAAGACTTATTAGCATACAAAGCTCAATTAAAGGCAACTAATGAAGCTTCAAAACAACGTCAAGCAGAAGCAGAAACAGAAATAGCAGAATCACAAGTAAGAGTAGAAAAATTGCATGAACAGAAAACTGATGCCCTTTGCATCTATCTTCAAAGTGACTGGAAATGCTGAATGATTGTGTATGATCAGTTTAGCAAAAGATTATGAATAAATACTTAAAAGGGGAGGTTTTATGGCTGCTCCAGAGCTATAGACTTGTTGCGTCAACGTTTCGGCTTCGATGGGTACTGAATTTGTAAGCGGTGTGATTTTTAATCCTGATGCCGTAAAGATGGCATCAGGTAATTCATTGGTTTTTGCTAGAAGGTTAACAGTATCCAATTGCTGATCAAGCAAAAGTAAGCGATCTTGTAAATATTTTGAACAGTCATTTGTCACAGCTATCGGAGATTGCTTGGCTTGTTTCAATGAAGCAAATTTTTCTGTGGATAATAAATATTCTTCAAAATCTTTAAACTGACGCGATCCCTGCACCCAAATATCTGATAATGTATAGAGAATGAAGTCGTCTTTCTCCTTTTTGATGACCCGTTTGATGACCCGTTTCAATAAGGGCTTCTAAAAGAGTAAGAGTGATATTCTCACATTTTTGCCAAAGCGTATATCGCTCAGATTTTGGGATGCGACTATGATAGCTATGAATCAACTTGTAGAGATCGTAAACTTTGTGAAAAATAGGGATATCTAAAACGGGACGCGCTTGTGTCATGAAAGTGGCTCATAATCTTTTTGAAAAAACAACTTAGTTGGTTCATATTTTTGAATGTTGGGATCATTTTAGACGAGGGAAGTGTAAAAGAAAAGACATTCAATATTTCGAGAGAAATTTGGAAGATAATATTTTTCAACTTCAACATGATCTAATGACATTGCAATACCAACACGGTATCTATGAACATTTTTATGTCTCGGATCCCAAGCAACGCCACATCAGTAAGAGATCGACTTGTTCATCAAATAGTTTATGATATATTGACTACAGTTTTTGATAGAAAGTTTATCTTTCATTCCCTCTCAAGCCGCCTAGGAAAGGGAACTCATATTGGAGTCAAACTATTGCAGCAGATGATTAGAAAAGTCAGCCTGAATGGAAAACAGCCTTGTTATGCTCTAAAAATGGATATCAAACGCTTTTTTGACACAATCAATCATCAGATTCTTAAAACTCTCATTCGGAAAAATATCAGAGACGAAAAGGCATTGAAAATTATCGACACTATCATTGATAGTTTTAAGGTTCAAAGTGGGCCCTTAGGAGCTGTAGGAATTCCGCTTGGAAAATCTTGTCTCATGCAAATCAGCACATATTATCTCAAGCTATAAAAAATGCGTACTGGGTACGAATGAGTGTGATTAAAAGTCGTACATAGCTCATTTACAAATTCTATAACCTTATTCAAATATCCTCAGCATACTTTTAGGGAAGTCACCAATTCTTAATTCCAGAGTCGCCCAAACCAAGTACCAAAGAACAAAAAATCAAGTCCCTTTGCCAAAAACCAAGTAACCAAGTTCCAATGACCTTAGAACTTCCGCAGGGCCGCAACGCCAAGGTAGCCGGAGTCATAGTTGTTGTAGAAGACGAAGAGGCCAGCCGGGGCGACGAAGCCCCCAGCAACCATTTGGAAACTCCTAATATTCTCTTGACAGCGTGTATAGGTACATGGATCATTGCTAAATAAACGTGTTTTACCTTGAGAACGGGCATATTCTGTCATGGCACAGACGATCACGTCTAATACTCCTGGAACTTGGTGTTTTTTCTGACCCTGTTCGTCGACCATCTTTTGCTGTTCGGCAAAGCTTTTATTTCTACTTCCATCGATCACATCTTTTTTCATTAATATCCAACGAGCTTTTTCATGGCTTCCAAGTTTTTTAGCATCGTCTAAAATGAATCGATAACCTTCTTGGTCTAGTTCATTTGCAGCATCAACAAGCTCAATTGAATAAAGTAAATACAAGCCAATCCAACAATGATGCGAACGTGGGATGATGGTGACTGAATAATGAGTAAGATAACGAATGGTTTTTCTCGGGTTAAACCATATTGAAATCAATGAATGAGGCTTTAAAGCTTCCATATACTTCTTCTTAGTTGACTTTGGTGGTCTAATCCATAGATGATAAAGAAAAAAAAGATTGAGTGGAATAAATATAGTTTTGATTTTCAAAAAATACAAGGTCTCCTCCTAAAGCGATGCAAATTTCGTTTTACAAACCAATGTGGGTCTGAATCTAAAGGCTGATGCCCAATTTTTTCCTCTACCATTCTTTCTATCTTATAAGCTAAATGATCGACAGAAGTGGAAAACCCTGAATCAAGCTTGGCATGTTGAATAATCATTAAAAAAATACTCGAATATGTAAAAAATAGTTTTGAAAAAGCTCCAAGTCCTGTAGATTGAAATTGTGGCTTACTAAAAGTGGGGGACCATCGTACACAATCTTGCTGATTCGAGATATAACTATTCAGGGGGTGGTTCGATCAGTTCAAAATGAGGTTTAACGTAGAGAGGTTATATGAAAACTATTGATGTAATTGCTGCCATTTTATTGGTGATAGGAGGTCTTAACTGGGGACTTATTGGTTTATTCAATTTTAACTTAGTGGAATTTCTTTTTGGTCAATTTCCCATAATCGCCAGAACAATTTATGCAATCGTTGGTTTAGCTGCTATCTATCAAATATTCCAATGGAAAGCGATTCAAGAGCGTTGGAGATAAGAATTTTATTTGAAATTTTTTTTGACCGACTATTTAAGATGATGCTTTTGATGGTATTTAATCACGACGAGAAAGGAAGTTTACTACCATCATGCATATCAGTACTCCTCAATTGTGAAAATTGAGGAGTACTTTATCATTTTATTCGGCTTTAGTGACTTTCATTAGAGAAACAGAGAGTAAAACTTTTTCAGTGCCCTAGGCAGTTTATAATTCAACAAAATACTTATTTCCATGAAGTTATCAATTTTTAATAGCTTTTGTTACACAATAGGTTGGTTTTGGTGTGTGCTTTGCGGCATTCGCGGTCATCCTATCTTAGCATTTATGGGGGCTCTTTTTTTAATTTTCATCCAGCTCTTCTATACAAAAATTAACCATTTGAATTTATATATTCAGGACCTTCTTCTAGTCTTGATTTCGGTGCCTTTAGGATTTATTATGGAGTTATTTTTTATTCAAATGAATTTCATTCGTTATGTCAACAGCAACGGCATTACACCACCCATTTGGATCATTTCCCTTTATCCTCTTTTCTCACTCCTGCTTAACCACTCCTTAAAAATTATAAAAAAAAATGACTTAGTATCCTTTCTATTCGGATTTTTTGGAGCACCCATGAGTTATGTTTCGGGTCGTTATCTAGGGGGGGTGATTTTTACTTATCCTTTTCTACTTACATGGGTTGTAATTGGTGCCGGTTGGGGTTTATTCCTTTGTCTACTGACTCATATTGCTCAAAGGATAGAAAAGCTGCATAAGAACTATCATTGATTCTCATTTGGTTCGAAGAAGATTGTTTAAGCAAAAATTCGTATTAAACAGGTTACGAACGAAAAAGCTGCACTAATAAAATTTAAAGCCATTAAACCCAACAATGAAACTTTCCCGGCCGTCAAAGCATAATGCACGCCAGATGAACCTATAAGATCAGGGCCTCTAAAGTTTGCAGAATTGTCTAAAGAAATTCGGAGCTCTATTTTCTTGCAGCTCAGATAAGAAGCTTTGATATGACTACTGTTTTTATTTTGAGGGAGCACAGAGTCTGAAAAAAGTTTCTCGAAAGACGTTTTAATATCTTTAATTTGAGTATCGCTTAAGTTGTAGCGGCTAGTAAGATGTTCTATTTTAAATAATGAACGGAAGAAGGCTAAAACATACTCACGTACTTTTGAGGCTGTCGTGCGTTCAATGGTAATTTTTCTAGTTAACTCGCAAAACTCATGCTTGTGAAGCACTTCTTTGTTTTCATCCCAGTCAAACCATAATCGAGTAACCTTAATATGATCTCTTGTAAATTTTGTTTGATCAGGTAAACGCTTATACAAATAATCCTGTATTTCCTCCACAGAGCTGTTCGGATTTTTCAGAACCATGCCGGGTGTAAAATTTCCTATAATCATCTATAACAATCTCTTATTTTAACTGTATTTTCTATATTTTAAATTATTTTTAAAGGATGAATGATTAAGTTCTATCATAAATTTATTCATCTTCCTAATACTTGTTAAAAATCCCATGGTAGAGTTCAAAATTTGTACAAGCAATATCTAAAATTAGCACAAATCTAATTATCGAGAATTAGATCCGTGCACTTCAAATTTTTATAATGTAATTGCCTTACGAACTGCTTTGATTGCAGCCTCTAAGTCTGTAAGAGCAAAGTTGGCTTTTGCAGCCATACCACCGGCTATAATTCCAGATTCTTGGATAATTTTTAATACATTTAAGTCCTTTCTATTAGTTGCAATGGAAACACCTACTTGCATTTGGCCTCCAAGGAATACATTTGTGCCCCTTAAAACGACGATAGGGCTTGTTTTATAAGCTTCATTAAAAATAGCTGTGGCATCATGAAGCCCAATCATGCCATCGTAAAGATAAATTCCATCGTTTAAATTTTCGCCAGAAGTCATGATTTTGGTTTGGTTGGCTTGCATTTTAACATATTCATCCATCCAACCTTGAATTTTTTCATCAGGGGTATCATGATGCACCATACGTTGTACAACATAGGGTCGACGAATAGGATCGCTCATATTTGATTTAGTACAATTATTAAAAATCTTACCAATAGGAGTGTTAAAGTTCAATTGATCAGCTTGATCTCCGGCGTGCAAAAGGGCCTTTGTATGAGAATCTGCGGATTCACCCAATGCTTTGCTTAAGATGGCACAACTACTACTATATTTTGTTCTATCTTTCGGCTTAATTGTTAGCTCAGTCTTGTTATGATTACATTGTGTTAGTACATCTTCCCACGCTTTCTTGCCATGCTCATCCGCAATAAAAAGAATCTTATGGCCAGATTCATAAATTTTGTTTACAAAGTCTATTGTTAGTTGTTGATTTGGAGTTTGGCCTTCATTATTGACCCCTAGATCGATAAAACCAACTTTACTATTCTCCGGCCATTTTGATATATCAATGGTATTAACTTGAGAAGCTTGAGTAAAAACGACTTGAATATTTGAATTTGCTGAATGTCGAACACAGGCCGCTGTTCCTGCCATTCCATCAACACTACCGACTGCAATGATAACATTGACTCCCTGAATTGAGCTTGTCATAGATGAATCTCCCTAAGTATATAATTTATTTGATTTCGTTGCTTATTATCGTAAAGTTTTTAAGGCGTGATTATGCATTATATAGACTATGAATGCAAGAAAAATGAAAAAATAATATTACATTTAAATCAGCAGTTAAAACTACTAATGAGTCCACAGAAAACACGGTGAGGAGGTTATTTCTTCTATTACTTATTGTAAAATATTCACCTTTTGTATATTTTTTATTTGCTTAATTTATAATTTGGAGAATTAATAAATGGTCATTCAAAACCAAAACGAGCAAGTAAGTTTTATTCGACATTTATGCCAATCAAAATGGCCTGATAAAAGTCTGCCAAAATGGGCAACAGACGCTCTTTCTCTTCCAAAAAAAGAAAATCCCGGAAAACAAATTAAGCAAGAAATTAAAACTATTCAACAATTAATATTTAATAATTTACCTGCATTAGGTGAATGTTTAAAAGATTTGAAGATATTAAATGAAAGATTGGAAAAACTTAAAAGCTCAATAAAGAAGTCGTATCAACAAGAAATCAATCAAAAAATTGTAGAGCTTAAATTAAATAGCAGTTTTAACGTAGAAACTGTGTTAGATCAGCTTAATTATTCGATTCAAAAGAAAGATGATTCAAAAGCACTCCGTTGTTATCATTTTATTTTTAATGGTGGTCAACTTGAAACAATCCTTTCGTATCAAGGCACGAAATATCCATCACTTGTTATAGAAATTCTTAAAAGAGCTATATACCATGCAAATTACGATGAAATTAAAATTTGCCTAAAGTTCATTCAAGATAATCAACTGCACGAACATTTGAAAGGAATGTTAGAGTTAGAAAAGCTATTTAACATCCAGGAAATGGCCGATTTTACTCTTGTCGTGTCTGACGAAAGTGACCACGAAACAAAAATATATGTGAATTCTGCCGTTTTGGCTATGCGATGTTCTTATTTCTCAAGGTATTTTGGCGGTTATTGGGGGTCAAGAAGTAAAGAAAGTGTAACAAAAGAAATGACAATTACGGGCCGTATAGACAGTTTAAAAGAATTAGTTCAATATTTTTATACTCAAAAGATCACTTTAACTAACGAAAATATTGAAGACATTATGCAGAAAGCCTGTGAATGGGACTTAAATGAGGTCACTCAACTTTGCGAGAATTGGTATATCACAACATTTAGCATGAATTCAGAGGATATATTAAAAATTTATCAAAGTGACGATGCAATATATAGTGAAACAGGCATTATTAATGAGTTAGCTCAAAATAAATTGTTGAATAATCTAACGTCTGCAAGTTATGAAGAAATCTATGGACTTGTGGAAAAGAAAAATGATGTTGTCCTGCAAGAGAAAATCTTGAATTGTTTAGCCAATTGGCTGTTGGCGACCCTATCCAAAGATCGTTCTGTAAGGAGTTTTGCACTTAAAAGTAAGGATGAACAAAGTATTTTCCGCTTCTTACAAGAGAAAGGTCATTTATTAAAAAAACTTGAGTGTTTTAACATTCGTCCCTACACAACAAGCTTGATCTGCTTAAAAACAATTGTCGAACTATTCCCAAATCTAGCTAGTTTAGATTTAAATGAAAAATGGCGTGTTTTGTCTTTAGTTGAAATGCAAGAATTAATCAAATTAAAAGGGTTGAAGGAATTGCGTTTTAAAGGATGCTCTGATTTTAGAGGTTTGATGGATTTGGCATCTTTTACAAAGATGGAAGTATTGATTATTAATGAGCAAAATTTTCATCCTGAAATGGAAGGTGTAGAGGAGCTTTATCAATCTTTAAAAGCTGAAGAAAAAATCAACGACGATGCCTCATCTCAAAGTTTTGCTAGAACATCCTTGTCTTGCTTATTATCTGAAATGGCCAATTTAATTAAACTGGATCTTTCTTTTTGTAAGGGCGTTCACTATGTTTTACCGGCCCTTAAACATAACCCGGATATAAAAGAACTCGTACTAACTTCTAGCGATCTAAATGACAGTTCAGCAGAAGATATAGCTAAAATTTTATCTCTAGAAAAACTTGACATGTCCGATTGTGAAAAAACAACTGATCTTTTTTTAAAGAAAATCTGTAAATCCCTTTCATGCTTAAAAGAATTAGATATAGGGGGTTCTATGAAGGGCAAAAATATTATTCTTGGAGAGTCATTGAAAAAATTCCCATTTCTAAAAAAACTTTCGTTGGAGAGTTCACATCATATCAAAGGTACACATCAATTAATTGGAATTGAAGAAATTTTGACATTAAAAGAATTATCGTTAAAGGGTGATGCTATTATTGACAGCATTTCTCCGTTGTTAGAAAATTTACTGGTGATTCAAAAGCTTTCAATTAATGGTAGAGTCAGTGACAAACTGATTGAAATTATTTCTAAATTGCCTATTCTTCATCAACTAAAGATTCAAACAAGTGAATTGAATACACCTACACCTGAAAGCTGGCAATTTTTCTCTAAAATGAGAAATCTACAGACTTTAACCTTAGAAATCACCTCGCGTTCATTTTTTGAGCAAGAATTTTTTGAACATTTAACAAATTTGAAGAATTTGAAAAGTATAAGGTTAACATCATCTGATAAAGCTCCCGTAGTGAAACCCGTTGTGGGAACTTTTGCCATGATGACTGCATTAGAGGAAGTATATATTGATGGCATCAAACAGCAATGAATTTGCAACACCCATAATCTGTTTCAGGATTATCCTTGCGATTGCACCAGAATCCTTATAAGAGTAATATTTGCTAGGAACATGAATGGTGAAATTTCATATCTAAAAAATCAGAGAGGTCAAGCAATGTGCGCGCAATCAATTAATCGTCAAATTATTCTCGAATCCCGTCCACTTGGTATGCCAACCCTGTCAAATTTTAAACTTAGGGAATCATCTATTCCAGAATTTAAAACAGGTGAGGTACTTATAAACTCTTTGTACTTATCTGTAGATCCTTATATGCGCGGTCGAATGAATGATCGCCCTTCCTATATTCCACCTTTTCAGTTGAACCAATGCCTTACAGGAGATGTGGTGGGTAAAGTTGTACAATCAAAAAATGATAAGTTCAAATCTGGTGATATTGTATTGGGTCGTCTTGACTGGGCTGACTACTCTGTTGCCAATGGTAATGACTTACAAAAAATCAATCCAAATGATGCCCCCATAGAAATGGCGTTAGGTATTTTAGGAATGCCAGGAATGACAGCTTATTTTGGTTTACTCGATATTGGACAACCCAAAACGGGAGAAACTGTCGTTGTGTCTGGGGCTGCAGGCGCTGTTGGGATTAGTGTAGGGCAAATAGCAAAAATTAAGGGTTGCCACGTCGTAGGTATTGTTGGTAGTAACGATAAGGCGGACTATTTAACCAAAGAACTCGGATTTGATGCAGCGGTAAATTACAAAAATTCTGATTATGTTGAAAAACTTAAAATAGCTTGTCCTAAAGGTGTTGACGTCTATTTTGATAATGTAGGAGGAGATATTACAGATCAAGTTATGAAACTTATCAATTGGCACTCCCGAATAGTGCTATGTGGTCAAATTTCGATGTATAATCTTGAAAGCCAAGATGTCGGTCCGCGCAATTTCAGAATTCTGATCGTCAAAAGTGCCCTCGCCAAAGGATTTATTGTGTTATTAGATTATAAAGAGCGATTTCCCGAGGGAATATCACAAATGACGCAATGGATTAAACAAGGCAAAATTAAATACAAAGAAAGCATAATAAATGGTTTGGAAAATGCTCCTAAGGCCTTTATAGGACTTTTTACAGGAGAAAATATCGGCAAACAGCTTGTTAAAATTACAAATTGAATTTCACTAGTTGAGAACTGAAAAAAAACTGTTCACAAATTTTCATTATGTTTTATTTTCTGAGCGACAGAGGATTGTTTATGGATAAAGTCTATTTAACATTGACTATCAATCCGATAGGCCGATGATCAGATGCATTATTTTTTATATTCCAAGGGTCGAAACCATCAATTTCATTAATCTGCACCTGTAGAGAGCTTTTAAACAACGAAGCTATTTTCCCCAAGCTTTTTTTTCTGAAAAAAAAATAATCTATTTCTCTCTCCTGATAAGTCTGGTCACTACTGTTTAAGGCAGTCGGTTTATTAGATCGAACGATTTGAAATTGATGTTCATTAAATTTAGAAAATCGATTTTCCCACTTTTCAGGGCTGGCGTTCATATCGCCACCTATAATTTGTATATCCACAAGATCTTTAAGCTCGTTAAGTTTTTGTATAAGTTCGTCACATTCACGGTCCCCTGGGTAAGGTCCGGAAAATGCATTAAAATCTTTTTGCATTTGTTCACGTGATTCTGTAAGTGTAAAGCCAGCCACGTGAATGGAAACAAAAGCTATCCTTTGCTTTGTCACCTTATCCGTAGCAATGGCTATGGCTACCCATCGGTTGGTAGAATAATTGTTAATATCATCGAATCGTGTGGAATCAAGGGCTACCACGGCATCGGTAGCTGTAGGTACATCCATGGAATCGGTTTCTTCCTTACGTCTAAATTGAATAAACTTAAATTTCTTTTCCATAAGGGTTTGAGTTAAGGAATGTTCTGATGTAGCAATAGGAGGCCCCCCCTTCGGATTTGAAATATATTTCTCGAATTCTTGAAGGCAAAAGACATGGGCTCGGTTGTTTAAAAGAGTTGCACTCTTTTCTTCAGCAGCTTGATAATCTGTATCACTACTTTTACTACCGGGGTAAATAAAGCTATAAGCTAAGTTAAAGTCACGAATATCTGAACCCTTATTATAAGAACAGATATAAAGTCTTGAATCCATCTTACTCCTTCATATTTATAGATCTTTTCCTATTAGATCAAAAAAATCTCATTTCAAAGATATCCGGGCCAAGCAATTTATATTTGTCATAAAAACCAACAATTGGCAAGTCATTTTGCGTTTTACGACATTAGACCTCTTGCATAACCTATTTACTCAAATCCATGCCCGACTAAACCCGTGCCTGTGCCCGTGTGCGTGCCCGTGCCCGAAAAAAAGCTTTCTCCACATATACCAGAAACAATATTAATCGGGCACGGGCACGCACACGGGCACAGGCACGGGTTTAGTCGGGCACGAAAATAATATAGTCTATGAGGCTGCAACTTAGAGCGCAGATCATCTTGCGGCCCTGCTCATCAAAAAATCAAACAACTGGATAGAAGTTACCTTTTTCTAGGAAGCTCCCTCAAACATTTTTTCACCTCTATAGCATTTTGACGAGGATTTAAGTTCTCCAGTTCTGCATAGTTAGCTTGAGGTTTCCAACTTTTGTGACTTACAATCAGTGCCATCATATCCACAAAACCATTCTCGACAGCATAATATAGCATATCATGTCCATTAGCATCCTGGATGTAGACATCTATATTAGGGGCATTAAGTAAAACGAGAACTGTGTTTTTGTGCCCTCTACTTATTGCATCATGTAAAGGTGTTTTCTTACCATCTGTCTGACCGCTTTGAGCATTCACATCTGCACCATTTTTTAAAAGTAGAGACACGACATCCTGATGGCCATTAAAAGCTGCATAGTTAAGAGGTGTTCTTCCATAATCGCCTCGTGCGTTGATATCTACCTTATGTTTCAGAAGTTCCGAAACGATAGCTGTAGACCCTACTTTTGACGCAAAGTGCAAAGGCTTATTGCCCCATTGATCAGGCAACGAAGGATTCGCTCCAGCATTCAAAAGAAATTGCACGGTGTCTACGTGTCCCTTACCAATCGCTAAATGCAGCGGCGTAAATCCTTCCTTTAATTGATCTAAAATCTCGTTGGGAGTGATGCTATTGTTATTGCTATTGCTAATCTTAAAGCTAAAAAAATTGCCAATGCTATTTCTTTTTTTGCTAGAATTTGGAATTTTAGCGATTTGAGTCTTCAGGAATTGAGTATCACCTTTATCACTTGCGTCCCAAATATCCTTAGATTGAGTCACACTTTGAATGTCTCGTTTTTCCTCCACTAATTGGCGCGTCTTTTTACCTTTTTCAAGATCTATTAGTTCAGAAATTAATTTAGTTTTTTGTTCAAATATTTGATTTAATATATCCTCATTGAGTTTCTTTTCGTTTTCTAATTTCTCTTTGAGTTTTATCAGATCTGTGGAATCCGTGATTTCAAAACTATTTTGGAATTCGCTTAGCTTTTGACGCAATTCGGTGCTATAGTCTTCTAATAACACACTCTGAACTGAGGGTGTAAGAAGGATTTCTTTACCTTGCTTCATACAAGCGTCTCGCGCCTTAAGCAAACTTTGATAATTAACCAAGAAATCTTCTTTGATCTGCGTAAAATCATTATCCAATGCAATTTTAGCCGCCGCAAAATTCCTTGGTGGTGACTGGCTAAGGAGCTGGCTTACCACTTTTATTCGGCTGGTAGCCACTTCTAATGTAAGTGCAACATTTCTGTTCATCAAAGTATCCACAACTTCTATATGAGCTTGATATTGGTATACTTCAGTCATTATTCGCTCTAGATTCCAAGATATTCTGTTGATTCGACTTTGTTGGCTAAGTTCATAGATATAAGTACTCATACGCATTCTCCCTGTAAATATTTGTTTAAGGTCAGTATAAACTTATTTAACGCGAGTGTTGGATAAGGAATTGATCATTCGAGGATCTTTTCTTCCGGCTTTGAAAAATTTTTCCTCGCTTTTAGCGCTCCTATTAATGGCTTCGGAAAAATTTTCAGAGCTGAAAGAAAATCTCTCTCATATGGCATAAATTTCTTATCCAACACTCGCGTTATTTAAAATTAACTTTACATCACTTGAATGAAAAACGGCTTTTTGCATTTGCGAAAGCCAATTTTTCCTTCACAATTAGGATAATTTATTCAAATTCCCTATTAAAGCATGAACACCCTTATTTTTTACTAAGTTTTATGATTTGGAGCTTTTCGAGAGAAGGACAATGAGCAAAATTTGACTCAATCTTATGCTTGCTTTCAATAAGAGTCTCTTTGAGTTTGGGATTATCATTTGCCACAATATTTTTAAAATCAGGAGCATCTAAATGTATAATTTCTAAGTTTGGACAATGTGCCAAATGTAAGTGGGTGAGCTTTGGAAAGCTTAAAGCACTTCCAGGCATTATTATTGATTTATTCTCAAATTTTATGATGTTTTTGCAACCATTCAGATAAAGCTTTTTTAAATTAGGGCAACAATCTCGAATGAGAGGCAGGCAACCATCTGTTATTAAATTACAATTATTCAGATTCAGGAATTCAAGTGTTTCAGAGGATTTTTTCAAAAACTTTTCTAAGATGGTGTCTTCGAGCGCTGCAGAATCAGATAGACTTAATTGTTTATAGATGTGAACAACAAGCCCTTGTAAAACAACGCGTTGGGTATGGAGATCCGGAACTATTCCAGTCTCCGGATTTTTGAATCCTATTTGTAAACAGGCATAGCCATCCTTTTGCATATAAATGTAATTTTTTTGAAATTTAAAATCTAAGAGCTCATATATTTCCTTCGCGGCTTCTTGTGGGGAGCAAAGTTGTTTTTGTTCTGCCGTTTTGGGAAGTTCTTGAAACATCGAACTTTGCGATTGGGTCATGTTCAAAGAGCTTGCAGAGTCAGGTCCTGTAATCGCCTTGAGTTGTTCTGAAGGCGTTCCTGGTAGACCTTTGGCCTTCTGGTAATTTTGATACAGAAAGAGACCCACATCAATGGAATGATCATCTTTTATGAAAATGATGTTGTTTAAAATTTCATCAGCCTTAATGGGTTTATTTGCATTTTCTTTTAGGAAGGCTTGTAAACGAAAAAACTGTGCCAAAAGCTGGACACCCATTCCTTTACCAAACAAACATAAGGGAGAAAAACTTTTGGAAAGATTTTCAAATTCGTGAAAGTAAGCACTGACATTTGCATTCCAATGAGACAAATCTTCTAACCAATCCATTAATAAAAGGTCTGGAGTTAGTGATAGAAAGGCTTCAATGGATTTCTTATCAAGGGTGAAATCAGAAAATTTGAGGAAAAGGATGTCGTAGAAATGAATGTCATATCCGGGAGAAACGGCGCGTTTTGTTACAGGATTTACCCACGAGATATCGTTGTCGACCGAAACAAGCTCTCGAATTTTATTACCCTCTTCATCAAGAGTCGTCGTTAAAATATAATTGGATTCTCTTAGATCTCCAGGAAGTAAGAGGGCGCTAGCCAGCAAACGATCGCTTAATCTTTTTTTATCTAAATTTTCAAGATCCTCTTGTTTGGCATCTTTTAGATTTATTCCTTTCACCGTCATGGAGAGTTGAACTAAATAAGTTTTAGTTTTCTTTTTAGGATGTTTAAAAGTAAACTTTACGAGTTCGCTGAAAGCAGCTCCATGACCACATACACGCAGCATCAAACGGGAAGCAGCTTCTGATTTTCCGGGATCAAAAGAATATTGACCGGAAAGATCTGGTTGTTGTTTAAAACGCAGATGGCAATTGTTAGATTCCTCACTTTTTTCATAATAGGCTACACGATTGCCACAATTATCAACATCTTTAATATTTCCCTCTTGATCGATGATCGCATTAATAACATTCTCACTTAGAAAGCGCTGACCAGCGAGAACGGGTCCCTCAATCACGACGCCAAAGCCCTGTCCTGTTTGTTGTTCCTTAGTCGTTATGTTCAATAGTATGTTTTTTAACTTATGTTTACCTACTGCATCAGACTGGCGATAACCGCAAGGATTGGGCAGATGGTATAGCTTTTGCAATGCTGGAGCTAGAGAAGGAATTAAATTTTCTAATGTGTCTAAATAAGCTTTCCGGAGATATTCCATTTTTTTGAATGTTAACCGTTTTTGTGCCAGTGATTTTTTCAAGGCGCTTGACCCTAATCTCTCTGAAAATTTTTCATAATTTAAAAAATGATATTCAATTGAGTTATTCAGGCCGTTTTCAAAAGTAGCTTTTACATAGGTTTCAATGGCAGAACTGACAAATCCCAAAATGGGGTCATATCGCTCATGAAGAAGATCAAATAGAATCCTATTCAAATCGAAGGGCCGGGAATAATTTAACTGGTTGTCATCTTTTAAAAATTGCTTTTCCATAAGAAAGTACAAGGGGACTAAAACCAACCAGTAGCCTTCTTTCAAGGTGGCTATGTCTGCTTTTTGTTTGTGTTGATCTTCGATTACAAAGGTTTCATTTTGTTCCTTGTATTGGATGTGCATGCGTACGCGGATCTTGTAAATAGCCTCCACAGTTTTTTTAAGCAACATCCCACTTTGAGAAGTAAATACTTTTTTCTCCACTAATTCATCAATGATATCGAGCGTATTCGCTTTGCCTACTCCATAGTATAAAGCAAAATCGCCAAGTAAGAAGTTTAATAGCTGGACGTACCCTTTTTTGATATCCAGGGTCATGTTTTTTTCATTAAAGGGATTTTTCCATTGTTGGACACAATCCTTAGATCGCTCCTTAAATAATTCTATTGCTCTCTCTTTACAAAGTTCTGGTTTGAGAATGTTTTGAAGCCCGGCTTCATAGGATGCAAACAATTTAGGGGAAGTGGAGTCGAGACTTTCGGTCCTTAGAAGCGAACATTCGATATTATCCGGTTTAAATAAACTCCGCGATCTATGGGGATTTTGCAAATGGGCCATATCCTGCGGAGTGCGGATGAAATCCTCTCCTCTCAATCCAGGGTTTCCAGTACTATCAATATGCAAGCCAGAGGGGTTTTTTGTATGCATGCAAGTAAAAACGACGCAATGGCCCGATGTTTCTCCAAGACTGATGATCTGAAGTTCAAGCAAGTTTGCAAGTTTGACGAAATAGTCTCGACATTGATCCTTTTCGATGAGAATTATATATTCAATATCAGAGTAGGGGGTTCTTTCCTGTTTACCCCCTGATCCTAGCGCGCGAATATCATAAGTACAGGGAGGAGGACCAAGGAGAGCCATCGCATCATTCAAATACATTTTGAAATAGTCTTTGAAATATTCATTGATCTTTTCCTGAAAATTTCTTACAGGACCTAAAGAAGATTTAGCAAAGTTTTCTCGGAAGAAACGGAGTCCTTCATGGTATTGTTGTGTTGTGTAGTAAATTTTAGGAAAAATATCACGCTTGAGTGACAAAAATGAACGGCATGTATTAATAAACGGACGATCTAATGAGCAAGTGTTTAAAAACTCTTCCAATATTGCGTATAGCTGTCTAATGACAGCCTTGTCCTGATCTTCACAACAAAAGCGTTTTAATTGTTCTATTTGATTTAGTAGGTTTTCAAGGCCTTGAAGATCTTTTTGTTGAGCTATAGATTCCATTTTCTCTTTAAGATAGTTTTTATTAATGAACGAATTATGAATCCAATTTGTGAATATTTTTGAAGCCCCCAGGTGTGCTCTATCCTGTTCATTATTGGAATTAGAGGGATATTTCTCTCTTATTTGAATGGCTTTTGCATAATAACTCATCGCATGTTTAAGAGGGTCCTTATTTAACTTGAGAGAGCATTCAGCCAATTGTAATGCCAATTCCCCTTGTTTTTCATGTAGATCGCCCGAAAGTTCGAGCAACGATGATAATAAAGGTTGAGAAGGATCTGCCAAACGCAAAAAAGTCGGCTCTTTCATGTGCGGTAACAATTTTAAAACTGAATCATAGAGGGGTGTTAGAGATTTTTCATGAGCTATTTTATTCAATTTAGGCAATAAGGATAAAAGATGAAAAATAGCGTCTTCGAAATTTTGATTTTTAATATGCTCGTCTATAACATCGATCTGATCTTGAAAGAATTTGTTGTTATCTACCGTTTTGCTTTGATACACAGATGCTGCCTTAAGAGGATTCTTTAACAGCATTTTTATTTCTTCAGCATGATCAATCGTTTTTAATAGGCCTTGGATTAGGACAGCATCGTATTTCCAATTTGAATGGCAGAAAATACTGATGATGACCTGAGTGAGGCCGCGTTCTACAGCATATGCAAGAACCGTTTTTTCATTTTTGTCTCTTTTTTCAAAATCGATTTTCGGACTGTTAAGTAAAATCTCGACGATGTCTAGATGCTGCATAAAAAGCGCATCATGTAAGGGAGTCTTCATGCCGTCTTCGGCTATCGTCAGTGCGTTAACATTTGCATCATTTTGAAGAAGAACAGCAACAACGTCTAGCTGACCATTATATGCAGCCATATGCAGGGGAGTTCGATTATACTCCCCCATAGCATTAGGTTTTGCACCTTTATACAGAAGAGCTTCCACGATAAACCTATGGCCGCGTTGGGCTGCGTAATGCAAAGGCTGATAACCGTCGGAATCTTTACTGTGTATGTCGGCATTATTTTCTATAAGATATTCGACCATTTTTTGATGGCCATACATGCATGCCATATGTAAGGGCGTTTGTCCATTTGCATTTTTCTGGTTGATAAATGTTTGTTTGTTTGGAAATTTATCTAACATTTGATTTTGCAGAACGTGGACATAGCCATTTTCACAGGCAGTCCAAAGGTCTTTGGGTGCTGCATTTTGCTCGCTAATTTCTTGCAATCGTTGTTTGATCTTTTTCAAATTAGGAAGCTGAAGCAACTGCTGTTTGACTTGTGCAAATTCATCATTTAAATATTTATCGAAATCTATAAGCGAGTCTGCACAGTATTGCGTCAGTACTCCATTTCCAATTTTCATTTTGAGAAATTGTTTAAAGTTTATTAAGTAATTCTGTTTTAATAGATCATATTCAAACTGGTATGAGGATTTTATTGTTTTTAAATCTAATTTCTTTGTAGCTTCTTTAGAAAGATCATCAAATTTTTGAAAAAGCTTTTGAGCAAATTCTACAATCATGTCACGCTGATATTCACGCTTCTTATTTTTCACTTCCGGATCACTAGAAACATTCTGAATTACATAATTATTATTGTTCGTATTAAAATGGGTTGCACTCATTAGATTTCCTTGAATTAAGCTTTTATGAGTTAAACTTTCTCAACAAATCGAGAGCCGTCTGAACGTCTCCGTCTCTGATGGCCTCGGATAAACGTATCGAAGATTGATGAGATTTTGCATTCTTTTCTAAAGTTTTATAAACATCGGCAAATTGTTTATTATATTTTTCTTGCCGTTGTTCATTTAAATAATTATCAAATGTATAATCATCTTGTTGGGAAGGTTCAGAGTCTTTTTCTATTTTCTTATTTAGGAGAAACTCTCTAGAATCGTCGATTGAATTATTATTACTGCTATCTACCGGTGAATGGGAAGAAAGGGCTTGGGCTTGATCAAGCATGGCTTTGCCTATCACATTATGAGCTACATGGCCATTTTCATACAGATCACTGACAAGTAGAATTTTATGAACACTACCCGGATCATTTTGACGACAGGTCCGACCATAGATCTGAATTTCTTCTGTGCGAGTTTCTGGATTAAAGGTTAGAATTATATGAACTCCTCCACTAGCCTTCAGGGCTTCATCTCTGCAAATAAAGTCAATTCCTCTTCCGAATCGACGTGTCATGAGAGTGGCTTTACCTTGATGTATCGCTCTCGATACAACCGCTGCTTTTTCATCATCAGGCACCTCTTCATTCAGTATCTCCGGTGTGGTGATGCCTGATAAATATTTGTGTAATTTTAAAAATTCTGTAAACTTTTTCAAATGATTCGTATCTTTAAAAACTACAAGACAGGCACGATTTTCCCTTAGTTCATTTTCCATGTGCACTTTAATCGCTGTGAAATATTGATCCATTTCTGTTTTTACTATCGTTTTGTAGATTTTCAATTTCTCTTTTTTAAAAGTTGAAGGAATAAAAGAACGTTGAGTAAATTCATATTGATCTAAAATTTTGTTCTCTTCTGTGGAAAGCTCATTTAATGTGGCTGTTAATCCAAGCTTAAGACTGAAAAATTTAGGCATTTCTGAATACAGAAGCTGCGCGCATGTGAAGGGAATACTTAAGTGATGGATCAAATAAGTATCGGATTTAATTTCTTTCTGCTCGCGATGGTAAAGATAGGCAAAGGTCGTCTCGTAAGAATGAAAGGAAAAATAGAGGTTTCCTGCACGATCCACATCACCAATTTGATCGTCGATGACTTTATATTCTTTGATAGGTTTTTTCTCATCAGGAAAAAAAACTAATGCACTGATCATTTTTAGAATTTCTTTTTCAAGTAGAGTTGCCACATTAGGGTATTCACTTAATATGCTTTTGGTATATGGCATCGACATTATTTCTTTTAATTCTTGATTCGTGGTTATGTGACGTAATGAGGCTTTGTTCTTCCATATATGTCGAATAAGCTCTTGTGTTCCCGCAGATTGAAGAGTAAATACGGGAGAATAGGAAGAGCCGTAAAAGTCAGGACCAAAGAAGACATCTACTTCATCCAATAGTAACAAACTTTTCTTTAAATTTTGCAAATTATCAGATGAAAAAAGATGCGCTACACGTTGTTTTAAATCATTTCCTCCTTTCAGAAGCTCATGTATAAGGATGCGAAAATCAGGTAAGGCTGTTCCAATAATATTATCCATTAAGTTGTCAATCGTAGAGTAAGAAATTTTATATTTAACACCAAAATCCTGAAAAAGCTTTGAAAAAGCTTTTTCATCTCGATTAGATAGATAAGAACTATAACAAGTAGCTTTAACTTCATAGCCTAATAAACCCAACAATATGGCGGTCACACCAAGAGAAATGGATTTTCCTTCACCTGTTTTTATTTGATCTAAATGATTTTCCATTTCTTTCGGATTGTCTATACCTATTAAACGTAAGATAGATAATACTTGTGTACTATGAGGTTGCAATAAAGATTCTTTAATCAACACAGGTGTAGAATTGGAATTCACACTTCTAGTCTCTTTGGAAGCACTTTGATAAGTCCATTGAGCAAAAATACGCGCTAGCAATTCGCAGGTCTTGTCCATGTGAAGGGATAAAGTCATTGCATGAGGAGTCAACTCTTTAGATAATTTTTTTGCCTGATTAATATTCTCAAGCGAAATAAATTTTCTTTGAATGATTTGTTCCACAAAATAATCATAATTTTCTTTAAATATTGAATATGCTTTGTTTAATTTATCTTTGAAATCCGGCGCGGGTGTAGGAATGCATTCTAAACCTTCAAGAGCTTTTTTAAAATCAATTCCATTAGCTTTTTTATTCCAATCCTGAATATTAAAATGCTCAAATTCAGGAAATGTTTGGAGAATTTCTTTTGCAGAAGCATTAATGAAAGAATCTTTACTGTCAAATTCACGCACTTTAGATCCCAACTTATCAATGAGGAGTCCGGAAGATATTTTTCCAAATAGCAAATCCATCATGAGTTCAAAATCTTTTTGGATAGATAGTTGAGTAGCAATGGCTTGATGCTTGATCAATTTTTTAGCTAGATCACCAAGTGTAGCCTCACGATGGTCATAGGTCAAAGACATTGAATCGCTGGTAGGGAACTGAGTTATTAATTCTTCTCTTTTGAATCTGGCTACTTCATGAAGAAACTCCCTTGAGCAACCTTCTTGTAGCAGAGTATCTAAAAAGGGGGGATAATTGCCACCGGCAAGCAAAATGTTAAGAAAATGTTTCGTTTGACTTAAATCAAGATACTTTTCACTAGCAAAGTCGCAATTTATTTCGCTTTGAGCATCCTTAAACAGACATTTTATATGTAAGATGATCGTAGTTTGAGTCGTGCTAATATCTACGCGCATGTAATCTTTTAATGCCTCTTGTAATTTTTCAAGCGTCTCATATGTTTTAACGACATTGCTGTAATCTTTTGCCTTAAGATAATTTTCAAGATCCGTGGGATTTTGGAAAGCATCTATACTTATTCGCAATAATTTTATTATCTTATGGTAACTCTTAAGATTCTCTTCTTTACTTAGGATGGCTAACATATTTCGAATCGTTGGAAGAATCGTAAGATATGTTTTGTAATGACAAGCGTTTGCTATATCCTGTACGATGGACTTCACATTACTTGCGTTGGCTTCTTGTAGAGTTGCTTTTTGAAAATTTTTGATATGATTTTCAGTCTCATTCAGCACTTCTTTGAGTCTTGGAAGCTCTGATTTTTCTTCCAGAAGGCCTTGATTTAGTGCCTCAGTAGAAAGCCCTTCCAATTCTTTTACGAGCTGTTCAAATTTTTCGATCAGTGCACTAGAAAAACCAGAAGTCGAAGCTATACCGTTTTTAACTATCGTCGCAGGATTGTTTTTAACGATAGTTTGGGCTTCATTGTTTAGATTCTGTATTGCAAGGTTTATCTGAGATTTAAGAATTAATAACTGAGATAAAATGGTTAGAGCCTGAAAGAATTTTTTCAGAATAACTTCATACTCACTTTTAATACTTTCCAGCTTATTGTCTTGTGGGAAGTAATAGCGTTGACCCTGTAATTGTATAGCTTTCAATAAATCAACCCATTTATTACAAGCAGTAGCCAAAGAGGGGATTTCTTTTTGCAAGTTGTTTAAGCAGCGTAGGATATTACTAGGATTTGATAATGCTTCCAAGACTTTACGGGGATTATCCATCGTGTATGACTTAACAAGGACCTTTAATTCTTCAAAGCTTGTAAGAACGATTATAAAATTTTGAACTTCAACATATCTTCGGATTTGCTCTTTCTTCATGACGGTTTGATTCAGATCTCCCAAAATGGCTTCAACTTTCTCTCTCTTGAAGCAAGCAGGCAGAAGGTACGCTAATTTTACTTTGTTAAATAGGGAATCCAATTTTGTTAGATATTGGACATCCATATTTCCTGAATCTCCTGTCACTAATAAAATCTCATGAAGTTTTTGGCTGGGTTGCTCAATTAAAACAGATGTAATTAACTGAAGAGCCTCAGGATAAGCAGTTATTTCATCCAGTTTATAAAGTCTCTCTAAGAGTCCATTGAGTTTTTTTAGTTCATTTTCTATGATTATATCTTTAGCGAAAAAAGCCTTCACTAATTGAGATATTTCTTCAATATGATTTTTTTTGTTTACTAGGTTGGCTTCTTTATAAATCGAATTTAACAAAGCTTTAAGGTTCTCTTCATAAAAACCTATTTGGACAGGATCCAGCAGAGCTTTCAATTCCTTACGGGCTAATGATAGCTTCTTTATTTGCTCGGGGTCAAAACCAAACGATGTTAAGATCTCTAGATGATCTAAAGTGGGGGTTTTGTCACGTAAGGATTTATAATGTTTTTGAACTGCTTCACGAATGTCGGCTTGAAGAGATTGATAGGCTAAATTGAAATTGGCTTGGGATTCTAAAAGTCGCGCCTGTTTGTGGTTTGATAAAATTACGTCCCGAATTTCGCTTTCTTTTATTTGTTTAAGATCTTTTAAGCGAACTTGATCTTTAAAATAATATTTATAGGGCCTCAGTTTCATTTCTTTCTCGATTTGTTCAAAAAGAAATTGTAAATTCCCTATAACGCCTAATTTGAATTGTTTTGATAGACTTTCGAGCTCCCTAGATTCGATGATATCTATATTTGCTAATGAGCTTCTTTGATTTTTCAATAGATCTTGCAGATGATATGTCAACGCTTGAATTTGCAGTGAAAGATCTTCTCCAATCCGTGCATTAACTTTTGATTGCATGTTATATTCGATCTCTTTAAGAGTCTCT
This sequence comes from uncultured Parachlamydiaceae bacterium, assembly GCA_963748975.1. Classification (GTDB taxonomy): domain Bacteria; phylum Chlamydiota; class Chlamydiia; order Chlamydiales; family Parachlamydiaceae; genus Neochlamydia. The sequence continues at coordinate 53,699 of CAVVKX010000028.1, forward strand.
TTAAATTCGTCTACTTGTTTTGAGATGGCTTTTTGTTCCGGCATAAACAATTCATCTAATGCGCCACAGGCTTCCAGCTTGCTCATTTGATAATTCGTTTTTAACCTCTTTAAGGGCTCATCAAGCTGAGCATCAGCTAGCATTGAGGTTTTTTTTTCTTGTAATTGTCGGAGGATATTTGTTTTTAATTCAACGATTTCATTTTCGACGGAAGGATGCTGAATACATCTGAGAGAGTTCAGTTTTTTGTATTCCTTGATCACTTCATCAATTTTCCATTGTTCTAAATAAGTTTGGATATTTTTCGAAATCTTTTTTGTGATCTTAGCGATTAGAAGTTCGTCTTTTTCATCGAGGGCTGTTCGCAACATTCCAGGATTATTGATAGGTGATAATGCTTTAATTTTCTTGATAATCTGATCTTTCTCGCCGCTGCGGTCTAGTGGATTAATTTGTATAATTTGTTCAAAAGGGTCATTTAAAATCCAATTTTCTTCTTTTGCAAGATCTTGGATTTTCTTTCTCAAGTTATTAAAATTTATGTCTACTGGAACACGGTTGACTCCTATCAGAATACTGTTCGTATTTTCATTTAAATTCTTTGAAGAACCAAAAAAATTGATTAAAGTCCTAATAGAATTTCTAAAGATCACCGCTTTTAATCCAACAATACTATGATAAGTAACTAAAAATAATAAACCGTTAGATTTGGCTTTTGTTAATAACTTTCTTATATTTACAGCATTAGCAATACTATATTCGGGACCATTTGTATCTAAAAAGCCGGGCATGTCACATAAAAAAAGATCTTCGATAGGAAAGCTTTCTGGTATCAATGTTTCCGATTTATCGTCTAGACCAATTTTGGCTAAAGCATTTTCTGCAACGATTTGATCTATCAGATTGTTGTTTGACTTTGACATCTTACATCCCAATAAATAATTGATCGTGGTGCTTTTTCCCACGTCGGTGTTTCCAATCACCGAAATAGCCTTTTTTCCCTCCAACTTGTCAATGTTGGCTGCCGCTTGTTGAATATAGGAAAGAATGGATTCGATGCTTTGGCCTAGCTCTTCGACATTTTCTTGAATCTGATTTTCAGAAGCTTCTAATTTTGAATTTAAATTATTAATATATAAAGGGTAGTCGAAGTTGTCTGCTATGAAAAGAAAACGAGTGGCAAGTAAAGAGCGCAGTTGTTTGAAGGAAGCGTTCTCCCTCTCAGGATTATGATCAGATAACGTGAAGCTTACATTCCCAGGATTATGGTCGGATAACGTGAGGCTTACATTCAAGAGATATTGATAGAAAGTATGTAAATACTCATCTTCAGTGTGGCCTGGAGCACCTTGAGACTCTAATAGAATATAAGCTGTTTCCCTCATTGGTCTAGGTACTAGATTTTTGATATATTCGATAACGGCGTTATTGTTATTGTTGTTTTTATTCTTATCAGCAAAAATTTGAATGCTTTGCAAAATATTGGGATTTAATTTTTTAAGTTTATCTTTCCAAGAATCCATGATCGCCGTTAAATCACTGCGACTGAGTCCTTGATAATCTTGCGTGGATTTCGCCACGCTAGTTTTGTCGTTTTTTTTCTCCGGTGGTTCTTTAGCTTTTGAATGAGTTGCCTCAGGGATGTCAATATAAACTGGTCTTAAGTTCGGATTAAGAGGATCGTATTTAAAATTTTCTAGCTTCGGCGCTATAAATCCTATATCTTCAAGATGATCGTTATTAGTGATATCCAATGTTTTCAGCCAAAGGAAAGATAGAGATTTTCCCCTTAACACTCTATTTAAACCGCCAGGGGGAGATCCAAATTTTTTTATGTTACAATTCTGCATGTGAAGCTCTTCTAATTTTGGGCAAAGTTTCTCTATCTTTAAAAGGCTCTTATCTGTGATTTGATGGCAAAAGTTCAAATTCAAATATTTGAGGACGTCTCCACTTTTTTCAAGGAACTGTTTTAAAATCTTGTCTGTCAGTGCATAACAATGAGAAAAGTTTAATTTTTCAAACTTCACCATTTTCGATTCATCATCAGGAGTGTTTTGCAAAAGCAGCAATCCATGTAAAATTTGAGCCTGCAATTGAAGGTTAGGGGGCTCATTGTTTTTTTGTTCAAAACCTTTTTCCAACTTAGCAATACGATTGCCTTCAATATAGTAAAATCCATGCACTTGATTATAATGAGCGTGAAGATCTGCAATTTCATTCAATATCTCTTCAGGTCGTGCGAATTTTATTGAATCTTTAGCCACATTTAGAGGAGCTTCAAGTGTAGTGCCACGTCGAATTCTAGCGATTTTTTCCTTAGGTTCTACGGAAAGATTTCTCATATTTTGGTAGCTTATATAAATGTGTTCTCCCACATTCTCAATTATATCCCTATTTATGCTAATAATTGTTTTTAATATTTCATCAGCGGGTATAGAATTAGCGAGATTACCCGTTTTGGTGCTTTCTCTAGATCTTAAATTAGTTTGAAGACGTTCAAACTGTGCTAAAAGTTGAACGCCAATACCCTTATTGAAAAAGCAAAGCGGAGAGGACTCATCAGACCAATTGTCTAGTTCCGGAAAATGAAACCTTTGTCGCTCGTTCCAAGCGCGTAGATCCAAAAACCAATTTTCAAGGATCAATTCCGGTTTTAAAAGAAGGAACTCCCGGGTCGCATCCGGATGCAACATCAGATCAGGAAATTTAAAAAAGAGGACGTCAGAAAAATTAATTTTAATTTTAGAGGTGTTATTATTTTGCAGCGCGATGGCTTTTGCCCAAGAGATGCCGTTATTTATAGTGACAAGTTGATAAATGTCTTCGCCTGCTTCATTTTTAGAAGGCTTTAAAATAATATTCTCTTCGACTCTATTTCCGGGTATAATCAGTGGTGCTGATAAAATCAATTCACTGAGCTGTTTTGGGTCGACTTTTTTTAATTGTTCTGCTGACGCATGAGCTAAGTCAATTCCTTCAATTACTTCAGAAACGAAAACGAAATATTCAGAGGAATTATTATTGGAAGCATGCTTAACACTAAATTTAATCAGATCACTCATTAAAACCCCATGTCCAAAAAGTCTCATCATTAAGCGGGTCACAGCCTGTTCTTTTCCAGGATGAAAGGGATACTGAATAGAGTTTAAGGGCACTTGCTTAAAGTCCAGAAAGAACGTTGTCGTTTTTTCAGTATGCTTGTAATTAGGCTTAATCTTTCCTTCGGAATCCAGAATGACATTGATCATTTCTGCTCTTAAAAAAAAATTATTAGGAATGCCGGGTTTATTCAAAACAGGTGATTCTATGCAAACCGAAAAGCCTTCAGCACTTGTTTCCTCCTTGTCTGTTGTCACTTTCCTTAATAATTCTTCAAAATTTTGTCTCATTTGGACTTCAGACTGTCTCGATGCTGAACGAGTGGGGTGAAGATAAAGTTTATTTAGTGTATTTATTTGATCGGACGCTAAAGCTCTAAAGTTTTCTACATAAGCTCCTCGAAGTGTTTCTATTTCAAATCGATCCGTAATTTTTTTGTAATATTCAAAATGTTTTTCCATGGAAGCTTTCGTATTAACAAGAAAACTGACAAGAGCCGCTATAGCAGATTCATTGAGGTCGAAATTTGTTTGCTCAAAAAATATATCGAGAAAATTAATATTCCTTTGATCATCTAATAGGTTTCCGTCTTTAGTGATTTGTCCAAGCTTATAATAAAGTGGCATGAGAACTAGCCAATAGGCTTGATTTAAAGCGCTTGTTTCTTCGTTTAAAAGCACGATTGTTTCATTTGACGCATTGATATTGTTATTGGGGTCTCTTTGTTTTGCTGGTATATCTGCCAGTAAGGCTGTTTCTTTTTGTCGTTCATATTTGAAATGCAAACCCACACGAATCATGTAGATGGATTCCACGGCTTTTTTTATCAGTTGACCGCTCTCTTCTGTAAAAAAATTTTTCACCATTAAAAGATCGATGATCTCTAAAGTGTTGGAGGTTTCCATCCCAAAATACAATCCAAAATCACTCAAGAGGTGATTAAGCGGCTCCCTAAACTGGGTTTTAACATCCACAACTGTCGGAATTTTTAAAGGGGATGGCCATGTTTTTTTTAAGCCTTCGAGACGTTGAATGATGCGTTGAAGGGCCCTTCGATGCCGTTGTCCTTCTGGTAACTGCTTATGGAGTTCCTTTTTATAATCAGAAAATAATTGTGAATCTGTACCGTAAAAACTGATCGCGTGGAGAATGAGATTCTCCTCACTGTTGACTAGAAATTCTTTTTCAACTCCACTCGTCTTCGCTCCTTGCTTAGAAGCCATCTCTAATGGAGTTTTAATTAATCTTTGCGTAGCAATATCAGCATCAATGTGAAGTCCGGGCTTTTCCCTTGCGCAAGTGAATATGTACGGCGATTCTGTTTCTCCTATTGATATAATCTGCAATTGAAGCAACTTAAACAAAAGGGTAATGTCAGATAGATCTTTCTCTTTTTTGATTAAAATCATGCCTTCTATATCTGAAAATGGACTTGGTTCTCCTTTTCCTACAGATCCCATAATACAGAAATCAAAAGATAGATGATTAAATAGTGAAAAGCTGTCTTTAAAAATTATTCTTAACAAATCATGAAACTGACGGCTGACGCTTTTCTGGAATTGTTCGACGTCTGCTTCACCTTTGATCCATTTAGAATTTTGATGAAATTCTTTTTCTATATTTTCGCGAAATTTTTTTAAGGCCAATCTATATTTTTCCGTCACAAAAAGAGGTTCAGGAACTAAACGACCTGACAATACTTCATTAACTTCTTTAATGCATTTGTGAATCTGCCCAGAGAAATTCTCATAAGCCACCTTATCGTTATGACCAGAAACTGAAGTTCTGTTTAGCTCGCGCTGCACAATTTTCAGGGAAGTTTCGTAAAGTTTTTTTAAATTGATATAAGCTTCTCTTTGATGGCAAAAGTTTTTTAAGGTTTGAATTTGAAGTAGGACCTTTCGAAACTCCTCAGAATTGCCTACATTATTCAGGTTATCTAGTATTTTTTTAGTGTCAATAAAATGGTGACGGATAAATTGCATCAAAAGCTGAGAAGCGGATTGATGGATTTTGTTTACCTTTTTTGGTAGATAATGTTCTGTGATGAGAATGGCCTTGGCATAGAAATGCATGGCCGTCTTAAATTGATCAAATAATTGATCAAGTCCGCCCGATAATGTAGTTTTTGCCGTATAAGAAATATACATTTTCGCTATTCCTTCGGCTAGTTTACACTGCTGCCATGGCAATGTAGAAGAATGCGTAAGTAAATAATCAATGAAACCCGCCATGTCAGCAAATTGTGTCTGGTTTAAATGGCTTAAAAGATGGTGTAATAAAAAATACAATTTTTTGATAACCGCCTCATCTTCGGTATCAAAACGAAAGGTGGATAAATACTTAAGGGCGGCTTCATAGTTTTTCTGATGAATATACTCTTCAATATTTCTTAAGGTTGAAATGATGGTTCCTATAGAAACACTTGTTGGTCTTACTTTTATATTCGTATTGAAAGGGATTCTCATGCCCAAGATAAGTTTGGCAGAACTCAAAATCCTTCTAACACGTTCTTTTTCGTCTTTTAATTTTTCGTCAGGTTCAGAGTTATTGTTGTTCTCAAATTCAGAATTATTGTTGCTCTTAAAATCGTCCAAGAATTTCTTCGAAAGAAATGTTTTTTTGAGCCAGCTAATCTCGCCCTCGATTTCATGAGCGGGCCAATGAGCAATCTGTTGGATCCTTTCGTTAACATCTCTGAGCCTACTAAGAACAAGATCTCTTAACGCTGCATTTTCCAATTCATTAGCTTTTTCTAAAAGTGTATCTAGAGTAGGCCCTTCAATTCTATGGGGGAAGTTGACCATTGTATTACCTATTTTATATATTGATTTCTTTACATTTTGATAACCAATCAAAAATTTCAAATTCTAATGAAATTTTACATTAATTACATTTAAAATTTTATATTGCTTGTATATACATAGGTTTTGTAGCATAAAACCATCGATTCACTATGACAGTGAATGGTTCAAAAAAAGGGAAGAAAAGATGATTGAAGGCAATCTTAACAGTTTTCATTTTGAAAGCAGTCGCGCTAGTCAAATCAACGAAATTTCTTCGAAACTGGAGAAAGAAGAAAAAAAGATCATTAATTTTCAAAGCCGTATCCAAGCATTTGATGAACTGCTCAATCGAAATACAACCCTCATGATTAAAGTGGCAGATTTGCGAGTTAAAATGATTACGGATCTATTAGAAAAACCTAAACCCTTATCAGAAAGAGATTATAGTGAAATCAAAGAGGCTTTGGATGATGGATATGATGTATTATATAGATCACAGGTAAAGGATTATGAAAATTTTCTGAACACAAGAGAGAGATACATAAAAGAACATAGACCCATCACACTCACAGCGGAAAGTCGAAAGAAGCTGTTGACAGCTTTCAAGCTTGAATTAGCTCAAAAAATTTTCAGCTTTAAACTTGATTTTAAAATGGATCCCTCTGTGGATTTAGCACAAATAAAACAAGATTTACAAAACGAACTGAAGCAAAAAAATCGGTTTTCCGGCAGAGTTCTTAATTTTACGACTGAATTAACACAACAAATGAATAAAGTGGCATTAAGTGAAGAAAATAATCAACTCGCATCAACAAAAAAGGAACTTATAAGAAAAACTCAACCCACTAATATATGGGAGGCCAGCCAAACGGGAAATCTTGGCTACCTAGAACAAGAACTGGATAATATGCTACCTGAAAATAAGAAAGCGCTTATTAATCGATGGGACCAGGAAGGCTTAGCTCCTTTACATCTGGCCATCTTATATGGCCATAAAGAAGTCGCTCATTATCTTCTCAATCACGAAGCTGATCCGCTACTATCCACTAAATTACCCTATTCAGATTGCTGTCAGCCTATTCATTGTGCTGCGAAAGCCGGACTGATTTCCATTGCATCTTTGCTTATTTATCTTTTCGTACCCGTTGATGCATTAGGTGAATATGATCGAACGCCTCTTCACATCGCTTGCTTTAAGGGTCATTTGGAGTTAGCTTCTTTGTTATTAACTCATGGCGCTAACGTAAATGCACAGACGAATTGCGAAGATGGTTCAAAAACGCCTTTACATGATGCTGTTTTTAACCTTAATGAACAAATGATCTCTGTTTTATTTGAACATGGGACAGAAGTCACTATCCAAGATTCAAATGGCGACACACCGCTGCATAATGCTGTTAGGGCAGGCTCAGTAGATATTTTGGGACTACTTGTCACTTACTGGCAGGAGAAGAAATTCAATTCGTATTCAAAGTCGATTGTTAAAGAACTTCTAGAAATAACACCAAGAGATAACATTGCAGAAGTTAAAAATATTTTAATGAAACTGACTTAAAGAGGCAACTTACCTAGCAGTCCTGCAAAAAAAGATTAGGCAGGGTTCATCCCGACAAGGAATCCTCAAAAGAAATAATGAATAAAACAGCGATTTCAACAATTTAGAAGCAAAGCTTTCTAACCATGCATTTTTTAGTTAGGTGGATTTTTGTTTAGTCATATTGATTTATCGGATTCTTCTTTTCCTATCCCAAATGAAACCGCTGTTCAAATATTCTCTTTTCTAGAAAAGAAAGAATTGGGCCGCCTGGCACAAGTTTGTCAACGCTTTAAATCGATAGCTGAAGACAATCAACTCTGGAAACCTCTCTACTTAAGAAAATGGAAAATAAATTATAATCATTTATTTTCTGAAAGATGGAAGATCTTTTTTAAAAGGTCTCAAAACTTATTTAATAACATGAACCGGGATCCTGAATCCAAAAATTATGCTCTTTTTTGGGGTCAGGGCTTTTCTCAACATGCGATCCATTTGTTAGAGACATCTGTTTCTAATCAAAAAACTTTTCGAAAAGATAATCTGAATCTTGCAGAAATGTATGCAGTGATAGGGGAAAGAGAGAAATCGCAAAAATGTCTTGAAAGTATTAAAAAATCTAATAATGATAGTGTTCAATTACATTCAATTTTAATCGATATATTAGATCACTTAAATAAAAAGGATTTTGAATTTGCACTTTCCATTTATCAAACCTATCGAAATCAGTTAATCTCACTTTCTCCTGTCATCGGTTGGTGGCTTTATAATCTAATTAAGATTTTTCATTCTGAGGAAAAACTTAAAGGTAATCAATTATTTTTACCAAAAACAATCAATCCTTTTTGTTACCAATATGTGAATTTTTTTCGTGGAGCTTCCTTTGCTTGGATCTATCAAAACAAAGAGGATCTTTCTTTAACAGCTGTTAAGTGTCAAAGCCAATTAAATCAGAGAATAAAAGAACAAAAAGATTCTAAGTATGATAAACATGAAGAAACTCTATTTTTTGAAAACTTTATCGATACTTGTTATCAAAAAAATTTGTCTTGGAAGTTCTTCGAAAGATTGGGGGATATTGTTTCTTATATTGACAATCCAAAAATAAGAGCAGAAGATCTTTATTTGCATGCTCTTAAGACAGATCTTTATATCTCTTTAGAAAAGAAGTCCCAGCTAGTCACAAAATTGACTAAAGCACTTGTTGATTCGTGGAAAAAGCTTCATAAAAAAGATATCAATGCATCGACTCTTAAATTAATATTTAATATTTTTAACCAATCAGTTGCTTCAGAAAGCTTAAACAAACATAAATTAATTTATGCTTTTTGTGATTTAGTAGTCGTTTATAAATTGACTTCTTATTATCACTACTTTTCAAAAATGTTTAATGATACTCAACATGGAAATTTAGTTTCTGAAGAATCTATGCAATTTTATAAGAATAAAGTTAAATTACACATCTTCATTAAGGATTATGTAAATGCTGTTTATGCATGGGTCAATTTCTGTTTCAGTATAAATGATTCATCTAAAACAGAAAGTGATATATTGATCGATATTTATTCTCTGATTTATCAAGTCTTAGAGATCAGTGAAGAAGCATGCCAAATCATCATTTCTATAAAAAGCAATTCTGTTAAAGTGTTAACTGCTGCTGCTTATGCTCATCATCTCTTGGGTCATTCAGAAAAAGCACTCTGTACCATTTCAGCTATGAGTTCTTTTGTCGACAGTGATGATTATGAATGGCTTTTAGAATATAGCAGAAAAAATTTTAATGGTGTTGTCATATATTCTTTATTACTGAAAACACTTGGGGAGCTGGAAGACTATTATCTTGAGATGGCGGATATTTATACAAATGAGAAGGAGTTTTATATTTATCACAATTTAGCGACTAGATTGTTTTTTCTGGATCATATAGAAAAGGCTTTAGAGTATGTGGAATTGGCTCTTGTGCATGATAAACAAGCCGAATCTTATGTTCTCAAGGGGTTATGTTATGAAAAACAGCAAAATATTCAGGAATCTCAAAAAGCTTTTAAACGCGCTGCCAGGCTAGAACCTGATGTCTTTTCACTTTTGAGAAGAAACTACACGCAATCTAAATTGCTTTTATTAATCAATGCATAAGGAATCAATTTATGAGCATTTCTCTCAATAAAGAGTTTTATTCTTCGATAGCGGTCCACGATATAAAAAATGAAGCTAAGCATCCGGAATCCAATAACTCAAAGGAAAATTTTAAAACAATTTTGCATTTTTTGCTTTATGTGAATGAAACAACAACTCTTGAAGAAATACAAGAAATTTATCACAATATTCTGTTGTTATTACCTACATTAACACCTGAGGAATTTAATCAGCTCATTAGACAATTAAAATCGCTTCTTCTACATTCTGCGACATTACATAAAGAACAGCGGCAGTTGGCACTAGAAATCGGTAATTGGTTCGCAAATCATCTCGACGAGGGAGCTCAATATTTACAATCTTGTTTAAAATCCATGCGCTATTATGTTAAAGCGTTTGCCATTTCTACCGACCCTAAAGAAGTTCATGAAGCGGCCTCAACATTATGTCTAAAAATTATAGAGAAACATCTTTTAAGTAATCAGCATCTGGAAAATAAACTTCAATTATCCGTTCAAAAGGCAGATAGGGAAGGTTTTCAAGCGGCTTTAAATCAAATTGATACTCTTAAAGCGTTCTGTACTGAAAAAGATAAAAGACTCATCCAATATTTTTATCAACAAGCAGGTGAGGTACTTCTCCATTCCAATCCGTCGGCACAAGCGTTTTTTAAAGAGTTTTTCGATATCATGAAGAAAGGGGAAAAAGGAGAGTTTGCAACTAGTACCACATATTTAACCCAAAAATATTCACAAAATTTAGAAAATTTTAGGAAAATATTTTTGAATCCAGAATTTCAAGGAATGTTGCAAAAAAAACCGTCTGAAATTCGTCAGATACAAACGAATATCTTCAAGCATTTTACAATTTTTTTTCACTCACTTTTAAAAGATGCCTATGCAATTTTAGCTGAAGAACCACCGTGTAATTACGATTTTAGAGCGATGGGGTCTGTTAGCAGAGAAGAACCCTCTCCATATTCCGATCTTGAATGGATGATACTTATAGAGGACGAAAAATATAAAGAGTATTTTGTTAATCTTGCTCTTATCATTGAATTGTTGACGCTTACTTTAGGCGAATCAGGGGAGAAAGAGTCAAATGATCCGCTCCTTAGTGCTTTTAGTTGTCTCCGAAAGTCACGAATTTTTGGTTTCCAAATCGATGGAAATCCGGCAGAAGATCAGGGTCTTATTGGAACACCTTCCAAGATGGCAAATCTTCAAAATGGATTTTTAAATGATCCCGCTACCATTAATCACACAGTGCAAAAATCCATCAGCCTAGCACAAAGTACCCCCGAACTTTTTCAACAGTACCAAACAGATATGTGGAATATTCTTGATGCAGAAATAGAGTGTATTGCTAACCGCCAAAAAAGTTCGTATGCTTATTTAAAAGAGCGCTATAAAGATTTTATGGAAAGATGGACCGATATTAATCCCCCGATTTTAAATATTAAAAAACAGTATGTGGAATTGTTAAACCACACCCTCAGTGATTTGGCTCTTTATTTTGGAGTGAAAAAGGTAAATACCTTGGATATTATCGATGACTTAGTGAATAAAGAAATATTTTCACCAAGAACAGGGGATGTCCTGAAAGAAGCTGTTGCTGCTATTTTCTCTATCCGAGTACGTCTTCACTGTTTTTATGGGGAACGAAATGATGAGGGGTCTAAAGTTGAATCTCAAACCCATTGTGTTTTAACACAAAAAGAACAAAAGGCCCTTCGTAAAATCTATTGGCTTGTCATTCATCCTTTATTTCATTGCTTAAATGTGGCTTTTGAGAAAAAACAATTAGAGTCCATATTTAATAAATTGGATCTTATGGAGAAGATCTTCGATGTATCTGAACCTTCTTTGAAGCTTCCATGGCCCATCTATTATGCGGCCAAAACTCTTGCTAAATATCAAGCAACGGAAGAGGAGCACAACAAAAATTATATAGGCTTGATGCAATTCGAAAATCAAGAAACTACTTTAAGAATTTCTTATATTAAAGCAGTGCTTAAAGATTTTCAACTAATCAAACAATTATTACTAATTGTTGATACGCGAAAAAGATCCCTCATGCACCTTGCAGCAGAACAAGGGGATATAGAAAATCTTCAGCTTCTTTTAAAGTCAAATGCTGAAAAAGAAGCCCTTAATAGTGAAAAAAGAACCCCTCTTCATTTAGCTACAATACATGGCCATTTGGAGGTTGTTAAATTACTTATCTCTTACAATGTCAATTTATTAGCTATAAGTCGCGAAAAAGAAAATGTTATACACTATGCAGCTTTTAACAATAAAATTGATATCTTAAAGATTTTTTTACAAAAGAAAGAATGGAATCTCCTTATTAATGAAGCAGATTCAGACGGAAAAACTCCTCTTCATAAAGCTGTGTGGGGGGACCCTAAGCCTGATATTGTCGAATTATTACTTAATCATGGAGCTAACCCAAAAGCCAAGAATATTTATAACTACACTGCTTTGCATTGGGCTGCCAAACATGGGCATCTGAAAAGTGCTAAGCTTCTTCTAGAAAAAAATGCTGACAGAAGCGCGATAAATGACAATGGTCATACACCTCTTCAACTAGCGATCAAATGGGAACAAGATAATGCAGCACGGTTGTTAATAGATCCTTCCAAAGATTTATTTACTCATGCGGATGCTCCTCCTCCTATGTCTTCAGATCATGAAGCCTATTATCTTTCATGCTTTGAGCAAGCCTATAAAGCTAAGAATAAGATTGACCAAATTCTTTATTTAGAAAAAATTGGCGAATTTTTCTTTGAGAAAGGAGAGTATGCACGTGCAGCTAAAATATTCAATAATGCCTTAGCCGCCGCGCAGCTTTATGAGATCGATTTTGAGTATCAAAAGCTCCTCCTGAAAAAATTAGAACGTTTAGAGGGATATTTTTTAAAGGAATTTGAAATTAAAACTTCTGCAGAAGATGTTGATTACCTTCAAAACTTTCGCCATTTCTTGAAAACCACTAGGCAAGAAGTGGAGGCAAAATTTCCTTACAAACCCATTGAACAAATACAGGAGGAGTTGACTTATAGCTTTAAAAATTTATTAAGTGAGCTTATAAAAAACGCCATAAAACTTCTTAAACAAAATCCTCCAACATCGTATGCCATCATTGCTTTGGGCTTAATGAGTCGCAATGAAATGAATCCTTACTCCAAAGTGAAATTTGCTATTCTTATTGAGGATAATTCTCCGGTAGCTTGCAATTATTTTCGCACATTAAGCAAATTTCTAGAACTAAGAATTATAAATTTGGGTGAAACTAAGTTTGACGTGATACCTCCTGAAGAAATAAAAATGGGACAAAAATCCAGTTTTACCCCTAACGGGTTTGCATCGGATCATACAGGACTAACGCCTTTAGGGAAAAACGGTATTTTTGAATTGATAGGCACACCTGAACAGTTAGCTTTTTTTCAAGAAGAGCAATTTCTTGAAAAACATCAAAGTGAATTAAATCTTGTCCATGCTTTAGTACATGCATCTTATATGATGGGTAATCAAATATTATTCAATAATTACACGAAACAAGTGGATCACATTCTGAATAGCAAAAAAAGTCTATTAGGAAAACAATTACGTCAAACTCGTTCTTTGCAGCTTTTAAAAACCTATCTTGAAGAATGTAAATCGCTAATCAATAATAATGGCATGGATTTAACTCAGATAGATTTAAAAGACGATTTATATCATCCACTACAAAAAATCCTTGCAGCTCTAGCACTTTATCATAATATTAAGGCAAAAAACACCTTTGAAATCATTCAGAAACTTAAAGAAAAAAAAATTTTTATCACCGAAGGGGCAAAGAATCTTCAAAAAATCCTAAAACTAATTATGAATTGGCGTTTGCGTGCACAGCTTTTCTATCAGTCAGAAAATGAATTTATTATTGATGCTAAAGATAGTCAAAGTTCTAATGATTTTTTTACTTTTAATGAGCAAGATTCTAAGGAGTTTTTAGAGATCTTTCGTGTTTTAATACCTTTTTGCAAAGCAGCCCAAGCCTTTCTTGAGGAACAGAAAAAAAGTTTTTCGGAAAATGTATTTTATAATGAAAAACTTGAAAAAAGCCTAAGAAAAAAAGAATGATCCTTGATAACGCAAGTTTTGGATAAGGAATTGAAACCATTACGTCAATAATTTTAAAGAGATGAAAATTGAATACAGATATGACAAACAGTTCTATCACCGGCAGAACTGTGATCACCCATTGGGCTGAATACTCAACAATCATAGAACAGAAAGTTCTCTCGCACACGCCTACTCCTCTATCATCGACTCCAAGTCCTCCCAGTCCGCAAGAGATTAATTTCTCTAATACTAATTCGTCCAAACAGACTCTTCTTCACAAATTAGTTCAAGAAGGAAATGAACAAAAAATCCAAGGTTTATTGGCTCAACAAAAAGAGCTGATTAATAAGCGCGATCTAGATGGTAAAACCGCTTTTAAACCTGCGCTTGGAAGCGCATCTTTTCTATCAAGATGAGAGGGAATATTTATGCTTTTTCGAAGAGGAAAAGCCTCAAGATCCTAGCTTACTTTACGCTAACGAATCTCATATCGAAACCTTACATGCTATTTATCGTATTCTATTGCCTTTCCATAAATGTATGGAAGAATTTTCTTTCACAAAAGAGATCCGATCTTTAAAGGCTCAAACTTTCTATGAAGAAAGTCCTTCTATTCAAGCAGAGGTTTTTGAAAAGACACTCCAATACAGAAAAGCGCAAGCAGCCTATCAGCAAGCTGTGTCCTTAAATCCTAACAATGTCAAAGCATTGTTATATTTAGGAAATATGAATAATCAACTTGGCAATCCGCAAGAAGCCTTAGAAAGAGCTCAACTAGCTTTGAAGATATCGATCAAAACCTATGGCGATGAGCATCCTAATGTAGCTACAAGCTACATCAATATTGGTCGAGCTTATACTTCTTTAGGGAAATACCAAGAGGCTTTAGAATACCATCAGAAAGCCTTAAAGATTTATATCAAGACCTATGGCGATTAGCATCCTGATGTAGCTATAAGCTACAGCCATATCGGTCGGGCTTATGCTTCTTTAGGGAAATACCAAGAAGCACTAGAATTCCATCTGAAAGCTCTAAAAATTATGAGCAAGGCTTACGATGAACATCCCAATATTGCACAAATCTACAACAACATGGGCTTGGCTTACGAGGCTTTAGGAAAAGCTCAAGTAGCGCTAGAATTCTATGAAAAAGCTCTACAGATTTGGATAAAAAGCTTTGAAAATGATCATCCTTATATTCTTGAATGCTCTAAAAATATTGCTAATATTAAAAATTAATTCGCCTTGTTTATTATAAAACGCGAGTTTTGGATAAGGAATTATGTCTATTCATTAGAGATTTTCTTTCAGATTTGAAAATTTTTTCGAAGCTATTAGCCCAGCGCCTAAAGGCGAGAAAAAATTTTTCAAAAATGGAAGAAAAGATCCATGAATAGACAATTCCTTATCCAAAACTCGCGTTATAAACGATTCATAAACCCACTTCCTGCAAGACGGGGAATTTGCGCTTCTTCGAAAATACGAATCACTTCTTCATTCACAATGTTAATTCAAAAAAAGTTTCTCAATATGATTGAGATATTACCCCAAGATTACATAAATCACCCTATTTTGTTGATGCTGTTCTCTATCGATCAAAGAAAGAGCTAAAACGTCTATTGTCGAGCGTATAACGTCTCGAAGAAAGTGTGCTTGATTTTTTAGTTATTGAATTTTAATTCGCAACTGAGTTACAATAAAATAAACCGACCAAGATATGACCAAAGAAACGAAAACCGAGAAAATTCCAGACCTTTTGGCTAGAGTAAGGGAATGCCTTAATAAAGGCCAGTATAGATTCTCAAAGCACGCTTTGGATCGAAGGAAAGAGCGTTTTTTATCGCTCCCAAATGTTTTAGAGGTTCTCAATAATGGTTATCACGAGAAAGCAAAAGATACTTGGGATAATGTCTTTAAAGCCTGGAATTATGCCATTCGTGGAAATACAATAAATAATGAACCATGCAGAATAATCATTAGTTTTGAAGAGTGTTGTTTATTAATTATTACAGTAATCCGTTTAGGAGCAAAATAAATTATGAAAACTAAAATCGAAAAAACATATATGTTTGAAGGACTTGGTTTTCCAGTTCACTTAACCAATGTTCCAATGGTTGAGATGAGAGGTGAATTTATTCTTGACATCGATTTTAATAAACTGCAAAAAGCGGTTTTGTTGCATTTATGCCACAAAAAAACTCCATTAACAGGAAATGAAATTAAGTTTATCCGCGAATATTTTTCTTTTACAACAATTGTTTTTGGACATCTCTTTGGCTATTCACACAGTGCAGTTCTAAAATGGGAAAACAAAGGGGACGCTGTTGCAAGAATAGCTCCTACAGCAGAAATATATCTTCGCTTCTATATTCTGGATTTCTTGAAAAAAGACGCTTTAGATTTTAAAGAACTGTATCACGAAATTAAAATCCCAGAGCTTGCGAAATACTTGAAAACTTCTCAAGACTACGCATATATCCCTATTTCCATTAACGCAAAAAAAGAGATAATTGCCGCTGCTTAGAACTAATGGAAGGAATAACAGTCGTATCACCAGCCGCCACAACTTAAATAAATGTCTGTAGATTCTTCTTAAGAACGATTCTGTTATGATAATCTCAATAATTTATGAGGTTTGTCATGACAGAAACAGAGAAAGCAGTTGCTTCGACGTTTAAATGGATCTTGGTGATCATTGTTGCAGTTATAGCCTATAAGAATGTTGCTCCTAATTATTATTTCATGAGGCAAGGTCCCTAATCTATGCCCCTAACACAAGTTGTTACCTATGTCCTGAAACTGAACATTTAGGGGGCAAGTGTTTAAAATTGCTGTAACGCTAGGCGTGGGCCAGCAACAATTGCGCGCGCGATTGTTGCCCTAGACTACTAAAAATAATACTTGAAAGAAAGACACAGGAAAACTAAGATTCGTTTCATCCTGAATTTTAAAGAGATTAAAATTGAATACAGACATGAGAAATAGTTCTATCACTGGCAGAACTTTGATCACCCCTTTGGCTGAATACTCAACAATCAAAGAACAGAAAGTTCTCTCGCACACGCCTACTCCTCCATCATCGACTCCAAGTCCTCCCAGTCCGCAAGAGATTAATTTCTCTCACACTAATTCGTCCAAACAAACTCTTCTTCACAAATTAGTTCAAGAGGGAAATGAGAAGAAAATCCAAGGTTTATTGGCTCAACAAAAAGAGCTGATTAATAAACGCGATCTAGATGGTAAAACAGCCCTTTTCCTAGCTGTCATTCAGGGACAACCAACCGTTGTTCAACTCCTTTTAAATCAAGGAGCCGACCCCTGCATCCCATCTTATGAGAAAGAAACTGTCCTGCATGCAGCTTCCTTTCATGGCCGCTTGCAAGTGTTAAACGATCTGCTTCAATTAGCTCTTTTAAAACCCTTCATTAATGGCAAAGATAGCTCCGGAAAGACTCCCTTACATCAAGCCGTTTGTGGAGATTCTAAACCCGAGATCGTGCAATGTTTATTGGATAGAGGTGCCGACCCCAACACCCGAGATCAGACAGGCAATACGCCTCTCCATTTGGCTTGCCAACATGGACATGTAGAAAGTTTTGACTTGCTGATGAAAAAGGATGCCCCATTCAACCTCGCCAATGATAATCATGAAATGCCCCTCGATTTAGCCATTCGTTGGGGAAGAGATGAAATTTTTCACCATTTCTTAGGGACTCGCGAACGTTTACCTGATGAATACCATCTAAAGAAACTCCCTGAGGATATCGAAGGATATTTTTTCCAATGTCTGATCAAAGCTAAGAAACTCAACTTACTAGAAGAACAGATTATTTTTCTACAAAGATTGGGCGATTTCTATATTCAGAAAAAGGAATTTATAAAAGCAGCTCAGTTTTTTAATGGCGCTCTCGCCATTTTACAAAAAAAGAACACACATCCCTTTTTTGAAAAATACCTATTCGATCAGATCCATCAAATTGAAGCGCGCTGTCTAGAAAGCTTAGGAATCAAAACGCCAAAAACAAAAGGAATCATAGAAAAATATCGCCAAGAACTTGTAACGATTCGTCAAAAAATAAAACAGCAGTTTATCAATGGAAATGAGATTCAGCAAATTCTCTTTGAACTTACAGAATCCTATAAGAAAGTATTAAGTCAGTTAATAACAGAGGCTCAAAATCTTTTGGGCCCCTCTCCTGTTAAGTGGGCTTGCCTAGGTTTAGGTTCCATGTCCAGAGGAGAGATGTGTCCCTATTCTGATTTAGAGTTCGCTTTTATTCTAGAAAAAGAGACACAAGCAGCTCTATCCTATTTTCGTACCCTATCAAAAATCCTTGAGTTGCTGGTCATCAATTTAGGAGAAACCGCCTTTCCCGTCTTCTCTTATATCGATCCCTTCCATCCAAGCCCTACTCCTTCAGGTTTTAGCCTAGATTCCGGAGGTAACACTCCTTTGGGGATCCCGGGTCTTTACGAACTCATGGGAACTCCCGAGAAACTAGCTCAATTTGAACAGCAGCCATGGATTGATCGTAACATTATCCTCACCAATGCGATGAGTCATGTTTGTCTGGTTGCAGGAAGCGAAAAGCTGTTGGAAAAATATAACAAAGAAAAAAAAGCTATCTTAGATCAAAAGATGAGACATAACACCAATCGTCATGAGTTAGCTTTACGTTTATTAATGGGTCATCTAGAAGAATTTCGACCTAATTTAACCAAGCAAAAGGAAAAGATTCGAGCATTTGGAATCAAAAAAGAGCTGTATCGTCCCTTCCAAGAGTGCTTGAGTTGTTTATCTCTCATTTGTACACTTAAAGAGAAAGGTACCTTTTCCAGAATTGAAGAGCTAAATCGTCTGCAACTGATTTCTGCAGAAGGAGCTAAAAATCTGAAAAGCGCTCTAAGGCAAGTTTTGAATCCTGCGTTTTGAAGCGCATCTTTTCTATCAAGATGAGAGGGAATATTTATGCTTTTCTGAAGAGGAAAAGCCTCAAGATCCTAACTTACTTTACACTAATGAATCTCATATCGAAGCATTACATGCTATTTATCGTGTTCTATTGCCTTTCCATAAAAGTATGGAAGAATTTTCTTTCACAAAAGAGATCCGATCTTTAAAGGATCAAACTTTCTATGAAGAAAGTCCTTCTGTTCAAGCAGAGGTTTTCGATAAGACACTCCAATACAGAAAAGCGCAAGAAGCCTATCATCAAGCTGTGGCCTTAAATCCTAACAATGTCAAAGCTTTGTTATATTTGGGAAATATGAATGGTCAACTTGGCAATCCACAAGAAGCTTTAGAATATCATCAGAAAGCCTTAAAGATTAATATAAAGACCTATGGCGATGAGCATCCTCAAGTAACTAAGAGCTACAAAAATATCGGTGAGGCTTACGCTTCTTTAGGGAGATACCAAGAGGCCTTAGAATACCATCAGAAAGCCTTAAAGATTTCCTATGGCGATGAGCATCCTCATCTAGCTGCAAGCTACAGCGACATCGATCAGGCTTATGCTTCTTTAGGGAAATACCAAGAGACCTTAGAACACCATCAGAAAGACTTAAAGATTAGGATTAAAACCTATGGCGATGAGCACCCTGATGTAGCTACAAGCTACAGCAATATCGGTCGGGCTTATGCTTCTTTAGGGAAATACCAAGAGGCCTTAGAATACCATCAAAAAGCCTTAAAGATTGATATCGAGACCTATGGCGATGAGCATCCTAATGTAGCTACAAGCTACAGCCATATCGGTGCAGCTTATGCTTCTTTAGGGAAATACCAAGAGATCTTAGAATACCATCAGAAAGCCTTAAAGATTTACATCAACACATATGGCGATGGGCATCCTGATATAGCTATAAGCTATAGCAATATCGGTAAAGCTTATGATTCTTTAGGAAAATACCAAGAGGCTTTAGAATACCATCAAAAAGCCTTAAATATTTATATCACATATATCGATGACATTTTCTATGTAGCTACAAGCTATAGGGATATCGGTCAAGCTTATACTTCTTTAGGGAAATACCAAGAGGCCTTAGAATACCATCAGAAAGTCTTAAAGATTTTTATCAACTTCCATGGCGATGAGCATCCTCATGTAGCTATATGTTACAGCTATATCGGTGGGGCCTATGCTTCTTTAGAGAAATACCAAGAGGCTTTAGAATACCATCAAAAAGCCTTAAAGATTTATATCAACACATATGGCGATGACCATTTCGATGTAGCTACAAGCTCTAGGCATATCGCTGAAGTTTATGCTTATTTAAGGAAATACCAAGAGTCCTTAGAATACCAACGTGTATACTTAAAATTTTATCTCAAGTGGCGATGAACATCCTGATGTAGCTACAAGCTACAGCCATATCGGTGAAGCTTATGCTTCTTTAGGGAAATACCAAGAGGTCTTAGAATATCATCAGAAAGCTTTAAAGATTAGAATTAAGACCTATGGCGATGAGCATCCTGAAGTAGCTACAAGCTACAGCTATATCGGTCAAGCTTATGCTTCTTTAGGGAGATACCTAGAGGCTTTAGAATACCATCAGAAAGCCTTAAAAATTGATATCAAGACCTATGGCGACGAGCATCCTAATGTAGCTACAAGCTACAGCTATATCGGTCAAGCTTATGCTTCTTTAGGTAAATACCAAGAAGCCTTAGAATACCATTGGAAAGACTTGAAAATTTCGATCAAGGCCTATGGTGATGAGCATCCTGATGTAGCTACAAGCTACAACAATATTGGTCAGGCTTATGCTTCTTTAGGAAAAGCTCAGTAGCGTTGGAATTCTATGAAAAAGCTCTAAAGATTTGGATAAAAAGCTTTGAAAATGATCATCCTTATATTCTTGAATGTTCTAAAAATATTGACAAAATAAAATTAAATCATAATATCTAAAGCAAATTTATTAACAAGCCAAGACGTTATTACGGAAGTCTCCGGATTAAAAGTTTTTGGGCAATTAGGTGGTCTTTATGAGTTTTTTGTGTTGTTGTTTTTCTTCTAACAAATCTTCCATGGGCTATGAGCCTATTCCTGGACCTGTTGTGAATACAGTAAATTCTAGCAATCCCAACCAGCTCACTAACAATAAAGCTAAAGATTGCTTCCGTCTTGCTATGCAGTATAGGAGTGAGGAAAATTCTCAGGAAGCGATGATGCAATTTATTGAGGCTCATAAGAATGGACATCCAAATGCTTTGAATGAAGTTTACGTGGAATTTTATGTTCTTGGCATGAAAAATAAGGAAATTAGGAATTTTACAGAAGCCTTTAACATGTTTAAAGAAGCGGCTCAAGGAATCAATGACCCTAGTATAGATGGACATCCAAATGCGCAGTGCGAACTTGCTATATGTTATATGACTGGCAACGGAACAGAAAAAAATCTAGATCAGGCTAGAATATGGTTTAAGCACGCAATTGCAAGGGGACATCATCTGGCTCCTCAGCTTCTCAAGATTATGGAATCTCAGAATGATCCTGTGATTTCAATACAAGCTGGGGAGCATGACCAAGTCACCATAAAGATAGATTAGACCTCTTGCGTAATTAGGGTCCTGTCGATTTTCTGGTACTTTTGAGCCGATTTTCGACTTCAAATTGAAAGCGGCCAAAATAATCCAGAAAATCGACGAACCCTTAATTAAGCAAGAGGTTTAATAATTATATGCACAAGGTCAATGATCAAGATAGGTTAATTTTAACCCCTTTAAAAATTCACTGGATGAAGTTAAAAGACAGGGGATCCCTTCTTCTATTCTGGAAAAACTACACCCCCCCGAATTATTATGCGCCTCAGAAATCAGGGGATCTATCAGTGATTATTCCAATAGGTCTTAACCTCAGATGATCCACTCTTTAAACGAATTCGAAAGGTGCTTCAAGAGATTAAAGTCTTCGAAGTAGCGCATCAGGATAAACAAGTCTCTTCACTTGGGAATGTTCAGTTAATTTATAAGAGATTTATTGAAGAGGTATGCCAAACTCACGGAGAAGATAGAGTTTGTGTTCTAACGGTAGTGGTGATACGCCACTGCATTTGGCTGCTAAGCATGGAGATGTAGAGAAGGTGGCGCTTCTGATTAAAAGTGGTGCGGATAGGGAGTGCCTTAATCTTAACAATGACACTCCATTTGATCTTGCTTTAAATTATGGACAGGACGAGGTTGCCCATCTCTTTTTAGGTATTAAGAAACAGTCTGAAAATGAAAAGCCTACATCCGGAGATTTAGAAAAATACTATTACGAACTCCTATTGCAGGCTAAAGAAGCGGGCCTTTGGGAAGAACAGATTCTCGCGCTTGAAAATCTCAGTGAGTGTTATCTTAAAAAGAAGGACTATATTAAGGCTTCTCAACTGCTCAATAGCGCTCTTACACTTACTAAGGAGAAATCGTTTTTTGAGAGATATTTTTTAACGAAATTAGAGAGAATTGAAGAGTTATTTTTTGAGAACGAAAAAATTACTAATTCTAAGAATACTAAGGGAATGACCCTTCATAATCGCAAGTTGTTAACAGCTTATCGTGAAAGTTGCAGAACATTGCATCTACAAGAAAAGCACATTCGTAAGGTTCTTAAAACACTTACTCAGGGTTTTAAAGATCTCATAAAATCACTTGTCATGGCTGGTCAGGAAATCTTGGGTGCCCCTCCTTTAGGCTGGGCTTGCATGGGGCTCGGTTCCATGGCACGCGAAGAGATGTGTCCATTTTCTGACGTCGAGTTTGCATTTTTGATCGAACAGGCTACCCCGGAAGCATTAAATTATTTCCGCCGCCTTACTAAAGTGTTAGAGTTAAAAATCATCCATATGGGGGAAACAGCTTTCCCCCTCTTTCGTGGTAACGATCCTAGTCTTACACCGAACGGCTTTTGCATGGATATTGGAGGTAACACGCCCTATGGAAACCGGGATACATATGAGTTAATTGGAACACCTTCGCAGTTAGCCCGTTTTCAGAAGAAGGAGTGGATAAATGAAAACATCATTCTTTCTAATGCTATGGGTACTGTGTGTTTGATTGCTGGAAACGTCTCCTTAATAGAAAGCTATCAAAAAGAAAAATCGACCATTTTGAATAATAAGGCAAGCTTTTTTGCGCCTGCACATCGCAAAATATTTGCTCTCGATCTTCTGGAGGGGCATCTAAACTTATTTTCTCCAGATCTATCAATTGAAAAGGAGAAAAGAGATAAAGCATTTGGCATTAAAAAAGAGCTTTATAGGCCTTTTCAAGAGATCATTAGTAGTCTAGCGCTATTTTACAACTTAAAAGCAACTAACACCCTTGAGCGTGTCCAGGAACTTATTAAAATGGATGTATTCTGTCCTAAAGGCGGAGAGCATATCCAAAAGGCCATAAGTCAAGTGCTATGCTTGCGTTTCGAAGCTCATTTATTTTATCGAGATGAGAAAGAATTTCTATGCCACACAGAAGAAGGGATTCCTCAGGAAAAACAACTCCTTTACTTGGATGAAGAACGCACTGCCATTTTACATCAGGTCTATAAAGTACTCATTCCATTTTGCAATAACCTTAAAGAATTTAGCCAATCAAAAGGGAAAAAGTCTGTGAATAAATGCATTTTCTATGATGAAGGATTACTTGTTCAAGGCATAGCCTTTAATAAGACTTTTCATTACCAAGATGCAAAAAATGCATTTCAACAAGCTGTTTCCGTAAATCCTAATGATATAGATTCTTTAAGACGTCTTGGACTAGTGGAGGGGCAGCTAGGTAATAAAGAGGAATGTCTTGCGCGTGCCTATCAAACCTTCGAGATAGCGCAAAAAATGTTCGAACCTCAACATGGTACCTTTATCATCATCCACAACAATATCGCCTTGGCCTTAAGCCTTGTGGGAAAATTTGATGAAGCTTTGGAGCATTTAAAAAATGCAGCGCAGATCTTTTTAAAAAATGGGCTAAAGGATGATCCGCGTCTTGTCCCCATTTACCTCAACATCGGAACTATTTTTCATGATAAATCAAAAGATTTAGAAGCGATAGACTGTTACCATAAAGCCTTGTCTATTCTTTCAAAGAATAGTAACGTAGATTCCGAAATTGCCGGACTGGCTGGTACTCTTTCTCTCAGTATTGGAGAAATCTTTGCAGCCCATGGAGAAAGTGCGCAAGCCTTGGAATATTTCGAAAAAGCCTTGAAGCTCCATTCTGATAGAGGTTTCGAGCGAAATCCATCTATTGCTTTAATCTACGGTCTTATGGCGGATTCCCTGTGCGACCAGGAGAAATACGCTGAAGCATTGGACTATGGCGAAAAGTCTTTACAAATTTACTTAAACATCTACGGAGAGCAACATCATCTTGTTGTTGCAAGTTACTTTGATAATGCAATTTATTTAATCAAGCTGGGGAAACAAAGGGAAGCTGGACTGCTTCACGAAAAAGCTTTTCAGCTCTTTAAAAAAGTTTACAGGGATGATTATCATCCTCAAGTTGGCCATATCTATATGAGGATGGGATCTTACTTTGAGAGTCTAGAAATTTCTAAAGCAGCATTGGAATATTACGAGTGGGCCTTACAGATTTTTTTAAAATGCCACGGGGAGCAACATCCTGATGTTGCCTACAGTTATAACGCAATTGCTTCTTATTTTTCTTCTAAGAACAAAGAGGTAGCAGCTTTGGAATATTTTCAAAAGGCTTTGCAGATCTATCAAAACACCTACGGCGAGCAGTACCCTCTGGTTGCCGCAAGCTATTGCAAAATTGGAAGCTCCTTAAATCGTCAGAAAAAACATCCTGAAGACATGGAATATTTCCAAAAAGCTTTGCAGATCTATTCAAGCATTTACGGCGAGGAACATCCTAATATCGCCAAGGTTTACTGCGGTATCGGAATGTGCTTAAATAGCCAAAGAAAATACACGCAAGCCTTGGAATTTTACGAAAAAGCTTTGAAGATGTGTTTAAAGAAATACGGCGAGCAACATCTGAACAGTGCCGAAATCTACAACTTTATCGGATGGACTATATACTTAGGCAATTTGCGGAATGATGACGCCCCTTTGGCATATTACAACAAAGCTTTGCAGATTTATTTAAGGGTCTACGACGACCAGCATCTCTTAGTGGCTCAAACACGTGAATTAATACGTGTGGTATTAGCCACATTGGGATAATATTAATTTTAAAATTTCGCATAAAGCAAGGACATCATTTCCTAATTGCAATATTACCAAGAGGTATAATGAACCAAACGCCATTAATCCATGCAGCAAAATTTAACATCACTAGTACTGTAAATCCTACGGCTAACTCTTTTACAAGCATGGCCAAGGAGCCGGACCAGTCTCTAGATTCAGAAAAAACTGAACAAATCAGTCAGCAAATTCTGGATGATAAAAAAAGTGAACCTAAACCCTGGAAACCTGCTAAAGTAGCATTGTCCGCCCCAAAGCTTAATATCCCCATGCAAAACATTATAGGCTCAAAAAACGAAATAAAAGATCACTATTTATTTCTAGATCAAGCCTCCAGGAATTCTTTAAAAATTGACCCTTTGCAAGTTTCTATTCAAAAGCAAACTATACAAATCCAAGATAAAGATAACCGAGGAAATACACCCTTACATTTGGCAGCACGCAATGGACGCCTGGAAGTTTTAAAAAATTTACTTGCCGAAGGGGCTAAGCAAACCCTTAACGAAAATGGAGAAATGCCTACACACGTGGCGCGCTCTTTTGGCCATACGGCGCTTGTTCAATATCTGTTTGAACAAAAGCGTTTGGGTCTATGTGCCGCTTTACCGATGGAATTAACGCTTTTACTTTCCCAAGCCGATGAAGAATTTAGTCAAGCTAAGGGTATCACAGAGCTCCAAGCAGCTGCCAATGCATATATGAAGGTCTTTTTCGAAGCTGAAAAAAGCCAAGCACAACAAGTTATGAGTTATATTACATTACAGTTAAGTGACCTGGAATTACAAAAAGCATCAGAATATACCTACCTGATAGCTGAAGAAAAAGATCCGATAAAAATCAAAGAAATATCTAAACAACAAGCAAATACCTATGCTGTTGCAGCTAAATATGCAAGTGTTGCTGAAGTTTTATGGGAACAAAGCCCAAAAGAACTCACAAACATAACAGAGAAGGAAGATATTTGGAGTAAACATGATAATCAATTATTAGGGATGCATCATGTTCCTACCACAATGTACTTTGAGAAAATTGTTAGAAATCCTTCTCCCTTTCATCAAAATTTTTTTAATGCAATAGCTCAAGGTTTAAATCAACTAAATGCTTTTCTAAATCATGCTTTCGATGAAAAAGAGCTTGCTAAGTTATGTGAAGACTATATCTTGGAATTAGATGAAAAGGAATCCGACCATTGGGTAAAGCAAAAAATCATGCAACGATGGGTTGAAACAGATAAGGAAAATCCTTTTAGGAGTTATTTCATTTCCGACAATGAAAAATGTTACAAATTATATACGCAAAATCTTTACAAGCGTTTTGTAAGGAATGAAGCTGAATCGTTGTGGAAGCAAATAAATGGATTTCTTCTTGAGAATGACGGTGGTGCTACCCCTGAAGTTGAAGGTAGAATACTTTGTCAAAAACTAGGTATTAAACTTCATGTCATCACGATTAAAGAAAATCTAATTGAAAATGTCATTGTGGATGGTCAAAATGCCTATGCCGTCGATCATGTAAATTATGCAGATGATAAAATGATACACTTGGTTCGTGCAGGTGGGTATGATTATGAACCTCTCCTATTTCTCCCTGAAAATTTCAAGCATTTTTATTTGAATACCCCTCTATTTATAAATCAACAACAACGCATTCATACTTGTTTTATCCGTGAAATGCTACAAAATCAGGATTTATTTTTAAAATTATCGAATCAACAGACTCTTTTTGTGAGAAATCAACTAAAAACCTTACGATTAACAGTGTCAGCTAAGCTCGATGAATTAAAAGATTTGGAGGTATTCGATCTTAATGAGTATCTTGATCGGCTAGAATTTGTAGAGGAATACAATAACTCTTCATTAGAGGAAGAAAAAAAGGCTCTTCCAAATATAAAACAAGTTAATAACGTCGATAGCTTATCCAAACAAGAACAATTAATAGGCCGGATTAAGAATTGTAATTCGATAGAATCTCTATTCGCTAACTTGACACAGAGCTTTATTGATATCATTCGAGAATTATTAAAGCCCTGTTTTGAAATTCTAGGAAAACCACCCTGTCCATATGCGATTTTAGGCTTAGGGTCATTAGCAAGGAGTGAAATGAATCCCTACTCCGATTTAGAGTTTGCGATTGTAATTAAAAAAGATAGGGAAGAAAATCGTCTCTATTTTCGCCACTTGACACGTTTGTTCGAGCTTCAAATCATCAGTCTCAACGAAACCAAATTTCCCCTATTAAATCAGGGCATTTTCAGTCCCATTCCAACAGGATTTTCATTGGATAGCGGTGGTAATACCCCTTTAGGAAAGGAGGATCTATTTGAGTTGATTGGAACATCCGGAGCAATTAGCTAAATTTCAAGAAATGTCTTGGTTTGAACAAGATTTGATCACTTGCAATATACTGAAAACAGTGTGTTATATAGACGGTGAGGAAAAATTGGTCGAAGAATATGAGAGAGCGGTATCTAAGATACTTGATCAACCTTTGACAACGTCAACTTCTAAGCTAAATCTTTTTAATAAAAAAAGCGTGACACTACGTCAAGAACAAGCCCTTCGGCTTTTAGAAGGCGATATCAAAGAATATCAACCCAAACTTGGAAACCAGAGAGACTTACAGGGATGTTTTAATATTAAAGTCGAATTTTACCGTTTACCAAATAGTGTATTGCAAGAGCTCTGTTTATTTTATGGGATTACTGAAAAAGGGACATGGAAACGTTTAAATACTTTAAGGAAAAAGAAGTTGTTGAGTAAAGAGGGCTATTATCAATTAAGCAATTTGTTTGATGCTGTATTACGGTTTCGAATGCAAGCTCATTTGTTTTATCAAATGGAAAACGAAATCTTATACAACTTTCAAGCTCAGGCAAAATTAGATGAACCTGAAAACAAAAGAAGGTTCGAATTAAGTTTTAAAGAACGATCTAAGTTGCAAGTGTTGCATAAAGTTCTTTTACCTTTACTTCGAGTTGCCCAGCGATTTGTGGAACAAAGAGGAAAAGACCCTTGTTTTAGGAAAGAGAAAATTTTCTATGATAAAAGTTTACTTGAGCAAGCAAGGGAATCTTCTAAAGAAGCAAAACAAGCCATTGAGATGTATAAAAAAGCACTGTCCTTAGATCCCAATGATACAACTGCTCTTACAGAATTGGGAAAAATAGAAGTCAAAGAATCAAAAAGGATAGATTCTATAAGTCATCTCATAAAAGCCTTAGATATATTGACAAAGTTGCATGGAGAAGATAATGAACAGGTCGCCAATCAATATAATGAACTGGGAATTATTTATAAAGATATAGGCAAATTCAAAGAGGCCATTGATTATCATGAAATGGCCGTCAAAACTTATAGGATGCTTGATGGTCAAGTAAGTACGAGAGTAGCAAGAAGTTATCGCTATTTGGGTCATGTATATTGTGCCCTTGGCGAATATGCTAAGGCTGAAGAATATTATAAAAAAGAACTCAGAAACTATGAATTATGCAAAGCCCCAGTATCATTATTTGTTGAAAACTATGATATTTTTTATTCATTTTATCATTCCCAGGAACGGTTTGATGAAGCAAAACAGATTCAAATAAAAAAAATAAAACTTAAAGAGACACAGTCTCCTGAAAGACAAGAAAATGAACTATTTCAAGAATCTGAAAAAATGACCCACAAGCTAGGACTTGACTACTTGTCGGATGAGATAGCTGCTCTAAATTTTATTGTAAGAGGAGAAAAATTTGACGATCAAGCAAATATCGTTAAAGCTGTCAAATATTACACAACAGCTTTAGAGATTTTGAAAAAGAATCAAGGAGAAAACAATTGGAAAGTAGCAGATATTTATTCAAGATTAGCAAAACTTTTTTTAGAACAAAAAAATCAAGGCAAAACTATTTATTATTGCAATAAAGCTTTGGACATTTATTTTCATAACGATTTTTCGCAGAGCGATCCAGAGCATAAAGCCGATGGTAGGTTTTTCTATTCCTGGATTCGGGTATCGAAGATTTGGGGTATCCTAGCTAAATCATACATAGATTCCGGAAATTTGCCTAAAGCTATTGAGAATTATGGGAAAATACTTCAAAAATTCATGGATGCATATTTTTCCGCCTTGATCGTAGAGGCTGTTTCTATGGAGAGCTTTAGCTTAGATTACCCAATATATATACCCACAGTGTTAAGAGATCAGGGATTGGCTTATCTGCAATGCAATAATTCAAAAGCTGCGATTACGTGTTTAGAAGATGCATTGAGTGATTACATAAAAGCCCAAGGTAAAAAACATCCAGACGTGGCTTATATCTATAGTTGTGCGGGTGAGGCTTATCGAAAACAAGGTCTGATAAAAAAAGCCATCAAGTATCAAGAAAAAGCATTAGAAATCAACCTTTTGACATTTGGTGAGAAAGATGGTGAAATAGGTCTTAATTATAATTTATTGGGTCGTGCTTATTTAAGTGCAAAAAAGCCTACTGATGCATTAGCTTGCCATCAAAAAGCATTAACCATTTTATGTGAAACCAAAGAATTTGGCGATTGGCATCCGCAGGTTGCAACAGTTTATGAGAATCTAGCTGAAACATATCAAACTCTGGAAGGTCACACAAAAGTAGAAGAGGCTAATAAAAAAGCACAGGCCATACGCCAAGAGCTGTCTAATGATAAGTCAACTACAGAAACAGCTCATGATGCGTTGGCTGTTGGATCAGATTCGACTAGAGAGAGCAAAAATGAACTAGCCTATGATGCGAACAAGTTAAGTGTTCTTGAAAGATCTATAAGTTACTTAACACACGCCTTGATTAATAACATTGAATTTTATGGTAAAGAAAACGTTCCTCCTATTCACTATATCAACTTAGGTGGATCCTATCTTGAATATGGAAAGCTTGACAAGGCCATTGAATATTTTCAACAAGCATTTGCAATTAGTTATAAAAATCGAGACCTAATAAATATGGGTAAGGTATACCATAAATTGGGTTATATATTCTTACTAACTAAATTACGTGATACAGAAAAAGCCCTAGCTTATTATGAAGAAGCAATAACATTACTTTCCTATTCTGATTCTGATTACATAGTACTTAGCAAAAATTATCAGGAGATGGCAGAAATTTATCGGGAGCAAAACAACTTTAAAGAGGCTAAAGATAAATATTGCTCTTCTCGACTAGTAGCTGCAGCTTCGCTAACTATGCAAGATATGGATGAAAACCACCCCGATTATAAATCCACCCAAGAAAGATTGCTTGAATGCGACAAGATGTTACAACAAATTTCAGGTCCAAATTCTGAAGTTGATCAGATATATCTTGGCAAACATTATCAAAGTACGGGTGGAATTTATCAAAAAGGCGAAGAATATGAAAATGCACAAAATGAATATCTCAAGGCCTTGAATATCTATGTAAAGTGGTTAGGTAAAGACCATCCTGATACCAAATCCATACGAGCAAAAATGGCAGAAGTAAAGCGAAGTCTGTTCTATAAGCTTTAAGACTTTTTATCTCGAGGTTAAAATATGGTAAGTAACACCAACAATCGTCGCGCCGTCAATCCTACTGCTAACTTTCTTGAAAGCATTGCTAAAGAACCGGATCTATCCAAAGATAAAAACAAAACTGAACAAATCAGTCAGCAAATTCTGGATAATAAAGACCGATAGCAAACTCACACAAGAAAAAATAACAGAATATGAAACGAAGTTAGATTGAAAGTTTATTTCCCTTGTATTATAAGTTTTGAGAAAATAAGGATTTTTTATGAATGTCAACTTTTCTTCTCAAACGCCATCTTTTGCACTTTTGTCCAATAGCAACAATTCCCTGAAAAAACTTGACGAACGCTTGAATCTACTGAATGAGCTCTTAAAAGGAGGTTGTCAGGACGAAACAGACCAACAAATAGATCAGCTAATCGAGGATTTAACAAAGCAGTCCTCTTACCTGCTAAAAAATCCTATAACAGCATTTCAAGCGTTTTTTGAAAATTACATCAAGGTCTTTCAGTCGCCTTATCTTTTTGAAAATGCCCAATTTTATGAAAAACTATGGAGAGGATTAAGTATTCAACTCGAATTGCTCCTCATTAAATGTGTGGCTGAAAATGGCAATTGCTATCTTTTTCAAGACATCAATAAACACCTTCCCGATTTGCAAATCTCTGAGTTCAAAGAACAGCCTTTGCTTTGCTACTGGGAGCTGAATCGTATCATCGAAATCCCAATGCTTATAAAAAAGAGTGATTCTTTTACTTTTATCAGATCACTTTTCGATTTTATCAAAGGAGAAGAAAGTGGATTTGCTAAGCTTAAGGATGCTTTCTATTCTTTAGAAAGTAGGGGATTTAACGAAGAGATTCTTTATCTTTCTTGGCTTAAAGTGCGGCTAGAACCGGATGCGCGATTCAATGAAATTAAATATTTTCTTACAAAAATAAAAAATCATTTTCCCGATAGCAATTTAGCGATCATTGAAGAGCTTTTTCATTTGATTAATCAAGGACCTGATAATCTACAAGATGCTGCTTTCAATGAATTTCTTCCCTTGATAGAAACTGGCGATTGGGATGTACGACGTCGAGCCATTTTTCTTTTCTCTATCCTTGAGAAAAACGACAACCTCAGCAAAAGCATCAGAAGGGGAGCGACTGATAGACTCAAAATATTGAAGTTACAAGAAACTGATCTCGAAGTGTACAAATCTTTTCCGAACAGAAGCGAAGAAAGCCACAAGGCTTCCCAATCTCCTTTTAATAAGTACAAGAGTTTTATCAAAAATAGCTATTTGCAACAGGCGTTTATTCAAAGACTATTAGGTAAAGCTCTTCCTTTAGAAGAGTGTTTTATTAATCTAGAGATAGTCAAAGATGAAGAGCCAAAGAATAAAGAGAGTGCATCTGTGGATGGTTCTAAAGAGTCTATTGCTATTCAGGATCTCTTTACCAAGCCATCTAAAGTAGTTCAAGGTAACGTTAGAACTCTTATTTTAGGAAAGGCAGGCGCCGGCAAGTCAGTAATTTGCCAATATGCTTCCTATATGTGGGCCAAAGGCAAGTTTGGGAAAGAATTTGACTGGATTTTTTGGATTTCTTTAAGCCATTGGAATGCCCATCCTGAATTTTCTTTGCTCAAACTCCTCTATCAGGAGTGCTTTGCTTCCCAGGGAATGGATGAAAAGCAATTTCACCAATTTTGTGAAGAAGAAATCCATTCTTCCAAAATACTTTTGCTGCTCGATGGCAAAGATGAACTTTCGCATTCAATCGATCTTGAAAAACAGCTAAATTCTCTTCCATGCGATGTTCTAATTACTTCCCGCCCCTATAATACATTCGGGTTAAATGCTTCTAGTCGCTATGAAATCACAGATTTTACAGTAGCTAATATGAAACAATATCTAAAACATACAATGTCTTCTGAAGATGCTGAAGCAATTTTTCAATTAATGTTATCCAATTCTTCCGTCCTAGGAATTGCCCATAATCCTATCAACTTAGAGATGATTAGTTATCTGTATAGCCAAAAAAAGAGCTTAGATGGTCATCTAACGATGACACAACTCTATCAATCGATTGAATTGTTTTTTTATCGCCGGTATTTAGAAAAACAAGGGGGAAATGTTACTTATCTTTCAGATGTAACAATACTCAAGAAATGCCAAGATCTCATCGATTTTTTCTCTCGCATCGCGTTTCAGGGCATGGACCGTGAGACTCTTATTTTACCCTCTTCCTTAATCAAGGAAATCATTCAGCCTTTTCAGGAAAAAAATCCTCTTTTTTTAAAAGAGGTTATCGAGGTAGGTTTGATCAAAGCAACTCAAGAAGGTAAATTGGAGATTGCTAAAGATTATCAATTTCTCCACCCTACCTACCAAGAGTTATACGCTGCACGCTATCTGCGACAAGTTCTTTCTAATAAAAATAAGCAAGAAATATCAAAATTCATGCGCAAGTTCAAGTACGATCCGAAAATGCAAATTGTCTTTTGGTTCACTGCAGGACTCATTCAAAAAGAGCCTGAATTGCTTCAATTATTCTTTACTTCATTCCTTGAAGAGCCCAGAGATTTGGTGGGTCTTTACGAATCACAACTGCTGATCCGTCTATTAGAAGAAGCCGGCCTTCCTAAAGAAGGCATCATCGATGAGGCTTGGAAAGGATTGAAACCTTTGTTAAATAAAATCCCTTCTTATGAGACAAAGGCGTTAATGCCTTTCTTTAAATTAAGTCCAAATTTTGCAAAACAGGAAGTTGTTCCTCGTTTATTAAGCGCCTTGAAAGATGAGAATAAGTTGGTTAGAAGAGATGCGGCTGGAGCGATTGGAAATCTAGGAATTAAAGATAAGCAAATCGTTGAGGCTTTAGAAAAAGCCAAAAACGATGAATATTGGGCTGTCAAAAGTAATGCAGCTGAAGCGCTTGTAAAACTAGCAACTCATGATAATAAGCTCGTCGATAGCAAGAAAACCGAAACTCCGGTGGGGCTTGGCAAATCTGGAGAAAAAAATGAAAAAGACGTGGATATCCACTTAAGCAACTCACTGGACGAAGATATCGGTGTCAGAAGCAATGCTGTCGGAGAGCTTGGCAATCTAGAAGTTACGGATAAGAAGGTTATCGATGCGCTTTTAAAAGCTTTGGAGGATAAACATAATTTGGTTGTAAGAAATGCAATCGAAGCACTTGGAAAACTGGGTGTTAAAGATGAGGAAGTCGTCAATGCTCTTTTAAAAGTCATGCAGGATAAGAATAATGCTAGTAGAAGCTTTGCAGCTAAAACCCTTGGAAAATTAAAGGTCAAGGACGATGAAGTCATTATCAAGGCCCTATTAATCTCTCTGCAGGATGATGATGATGATCTTAGAATGCATACTGTTGAAACTCTTGGCATACTAGGAGATAAATCTGACAAAACCATCCATGCTCTGTTAAAGAGTTTACTAGATAAGGATGAGAGGGTTAGAAGAAATGCAGCGGAAGCTATGGGAAATCTGGGAATTAAAGCTGATAAAATCATTGAAGCTCTTTTAAAAGCCTTGCAGGATAATGATAACCAAGTCAAAAGTAATGCAGCCGAAGCACTAGGGAAACTTGGAGATATAAATGATAAAGTCATTGCCGCTCTTTTAAATATTTTATTGCTTGATGAACGGACTAGCCAAATGGGCGCTATTAAAGCACTAAAGCAACTAGATTTAAGCGTAAATCAATTACTTTCTCAGGTTTCTATCTTAGAAAAACTTTCAACGCATCATTTTTTAGAAGCTTGCTCTCAAAATTTTTCTAAATTGTTAGGATTGTTGTCTTGTAATGCTCATCTTTGTAAAAAATTTATCCCTTGCATTAAGGATCTTGCACTCAAAGAACAGTGTGCCTTATTTGAACAAGGCAACGAGCTAATATTCTTTAGTAAGAGAGGTAAAGAAAGTTATGTCATGAATTCAAAATTCAAGAGTCAATTGAATTCTTACACTTCATTGGAAAGCAAAAAATGTAATATTCAATAAAAATTCCAAACAAAATCAAACGAAATGCCTTATTTAACGATTTAACAGGCCCATCAAATGTTTAGGAAATGATTTTGTACAGCTTGATCATCAATAGAATTATCATTTAAATTCAACTGTATCTTACTCATGAATACACGTTTATCAACGAGATTTTTAAGAATGCGCTTGGTTAGCAATGTCATTACGATTGTTTCATCATTTTCTGTGATTATTTTGATTTCATGTGGAATTATAGTGCCAGCTGAATTCCAATCCAATTCTCTTTCCTTCCCATCGATAAATAATTCTCTAATCTTAGCTGATTTACCTCTATCACTGAAATCTCCCCACGCCGCTAATTTCCCATTTGGCGAAATTTCTAACTCTCTTGCTAAAGGATTAAAATTTTCCGATTGAACGCTATATACTGCCTTGATAAACATTTAACTACCTCATTTTGACCACATTTCTTTTTTGAAATACCCACTAAAATAGACAAATTGATCTATGGGCTTTCCTAAAACATGCTCTTTATTATCTTTTTTTTCAACTAAACCTTCATCACGAAATTTTTGAATAAATTTATTCTTATCTTCCATACTGCTAACCACAATACTTTCTATCATCTCAGGGGCGATTCGATTTTTTATCATCACTTCGTTACTGAATTTATTTAAATCATTTCTTTTGGCTTTTTCCAATTCTTCTACAAATTCAAAAGGATTGGACCTATTTTGAAAAGACGACATAAATTTATTACCATAGTGATCGTCAGTGAAAAAATAGGGAACACGATTCATAGGTTTTAAGTTAACAACAATTTTTGTCTTGCTGAAGTTTGCAAAATTTGTAATGGAAAAAGGTAATAACTTCTCTGTCACGCAACGCAAAAATACTTCGTTTATACTGCCCATCTTAATATCGCTTTTAAAGGATTCTCCTTCAGCGAAGGAAGAGTTTTTAGTCAGATAACGATCATAGGAAGATAAAGCTCCAATCCGAATGATTGAACATACAGTCTTAGCAGCTGCATCAAAATTACTGCTAAGCCCCATGGCTAAGCCAACCATGCCTTTTTTCTTTAATTCATCACTTAAATCTCCCAATGTCCATACAATTTTTCCGGGGTAAATCTCTTCCTTAACCATTAATTCCGGTTGATCATCTAGGTATTTTTTGAAGACCACTTGCATTTGAGGATTTTTAGTTTCAATCTCTTTTCTTAGGAGGAAAATTGATTTTTGAAAGTACTCTTTTGTAACTTCCATCT
Source organism: uncultured Parachlamydiaceae bacterium (assembly GCA_963748975.1). Classification (GTDB taxonomy): domain Bacteria; phylum Chlamydiota; class Chlamydiia; order Chlamydiales; family Parachlamydiaceae; genus Neochlamydia. The sequence continues at coordinate 89,313 of CAVVKX010000028.1, forward strand.
GATAAGATTCTTTAGGACAAAAAGCCCTATATAATTGAGCTATTTTCATTCTTTGCTCGCTTTCTTTACTTTGCTCACCCAACTGAGGACCTAGTCCTAACATTGTTAACATCATTTGTAAATTTTTTATTCCTTCTCCAGGATGCGTTTCCGGTAACATTTCAACAATAAAGGCCTGATAGAGAAAAGTATTGGGTTCTGTTCCAATGATAATTTTACCAATTCCTACAAATTTGATGATTGTTGTATTAATGCCTGAGGGAACACCTAAATTCTCTTCGTCTGTCAATTCTCCCTTTTCATTTTTACTTCTGAAAATAAACTCTTGAGTGTTTAAATGGACTTTTTCGCAAATATGAGAGGGGAGGAATGTGTTAAATGTGTCGGATTTATCTCGAATGAAGTCGAGTGTTTTCGTCAATTCTTTTCTGGCAAATAGATTCACGCGAAAATCAAAACAAAGCCTCATTTCCCCTTTGATATTATTATAGCAAACATGCATACAACCGCCTTTTAGAGCCCCATTACCCAAATAACTAAAATAAGCTCCCATGGCAGGATCAGGCTGCTTTTGCGACTGAGTCTGAATGGCAGAATTCAGATCATACATAGGATGGTTGCTATTAAGAGGAATCTTGGCAGCTTCAGAGCGTATTTTTAAAGCTTGCGACATGTCTCCTTTTTCAAGACATTTTTCTGCAGCTTTGTCGTAAAGTTCATGAGCTAAGCCAAAAATTGGGGGAAAATCATGGATACCGGACAGATTATTTGTTAGCAATTTTTCTGCCGCATTTAATAATTCTTCCCTATCGAATTCATTTTTCTCCCAACAGCTATCTAATAATTTTTTCGCCTGAAAAAAATGTTGCACAATTTTAAGTTGCTTTTCCTCTTTTTCTTTAAATTTTATTTCTCCTTCTATCGGCAAAGTCTGCTGCTGAAAAAGGGGAGTAATGGGATCATTTTTTAATCCGAAACTTAAAATTGAGGGATCTTTCTCTTTTGTTTTCGTCTCATTAACATTGTAATGCAGCGTGCGAAATGGATTAAAAGAAGAGGATTCCATAAGGACCTATATAAGTTTTAATTTATTATTAATAAAATATTTAAATATAATTATAAACGTTTGTAATTATAAACCTTCGTTTAAATTTAAATACATATCAAAAATATAAATTCGTTATTTTGGAAGATAAAGCTAACGGAAAATTCTAGCTTCGGTCAAAAATGAATGAGTAAGAAGGCAAGTTTAATTTATAAAGCAATGGGAGTTAATCGATCCCATCGGCCAAGTGAATTTAAGTTGGGAAGATTATGCTGTTGAGGAGGCGTGCAATATAGTTTCTTCATGAGGTCCCTGCTTTTCAGTCACATTTGCTTTCCTTTGGATAAGAAAATTCACTAATTCTAAATTGCCCCGTTTGCATGCATAATAAAGGGGAGTGAACCCATTCTTATCTTTAGCATTCAGTAGCGTAGGACAATATGCAGTTAAAGAAGAGATCATACTTTTTACCTCTTCAGTCCTACAAGATTGCTTAAGATATTTTTTTATTATCCCATGCAATACAGTATGATTATCAGGGCCGCATGTGACCTCAGCTTGAACTTTTGCTTCTATAAATAGCTTTATACCGTCTATGTCTCCAATTGTACAGGCAATATAAAAAGGAGTTTGACCCTGTTTATTTTTTTATTTGCAATTTCTGGTGAACATTCTAAAAGACGGCGAACAATGCCTTTATGGTCTAATCTGACAGCAGCATGTAAAGGGTTTCTTCATCCCGTCCGCAAATTGCTCCGACTTGAGCACCTGCTTTCAAAAGAAGTTCTACGATCTTTTCAAACTCTTTTTCTTCCTGAGGCCGCCTAAGATCAATTGATCGAGTAAAATTGTGTTGATTACAGGCTTCATAAAGTGGTGTTTCACCATTCCAAGAAGGTTGTTCAATTAAGTCTTTAAGATCAGGAGTTAACTTATTGAATAGGGGATTTAAAGACGCTACTTTTTTCCCCCTTACACATATATGGACGATATTGTCATTTAGTTTGGGGTTAGCCCCATTATCTAACAGCGCAGAAATCAATTCTGGAGCATCTGCCTCAACGGCAAGCCAGGGGGAGTGTCTTGATGCCAGTCTTTTTGATTGACTGTTTTAGAATTAATGAGTGGTAAAATCTCTGAAAGATTTTTTTTCTGCTTGATTGCTGAATGAAGAGCGAAACTATCAAGATTTGAATAATTGAAAACCGGGGCTATAGAAGCCTGCGTATTTGTGTTTTGATTAACTGGGTACATGATAACACCTTATTTTTGGCGATACTATAACTCCACATATGTTTTATGCAATTAAAAATTAGGCTATCTAAAAAATAGATATAATGAGTTTCTTATTAGTGCACGGTTAGTGAGTGGCTGTTCATGAAAATATTTATTGATAAATAGGAGACTAAATATAAGCCGTTTTATCCCACATTCTTTAAGTGTCGCGGCAGTGATTAACAGCGCCAAAATTAATTGGAATAAAAGATTTGGAATTGTTACATTGATTACAAATTAACACACAAGGAGAATTTTTATGAATCCCATCAAAACCAATTATTCCAATCAAATTCCGATAGAATCCAACATAGCAACCTCTTTAGCTCCGCCACAAATAGAAACATCTGTAAACAACAACAATTCTCTGCAAAATGAAATTTCGACTTCTGAAAATGAAGATCTTAAAAATAATGCGAATGACTCAAATGATTTTCCGCCTTATCTGGGATCGACTGGAATCGCTCCACCTTATTACTTTAAAGCAATGCTGGCTTTACAGAAAGCCCTAGATATTTACTGCAAAAACAATGGGGAAAAATCTGAATTAGACAAAAATGCTTTATGCACTTCGCTCAAAAAGGTAGCAGAAAGGTTCGAAGCTTTAGAATATAATGAACTGGCTTTAAAATATCGGCTTCGCATCCTTAACATAATTCGTGAAAGAGGAGCCGTTAGCAGAGAGTTAGCTTATGCTTATACTAGTGTAGCTATCTGTTTGGATAAATTAGGCCGCCATGATGAAGCGTTGGAGCAGCACAAGTTAGCGATTGACATATGTATGTCCAATAGTACAACCCTAAGTTACTACTCAGGTTTTAACGATATAGCAAAGTGCTTGTTTAAGTTGAATAAATTTAATGAAGCATTAGGTTATTTTCAACAAGTACTCGACATGCATCTCAAAATTCCTAATGTCGAAAATAATCACTTTGCAGCTGATGCTTATCATCATATAGCTTTATGCTATAATGAATTGAATCTATATGAAAAAGCATTGGAGAATTTTCAGAACGCCTTAAATATCTATCATGGCCTGCGCATGGGCCTTTCTAATAATTTCATTGGTGATATGCAAAAATGTTTGATGGCATTAGGTCTTGAAAAAGAGGCTGTTGATTTGGACGAAATGAAACAAAAGTTTTCAATCGAGTTTCTTTTAGCATGTAGAGATCTCGTTCTTCCAAAACCCATAGATTTTTTTTCGCAAGGCGTACAAGCAATCAAATTGATTGTTCCTGAAAAAAACAATGAACCTATTCCCAATTATACATCTCTAACAAATGTTGTTTCTGAAAAAAACAATGAAACTATTCCAAATCATACATCTCTAACAAATAATGTCGGTAAAGAAGAAAAGTTGCAAGAGTGTCCTGTAAGTCCTAAAAAAATAGATGGATTGTTTGGAATTGTGCAACGCAACCTTCATGATGCTCAAATAGTGTCTATTAGTTCTGCGGGGCGTTACGTTATGGCTTATGAGGCTGCACTGCAATTAGCCTCCATCGTTATGCATGCATCCGGACTTCGTTTAGTCCTTACTGAAGGACATCATGAAGAAACTTTTCAATCTGTCACCTTGCTTATGGGAGAAAAACAACAAAACCGTTCTAAATATTTTAATAAGTGTAGAGTGATCCGTAATAATCTCCAATATCTTAGAACAATCTCTGATGGGTCAATAGACAAGGATCTTCAGGTATTATTTAAAGAAGTTTTAGCTTTTAAAGATGATGTTATCGAATGGTTGCTAAAAACAAAAGGTATAAAAATAGAGTCATAAGATTAAGGCAGGATAAGATTAAGGCAGGAATTGGGCGGCCAAACCTAGTCTTATTCTAACGAAAGAAAACGTTTGGAATAAAGCGGTACTAAAGTACCGACAGTCCAAAGCCTTCGGAGAAGCTTTGATTTGTGATATATCTATAACGTCTGATAATCTATGTTATGTTATGTTGTTTTAAATCATTTTTTGGGAGCAATGGAAAATCGGCTTAAGGATTTTCTGCCAACTGTTAAGTATGAAGCTTGCCCACTACTCGAGACTTTCAAGATACTTTAAAGTATCGGCAGTCCGGTATACATTACGACCAATTTCGTCTAATATCACGCTTATAAGTGGGCTAGAGCTTGGATTTGGAGAAGCAAAATAAAAAATTGTGTTCTTAATCCGTTCTATTAATTCATCTGTATTGGCCTTTTTACCTTTTGAAAGCACAGTCAATCTTAACTGATCAGCCAACCGAATATAGGGCTGTTCAGCGATAGCAAAGATAACTTGGGGTTCATCGGCTTTATAAAAGGACATCCAATCTTCAATTGTAACTTCTGTAGTCACACGATGCCCCTTTTGCCCATTATAAGAATTTCCAATTCGAGTGGATTTAATGCCGACGAGCTTATCTTCTAAAAAGGTTTGCATTTCCTGTGGAACAATGCATTTCCATAAAAATACAAAAGCATTTGCTTCTGTAGATTGCTCAGGATCATTGAACACTTCACTCCAATAGATCCTTTGGGATTCCTCTAATTTCTCCAGCTTTGGTTTAAGATGCTCTATTTCAGATTGAATTAATTTTCGATTAGAACCTAACAAAAAAATATGCCCAGTTACTTTAAGTTTTTTTTTCAAATAACCCAATGTTTCAATTATTCGGGTTTCCATACGTTCAGCCCGGGCTCCAAAAATAATACAATGATCAACTATCATTTCACAATCAATTGATTTTGGAAGGACAAAACCTAATTGTTGTAATAGTACATCGAAAGTTTGACGATATTTTTGCTTGGTAGAATTATCGTCTAAATGCCACCTTTCTGTTCCTTCTTTGCGCAATAAGCCTCCTCGAACACCTTGAGATTGTTGAAGAATTGAATTTAGATCGTATAAGGAATTTGCTGTTAATGCTTCACAATCTAATTCGTCAAGCTGAACGAGTAGCTTTAAGAGGTCCTGAAACGAGGTGATAACACAATGGTGTGGCTTTTTGAATCATAGTCGAATAGATTAGACTCACCCAAAAGTAGCCTTGGATTAAGTTGTATAATTTTCTCCGTGGTTGAAGATAATTTATGCTTCAAACTTTGTTCTTGAACATGATAATGAATTTCTGAATGAACAGAGGCTATTGAATACGCTTGCATGATGTTTTCCTTGTCTTTTTTCTTCATAAATGTTCAGGGTCGGGCCTACATCCCCCTGTCTCCGTTCGATGGAGAAACTGTAGACTGAGGCACTCCTGCTAGCTTTGCTAATGCTTTTTGAGACATTCCCAATATTATTGATTGCCAAGTTCTTGTTCCATGAAGCTGAGATTTTCCGTTTCAACATCAAGCTGTTCTTGCAAGATCGTTAATTTTTCATCAATCTCATTCAAATCCCCCCTGGAAATATTTGAATCTTTATCTTTTTCATCTTCATCAGAAGCTGCTTGTAACAATTCTTTCTCATCCAGTTGTTTTCTGAGCGAGAGAGCTTCTTGTACTAGCAGTTCTCTTTTCTGTGCTTCTAACTTATTTGATTTTTGTTTTGCTTGATTGATTGGCTTCAATAGTAATAGTTGATCTTTCCAAAGTTTTTCATATTTTGATTTTGAATCAGTATAGATATTTCTTAAAACGGGACTGATGGTTTTGTTTGTCTCATAAGCCATTTGCTCAACAAGCGATGGGATAATTTTTCCAGCATGCTCCTTGGGGCACATATTTAAATAATGCATGCCTAAATATTCAATCACACGAAAACGCACTTCCCAAAATTTGTCAGCTATATTTCTCGATTTCAATTCTAGGGATTGAGCCTAGCAATAGTCTCTTCTCATTCAATTTCACAAAGTGTACGAGTGCAACTTCTTTGCCGAATAAAACATTTTCGATTAATCCTTTTTCAGACTTTGTATTTCCAATGATATCGATAAAGATTTCTGTAATTCCATATACAAAATTAGGGTCTTTATTCCTATATTCTTTTACTTTTTCCAATATCTGTGTGTTAAATTGTGAAAGTGTGGTCACCTTTCTACTGCTCCAACTTAGTTCCCAATATGACGAGTACCACTTACTCCCCAGGTCTTTAAGAGCCTCATGAAACAAGCTGATCAGGTCGATTACATCGCTAATAGAAGTTGAAAAGAGCGCTTTAACTATTCCTGGTGCATACTTTTTAATCACCATTTCTCCATCATTTAAGCTTTTAGCTGCTTCTTTTGCACAAATCAGATGAAATCTTGTAGAGGTTTCTCCTTTTGGAAGCGTAGAAAAAACCTTCTCCAAGGTTTCGATAAGATCTTTTTTAGTTGATGGATAAATCTTTCTTGATAAAGCGGACGTGGAATACATGACGATTTCTAAAAAAACACAAGCAGCTTTGCTAGCCGTATTCTTAAACTCATCGCAAAACTGAATGCTATCTATAGAAGCTATTTTGATCAGCTCTAAAGAGACGGAAAGAGGGATATCCGCATCAGTAATAGGTTTGTCATTAACAATATCTATTATCTTTTGGATACCATCATGTAATAAATCATTGAGTTTCTTAGTAGCTTCTGGAATATCAAACTCTTCTTCTATGTGCCTACGAATCGCATAAGCTTGTTGTGTTTCTCTTTGGATTGATAATGACATGATTTCACTCCTTTCGTTATTGGATTGAGCATTGTTCTTGTTTTGATGTGCTTTTTGTAGCAAATGCCGGTGCTTCTTTCGTGTCATCTAAAGGCACTTTGGAAATCCCTAAAGATTTATAACACTCTGCAATTTTTACTTTGATGGTAACATTATCTAATTTACCAGGTATTTGCTTACTGAATAATGCCTACAAAACAATAATAATTAGCCGTATTTAAATTATGTTCACCATAAACAGTTTTGGCAATTTCTAAAGCTTTAAAGTGATATCTTAGAGCCGTTGCTTTCTTATTTAATTTATCATGAAAGGAACCCATATTTCGATACAATTCAATCGTACTAGGACAATTTTCACCGACTATTTCAATGCTTATATTTAATGCATTTTGTAGGTGAACTTGTGCTTCTTGAAAATTTTTCACGTCCATTAAACAAAAGCCAACAACAGATTGGCATTTTAAAGTCATTTCATGGCTTTTTCCATAAATTGAAATGGCCATTTTTAAAGCCCTTTCAGCATGATTAAAAGCTTTATTGAATTTTCCCAACGCCCTGTAACATATTGCTAAATTATTATGGCAGGCTATAGTAAACGGATCCTTTTCATCAAAAGTACTACAAATTTTTAAAGCTTCTTTTAATGGTGCTAGAGCATTTTTGAAGCTTTTGTTTTTTTGTAAATTCTGGCTTAAATATATATGGCAAGTCACTACGTTTTTAGCATCACCATTCCGATAAATCTCTAAAGCTTTACTATAATTTTCAAAAGCTTCTGTATATTTTCCAAAATAATCGAGACACTGTCCAAGATTAATGTAACCTGCCGCTGTTTCTTCATGTTCTTCACCATAGATTTTTTTTCTCATATTTAAAGAAGTAACAAAAAAATTCTCAATTTCAAGTAGACCATCCCAAACACATATTTTCCATGCTCCAACTTGTTCAAGAACTAAAACTGCTGAAGGCGAACTAAAGTCTTTCCATAAAGAACTCTTCATCATGCTAGCAAGATGATCAGCAACAATTTTTCCTATATCCCACGTCTTGAATTTTTGTTTGTTAAATTCTTGGATAGCTTTAGATAATAGATCTATGGTTTTTGAAAATTGTTCTTTTGCATTTCCATCTTCCTTAAATTTTCTTCTTAAGACAAATTGCCATGATTTATGCAGGTTAAAGACTTCTTGTTTTTCATATTTTCCTATGGGTCGCAGAATGGATCGATTGACCAAAGGATCTATAGTTGTTTCACTCCACTGAAGAGGAGCATCTCCTTGTAAACTTCTGAAAAGAGTGAGATCAATGTTACCCGGATTAAGAAAAGCGCAATAATTAAGCAGTTGTACGGCTTCAGGGTTTGTGGTTTGAAGATCTTTTATCATGATAGCAAAGGCTTGCCCTAAAGATTTTGGATATTTAGCGTTTTTTGCATTTTTAAAAATAGGATCAATCGATTTAATTTCTTTAAGGTAATCGCTTATTTTGTTCGGCTTCCCCTTTAGGTAATGAGGAAGTTGAAATAAAAGTAAGGGCCATCCTCCGAGTTCTTTTTGCAAAAGATCTAATCGATCCAGTTGCTCCGGTTGAAGATATTTTAATAAAAATTCCTCTGTTTCCTTATGTGTAAATGGTTGAATAGGAAATAGGATTGCAGTTTTAGAATCCACTTGTTCAAGTTGTGAAGTGATAATTACAACTCCCCCTCTTTCGGGAATAGGAACAGTTTTTTCAACATTATCCAAAATCAGAAGCCAAGGCTTTTCATCCTTAGTATTCGAAAGTTTAAAATGGACTTGGCTAATGATTTGATCTATGGAATTTTTTTCTGTAGATATATTCAATGAATACGCAAGAAGGCGATAACTTTCCTCGTAATTAGAATCATCGCACCTGATATGCCATATGAGTGAAAATTTATCTAGATTTATATTAGCAAAGGTAATTGCAGTTTCTGATTTACCTAGCCCAGGTAGCCCATGAATATTTATTAACCGAGTTGGGTTTGAAGGCTTCCAATTTGAACTTAAGCAGGCCTTTTTTAAAGCTTCTAAAAGACTTACACGACCTGTAAATTTGTCAAGAGAAGGGGGCAAAAACAGTCTTTCTTGAGCAGCTTGAAAATGGCTTGGAGAATTTTTAATAGTGAGCTGGCCAATATTAATTAGCTGACTATTAATCAGGTGATTGTTTTTATTTTCTATTGTAAACTTATTTGGAGTTCTGCTAGCGGGTTCAACATATTTTGGATTGTGACCATCGACAGCGGATAGACTGTCGATGATTAATACTCCCCCAAAGATTTTTGCTCGCCTCCTTTTGGTAGAGAGGTTGAAAAAGCAGTTTGGAGTAAGCTAAAAGCCATTTCTGCAGACTTAGGATCATTTGCGCTATTAAGCTGAATAGAGTTACCGCTCATTGTGTTTCCTTTACCGGTAACCATTCCATCTTTCCCAGCAAAATTAAAAGACTGCGATGCCCCTGTAAGAATTGTACTGTCAATATTAATCGCTCCAGTTTCAGAAGTGGTCGCATTCACTATTCTTGCCATTTCTTCTTCTTTTGTATTAACAATACGTATACCTGGTAGGTTTTGTGTTTCAATGTTAGGGTAGTTTTTTTCTAATGGAAGGGTGATGTTGGAGGTTTTTGGTAAAAAATAATTATCGATGGTTTCTTTATAACCATGCATAAGGATATAATTGGCTAGGGCTGTAATTCTAATACCAATATTACAGTTTCGGTGTTCCTTACACTCTTGACGATGAAGCCCTATTAAATTTTCATTTTCATCTAAGACCATAGAACCGGAAGAACCCTTTAAGGTGGGTATTTGATAATGAAAAATAAAATCATCTACTTTAGTAAGTGGACCATAAGCCAGCTGTTTGACACTTTTTTGTGGGTGTTGGATAATATGAGCTGTTTTGTTAAGACAAGGATCTTGTCCATCAAATATTGAAATTCCCTGAAGATAGACCTTTTCAAGTTCTGGCTTAAATTCAAGGGCTAAAATAGCAAAATCAAGATTGTCTTTACCTACTTTAGAATCTTTTCCACTTTCATTAGTGATAAATAGCCCCCCATTATTTTTGTCGGGGTTACAATGAACTTGTACGACATTCTTTTGATTAGCTTTTTCGTAGTGAAACCAAACCAGAGCCTTTGAAGCTGATTCTTTGTCCGGGATGACATGATTGTTAGTAAGCAAAAGGCCTTTGCCAATTAAAAACCCAGTTCCAAGATCTTTTGTGATATTATTGCTATTATCTAATAAAGTTATACGACATACAATGGAAATGCGATTGTTCAATGTTTTGCTCACAGGCTGCATGTTCATGGCTTCGAAAGATGTCTTTGGAGTATCAATGTTTACAATACTATTCATAAGCTCTCCTTCTTTGAATTTTCTTAGACATATTTTCACTCACCTGCTCTGAGGCTGTGAAAGTAAAGAAATAAGTCATATGCTTTCATAGACTTTTTTGGGAAGCGAAATACAGCTTAACTTTACTGCAAATGGGCGTTGTTCATAAATTACCACAGAAACAGTGACTCGACTTTAGCATTTTTTAGCATAAAAAAAAGCAAACCAGTATCTTAAATCTTTTTTTCATCTCACCGATAAAAGGATTTATGATGACAGATCTGCCAGCTGCTATTATACAGTTTTTTGCCTTGTTTGCGCCATTATTTTCTCGACCTGTTTATAAAAATGCCATAGATCTAATTGTCGCTCATTTTCTTTGTACAGGCAAACGTACTGTTACAAATTTAATTAAGTGTTTTAGAAAACATAAAGATAGTAACTTTACTAAGTACTCTTATGTTCTTCGTAAAGCCAAATGGTCTAGTTTTGAAGCCAGTAAAATTCTCTTTTTATTAATTATCGAGAAGTTACTTCCAGAAGATTCTCCAATTAAAATCAACATCGATTCCCATCTAAATAGACGACGAGGTCCTAAAATTAAAGGGCTTGGTTATCATCGAGATGCTGTCGCATCATCTAAACACCAAAAAGTTTTAGCAACTGGACATAATTGGCTTGTGGCAACTGTCCGTGTAAGAGTTTTTGGGTCGAAGTACAAATGGAGTTTGCCTTTTCTATCCTATCTTTTAACACCAGAAAGGACTTTATCAAGTAGCCTTAACGAAGCTGATCTTAAAGGTAAGGCTCGTCATAAAAAAATGATTAAGATTGCTAGTCAGTTTGTTCTTCAAATTCGTCGTTGGGTTGGCCCTAAAAGGAAAATTGTAGTCATTGCTGATAGTGCTTTTTGCTGTCGTGATATATGCAGAACCTGCATAAAGCATAATGTTATTTTTTGTACCCAATTAAGGCTTGATGCAAGCCTTTATGACTTTCCTCCACCTCGACAAGCTAAAAGGGGTCGTCCTCGAGTGGTAGGAGAAAGATTGCCCAATTTAGAAACTTTGCTGGATGATAAAAAGCAGAGATGGATACGCTTACAGGCTCCATGGTATAGTGGCAAAACAAAAGAACTCGATGTCTTAACAGGAACCTGCTTATGGTATCACAATACTGTCGGAGGAGTACGAAAATTACTAAAGATCCAACAGATAAAAACAAACCTATGGCAATTTTAGTCACTGATTTTAAAATATGCGCAGAGCAAGCTATAGAGTATTTTGTAGGTAGATGGTCAATCGAGACCACTTTTCAAGAGATCAATCAACATTTAGGCCTAGAAACTATTCACACATGGTCAGACATAAGCGTTAACCGAACAGCTCCTACCATAATAGCTTCTTATTCCCTAGCTTGCCTAGTAGCTAATGAATCAGTTAAATCAACAGGAATAGAAATCACCCCTCAAACAACTTCATGGTATGAGAAAGAAACCGTGACTTTCTCAGATGTAATGGTATATCTTAAATTATTGATTCTCAATAAAAGATATTTTTCACAGTGGGGTAAAAAACAAAGCCAAGAAAAAATAAATATTAATGATCTCTTTCACTTGGTAGCTTGTGCCTAAAAAATGCTAAAGTCGAGAGTGAGATCACTGAGAAAATATGAGAAAATTGAGTGGTATTAACCTACCTATCTCAAACCTTCTCAGTGATCTCACTGGCTCTGTGGTGAATTGTATAACAAGCAATTTATCAGGCAATTGCAAAGAGACTAGTTGGGTTTCAATTTTAATAAGAAAATACGTATATATAGGGTTAGCGAGAAATGATGCATAATTTGAATTTGCAGAGTTTGTTAGCGACTATTTAAAGGTGATATTAAATAATGCGAGTTTTGGATAAGCTATTATGATGAAAAAGATAGGGCAAATTTTATTCAATACCGCAAAAAGTTTTTATGAAGATGGTTGCAATCCACGTGCAGCAGCTCTTACTTATTTTACCCTGATGTCTATTGTCCCTGTTCTTGCTGTGGCTCTTGGATTAGCTCGGGGTTTTGGTTTTGCACAAATCCTTGAAGATGTAGTTAAAGATCAACTACGCGAACAACCTCAAATTGCTAATTATATCATCAACTTTGCTTATTCTCTTTTACAAACGACTAGCAGTGGAGTGATCGCAGGTATAGGTGTCATCCTCCTCTTATGGAGTGTTTATAACATCCTTGGTAATGTGGAGGAGGCTTTAAACACTATTTGGAAAATACCTAATTCGCGTTCGCTTGTGCGAAAAACGACTGATTACATCACAGCCATTATTATTTGTCCCCTCTTCTTTGTCGTATCCAGTAGCATTACCATCTATCTCAAAACCCATTTTACCGAGATTTCGCGCTGGGCAATTTTTTTAGAGTATGCGCTCATCCATCTATCACCCTATTTATTGACCTGGATGCTTTTTATTTTTTTATATTTCTTTTTGCCCAATCGCCGCATTCCTTTCAAATATGGTATTGTAGGCGTTCTTGTGGCTGGAACGGCCTATCAGTTATTACAAGCCTTTTACATTACTATACAGTTAAAATTGTCAAGCTATGGGGCTATTTATGGTAGTTTTGCCGCTTTGCCGCTTTTCTTAATATGGCTTAATCTGAGTTGGATGATCATATTAGCCGGGGCTGAACTGGCCTACCAAATGGAAATGGCTGCATGGGAAAATACACCCAAGCATGCTGATTATCTGCAGACTAAAACGAGACGTCAGGTCCTAGCCCTAGCAGTCGTCTACAAAATTATTCGAGCTTTCCGCGAGGGTAGAGAGCCTTACACTTTACACCAACTTTCGGATGCTCTTGGAGCTTCAAGAAAATCCTTGGACGATATTATAAAGGTGCTTGTTAAGTACAAAATTCTTACAGAAACAGTTTACGAATCCAACAAAGAAATGGCTTATCAACCTGCACGAGATGTAGGAGCGATTACATTGAAAACAATTGTGGATGTCTTTCCCTCTTTAGGAAATGAGCAAGTTTCAGTATATAATAGCTCCACGATTGCCTACTTTGAAGACAAACTAGAGCATTATGAACATTCAGCGGATCAGTTGAAAGCCAATCTTTCACTTAATAAAGATCTCGATGTAGTTGCCTAAATGACCTAGCCCTCCAAGCATCAATTGATGTAATAAACAACAATCCTACATTTAATCTTGTTATTTTACTTATTTTTTTGATATATTAGGCTTTGCTTTAATATTATTATAAGCTATTAAATGAGAGTTTGTTAAATGTTGAATTCCAGCAACGAATCCAGATCTTCGAAGAAAAGTATTTCAAAAATTGTCTTGTATTTGTTAGCTCTTCTTTTTTTCTTGTCTCTGACCACCTTAATTGCTTTACCTTCTATTCTTTCCACTCCATGGGGTAATAAAAAAATCACTCAGGCCGTTAATTCAGAAATAGTCGGTCGCATAGCTTTTAAAAAATTGCATCTTAGTTGGTTTGGTGAACAAATGATCGAAGAAGCACAGCTTTTTAATGCTCAAGGCCAAGAAATAGCCTCCATGAAGTCCGCTTCAGCGAAAGTTTCTCTCTGGAAAATGCTTTTAGGCTCACGCAGAAAAGGAGTTTTCGAACTGAATGGATTTAATGCACATATCGCAAGAGCTGATGGAATAACAAATATACAAGCCGCTTTATCATCCAAAAAAGATACCAAAGTGATTACGGAATTCTCAAATCCATTAGTCATTTTTATTAAAGATGCGCATGCTTCCGCCTGGCTGGATAAAAAAATGAATATTATTAAGTTGTCAGGTCAGACAATCCAGGGAGATTTGCAGGGTTTATTTAATTTAAATGCTTCTATAGGCGATATCAATAAAGATAAAATTTTTGGTGATAAGAAACGTTTAAACACGGAGCAAATAGGCAAAATTCAGATACAGGCCAACGCTAGTAACTTTCCTGTAAGTTTGTTAGATGAAGTACTAACCCTAAAAGATGAGCGTTATAAAGGGCTATTGCTTGCAGCGTTAGGTGATAAACTGGATCTCGATTTGCAGGAGTCCAAAGGTCGCGACGGCATCGACTTGAAATTAAAGATCTACACGCCCCTTTTAAAAGGCCATTTAAACGGGATTTTAAAAGAAGATCGTTTGATTGTTGACGAGCCCGATTCTTTAGAAGTGATTTTGCAACCAAAACTCGTCGAGCTTTTCAATCAGCTGATTTTTAACGAAAATAGAATTCAGCTTAAAAAACCCACCAAAGGCCATTTCAATTTATCTAAACTAAATCTCATTTTTGACTTCCAAAGTTCACAGGATTCTGTGATTGATTTAGCAAATTCCTCTATTTTAGCTAATTTTAATGTGGATCAAGCGGACTTAAAAATCTCTCAACCGATTGGAGATATTACACTTCAAAAATTGCAATTGACGATTGATGCGTCTGATAATGATAAATTGGCGGTTAATCTTGATGGACAAGCCTTGCGCAACAAAACGACGACTCAAATGAATTTAAAAGCGCGTTTGAATAAATCCTCTATACCCTTTGAATTTTCCTCTTTGAAAAACACTGAGTTTGCATTAAATCTACAAGGCATTCCTATTTTACTTTTGGATGAATTAGCTGGAAAATCCAATTCCCTTGCCGAGGTGATTGGTAAAAAAGTCGATGCTCAATTAAATTTTACCTATTTTGATTCACTTGCAGCAACACTCAAACTTAATTCTGAAGTGCTTCAATCAGAAGTTAGCGCCAATTTTTCAGGGTCCTCCATGGCAAATAGTCAAGTGAGCTTTAATGCTAAAGTCACCCCAATAGAAAATACATATCTTTATCACATACTTGGACCTGAAACTCATATGCAAATTGACACAGCTTTTGCAATGAATCAAAAAGATAGTTTAAAGATAAACGACTTTAATGCTGAGGTGAAGAGCAATATTGTTCAAGCAAAAATTGTAGGACGCTTAGAGAATTATGAAAAATTATATCTGACAGCCCCTGCTATTCTGAATTATCATCTAAGTCCTGCAGCGATTCAAGTTTTGGGCTTGAATAATTTAAAATTAGATAGTTCTTCTAAAATCCATGTGAATGTGGATGTTGATAAAAGAGGCATTCATTTATTTGATTTATCTACTCTTCATCTTCAAGGTCTGCTAAAAATTGACCAAATTAATCTCTACGGTAATGCAGGTGCTTTGCAGCAACTGTCTTTACCTTGGGAAATTAGTGGACCACAAAATTTCATTAATTTTCAAATCCAAGGCATCACTAAACTTAATAGTGGAAGGTTAGAGGGTTCTTTAGTAGGCCTTTTACAAATCTCCCGGTGGCTTGAAAGCGGAAGAATGTCTTTTAACAGATCCAATTTAGATAGTCACATAAAGTTGGTCAATTTTCCTGTGGCTTTTATTGAGAAAATGACCGGACAGGACGATCTTATTTTCTTTCCTTGGACAAGATATCAATTTGGACTTTAACGCTAAAGTTTCGGCCTCAGATATGCGCTCCGGAACCCTTCAAATTGCGGTAAATGGTAAGGATTTAAGTGGACAAGGCTCTTTTAAAATAGAGGATGGCCTATTTGTCAAGACGCCTAACTCCCCTGTTACAATGAAATTGACGTTAACTCCCGATCGATTTCAAGTCATAAGAAAACGCTTGCTAAGCCAAAGTAAACGTCAACCGGATATCATTTTAATGGCTCCTGCTCAAATTGCTTTGAATATAAGTTCTCTAGCTATTCCTATGGAACAAAGCGATTCCCCTCGTTGGTTAAACACAAGGTTAACCGCAGACTTGTCCATTGATGCTTTGCATATTCAGAACAAGGGCAATGGGCGTCATGTTCGATTAGAGAATATAAAGGGAACCATTGATAGCCCCGAATTATCTCAAAACATCACTTTTGCGATTAATGGTCATCATAAACAGAAAAATGAGGTTCCCCTCCCCTTCTCCATTAGCGGAAAAGCTGATCATACTTTTAAACCGACAGGTGAATTAAACGTAAATGACTTAGCTTTATTACTTGATACGAAATTTGAAAAATTTCCCGTGATGCTTCTTGGGCAGTTTTTAAGCATGGGTGATGAAATTCCGCAAAAAATTTCAGCTCTACTAGGAGATACCGTTAATGCGGACGTGCATATCCAAATCGATCATTTGCAGGGGCCAGTGTCCGCTCAATTAAGCGGTAATAATGGCAGTGTCTCTTTGGATGCCAAAATTAATAAAGGCATTTTAACGCTTAATAAGAACTTTCACACACAAATAGCTTTAACTCCAGAATTTGGTAGAGTCATTTTAGAAGATATTTTTCCTCTGGCCAAAGGGCTGATTGGGGCCGAAAATCCAATGAATATCAACATAGATGCCGCAGGTTTTTCCATGCCCATCAAAGACTTTGATATTAATGCCGTTAAAATTGCATCTGCATCTCTGGAGCTTGGCAAAGTTCGATTTAGAAGTGATGGACAGTTAGGAACCATTCTTAGCTTATTTAATACATCCGGCACAGATGCGATATCGGTTTGGTTTACTCCCCTTTACGTCAGCATGAAAAATGGGGTCATTTCATTTAAGCGTATGGATATGTTGATTATGGATACATATGCGATCGCAACTTGGGGAAATGTGGATCTCGCTGCCAATAAAGTCAATATGATCATTGGACTGACAGGACAGGCTTTACAGAAAGGGTTTAATATTCAAGGGTTAGGTAAAGATTATGTCGCGCAGATTCCTTTCAAAGGACCCATTGACAATGCCTCTATTGATAAGAAAAAAGCTGCAGCCAAGATCGCGGCATTAGTCGCATCAAATCGTGGGCCTGAAGGCCTATTGATTGGAACAGCGCTTCATATTGCGTCAGGTGGATTAAAAGAAGAAAAGGCACCTCCACCAACAACAAATCCGCTGCCCTGGAGTACAGGCGAAGAAA
The DNA here is from genome assembly GCA_963748975.1 of uncultured Parachlamydiaceae bacterium. Classification (GTDB taxonomy): domain Bacteria; phylum Chlamydiota; class Chlamydiia; order Chlamydiales; family Parachlamydiaceae; genus Neochlamydia. The sequence continues at coordinate 106,587 of CAVVKX010000028.1, forward strand.
GTTCACAGCCGACAAATTCTAAGCCTGATAGTAATCATCCTTTGCATCAAGTGGAGGAAAAAGCGACTTCCCTATTGAAAAATTTAATCCCTTTTAATTGAGGCACCCTGACATTAAGCTAGGGTGTAGTCCAATTGGATGTTAAAAATTAAACAGCATTAATCATTAACATATAACTTCTTTCTGTCGCAGCTAGCGCGGCTCTTAGAAAAATGGCGATTCTTAAAGCCGCGAATGCGGCGAAAGCGTGTAGCCATAGTTGTGAACCCATGGAGATGAGATAAAAAAATAGGTTTGAACCTATGGAGATGAAATAAAAAAATAGGTGTGTAAGTGGATTTATACAATCGCACTTACACGCACACTACAATCTTAATTATTCAGACGAGTATGTTCTTTCACGATGAGGACGTTGACCACCCCTGTTATAGGAGTCCCCACTACCACCGCGAGGTCCTCGGTCTCTGTTACCACCACCGTTTTGACCGCCACCACCTGGTTGACGCTCTTGTGCTGGGCTCAAACGCAAGTTGCGATCGAGGAAAGGTTTATCGTTCAATTCTTGGATGCATCGTGCTGCTTCCTCATCAGTTTCCATTTCAACAAATCCAAAACCTTTAGACTTGCCGGTATACTGGTCTCTAATAATTTTGATGGAGACAACGGTACCAAAAGCTTCAAAAAGAGGTTTTAATGTCTCTTCTGCTGCTTTCCATGATAAGTTGCCTACAAAAATTTTCTTCATATGGACTCCATTTTGGGTTATTTAACAACTGCCATTTTAAGGGAATAATACATCTAAAAAACATATTAGGTCTATGAAAGGTCATCCTGAGGTCTTAAGGCAATAAAAAACGCGCTTAAGCTCTTCGGGCTGATTTTTTGTTAGGAGATCTTTGAAATTTGAAGTTTAACGAAGTCCAAACATATTCCCAAGATGGAGTTAAAACCTTTAACTCCTCAGGTATAACAACCTTTTTTGACTTTAATACTCTTAGATAGGTTCTCGCCTCACTAAATTGCAGATAACCCCATTATCTTTGATTTTATGATTAATGTCTACAAGTTTGTTAAAATTTAATTTTTACCCTTCAATTTCAGTACAGCATCCGCCAAAAGTTTGTTAAGCTCGTCATCATTATATAAGCGCGCTTCTTCGATAGGATCTAATTCAAAATGTTGATCTAGTTTATTATCGTGCCGGCTACCTTTTCTTTGAGGATCGGCACCTTGTTTTAAGAGCAGGGCAACGATCTCACGTCGATCCGTAGCATCCTTTATTTTCATAATCGCTTTTAATAAAAGGTTTGTTTTTAAAATTGCAGGTCTATCACCTAACTCTATTACGTCAAATTCGTCATTGATATGCTCCGGCAAAATCTTGTTTAGAAAGCTCTTTGCATAATTTTTGTTAGATGTCAGGAAGTCAAAAGCCTGATTTAGCGCCTTTTTGGATTCTTCAACAACCTTTAGCTCCCTATCATTCAATGGGTCTATGGGTTGAGCATTTATATACTGATGAACATCCAAAATAAAATGGTCACGCGGTATTTTTACTGCTTTGCCGATGAGCTCATCTTTCTTGTCTTTGAGAAGAGCTTTGAGTTCATTGTTGGCAGTATTATTTGCATAAGTCATGAGATCGCAAGGGACATAATAAAAGCCTTCAACACGTGGATCTGAGCCCTTATCTAATAGAATGGAGACAATTTCCAGACAACGTTTGGGGTCTTGGATATGTTTAATTGCGTGAATCAATAAGGTGGTTGTAAAAGTCCCCATTCCCTCAAAATAGCCTATTTTGGCATTGATATACTTTGGATCAATTTTTTCAAGGGACTTTTTAAGATTTTCATGTCTTTGAGTCTGTTTTTCCTGAGAATATCCCTTAGGTTCATGTTCCATAAGGTTTAAACGTTCCTGTAGATTTCCAGCGTTAAACATCAAATCGATAGCTTCAACAAACGCCCTTTCGGAAGACGCTCGTTCTTTCTCATTATTTTTTTCTTCGATGATGGGTGGGTCTAATTTCTCGTTCTTTGCAATTAAAATCATTTTGGTTAGATGTTGATCACCTATTTTTTCTGCCTCTGTATAAGGGTCAAATTTTCGATGGTAGATACCTGCTGCAAGATGACCAAAAAGGATTTGTTTATCCGTGCCTTGATTTTGTGGATCTACCCCCCTCCTTAGCAGCATTTCGACAATTTCATGCCTCTGAGACTGATCTTTAATTCTCATAGCCTGTAAAAGCAGGGTTGTGTTGCGTTCTATATTGTCATCCATAAAGTAAGCTTCAAGATCGATATGTTCAGGTAGGATAAAATCAATAGCTTTTTTAAGATCTGCGTAATTCTGCATCTGTTGTTCAATGCTTGGAAATTCTGCTTGATTATTCATCATCAAATCCATGGCTCTTTTATAGGATTCCTCAGATATTTTATAATCGGCTGCTTTTTTCTCAACATGGGGAAAGGGAATGATTAACTTTTCTAACTCATACTTCTTTTTTAACTGATTGAGCTGCTCTTCGTTTGCATCTTTTTTTTCTTCGACAATCTCTTCCAGCGGCACTTTAACATCCTTTGCGTCTTTAATGTCCTTTTCGTCTTTATTTTCTTCAATGACCGGAACTACAGGAGCTTTTGCATTTTTATCAATTTTTTTTTGATAGCATTTGGAGAAACAAGCCTGGATTTTGTGGAGGATATTTTTCAAAACTTTGATCACGCGATCGCACAAACTGCTGTTAGCTTCTTTAGGGGCATTTTCGATAGCCTTTTTAGCCACTTCTAAAGGTTTATCGGCGGGTTGTTTTTGATTAACTTGAGGTATCTCCTGATAGGGGGCTGAAACTTTGTTATCTTGAATAATTTTGTTAACCATAATGTCCTTGGATGTTAAAATGTCTGAAGTATTTATAACTTATATGAATTAAGATTTAATGATGTGATTATCAAGAAAACATTAAGAAAGGGCAAGTTAAAAAAACGGGTTGCGTAAATGACCACTAAGGCAATGAGATTAATGAGAAATATGATATCTCATTAATCTCATTGCCTTAGTGGTCATTTATGCGATGCAGCTATTAGCTATTATTTTGGCGCGATTTTAAATTTTGGAAATACTGAAACCGCTCCACAAATTCCGCAGAAAAATCGGCTATAGTTTTGTCTATCAAAGGATAAAAATCTTTCTTTGAAGCTATGATTAAATCTTGTTTTTCCCATGTGATCGCTTGAAAAGTAATTCCCTGTTCTAAAATCACTCTTTTAATAGTCACCGATTCGAACAAGCGACAAGCACAACTTGCAATTAAATATTCATCGACTGAGTTGACAAGCAATAAAACGTGAAATAAAGGAAGCGATGGATCGCCCGGTTCATGAAGAGCTGTAGGATTTATGCCGGCCTTTGAAAAAATTTCCTGTATGCTGCTTTTAATTTGGTCTTCGTTAATATCAAATTTCTTATTTTCTGGTAGGACTAATTCGACGTAAATACTTATATCAGGTTTTAGGTTATAAAGATTATCACTACCTACCCAATGTCCATCCTTCAAACCGACAATGCCGGGCAATGTAAAGGGTACTCCACCTTCAGCGCTAGGTATTAAGGGTTGTATTCTTGGGTGGGATGGCAGCGGCGTTTCTTTAGGTGCAGGTGATTTTTGAAAGGGATGTGGATTGGGTTTGTTAATCGATGAAGAAGACTGTCCAGGCAAATCCGCTTTTAAAAAGAATGGATTTATAAATAGTAAGCTAAAAATACACAACCACATCATTTTTTTCATGACAAACTCCTGACATCTATTTTTCGATAGGAAACGGAACCAAATTTTCAGGTTCATTATTTTTTAACTTAAACGATTGGGCGAAATAATTAAATTCATTTTTTGACTCTTCTGCAGTTTTCGAAAGGATCGTCAGCACATAGAGTTGATTTTTATCAATAAATGCTCTCCCTAGAACAGTATAGGCATCATTGACAATAGTGAAATTTGCATCTTTAAGTCCCTCATAAGTCCCAAATTGAATTTTTTCCAGTTTGTTATCAGGCTTAGCTGCAACCATATCGTCTATTATATTTTTTAAAGTAGACTCTTCATCATCCACTTTATCTGAAGTAAGAAAGGATATCACACTTATCATAAATACTTTTCCATGATTCTCTGAGATATACATTTCATATTGCTTCGGTTGCTTTGTTTTTGCATCTAGGGATTTATCGGTGGCATGTTGGGGCAGAGTGGGAAACTTCGCATGGAATTTTTTGGTTATAGGCGTATAATCGATCCAATTTTTTTGTACTAAAGCAGGATTTTCAACAGTCTCATCAACATAAGCATCTGTTTTCGCTGATGACATATCAGCTATAGTTTTTTTTCCATAAGCAAACATAATCATTGCAATGGCTAAAAAAAGAATGACAAAGCCAGAAAGTAAACCTTTAATCATGGTATTCCTAAAAAGTTAGAGCGTTTTAAAATTTTTATAACGTAGAGAAATAAAATCTACAAGATAAAACAGCTTTCAAGTTCTTGATCTTTTATTATTCATTCTAATAATGTGAGAGGCTGTGAAAAAATTAGAGTTCGTTTGTGATGGGATCATTTTTTTCATAGCCTTTGATTGTCCAATTGATAAAATTACTTGCGACGGAGCCTGCGTATGAGATCTTTTTTTGTTGTATTATTCTTAGGTTCGATTTTTTTATTGGGCTGCCAGCTGGATAACGCACCTAAGGATCAGGCGACATTGAAAATTGCTTTTGATCACGAACCCAGCACATTAGATCCTAGATTTTGCACAGATTTAGAAACAGCCAATGCCATACAAATGGTTTATGAAGGTTTAATGCGCCTGGATTATCATGGAAACGTTGTGCCCGCAATAGCAGAATCTGTGGATATCTCTCCCGACCTCAAAACTTACACATTTCTTCTACGTAACACGACGTGGTCCGATGGCACGCCTCTAACAGCGCATGATTTTGAAGAATCTTGGAAAAGTCTATTGAATCCAGAATTTCCCGCACCCAACGCTTATCAATTTTATTATATTAAAGGTGCCAAAGCTTATAAAGAGGGCCAAGGTAGTTTAGACGACGTGGGTATTAAAGCCCATGGGAAGAAGCTGCTTATTGTTGAGCTTGAAAAACCCACTCCCTATTTTCTTAAAATTGTGACATCATTTTTCTATGTGCCGGTCAGTTTGCAATTAAGACAAGCAAAAAATAGTCCAATTTCCGCTGCAACTTCTAATGGACCTTACATGCTTAAAGAATGGAAACATAATAATGAAGTGATTATGGTAAAAAATCCCTTGTACTGGGATGCGAAAGTTGTGGCGATCGATCAGATAGCCCTCATTGTTTTGGATGAAAATACTTCTTATAAAATGTTTGAAATGGGTCATTTGGACCGTGCTGGATCGCCAACAGCCACTTTACCGCAGGACGCAATCGCTACGCTAAAACATCATCCTCAATTTAAAATTCTACCAGCTGCAGCGACCAGTTGGTTTAGGTTTAATACACTGGCGCCTCCGTTTGATAACATCAAATTACGTAAAGCTTTTAACCTGGCCTTAAATCGTAAATCTATTGTAGATCATGTTACGCAGGGCAATCAAACCCCTGCTACGGGTATTGTCCCCCCTGCAGTGGGCTGGAGAACCCAATCCTATTATCAAGATAATGACATTCCTATGGCTTGGCAACTATTTCAAGAGGCCCTAGTAGAAATGAACATAGACAAAGACTCCATTCCCTCCATGACTTTAAGCTATGTTCCGAACGACCGTGATCACAAAATAGCCCAAGCCGTCCAGCAGCAATGGAATGAAGCCTTCGGTATCCATGTCAATTTGCAAAGTCAAGAGTCCAAAATCTTTAGCGAAAACGTCTTAAAAGGAGCTTATCAGATATCGATGGGAAGTTGGTACGCAGATTTCAGTGATCCTATGAATTTCTTGGAAATTTTCAAGTATAAAAGCAATTCAAGCAATCGCACAGGATGGGAAAATACGGAATATATCCAATTGCTTGACCATTCATCCGACGAAAGTAACCCCGAAAAAAGAATGGACTATCTAAGGCAAGCAGAAGCTATTTTAATGCAACAGATGCCTGTGGCTCCCCTCTTTTTTGCAGCATTTAATTATCTACAAAGTGAAAATGTAGGGGGGATAAGTTTATCTGATTTGGGGATCCTTGATTTTAAGTATGCCTTTATTGAAGACACCATTGAAAAAAACTAAATTTACTGTCCCAAATAATCTATCCAATGACATGTTATGATTTTTTTTGGAAAAAAGTTGCTCTATCTCTTATTATCCCTTTTTTTTGTGGTTTCACTTACTTTTTTCCTGATGAAAATAATTCCTGGAGATCCCTTTACTGATGAAAAGGCTCTTCCCAAAGAAATTCATGCGGCTTTAAGAAAGCATTACGGCTTTGACGATCCCTTATATCAACAATATATAAAATATGTGCGCTCAGCCTTTACATGGAATTTAGGACCTTCTTTGAAATATCGAGACCGCACCGTCAATGATATCATTTGGGAGAGTTTCCCTGTTTCAGCTATTCTAGGATTAGAAGCTTTAATGATTGCCTTAACTTTGGGTATTGGTTTAGGGTCTTATACAGCTTTGAAATTAAATGCTTGGCAAGATCAATTATTCCTCTGGCTTGCCTCGATAGGCATTTCGATTCCCAGCTTCATCTTAGCTACTTTATTACAATATGTGTTCGCCGTTAAGTTAGAATTATTTCCTATGGCAAGATGGGGATCCTTTGCACAAAGTATTTTACCAGCTTTTTCATTGGCAATTTTTCCTATCGCTTTTATTGCACGACTTGTACGCAACAATATGCTTGAAGTATTAAAAAGCGATTATATTAAAACAGCCCGATCTAAAGGCCTTACAAAAACTAGAATCATGAGGAAACATATCCTAAAAAATGCACTGGCCCCGCTGATTCCCTATTTTGGACAACTGACAGCTAATATTTTATTAGGAAGTTTTATCATAGAAAAAATTTTTGGTATCCCGGGACTCGGCCAATGGTTTGTAAAAAGTGTGACGAATCGAGATTATACCACAATTGTAGGGATTACTCTATTTTATAGTCTTATACTTTTACTCTTTTTATTCTTAGCGGATATCATCCATAGTCTTTTAGATCCACGCATCAAAGGCTTACATGAATAATTTATATGAACCCCTTTTGATCAATATAATAGAAGAAGAAACTCCTGTCATTGAAGTTCCTACGACATGGAAACGTTTAATACAAAACAGGGCTGCCCTATTGGGTTTGTTTATCTTATGTTTAGTGACTTGTATGGCGATTTTTGTTCCCTTGCTTAGCAGCTATTCCTATTTCCAAATTAATCTCGAAGCAAAAAATCAATCCCCTAACTGGGAACATTGGTTTGGTACTGATGACCTGGGGCGCGACTTATTTACACGTATTTGGTACGGAGCACATATATCTTTATCCATTGGAATAGCCGCAGCTTTCATTGATGTGATCTTTGGAATTTTTTGGGGTAGCCTAGCGGCTTATGCCGGTGGCAAGGTCGATGAATTAATGATGCGCTTCGCTGACATATTATATTCGCTGCCTTATCTACTCGTCGTCATCTTTCTAAGTCTCGTATTAGGCTCTGGTTTTTTTTCTATCCTCGCTGCCATGACCATTTTAGGATGGATTAGTATGTCACGCATTGTCAGAGCTCAGGTTCGACATTTGAAGGAACAAGGCTACATTTTAGCGGCTGTTGCCTTAGGAGCAGGTTTTCCACGAATCCTTATCAAACATCTTATTCCCAACGCTTTTGGACAAATTATTGTAGCCTTAACGACATCTATTCCTTCAGCGATTTTTGTAGAAGCCTTCCTGAGTTTTTTAGGATTAGGCATACAAGCTCCCTTATCTAGCTGGGGCAGCATGGCCCATGATGGATTACCAGCCCTAAGTTTTTATCCTTGGAGACTTTTCTTTCCAACTTTTGCCATCTGTTTAACTATATTAGCCTTTAATTTAATCGGAGATGCACTGACCCACTTGATTGATCAAGAATATTCAAAAAACAAAAACTGATTGCTATGAATCCCCTATTGCAAGTTGAACATTTAACAATTTTTGTCAAACACGAGGGAAAGCTCATCCCGGTGGTTAAAGATATAAGTTTTCATATTGATGAAGGTGAATGTGTAGGGATTGTGGGTGAATCAGGCTGTGGAAAAAGCCTTCTTGCTCAGACTATCGCTTGTCTTGATATCTTTCCCTTCGCAGGCCGCATAAGGCTAAATAACGAAAGCATTGAGAAGAAAAGTGAAGAAGAAAAAAGAAAAATTCGCGCGACACAAATTGGAATAATTTTTCAAAATCCACAAGCTTGCTTAAATCCCACAATGAAAATAGGAGAACAGATTCGAGAGGTTAACTTCGCGTCAACGAAGGACGATGTTCTTAAACTATTGAAACAAATAGGATTATCAGACGCAGACCGCTGCTATCGAAGTTATCCTCATGAGCTCAGTGGCGGTATGTGCCAGCGTGTTGCCATTGCCATGGCCATTATACGTCATCCAAAACTCTTGATTGCTGATGAACCCACAACGGCTCTTGACACAACTATTCAAAGGCAAATCATCGATTTACTACAAGAGATTCAAGCTTCGATGCAAACAAGCACACTGTTGATCACACACGACTTTGGAGTTGTCGAACGCCTTTGTCAACGGGTCATGGTCATGTACGCTGGAGAAATTGTAGAAGAAGGTTTGGCAGAGCAAATCCTGCATGATCCTCAACACCCCTACACAATAGCTTTACTAGCGTCGCGGCCGCAATTAGGAAAAGGAAAAAACTATCTATTGCATGCTATTCCTGGAAGACCGCCCCAGATTACTAGTACAGTCAACGGATGCCCATTTGTCGCACGATGTACAAAGCCACTGACCCTATGCGCGGTGAAAAAACCAGAATTGAGACAGATTAAGGAAACTCAACAAGCCGCTTGTTGGAATCTTCAAAATGGAAAATGACATAAGGAATATCATGGCATCCAATCCCTTATTGGAAATTACAAATGTTTCTAAAAGATACCGACGTGGAAAAACGCAATTTACGGCTGTTAACGGAGTTTCTTTAAAGATTCAGCCTAAGGAAATCGTCGGTTTAATAGGAGAAAGTGGATGTGGCAAATCGACATTGGCGAAAATGATTGCCATGCTAGAAAAGCCGTGTAAGGGAACGATTTGCTTCAATCAACATAATCTTTTTGAGATTAATGCAAATCAGAGATTTGAGATCAGGCGTCAAATACAGATTATTTTTCAAAATCCTTTGACGGCCCTTGATCCACGCATGACACTGCAGCAAATTTTGTGCGAACCCTTAGATATTCATAGTCTCTTCACTGGATTTACTCGTTATAAAAGAGTCAATGAATTAATTGATATGGTGGGATTGGAGAGGAACCATCTAAACCGTTATCCTTCCCAATTCAGCGGTGGACAATTGCAACGTATTTGTATTGCACGTGCATTAGCCGTTGAGCCCACCCTGCTTATCTGTGATGAGCCTTTATCAGCCTTAGATTTATCCATTCAGGCTCAAATCATCAACTTGTTAAGGAAGTGCCAAAATGAAATGGGAATTGCTATGTTGTTCATTTCGCACGATCTTGCGGCAGTGGATATGCTCGCAGATCGTGTAGCTGTGATGTATCAAGGCGAGATTGTTGAGCAAGGATTATGCCGAGATGTATTACAGGAGCCTCAACATCCTTACACTCAATCTCTTCTTAAAAATTAAAGTACCCTATTTTAATATAGACTATTCATCATCCATCCGGTAAGAGTTCTATATCTAGCCTCTATGCAATTATTATCAGGATTAAAAGCTTCCGTAAAAAAATTTAAAATTATATCACTGTTCTTTGCAATTTTATAAGCTTCAATTAAAATCTTTGGTGGTTCTTTTACTGTGCTTTCACGTTGTTCTTCCTTTTCTGTATGCATTACTAATCCAGTTAATTCTTGTACTCGCTCCCATGACTCATTATTATGCTCAGATGTATTAAAGAGAGACAGTATCTCTTTCTTATTTAAGTAAAGCTTTTGAAAGCCTTCAATTGTTTCTTTTGCACACTTATAGATTTTCTCTTCCAGATCTTCTTTCGATAATTCTAAGTTTTGCAGCATTTCTATGTAAGTTTCAGTCATTTCAATTTTTTTAGATTTTTTGTTCGTGGTAGGTTCTTGTGTTTCGATACTAAGTTGACTTAAAAAGAGATAGTTATATTATTAACCATAAATTCTCCTGTTGTTTATTTATATATGTATTTTTTCAATCAGAGTAAGAAAAGCATATTCAATTATATCAAAATTGTCTAGAAACTCGGGCCGGTTCTGCATAACTGCATATCTTTTTTTCTTTTTTGAAAATCTGAAAAAGATATGCAGTTATGCAGAACCGGCCCCAATTTCCTGCGCCTATTCGAACGCAACTTCTGATTTATTTATAAAGGGATCAATGGACAATTCATAATTGAATTTTAGATCTTCACGATTTTTATAGGGGGGATAAAGCGGTTCATCAGACTTAACAAACCGGAATACACCTTCTTTTAATTTTATTCCACAGTGAAGAAATTCAGGAACTGACTTTACGTCAGCAACTTTCCAGTCTGCATAAGCAAGATGATGAGATTTACTAAGTTGGCTATCAGGATAAATGCGCTTTAATAATTCAATTTCCGCTGTTTCGATCACTTTTTCTATTGTTGAAATGACCGTATCTGTAGTTAATAGCTTCTTTACTGCCATTTAAGTTGTTAAATGAATTTTTAAATCTTTCAGAAATATAAGGTACCACTAAAATAAGCTGTAAATCAGTGTATTTTTCTTTATAACTATCAAAGGCCCTTATGCATCGGCTAATATGACTTCTCATTTGACTACCAGTATAGATAATATCGTCACAAATAACGAATTTTTTTATGCCTTCTTCGATTGCCCGTTTGAAAGATTCTGAGACTGTTTCGACTGATTCATAGAGTTCCAATTCAACTGTCGCTGACGGCAAATGATTTACGCTTCACGTATTGCTTTTATGACTAGCAACGCCAATAGCATATCTTTCATTTTTGAGATGTTTGACAAGATCAGTAGTAAGGATTTTAAGATCGTCCTTAAAACGGTCATATGAAATGTATAACAATTTATCATGGAGTTTCCTGATCAATTCAATGATGTTCCTTTGATAAATCATTTCTCCTGAAGTTTTAAAACGCACTTCAGGATTATATTGATCCAAATCAATCTTAAGTTCTTCGATACTCATCTTAGGTGTCGATGATTTTATAGGCTTTGGTATCGCATTGAGTCCAAGTTTCTGGATCAATTGAGCTTTTGTGTCATTTTCTAAATTTGATTGCTTTACTTCTTCATTTTCTATTAAGAAAGGTGAAGTAACTTGATTTGTTGAATATTGTGTAGAAATGTTTTGCATTTTATTAATTATCTATTTATTAAAATAAAGTTTAATTATATGCAAATTTTAATTTTTAGTCAATAAATTAACGACAACGACATGGGAGTCACTTCATTTCATTGACCCAAACTCAATTTTTTTGTTTATGATTATTAATATAGGTGCTATAAGTTGACCTAACAATTCCAATTGGAGAGTTAGATGAGCAAAATAAGCGAATTTTACAGTGTTAACGGCTTTGAATTAATTAAATTGTCGGGGCCGAAAAATTGGATAGGACCCGGATTTATATAATCATCTTGCAAACGCCAATGATCACGATGCTGTTTAAATTGCTGAAAATGTCGACCGTTTAAGTCCACTAGAGCTTTTTTTATCACAGGCTTTGATTTACCATGACGTTCCTCCAAATGGATCATGGAAACAAGAGGGATTCCCGCAATTTCCCATTGATCCACCGGTAAGCTGAGCTTTTGCACGCAGCCCATATATCCAGTAGCACCAGCATGAATCAATAAGGCTGCGGCATGCCCTAGCGCATAGCAGTATTGGCTATCGAAATTAGAGGGCAGGCATGATCGACCTTCATAGCCGCAAAATAGCGGCTGTGGATTAAATTTCACTTTAACATTGTTTTCTTTTTGACGTTTTTTTAACTCCGTGCGAACAGTTTCCATAAAAAGACGCTCCGACTCGATTTTGGAAACTTGGACATTCCCATGAGGATCGCGGTCAAGCAAAAGTTGTAGCTGAATCTCCTGAGGCAATAAGGAAAAACATTTCTGCGACTCTGCTGAAAGTTGACTAAGAATATAGGAAATTTTCTCTTTTTCAGATAGTGCGTCTATTTTTTTAACATGTGAATCTTCCGGAGCTAACAAAGCATTCAATTCTTTCATTAAAACTTTGCATTCAGGGATGAATTCGATGAGACCTTCAGGAATGAGAATAACACCGTAGTCTTTGCCTGCTCTAGACCTTTCGACAATGAGGTTAGCCATCTCATCGGTCAGATCTGCAATCGTGCGCTTTTGTGCTTCCACTTCTTCGCCAATAAAGGTAAGGTTGGCATGTGTTTGTAAAGCGCATTCAAGGGCTATATGCGAAGCCGTGCGTCCCATCAGTTTAATGAAAAAAGTATATTTTTTTGCAGAAAGTGCGTCGGTCAGGATATTTCCAATAATTTCAGAAAAAGTTTTAGTGGCTGAATCAAATCCGAAAGGCATTTCGATGTAGGCATTCTTTAAGTCACCATCTATTGTTTTAGGGACACCTACAACTTTAGTTTGTATCCCCTGCTTTAGAAAGTATTCCGCCAATAACGCTGCATTAGTATTTGAATCATCTCCTCCAATGATGACTAATCCATCAAGTTTTAAATCTGTTACAGTCTTACCTGATGAGGCAAATTGCTTCTCTGTTTCAATCTTCGTTCTACCCGAACCAACTAAGTCAAACCCCCCTTGATTGCGATAGGGAGCCAACACTTCTTCGGTGATTTCCTTATATTTATTTTCAATGATTCCTTTAGGACCGTCTAAAAAACCAAAAAGCTGACTTTTCTGATTCAGTTTTTTTAGGGCATCGAATAATCCGGAGGCTACGTTATGTCCTCCGGCAGCTTGACCACCCGAAAACACAAAACCCACGCGTAGCGCAGAATGGCTTTGGCTAGGGCCTTTTACAATTTGTAAGTGCGGCTGCCGAAAAGTTTTGGGAAAAACTTTTTCTAGGAATTGATTAGGCGGAGTCTGTGGATGATTGTATTCTTGGATAGAAAGAGCTTTCAAGTCTTGGAGTATAGCAGGCAAAGGGGGTTGATATTCCAAACGATGTTTCTGTAAGAGGCTGGGCATTAATTTTTTCCTTCTGAACCTATTTGTATAGCATTTATAAGGTCTTTTTGAACCAATTGACAGTTTCATTAATAGCAATCAGTTGATCTTGCTTTGAAGCAAAATCGTGATCAGCTTCAGGTAGCCTGATGAATTTTGATAAGGCCGATGCTGTCTTACGTTTTTTTTTGTACAGATCTGCGTGGTGAATATCGATAACCGAGTCTTTTTCTCCATGAATATGCAATAAAGGCACGTCCTGTAAAAAGTCTAAATTAGGCTCTAAATTTATTTTAAAAAACTCATCAAAAAAATCATAACTACCCATTTGACCATCAACACTTAAAAGCTGTTCTTGAACATCTTTAGGAGTTTGTTCATCATTAAATAGTTTCCATTTTTCTTGCCATTGATGGATGTCGTACAAAGGAGCCCATAGTCCTAGGCTTTTTATATTTTTGGATTCATGAGCAGTCATGAGAGCGATAGCAGCTCCAAATGAACGGCCAAATAAGCCGATGCGTGTAGGGTCAATGCCGGAATGGTGGATGAGATATTGCAAACTGACGCAGGCATCTTTTACAAACCCCTTAACAGTCGCTTCTGAAAATTCTCCATCGCTATCTCCGCACCCTCTAAAATCGACACGCAGAGAGGCAATGCCTGCTTTGGCTAATTCCTTAGCTAAATTTACGTAAATTCTAAAGCGCCCTGTTTTATTGCCAGCAAGACCATGGCACATGAGCACACCGGGAGTTTGACTTTGATTGAGGGGCATGTGCAAAACGCCAAAGAGCTTTTGCCCATCAATTTCAAAGACTATCGATTCTTTTTCTTCCACTTTTTTCATATAAGATCATGGTAAAAGAAAAAATGTAAAGTGTAAAGAGTGTAACTGAAAAGAATTTTTATCTTTGCTGGGGAGACAAAAGAATACTGAATTGCAACGTTCTTAGCTTAAGCTGCCTTGGTTTTTTCTGCGTACTAACAAACACGCGCATCGATTTTTTGCCGTCAAACAGTTTACGAATTAAATCGTTATTGTGTAGGTTTTTAGGAATAACAAGATCATAGTTATCCCCTTCAATACCCAAAAAGTTTTTAAATGTCTTTTTGCGATGCAGGTTGAGCATATAGTCGACATCCCCGCATTTTATGATTAACGGTGAATTTGTATTGCCGATACCAAAATCTTTAAGAATGACTTGAGGCTGTTCGTTCGCTTTAAGAGCTTTAAATTTTGCCTTTTTTGATTTAAAATTAAAAACAGAGGTCTTAAATTTCGTTTTTTCATCCTTTATTTCAAAATCTAAAGGAGGCATTTCAGAAATAGGTGCGAATGCTTTAAATTGCCAATCTTGTTGAGAAACTAATTTATGGAAGTACCCTTTCACGCCTGCAGAATTCCAACCTTCTATACGAATTTCACGAGCCTCATTCCCCTCTCCTATTTGCAGGATAGAAATATTTTTGGTCACGCGTTCACCTGCCTTAAAATCCAAGGGGTGGTTTTTCCAGGGACTCATAGCAATGACTCTATGTTTAGGTTTTTTTTCATCAGATTCGTAGTGATATTTAAGGCCAGGGTTCCAGCCTTCGGAGTCAATATCTGTTAGTTTAGTTTTTATAGTGAGTCTCTTAACGATTCCTTTACCAACAGGATTTTTCGATGCTTCATAACCTAAAAGCATTAGATGGGAAGCACTGGCGTCCATGTTGATCAATTCAAAAGAAGTCGTTGCAGTTTCAGGGACGTGAATATTCATTTTGGCATTTTCCGGCAACCAAGGATCGAATTTGCGAATAATTTTTCCATTCTTTTCCGCTACATAAAGAGTCGTCACCCCAGTGGTAACAAGATGATGAGTTCCTACACCATCTTCCATGTAATTATTATAGCGTCCCCGATGTGAAATAGCTATAGCACGAGGATGAGCCGGTAAAAGTAATTTTTGGGATTGCTTAAAAAATTGAACAATTAAGCTGACGACCGGCAATGAGAACCAACGAGCCTTCCAGTTATTTTTCCCTACTTTATCTACGACAATATAGGCATCTTTTTTTAAGTCGACATCCGTGCCTTTTATAAATTCTAAAGCGCGCTTATTATGATCTGTGATTTCCACATGGCGAAATTCTCTAAAAAGCTTTCGATAATGGACTTTTTGATCCTCATCAATAACAATTAAATTAGACCCATCCGCAGAAATCGAAAGAGGTTTTTTATTATCCTTAAATCCATCAAAATAGAGCGGAGTCCATTCCTTGCCTGAATGACGCTGTCGAACCCACAAAAAACCATTTTCTAACAGAATTTCATGGACGTGTGTAAAAGTTCTTGTTGCGCTTTTTATTTCAATTTCTATATGCGGATCAGGCCGAGGCTGTTTGGCTACAAGAGTATTAAACTTTTTCTCAGCTTCAATTTTGGATGATATTTTATAGGCTTTGATGACAAGCGGAAAACAAAATAGACAAGCTAAGAAGATCTCCATCACTTTCAAAGCGATAAAGAAAATGTTCATTTTACCGTGATCCGCTTTCATCCAGGTCACATGTTTTTGCAGCCAAGAAGTTTTTGCCTGATAACTAATGACCTTAGTTGGCTTGTATAAAAGAGCGGGCTCTATTGCAAGAGGATATATTGGATTTTCCATAATAAAACAAAACTAAAGTAAAATTATTAATTTTTCGTAAAAATCAATTGAAAATCATATTAATCTTTTAGATTTTGTGAGTAGTATAGCCTTCTTGAATTAAATAGTACAATTAAACTGCTAGCGCTCATGGCAAAAGCAGCAAAGAAAGGAGATAACATCCCAAAAAAAGCCAAACCCATTCCAATACAATTGTAAAAGAAGGCCCAAAACAAATTTTGTTTTAAAATTTTTTGACCCTTTTTAACGATATTGAGCACTTGTGGAAGGACCTGTAGTTGTTCAGTTGTTAAGAAGATATCGGAAACTTGAATTGAAATGTCTGTAGCAGAAAAAACTGATACCCCAATTTGTGCAACCGCCAATGCAGGAGCATCATTAATCCCGTCGCCTATCATACAGACTGTTTCACCCCGATGACGCAGTTCTTCAATAAAGTCCCTTTTTTGCAGCGGGTTGATTCCCGCATGATAGGCATGCATGCCACAAAACGTAGCCGTTGTAGTGACCGATGAAAGGGCATCTCCCGAAAGCAAAATTACTTTTGAACCCATTTGTTTTAACATCTGTACAAGATGAGGAATGTCATGGCGAACGCTATCACCTAAGAGAATCTTGTATACCTTTAAGCCATCCGGTGTAAAATAGACAGCGGATGTTGGTGTACCCTGATTTTCTATAACTCCACAATATTCATTTACATAAAGGCCCTGTTCTTTAAAAAATTGAGCTGAACCCAGCAGGGCCATTTTGTCTGAAATCAAGCCTTTCATCCCCTTTCCAGCACATTCTTGAATGTATTCAAAAGGAACTAATAATTCATTGTAGTGATCTATTGCATTAAAGATTGCTCGAGAAATTAAATGGTTGGAGGGTTTAGAAAGGGCCTTTAAAAGGTCTTTTTCATCATTTGGCATATTCTGAAGACCATCCAATACTTTAAAATTCCCTTCCGTTACGGTACCGGTTTTATCAAAAACATAGGTAGAGATGTCAGGAATTATAGATAAACAACCCCTGTTGCGAACGATCACACCCAATCCTGCGAGGCTATAGAGGATTTGAGATTCGGCAAGAGGAGCGGCAATGCCAATGGCGCATGGGCACGCAATCAAAAGGACCGAAACAGCCCTAATCATAGCAGCTTCTTCGTTAAGGATCCATCCAGAGAACCCTGTTACAAAAGCCAAAACAAAAACAAAAGGAACAAACCAAGCGACAATTTTGTCGGCCGCCCGGACATACAACGACTTATGTCCCACGTTTTGTTCTACGATGTGAATAATTCTTTGCATGGCAGATTCTTCCATAGAGCTAAGCACTTTATAAGTTAGTGCACCATGTTGCAGTATGGAACCCCCCAGAAGTTTAGACCCAGGTTTTTTGGCTACTGGCAAAGACTCCCCTGTCATCAAAGATTCGTCGCAAGTTCCCTCGCCCGTTTGCACTTCCCCATCCAAAATGATTTTTTCACCTGCATAGGCCACAACAAAGTCACCGATGGATATGTCCTTAATTGGAACGTAATAAGATGTTCCATTAGAAAAAAGCTTACGACCACGCCTAGGTAGGCCTTTGGTTAATCTCAACAACGATTCTTTAGCTGAAAATTTGGCTTTACTTTCTATGATTTTACCTAAAAGCACTAAAGCGATAATCACGGTCATGGAATCAAAGTAAACTTGATGGCTATCATGCATGAGCTCATTCAACGACAATCCAAAAGCTGCAAATACACCCACTACTACCAGAGCTTCCATACCAATAAGGCCGGCCAGAAGGCTAGAAAAAAAACGCTTTAGAATAGGCCATAAGCAATAAGTGATGACTGGTAAAGAGCAAAAAAAAGTCAGCCAAGCAAAGATTTTGCCGTCCTCGCCATTTTCAGGATGATAATAAGTAGCATAAAGCGGATAAGCAAACATCATTGCATTGAGAGAGAAAAAAGCTGCAATCCCAAAACGCACGTATAAGTCTAAGCTGACTTTTCTGCTCTTTGAACTGTCTAGTGAACGAGGTTCATATCCTAGAGATTTAATGATCGAACAGATTTTTTCTTTCGCAATGTTTCGAGGTGAAAACTCTATCGATGCCAAATCTGTACTATAGTCAATGACACAATGGGAAATGCCCTGTTGTTGAAGTAAAATAAGTCTGATGACTTGTGCACACGATGGACACCACATTTCCAAAATTTCAAGATGGAGTTTTTCCAATTCTTGAGTCTTTATTTGAGCTTTTTTTTTGCGAATTTCTTCAAGAAGACTTGGATTGGAAATTAAACCCGCCTTCAATGCATGCTTGAACACTGAGGAATCAGAATAATGATCTAGTTGTTCTTTGAAAGCTAGGATATTATAAACAGCTTGGCAGCCTGGGCAACAAAATCCTTTTTCCCCATCCATAAGGGGTAACCGAGGAAGCTCTATAGAGCAAAGTGCGCAACAGTTCGGTACAGAAATCGATGAAAAGTTTGAGTTTTCGTTCCTTTTAGTCATGAAGCCGAAAATGCCAAAACAACTTGAGCTTTATAGTCATTAAATTGAGAAGACTCATGAATAGATATTTCATGACCTTTCAGTTTTTGGATTTTATAATCCAGGCGAATCGCATTTTTTGGACGATAGGCTTTTAATTTAGGATCTCGAACATACTTATTTCCCCATTTTATCTTTTGAACCATGCGTTCAAGTTTGATCCTTCTTTCATTTAGTGACATTTCAGAATCTTTGTATCTTTTATATAAAGAAGCAGCGTAAGGAATGATTGGATCACGGCGATGATAAATGATAAATTTATGACCTTTGATGGACTTATAGCTTTCCAAGGTCTTAAAATTCCAACCTAACGCACAAATTAACCTTGCTGCCAGAGAGTTTAAAATACTTAAAAATGTCGAATGAATTTTTCCTGTAAATTTATTGACTTTTCTTAATTTTTGACGGTACCTGTGAGATATAGCTTTAACATGTTCCTTCATGAGCGCAAATGTGCGTTCTCCGCAATAATTAATTTCTTTTCCCTCTTCCTGATGCATTGCAGCCACATAAGCCCCTACAGCCCCTCCAAGAAATTTTCCATGAATGAGAATATTTTTTTGGCTAACTCCTTGGCTAAGCAAATAATTAAGTAGAGCTTCTCCATCCATGGCAAGATCTCGCACATCTGCAGGAAAACCCTCACTATGACCAACACCGCGATAATTTCCTGAATAGACATTAACACCTGTTTCTTCAGAAATTTTTCTTAAAGTAGGGAGTGAAGTTTCATAAGTATTGGCATTCCCATTAAAATAAATAATATATTTTTGTTCCTGTATCGCTTTGTTCTTTTCGATAGGATGATGAACCATGAAAGTATCTAATTTGATATGATCAGCCGTTTGTATCACAATTCGCTCACATTTTTTAGCAAAGTTAACGTCCACCAAATGCTTGTTGCGTTCTTTGTCTAAAGAGGCTTTTGGGAGCTTAATGCTAGGGAGGATGAACTTTTGTGTGGCTATAAAATTGATCGATTTTCCTATAAGTCTTAAAAAACCTATGGGAGGTATTAGGATCGAAAAAATAAGAATGGTGATGCGTAAAACTTTATTAAAAGAAGAGTTGTATTTATACACATCATCCTTATCCAAAACTTTGAAGGCTACCTTAGGCATCTTATCAGGATAATGATTGATGGCAGGAAAAACCTGAGGAGCTTTTACCACTGCTAACTTTGTGTTTTGCACAAGCATTTCAAATTTTACCTCGATTAAATGAACCCATAGTACAATAGCCAAAAATATTTATAAAGATCTACCTTTAAACGTAAGCCTGTTTGAATTTATTAATCACATACACATCAGATTATAAAAAAGAGTTTGCAAAAAGCTACAAAAAAACAAAAAATAGAACAGGAAGGGAAAATGGGATAAAAAGGCTTATCATTTAATTTCTCATATTCTCTCAGTCTCGACTTTGTTGATTTTTCGAATAAAAAGCAAATTTGACATAGTATCTTTTTTTCAACAAAGGATTAACTATGTCAAATTTGCCATCTCCCATTATTTCAGTTTTGTCTAATTTTGCTCCATTATTTTCAAAGCCTACACATCAAAAATTTTCACAACTATTTCAAGCTCATATTTTGTGTAAGGGGCTACGCACAGTAACAGAGCTTTTAAAACGTCTAGGCCTGAGAGAGGCTAAGAATTTTTCTATTTACCATGATTTTTTCAATAAAAATAAATGGTCTCCTTTAATAGGAGCTAAAATTTTATTCCTAAAATTAATTTCGTTATTACCAGAAAATAAAAATATTCAAATTGCTCTGGATACTACTGTCGAGCGTAGGAAAGGTCCTAAAATTAAAAGTCTAAATATACAAAGAGATGCGGTTAGATCTACCAAATCAAGAAAGGTTTTAGTCCCAGGGTTACTGTGGTTAGTCTGTACCATTCAAATCAAACTTCCAGGATCTAACAAAATATGGGCACTACCATTTTTAAGCATTTTAATTCCTCCTGAAAGGCCTCTCTCAAGCTCTAAAAACAAAAAAGATATCAAGCGAAAATCAAAAAAACACAAAACTTTGAATGAATGGGCGTGTCAAGTTATAAAGCTTATAAGAAGATGGGCTGGCGAGGATAAGAAAATATCCATAATCGCCGATAGTGCTTTTGCAACCTATATCTTAGCTAATACCTGTGTGGATCATAAAATTAACCTTACTTCAAGAATGCG
Organism: uncultured Parachlamydiaceae bacterium; assembly: GCA_963748975.1. Lineage (GTDB taxonomy): Bacteria > Chlamydiota > Chlamydiia > Chlamydiales > Parachlamydiaceae > Neochlamydia. The sequence goes on from CAVVKX010000028.1 coordinate 127,317, forward strand.
CTTAGATGCTCGAACTTTTAAATTCCCCGTTGCTAATAAAAAAGGCCGTATAAATCTCGTTGGTCCGAGAATGCCAACTTTTAACGAAATGCTAATGGATCCCTGCCTTAAATGGCAGAAAACTAAAATTCATTGGTATAATGGAAAAAAGAAAACAATTGAGTTTATAGCTGGTACTTCGCTTTGGTACGGATATGGGATTCGCCCTGTTCCAATTAAATGGGTTTTAATCAAAGGTTCAGATAATTCCGAACCAACTGTCATATTTACATTAGATCTAGAATCCTCTCCGGAGATAATATTATCAGAATATATTAATCGCTGGCCAATTGAAGTTACCTTTGAAGAGGTAAGAAGACATCTTGGAATGGAAACTCAAAGACAATGGTCTGATCAGGCCATAGATCGAGAAACACCGTGTATTATTGCATCTTTTTCAATTATTATCCTTATGGCCTTAGAACTTCAAAAAGAAAATGACGATAAAATAGCTATTCAAACAAGCTCTTGGTACCCCAAAAAGCAAATAACCTTTTCAGATGCATTGGCTTATGTAAGGCGGCATATTTTGGAAGAAAAATACTTTCCCCAGTTCGGTCAAAATGAGGAAATTTGGTCTAAAGAATTTGTGGAAATCATAAATCAGATGTCAGCAGCATGATTAATAAATTAGCTGTTGATATTAAGTATTTTAATAAAACAGATTAGAAGCCCTTTAGAAGCCCTAAAAAGCTCCTCCTCTAGTTTTAAAACTGAAAAATCAACAAAGTCGAGTCAGTGATCTCGGTGGTTATTTACATCACAACCCTTTGTCAAAACTAATTGTTCTTTAAAGATATATAAGTTATGATTAACTTTCATTTTCTTTCCTAAAAGGTTTTTTATGCCAAATTTTCCCAATCTTAAAAATGATATTATTTTTCTTAGAGATTTAGATAACCCTAGTGAAGTCAATATTTGCTTTAATCCCAACGCAAATAAGCTAGATTTAGCGAAAAAAAATCATTGCCTCTATGCTTTCAGATGGGTTGTTCATGTGCTAACTTGCGGACGCTTTCGACTCAATCCTCATTTGGATCAACTCACTCAAAATTTTCTTAAAGAAATGTCTCAGGAAATTGACCAAAAAAAATTTGCAATTGATGAATTGGAGTCAGTGGAAAAGGCTGTTCAAAATCTGGATGTCATCATTAAAAGAAATGGCGGAAAAGAGACACAAGAGATAGGGAATCTCCTCAAAGTTATCGTAAAAATTAAGAATTTATCTCCTGTAAAAAATTTGGATCAAAGTGCCCTAGCAAAACAAGAGGAAAGGCCTCCTCAAGAAAACGCAAAAAATCCTCACCAAGAACAAAAAAAAGAAGAGCCTGAGGATAAAATAAAGCAGGAAATCTTAGCAAAGCCTGATGATAATATAAATCCTCCAGTTCAAATCCCCGAGATTCCAGCATTTCCGCTGCCACAAGTAGAATTGCAGAAAAAAAATGAAGTCATAGAGATCATCCCTGACGACAACATAAAGCCTGCCATGCTAATGCCAGAGATTCCACCCCCTGTTTTATTAAAAGAAGAAAGGCTTCAAAACGTATTGCAGGATTTAAATGATCAACAGGTCGGCACCATACAAATTGCCGAAGAACTTAAAAAACTTTTACCCAATTTCGCAAGCTTTACAGCTTTATCTGATTTACTAACAAGTCTTTTATGTAGCAGCCTTCAACATATAGATAAAGAGTGGATCTTGCAAAACGCCAAACAGTTATCCCCCTCTATAATAAAATTTGGTGTTGAAAAAAGCTTTTTCAAAGATGCGGGCAATTTTGTTCCTTATTTATTTGAAGCCTTAGTGCAAGAGCCTGTCGACAATGAAAAACTTACAGCTTTTATTCAAGCTTTTCCTGCTTTCGACAACCAACTCATTCCCAAAGGGACTTATCAAGAACGTTTAAATGGTATCTTAAGAGTTAATGCTTGGCGAAGAACTTACGAGTATTTTAATGCGGCTTCATATAAGATTTTAGAAAGTCTTTCTCCCCCAGTCTGCACCATCATAGAAAAATGTCTTTCGGATGACGATCGCAAACATTTTTTTCTTAGTTTTTTTGGCTTCATGGGTATTCAAACACTACCCTTTGAAAAAGAAGACTTTAAAAGTTTTATAAAAGCTTTAAAGGTTACGGATCATTTTGTTGAAAAAAACAACCGTCATGAGATTTTAAAAGCCTTATCCTATGCTGTGACAGTGGAAGCGTTAATTGAAATCGTCAAATTCAGTAAACCTGATGACAATGTGATAGAATTAATCTTAAAAAATAATCCTATTGATCCAAAGGAACCTACGGATGACTTCTTTAATGTATTCCTTGAAATATTATTACGAACTATAAGAAAAGATTGCCCTAAACATTTGCCTAAATTGGTAGAAACTGTGTTTAAAAATGAAGAAGACCCGCGCCAAGAAAAATTGTATAAAGAATTATTGTCTCTTCAGGACTATGAATTAGCTCGATGTATCGAACATATCCCTGAAAAAATAATTGCATCCAACTTAAAAGATTATAGGCTTCTAACAATTGCAAAAGAAGTGGTGAAAATTCCAAAGGAAGAAAAACCCGAAGAAGCTCTTCAAAACATAGCAAAAATTATAGAAGTTTTTTTTAAAAATAAAAAAATAGATTTCTATTATTTGTTAAATATTGAAAATTTAGACATGACATCTAATTTATTACACTTTTTCTCTCAAGATATGCAGTTAGCCCTCTTGGGTGAGATTTTAGTCAAAATCTCTCAAAAATTTAAAAAAATGAGTCCGCTTAAATTATTTGATCCATTACTTAAAGAAATGGAAAATCTCGATTGGAGAGTAGCAAGCGCAAAAGTGCACCTCGCTTTGTTTGAAGGTTTGATAGAGCTTTTACCTGACAAATTAGCTGCTGTTGTTAATGGACAAGCTTATAATAGTATATTCTTGAAAGACTTCTTTTTAGAATATTTTGGTGATAACCAAATCGAAAGACAAATAGCCTGTGTTGAAAAGCTTGAAGCAAGTGTTTTTAATTTTGACAAGCCTTCATCTATTAGGGCTTCAACTTGGACGCAATTTTTTAGGGTCGATTAGAGAATGTCCCAAAAATGCACATACGAAGGAAATATTTTTAGCGGGAGCATCGCTGCTATTTAATGATATTAACATGGAAACGTTGGAACTTCTCCATGATGAAATTATAGAAAAGAAAATTATGCCTAATGAACAAAGTCTTTCTGATCCTCAATTTGAAGAACTTCTTAAGAGACTTGGTCCTGAAAAAGCCAATAAATTAAAATCAGCTCGAGAAATACGTTTAGGTCTTGTTAAGGCTCTTAAAGATTAGGCTTACACGTTTTCTTAGCATTATTTCTTAGAATATGGCTTCGAGACTTAAATATAATAGACTGATCAATGGTCATTAATGCAATGCAATCACACTATTCCAAACTACTTGTAAAATATATTCTCACATTTTATACTTATCTCATTCTAAAACAAGAGGTTTATTCCGATGCCGGAAGCAATTTTTAACAAAGCATATAAAGCCTTATATATTGATGAACCACAAAACCAGCCTCCGGTTCCTAAAAAAGGGATTTTGACCAGTCATAAAGCCGTTCCTCTTATTGTTATTGGATCTGCATCAGCACTTGTGATCACCGCCGGCATCGTATCGGCCGTGTTTTTTTCTTATATCGCTGCCGCCCTTTGCGCGGCAGCCTTATTGACTCTGGCCGTTGGCACTGTTGTCCTCTATCGTTCGGATCCCTCTGCATCTTTCAGGGATCTCATCGAAAAGCTTATAGCCAAAGTCGAAACTTTGTTTAAAGAAATTAAACAATTGAAAAAACAGGCTCAAGCTGAAAAAGAGGGTCGAGAAGCAATAAAAAAAGAAAATGAAAAATTAAAAAAAGACTTTGAAAACAAAGAAATAGCTCATCCACAGAAAAAAAACGATAAGCTTCCCAATCAAAATGCAGAAATTGGAAGTTTGCAGGAAAAACATTTAGTCCAAAAGCCTATTGAAAAAGAAGTTCCTATTAAACAAATAAATCAAACCGATGCAAATTTTGAAAATGATAAGAACCTTATGATCGACATCCCTAAAAGGGATTTTCAACCTATTGAGGAAGAGCCTAAAGATAATTTCAGGGATGCGATTTTATATCGTGTCGATCATTTCATGGGAAATGTGGAAGATGTTTTAGGAGATAAAGACAAGGAAATAAATGATCTAAAAAAAGAATTAGCTAAATTTAATCCTCATGAAGTGCAGGAGTTGAAAAATCAACTAGAGGATAAAATTGCTGAAAATAAAAGGTTCAAAGAAATTTGCAAAAATGAATCGAAACAAATCATGGCTGCAGTTCACAAGGCTAGAGAGAATTGGAAAGCCGAAATAAATAAGTCCATTGAAGATATTAAAGGAAAAATGAAGGACAAAAAAAAGAAGGCACAATTTGAAGATTTAGTAAAACCTATCCGTGATGCATTACCCAATGTTCTTGAAGCACAAGATTGCGTTAAACAATCTCCTGACATCGCGGAATTGGTTGCAAATCCATTGCTCACACTCTTGGATGAACAATTGAAACATAAAGATAAGGGTGGTGAATGGGTTTCTCATCAAACTTTTCTCGATCTAAAGAAGGAATTTAATCAAATCATCGGAAATAAACCTTACGATGGAAATGCCGCTATTAAATTGATCTATGATCTCAATAAGATGCTTAATCTAGATGACATTGAAAACGCTAAATCGTTTGAAAACATAGATGAAAAATTGTCAAAAAAGATCAAAGGTGTTCTGGGTGAAATATACAAAACAGAAGACTCCTTTGCTCGAACACTTGATATGTTAAGGCCCTATTTCGACCTCTTAAAACTTAAGAACTTGCTAACTGAAGACGAATATAAGGAAATGACTAGATGGTGGGGGGTCTTAATTAAAGAAACTATTTCCTTGGTAAAAAAACTTGAAATATTAGATTCTAATTCCCTCATTTTTGAAAAAATTAAAGCTTATGAAGAAGCATTTTTTCCTAAGAATATTGAAAAATATTTTTATGCACTAGAAATGGTTATAGGTCTTCGTATCCATGAAAAGTTTATAAAAATCAATCAAAAAGAAGGTAAACAATTAGAAAATAAATTTGGAGATCTAAATGTTGATAAAAAAACTCCATCCGACATTTCTATTGAACCTGTGCAACGAATTCAGCGACATCCATTTTTGGGTAAAGAATTATTAGAATTGATAGGCCCATTAGACGAAAGGCTTAAAAAATCCATGGGTGATAATCTGAACTACATAAAAAATAGAACAGCTGAGGTTAATGCCTTAAAGCCACCACTCAAGTAAAGACTTTTAATTCCACATACATCCTATTAAGCCATAAGTATCAGCCTATAAAAAAATAAAGAAGACCATGATGGCATAATCATGCTAATCATGGGGTTTTTCTTTAAAAATAATATAAACTTAGCATAGCAATTAACGCAGAGGCGTGAGCCGGAGACATACTTTTGCGCATAAGTTTATTTTACGCGAAGCGTTGGCGATGCGATATTTATTCTGAAAATGCACTGTAAACACATCGCAACGCTTCGCGGTTCAAACATTTACGATATTTTCTATTGACTTATGCGCAAAAATATGTCTCCGGCTCCCCGTCTTCAGCGATGTTTTTGATTTGTGTATTTTATATCTTTGCTGAATTAACGATACGTGTGGCTTATAAGTCTTGATTAAGAAGATCGGATAGTCTGGAGGCATCCTTATCTTGAGGATCAAACAAGGCAGACAGATGCGATTGAGCTTTTTTAAGAGCATACTGACAATAGAACTTAGCTGTTTCAATATCATGTCCAAGCAGTTCCGCTTTTCCATGAACGCGTTCAAGATCCCCATCGACTTTGCTCAGTACAGTTAAAGTGGTATAAATGTTGATAACAGCAATAGCAATGCGTTCAAGGTCGAGTTGATTGTCCGCTACATGATCTCCATAGTGAATTAAAAGCTTGATGATGGCCTTTCCAAATCTATGAATTTCTTTCGCGCACATTTTAGCTTCCTTCTGAAGCAGCGGGGAATAAACTTCAATTTTAACAGGCCAAATAAGTTTTATCAGCTGGCTAAAGCCCTCGCCCATTTTTTCTTTCAAAGCAAAAGGACTTTTCAATGCCGTTAAAAAATCCTTAAGAGAGTGTTCAACGTCTTTAATGCCGATTGTAGAAATAAATTGGCGCATCACATCATTAGAACCATCTACAATCATATTTGGACGACAATCACGCATCATGAGCTCATAAGGCATATCAGTAAACATAGCTTTTCCGCCGAAAATTTGCATGGTTTCAAAAATCATCCAGCATAATGTTTCTGTAGAAAAGACTTTGACGATGGCGGCTTCCAACATAAAATCTTTTTCTCCTGCATCGACTTTTCCGGCAGTAAAAAAAGTGACAGCATCAATGGCATAGGCAAACGCTGTTAGTTTGGCTAATTTCTCTTTGACTAATTCAAAATTTGAGAGAGGTTTTTTAAATTGGAATCTATCACGAGCGTATTTGAAAACATGATCCACTAGAAGTTTAGCTGGCCCTGTACAAGAAGCACCTATGGCAATGCGCCCATAATTATGGACGGATAGTACTATTTTTAACCCGTCGCCCAGTTTTCCTAGCACATTTTCAACTGGAACTTCCATATTGTTAAATTCTAAAATACTACTCTGAATGCCTCGCATGCCGAATTTATCCTGAGATGATTCTATAACTTTAAATCCTGGCATATCGGGTGTGACGATAAATGCAGTTAAGCGATGTTTTTTATCATGGGAAGTATCTATTTCAACTTTCGCCATCACTGTCAGGACTTTGGCAAAACTTCCATTAGTGATCCATTGCTTCCTACCTGTCAAATAGAAAACATTTTTTTCTTGATCATAGATGGCTTTAGTTTCAACAGCATTGGGATCGGATCCTGCATTGGCTTCTGTCAAAGCAAAAGCAGCGATGCACTCACCTTTGGCTATGGGCGGTAACCACTTTTCTTTTTGTTCCGGAGTTCCATAAAGCAAAATAGCTTTATAACCAATGCTTTGATGAGCAGTCAAAAAAGCAGCGGTTGAACTGCATCGTTGGGAAATGACTTCTAAAGCTTTGCAAAAAGCTGTCAAGGGCATGCCTAATCCCCCGTATTTTTGAGGGACGCTCAAACCTAACATTCCAAGCTTTGCAAGACCATTAATCACTTCCATGGGAATTTTTGAATGGCGATCTATGGCTATAGGGTCTATATGTTTTTCGCCAAACAGGCGTAATTTATGGCAGAATAAGTCAATGCGTTCTTTTTCTTCTAAAGGAGGACGCGGATAAGGGAATATTTTAGATTGATCGAGGCGGTCAAAAAATAGTTGCTTTACAATGCCTAGAGAAGACACTTTTTTCGGTTCTTTGTGTTCTTCCTCGTCTTCCCAAAAATGCTTCATATCAACCCTATAAACTCACGAATGTTTCAAAAAACCATTTAAATCCAATTTGACTCTATTAAATTACCTCTGAAATGTGTTTCTAACTGGATTTATCAAGCATATCAAAAATTAAACTCCCCAAAAAGCCAGAAAAAACCACAAATTCATTTGGCACTTGCCTAGTACACAAGTTAGGTTTTAACATAAATGCTATTAGTTGATACAATTATTTTTATATAATTAAATTTGTAAGAGGTTGGAATGAGCATTTGGAAAACACCTATTGATCTGAAAACTATTTCAGAGTCATGCAATCATACGCTCGTTGAAGTCATGGGCATAGAATTTACAGAAATTGGACAAGATTTTTTAAAAGGTCGTATGCCTGTAACTAAACGAACACATCAACCTTATGGAATTATGCATGGAGGAGCTTCTTGCGTATTAGCTGAAACGTTAGCTAGCGTAGCCGCCAACTATTGTGTAGAGGCTACAAAAGAATTTTGTGTAGGTCTGGACATAAACACAAGTCATATTCGTATGATAAAAGAAGGTTTTGTAGATGGCATTGCTAAACCTATCCATATTGGAAAGACAACCCAAGTTTGGGAAGTTCGTATAACTGATGGGCAAGACCACCTAATTTCGATCACACGTCTTACATTATGTGTTTTACTGCATAGGAGCTAATTTCCATGAACTTTAAACTCCACTGTCCACATTCTTTTAATTTAAAGAAATGTCTAGCATATTTATTATCCATATGCTATAATTTTATGTAATTAAGTTAGAATAAGGATGCAAAATTGAATATTTCACCATTAACAGTTAATCGCTTTATAAATAATAACTCTTACATTTTAAAGGTGAGTGGTTCACATTTAGAAGTGGCCAAAAGATACAGCCTTTTTACCTTGTTTGCTAAGTTATTTTGCCTAAAAAATTATGATTTTCAACATGTTATGGATTTCTTGGGAAAACATGGCGATGATTTAAAAGCCCTAAATAAAGACCTGTTAAATGGATTCACTGATTTATTAACTACAAAAATCATTCACTACAACAGAAATCACCCAGATCATAAGATCCATGTGTGTGCTAAAATCCTTCCCTTATTTCGGAAGGTACATCCGTTGCCTCCTATTCAGCCGCTAATGCCGATTGCAGCTGTTCCAAAGTTGACCAAGGAAATGGAAAGGAAGCGTCAAAATGTAGAGCAATTTCTTTTAGACCGTCCCCACCATTATCGACCAGAGCAATGTAAAGAGTTATTGGATAGGTTCGATCAGGCCATTCTAGACAAAAATCCCCAAAAACATTTCGCAGAACTTGTGCTCAAAGGCATTGATTTGAATTTGTGGGGAAAGGAAAAAGCTCAATATATTAATCAGGAGATTGCTCCTCTCCTTGCTGAACAGAATCCCCTACCCCAAGCTCCTCAAGTAATTGCCCCTCATCAAGTACAAAATAAAGTGGCTGATATTTTTAGAAAAAATCTTTTCCCGGTATTGGCCTTTTACAAGGATGGCCTAACAGCATTTTTAGGAAATTTTTATCGCTCGCCCATCGACATTGAAGATCCGTTCTCCAAAAAAACTATGCGCTATCAATGTGCTGAGGCAGCTTTTCAACACCTCAAATGGTTACATATTGCAGAAGCTACAGGGAAAAAAGAGATCTTAATGGATCCCTTGATGAAACAGTTTTTTAATGCCACTGGAGAGCAAGCTTTTCAGTCTTCTCGAGATTTAGAAAATAAATATCCAGGATTGTATCATCCACGCTGGAAAATTGACTTGAGAGATCAAGTGATGTGGAAAATTTTAAAAGTAAAGTTTAGCAATCCTGACATGAAGGATCTTTTGCAATCCACAGGCAATAGTTTTTTAATTGAACACAACACCCGTAAAGGAAAAGATCAGCATTGGTCTGACGACCATGATGGAAGTGGTGATAACGTTTTGGGCTTGATGTTAATGGCTTTACGCCATGGGGCACTAGAAATACCCATACTGACTGGAAACCATTTGACTCAGCATAAAATGCAAACCCAATCACACCAGAAGTCAGTTTTGGATTTTATCCAAAAAAACCCCATTTTCTAGTCGCTGCAAAATCAAAATGCCCCCCTATTTTCTGTCAGCCTCTGCGGGTTTGAATCGAGGTCCGTAAAGCTGTTCATAATGTTTTAAACGTTCGATGACTTTTGCCCGACCTATTTCATCAGCATACTGCATGATGCCACCACGGAAGGGTGGGAAGCCTGTACCCATAATCATGGCAAAGTCTATTGTATCAGAATTAGGGGCAATCCCTTCTTGCAAACAACGCCATCCTTCATTAATCATAAGAAACACAACCCTTTCTATAATTTCTTGATCGGATATTTCACGAGGTTGTTTATTGAATTGTTTCAGCATATTTGAAATCTCAGGATTTTCCTGTTTGCCTTTTCCATCATAAAGATAGAATCCTTTTCCTACTTTTTTTCCATATAATTTATGTTCATACATCGTTTCCAATAAAGGAGGAGCTTTCATTCTTTCTCCGTAGGCCTTCTCGAAAATATGGGAGACTTTAAAAGAGACATCATTACCCACTTCATCTCCTAGCTCAAAGGCAGACATAGGCATGCCAAACTTCAACAGCACCTCTTCAAGTCTTTTCATAGGAACGCCTTCTTGAAGCATCCAGATGACTTCGTTAGCTCCGAGGACGAAGATACGGTTGACCAAAAAACCTGGGCAATCTTGAACAACTATAGGTGACTTGCCTAATTTTCGGCAAAATTCTACAGCTCCAGCCACAACTTCAGATGCTGTGTTTTTACCTGGGACAATTTCCACTAATGGCATTTTATCCGCAGGATTGAAAAAGTGCATCCCCACAAAACGTTCGGGATGTTGCATGCCCTGTGACATCTCGGCTATAGACAGAGAAGAGGTGTTGGATGCCATGATAGCTTTTTCGTTAATTGTCGCTTCAAGTTCTTGAAAAATTTGTTTTTTTAAGTCCAAATTCTCCGTTGCCGCCTCAATAACTAGATCGACAGTTTTGAAACCGCTATAATCTGTTGTAGCGCTGATTAGATGGAATTTTAGATTCGCCTCATGCGGCTTTAATTTCCGTCTTTTTAGAAGTTTGTCATAGATCCTGCGGATAGAGCCAAAAGCTTTAGTTAGAATATCCCAATTAACATCTTTTAAGCGGACTGGATAATTAGCATAACTGCACAAAAATGCAATACCCATGCCCATTGTTCCCGCACCGATGATACCTACATTATGAATGGGAAATGGAATCGTTCCTGCAGGAGCGCCGGTGACCTTTTTCAAAGCTTCTTGAACAAAAAATAAATGAATGAGATGCTTAGCGACCGGAGCTAGTTTGGGCATCGAGTCAATAAAAAGCGCTTTTTCCTTTTCCAGACCTTCCGACAAGGGAAGGCTGCAAGTATCTTCAATAACTCTTAAAGCTATCAAAGGTGCTGGATAATGCCCTTTAGTTTTGCTTAGAATTTCTTTTCTTGCTCTATTAAAAAAGTAACTACGTCCTATGGGATTAGCTTCAATGAGTAGATGTTTAAGACCTGTATGTTTGCGTTTTTCTGCTAGGCTTTTGCGCCCTTTTTCAGATAGACAGAGATCTAAAAATTCGTTCAACTTTTCGTCAGCAAATTCATTGGGTATCAATCGATCGGCCAACTTGATTTTTACTGCTTTGGCTCCATTGACGGGACGACCCGTAGTAATCATTTGTACACCCTCAATGAGACCCACGAGACGTGGTAAGCGTTGGGTGCCACCCCATCCTGGAAAAATACCTATCGTGGTTTCAGGTAATCCAAGAGAGGTCTTTGGATGATCTGTAACGACCCGATATTTACAAGCTAGAGCTAGTTCAAGGCCGCCGCCTACACAAATGCCGTGAATCAAAGCAATAGTGGGAAACGGAAGGGCGGCGAGTTTCCCAAAAGTTGCATGTCCTACGCTAATAGCTAATTTTGGGAAAGATAGATCCACAAAGCCCTTTTCAAATTCATGCAGATTAGCCCCTGCAATAAATGTGTCGGCTTTTCCACTTTTTATCACTAAAGCTTTTATATTCGAATTATTTTTGAGACTGTCAAGAATGCTATCCAGTTGCTTTAGCACTTCTGTAGAGAGGACATTGACCTTTTCATTCGGAACATCAATAGTTAGATAGGCGATACCCTTGTCATTGATATCTAGTTTCCAAGCTTCTTTATCCATTATATTTCTCCCAAAAAATATTAGTTTAGTCGATGCTTAGGATGACTGCTTCCCCTTGACCTCCGCCAATGCAAAGAGCAGCAAGACCCAAATGCTTATTTCTTTTATTAAGTTCCAAAAGGAGTGTCAATATAAGACGCGCTCCACTAGCTCCCAAAGGATGACCTAAGGCGACAGCGCCACCATTCACATTAAGTTTATCCAAATCAATTTCTCCTACAGCTGAGTCACGCCCCAATTCTTTTTTAGCAAATTCATCAGAGGCAAGAGCCTTTCTCGCAGCCAAAACTTGACCTGCAAAAGCCTCATTAATTTCAATTAAATCCATGTCACTTAATTTGTAGCCACTTTTTTTCAGAATTTTTGAAATAGCAAAAGCAGGGCCCAATCCCATGCGACTAGGAGCAAGTCCAGCAGAAGCATATTCGTTGATGTATCCAAGTGGTTTATAGCCCAATTCTTTGGCTTTTTCTTCGCTCATCAAAAGAAGAGCTACAGCTCCATCAGTCACTTGACTTGAATTACCTGCTGTGACGGTTCCATTAACTTTATCGAAAACAGGCTTAAGATTAGCTAAAGCTTCTAAAGTTTGATTGGCTCGCGGACCATCATCGACAAGCTGAGTTTTGGTATATTTTGGGGGAATGGGAACGGGTACAATCTCTTCGGATAGTCGCCCATTCTTAGTTGCATTGGATGCTCGAGTTTGGCTCATGAGAGCAAACTGATCTTGTTCTGTTCGAGAGATATGCAATTCACGCGTGATGTTTTCGGCTGTTTGTCCCATCGAAAGATCGCACAGAGGGTCTGAAATAGTAGGAGTGTTGGGTTTAAAAAATGAGGGTCGAAAAGTAGTTAATAAAGCCATTTTTTGTTTCCAAGTTTTAGCTTTGTTTAACCCTACCAAAAAATCGCGCATTTTTTTTGAAAAAGTAACAGGAAATGCACTCATCGACTCAGCGCCACCTGTGACAATTATATGGGCATCTCCAAGTAAAATTCGGTTCATGGAACTTACTACAGCTTCCATTCCTGAGGCACAATTGCGATTGACAGTAAACGCAGGCATACTGATGGGAAGACCTGCCTTGACAGCTATAATACGAGCAATATTCGTAGATGTAGGCGGCTCTATAACATTACCAAAGACTAGCTCATCGATTTGCTTGGGATCGATACCAGTCCTTGCAATCAGCTCGCGCACAACGTAAGCTCCCAAGTCGTCGACTTCGATGTCATTAAAAACACCATTCGCACGACAAAAGGGAGATCGAACACCAGCTACAATGGCTATACGTTTTTTCATATAGACTCCTCCCCTGACGGGTACATACTATTAATTAAATCACTATATTTTTGTTCCACTGCATCTCTACGAATTTTCATTGAAGGAGTTAATTCTCCGTTCTCAATTGCGGGAGAATGAGGAACAAAGCGAAAATCTAAAATCTTTTCAGCCTTATTGTGGTGCTGATTGATTTGATCAATGACTTTTTGCATTTCCTTTCGCAAGACTGGAGAATTTAAAAATTCTGCATCATCTAAATTTGAATAACCATAACTTTCTTTCAATTTGTGTAAGGCATCCATATTGGGAAACAACAGGCATGTTGTATATTTTCGTCCCTCGGCAATGACCATCGGCATATCTACAATAGGAATTCTTGACAAAGCCTGCTCTAATGGGATTGGAACGACATACTCCCCTGTTGATGTTTTAAACATTTCTTTAAGGCGACCTATTAATGTAAGATATCCCTCTGCATCAATTTTCCCTTTATCTCCTGTCCTTAACCACCCCTCTTCATTAAATGCCTGTTTCGTCATTTCTTCATTTTTATAGTAGCCTCTCATTAAAATGGGTCCATTAATTAGAACTTCTTCTTGAGGCCCGATTTTAATTTGCATTCCTGTTAATGGTTTTCCAACACTCCCGATCTTACGATTTTCGGGATAATTCACACAAACGGTAGCGGCTTCTGTAAGCCCCCATCCTTCATAAATAGGCAAGCCCACATCGATATAAAAGTGAGCCAGATGTGGATTTAAAGCAGCTCCACCACAAATAATAATGCGGATGCTACCCCCAAAAGCTTCTCTGATAGTAGAATAAACAACTTTATCAGCGACAGGATGCAAAAGTTGCTTATATAGGCTGTCATCATGTTCATCATTAGCTAAATTGAGGGCCCAATGCCCAATGGTTCTTTTTAAAAATCCTGCCTGGTCTAAATTAGCGACCATTTTCACATAAATTTTTTCAAGTAATCTAGGCACAACGACTAAAATTGTCGGATGAACTGATTGGCAAGCAATGGCAATTAATTTTGGATCATTTAAATAATAAACGCTTACATTCCAAGCAACTAAACAAAAATTCATCATGCGCCCAAAAACATGTGCCAAAGGCAAGATGTTTAAATAGCGGTCGGTTTCTGAATTCCAGGAAAAACCCTGAAAGGAGATCAATGCCGTCAGAGCGTGCTGAGTAATTTCAGCCCCTTTAGGTATTCCTGTGCTGCCACTAGTATATATAATTGTTGCCAAATCATCGGGCTTAAGTGAATCTAGGAATTCCTGATATTTGTGTGGTTCTTCTCGATTTCTTTGTCTACCCATTTCGCGTAATTTTTCTAAGGAAAATCCATGAGATTCATTGCAATGATCACTCAAGCAAATGACCGTTTTAAATAAACCTTTATGCGCTTTATAAATATCCGCAGAAATTCCAGGGCCTAGAAAAACCGTTCGAGCATCTGTTTGTTCGATTTGATACACAAGGTTTTCTTCAGAAATATTAGGGAAAACAGGAACACTAATTCCTCCTGCCAAAATAATGGCTATGTCTACGATAGTCCAAAGAGAGGATGAAAATGCTAAAATTGCAATTTTTTGTCCACGCTTCACACCTAATGCATCCAGCCCTAAGGCAACTTCCTTTACTTGTGTAAGCATTTCTTGAGTGGATAATGAAGTCCATTTACCATCTTCATATTCATTTAAGGCATGTGGATTTTGAAAACCTTTTTCTATGCGCAATAAAACTTGAGAAAGAGTGGAGAGAGTTTCCATTTCCATGCTAGCCTACTACCTTTCATTATAAACTATATTTTATTTTTTACTCTAATAACAAATTTTTTGCTTTGAAAAAATCAATAATTGTATAATGTTTCAATTTTATGAGGCAGCCTAGCTACCCTAACAAACTTAGTATCAAAAATTAACAATACTGAAAGATCCATGAAAAAATTAACCTATCTGATTTTTATTTTAGCTTTAAATGCGTATTTTACCACTGCGTCTGTCCTTTATTCTGAAGAGATAGAAGACCAGTCAGTTCAAGCTTTAGCCACACTTCTTTTTCATATTGACTCTGAAATTGAACCTTTAGACCCAACAAGTTCTTCTATTTCCCCATTAATTTTCGAAAAAGAAGAGATTGAAAATTTTTGGTGTCTAGCTCTTCTTTAGATTCTTCGCTCGTTAATACTAAAGAAGAATACGGTAGATGGATTGATCATTCATCTATAGAGGCAAAAGAAAACCTACAAAAAGTGGCAGATCAACTAAGATCCCTTTGGCTAAGGTGCAATGATCGTTGTGAAATGATTGAAAACGAAAATTACTTATCTTCGGTGCTTCTTCGCCAAGCGACTAAAGATGTAAAAAATAATCCCCTCTTAAACAAATCCATAAAAAAACAAATAGAACCCTATTTGCTTCCAGGAAATCTATGGATGACTCCCCTTTTAGATCATATTTTTAGTGTCTCTAGGGTGATTTTTAATGAAGATAGCTTGAGGCAGGCAGGGTTCAGTATTTTATTTAAACAGCCTCGAAGTTTTATTGTCGTGGCAAGTCATCCGGTTATTCCCGGCTTTTTATTTAAACTCTACTTGGATACTGAATTGCGTCTTAAAAATAACGAACCTGGTTGGAAATGGTTCACTCGAAGATGTGCAGGGGCTAAAATAATCAGAAGTGTTATAGAGAAAAAAAAGATTAAATACTTTAAAGTCCCTACAAAATATATTTATGTCTTACCTCCCCACACAATACCCTCAAAAATGCCGGGTATAGATCCCAAATTAGCTGTTTTAATTGTGCAAGATATGAATCTTGTAAATGATGAACTAAACTATGCAGCTTGGAGGCATCTAGTCACACCAGAAATTCTTGATGAACTTTACATCATCATCAGTCGCGGTAATGGGTCGAGCTACAGACCAGACAACATTGCTTATACTCATTCCGGAACTTTTGCTTTTATCGACACAGAATATCCCAATAAATCACCCGATTACCAAAGTATACGTCCTTATTTAAACTCTGAAATGTGTAATTACTGGGATCGTCTCGTCAAAGCGGGAGGCCCTGCAAGGCATAAATCATGCTATTCACCTAATCATTTTTGAAAAATAACGTATCGCAGAAAAATAGCACATCATTGGGTCGCAGAGACATCCTGACTAATATCCTGTTATTTCTTTGTTACAATTCCACCTTCTGATGCCTCAATCTAAAAAATAACATGATATTATGATGGTCATGAGAAAAAACAGAAGAGATTTACCTCATTCCGACATTTTCCGATCTGAAAAAATTATAGGATGTTGTTGTTAGAGCATTAAAATGTAATTCTAAAAACCTCAGCGATAATATGCCATGTTTCAAAAAATGATTTGGTGAATAACATGAGCATAAATGACTGTCTGATCAACTTCTTGTAAAATCTAAGTCAGTGAGCTTAATCCTATCAATTTTAGCCACACGATCGATCCTGTTTTGGATGGATTACATTCAAATGATTCCAGTCTATTAATCCTGGATATCTTGAATATTTTTTCTTCACGCTCTCGTTTCATTAGACCTCTATGATCTTAGCTTCTATTAACGGGGGGTAAATAAATTCCTAAATACTTGCGTTGCCACCACTCCCCCTTTTCTTTTCTTACATCATTGTTTGAAAAATGATATTCATAAAGAAGGGCTCGTATATACACAGGGGGCTGATCAGCAAATGGATTGTATTTTAATAGTTTCAAAACTTCAGGGGAGCCTTCTAAAAGACAATAAATAAAACGGGAAAACCAAGGATTTTGTCTGGCCTGTCCTAAAGCAGCGAACCACATCTGCCAATCCAGACGAGGTTGATGAGGAGCCACTTGTTGAGGAGCCACTTTTATATCGCCAGGTTTCCACTTAAATTCATAAGGCTTCCAATTTTCACCATCTTGACTTCCTTCCACAATAATTTCATAACGCTTAGTTGTCATATACGAAAACAAGCCATAATGATTGACGAGATAAAAGTGACTGATCGTGCGCAAAACACGATCGACAAGCGGTAATGGACGAAAAAGCTCAACGAGTTGGAAGAAATTTAATACGATCAAAATCGTAGCTGTAATTGATACAAAAAATGCTGCTGCTAAGTTGGTCGAAGAAGAAATTGTCGGAGCTAGTAAGTGTTTAATTCCTGGAACAAAGCGATCATCGACAAGACAGCAGCATAAAGCGATAGTGAGAAGATTAAAAAAAGCAAAGTTGCCTGTCAAAATGATCATGATTTGAAAAAAGAGCAGCAGAACAAAAGTAAAAAACCGGATTTCCGGATTAGTAAATATAAAAAAAGGAAGGACGATTTCAAAAAGAAACACAGCTACCGTTGAAAAATGAGCCATCCCTTTGGATTGATGCTGAAAATAATAGGCTATACGGTTGGGAAGGGGCTGGGTTTCATAATGATATTCCATCGCAGTTAGGTTTCGCCATTCGGGACTTCCTTTTAAAAATTTTACGATTCCCGAGGAAAACATAAAGCGAAATAGGATGATCCACATGAGGAAAACAGCGATCGGTAAAGGTGGCGTTTGCAATGAAAAAATAAAGCCCGCAAAGCCGACTTCAAGCAATAAAATATCCCATTGGAAGGACAGGAAATAGATGCATGTAGAGACGTAAGACAAATATAGCACCCAAAGTATTATAAGGACTAAAGGAACCGCAATTCCTCCCATGACCAAAAGGGATCCGGCGATTCCCGCTAAAGCTGTCCAACGTAACATTTTGTCATGGGTACTGAACCAAAATATCGAAGGGGTATAGTAATAATGCCAGAATTTTTTACTTTTTTTTATCCCTTTAAAAATTTCGCTCATAGGAATAATACCCTGAGATCCATACAATCCTTTAATTTGCACGTAGAGAGACCAAAAAGCGATCAGATAGGAAAGCCCAAGTAATTTAATACATACCCATTGGGCGACCACGAAAGTAGCGTCAGGATTGATAAATGTAAGCATATAATTTTCTTTTAATTTGTTAGTTGATTTCGATCAAGATTTTATTCTAAATTGCAATTATTCAATCTGAGCTTTAAAAAATGAAAAAATGAGGGAACCTATGCGTGCTATGGTATTAGAGAAAAGCAGAACTCCCCTAATATTAAAAGAAATTCCCCAGCCTGAACCTACCTCAGAACAAGTTTTAGTCAAAGTTTTAACATGCGGTGTTTGCCGTACCGATTTACATATTATTGATGGTGAATTAACAAAACCCCGGTTTCCTTTGATCTTAGGACATCAAATAGTAGGTATGGTAGAAAAACTAGGATCCGATGTCCATCATTTAAAAATTGGTGAACGTGTTGGAATACCGTGGCTTGGATCCACATGCCAACACTGTAAGTTTTGTTTAAAGGGTAGAGAAAATTTATGCGAAACCCCCACCTATACGGGTTATAACATCAATGGAGGTTACGCTGATTATTGTGTGGCCAACGCGCAATTTTGTTTAAAGCTTCCGGAAACATACTCGGCAATTGAAGCTGCCCCCTTATTATGCGCTGGGCTTATCGGGTATAGAGCTTATCGAATGACAGGAGATGCACAGCGTATCGGTTTTTACGGGTTTGGATCTGCAGCCCACATCTTAATCCAAATAGCCCGTTATGAAGAAAAAGAAGTCTATGCCTTTACACGCGAGGGGGACCATTGCAACACAAGCTTTTGCTTTATCTTTAGGTGCCAAATGGGCAGGAAGTTCTAAACAAAAGGCTCCGGAATTTGCTAGATGCCGCCATTATTTTTGCATCCGATGGCCAACTAATTCCAACAGCATTGGAAGCTATTGAGAAAGGCGGTGAGGTCATTTGTGCCGGAATCCATATGAGCAGCATCCCATCATTCCCTTATTCTATACTTTGGGGTGAAAGGGTTCTCAGGTCAGTAGCTAACTTGACACGGAAAGATGGTGAGCTGCTTCTCGAAATAGCTCCTAAAGTTCCTGTAAAAACATTGGTGACAGTTTTTCCGCTAGCGGAGCTTAATGAAGCTATCGATAAATTCAGAAAAGGACAAATCAAAGGAACTGCTGTTATCGACCTAAGACTCGGTTAAAAATTAACTCTAGAATTTTAAAACCCATCTAAATTTTTCTTTGAAAGTCTATATAGAGCACAACTCTATCTTCATCCGAATTGTTCCATGCGCTGTGCTCTAGATTATCATTGAAGACGATAATATCCCCAGGCTTAGTCCAAAGATGAGTTTGTTCACCAACTTTAAGGCCGCAAGAATTGCCTAAAGGAATTATAAGACCTATATGGCAGATCCATGAAAAAGGGTTAATATGCTTGTGAGGAGTTAATGTACTTTTAGCTTGAAGACGTGAAAAGGCTGCAAAATTTAAAGCTGAGAAGGGCTGAAGCAATTCAATAGTTTTTGGAAAACGCTGAGGCAGTGACTTAAGAAGTTCCCTCGCATGATCTTCACTTAGGTCGCCAAGTTGCATGCTCATTCCTGCATAACGACCAAAATAGATGGGACACACTTTCCAGTTTCCAGATAGAAATTTGCAATGGCCGGATGGATCATAGGCGTCACTCCCCCAATTAAGCCATAATTGATTGTTTTTTAGTTCTTCGACGATTACAGGATAGTGGTCTCTGATATGTAATAAATCGGGATAACTATTATAATCCAAAAAAGGAGAAGTTTCATTTTCCTTTAAGTTTGTCATAATCAACCTCTTTAACACCTTTGATAAGCATTTTTTTCAAACGAGATTTTTCGCCTTGGACAAGAATGACTTGTGATTTTGCAATTCCAAGCATACTAGAAAGAAAACGAATCAATTCTGCATTAGCTAAACCATTTTCTGGGATGGCCGCTATACGTATTTTGAGACGATCATTTTCCCAGCCGATGATTTCACTTTTATGGGCTTTTGGAATGATTTTTACAAAAAGATACATCCCGTCTTCGCTGGTCATAAACATATAAATAAATTTTTACATTTAATGTTTTAGTCATTATATGTCAAATGAATAGAATAAACAAGGAGTCCCTATGGATTTTTTATCACAAAATCGCACGGCATTTATAGTAGAAAGCATTTTATTAATCATTCTTGGCATTATTGCCATAGCTCTTCCCTTTTATGCAACACTAAGCATCGAGCTTATTATTGGATGGGTTTTACTGCTAGGCGGTATTGTCCAACTTTATAAGTCTATCAAAACAATAAAGGAACCAGGCGGAGCTATTTCATTGTTGGGAGCTGTTATCTATATCTGTGTTGGCGCATTGATGCTCCTATATCCTCTAACAGGTATTCTAACACTTACATTACTCATTGGTGCTTTCTTCTTACTGGAAGGAATAGCTAAAATAGCCATTAGTTTTGAATTAAAGCCAGCACAAAATTGGGGATGGGTTCTTGTCAGCGGCATCATAGCTTTGATTATGGCGGCTATAATCCTTTTTGGATGGCCTGGAACATCATTGTGGGTGATAGGTTTGCTTGTGGGTATTAATATGATATTTTTTGGGATTTCACTGCTTTCATTGGTTTCTAATTTGCCTAAGAGAACTTAACGAAAAAAACCCGCGCCCGTGCCCGACTAAAACCCGCGCCCGTGCCCGTGTGCGTGCCCGTGCCCGATTAATATAGTTTCTAGAATATATGTAGATGATTTTTTTTCGGGCACGGGCACGCACACGGGCACGGGCGCGGGTTTTAGTCGGGCACGCACATGGGCACGGGCGCGGGTTTTAATCAGGCACGCATATTACGCATGAGGTTTAATAAATGAAGAAAGCAGACGAACAACCATTGTTGTTAAACCAAAGACGAGAAATCCCCAGCAGATGTCCATAATAGCTATACGCAGGGGCCATTCAACAAACAAAAGATAGTTCGTAAGATCATAAATCCCGTAGATCAGTAAACCTAAAAAACCACCCCACAAAAAGGTCATGGTATAATCTGTATCTTTATCAAATTTAGGTAAAACAAAAAAAGTAATGGCCAAAGAAATAAAAAAATAAACTATTATACTGGCTATCAACAAATTGGGAGTTAAGTCCATATTAAATTCAGCCTTCAAAGGCTCATAGGCTGCATCATATATATCTCCCACAAAGTTGAACCAAATGATATCTAGGATGATGACAAAAAAAGAAACCAAGAATAACCTGTAAAAGCCTTTTAAGTATAATATGCATGTTTATTCCTTTGCGATGACTATTGTTTTAATATTGACAAATTCTTTAATCCCTTGCTGTCCGAGTTCTCTTCCGAAACCTGATCGTTTAACCCCTCCAAAAGGAAACCTGGGATCGGAGACAGTCATACCATTGATAAAAACTAAACCTGCTTGAATTTTTGAGGCCAGTTCTTTTGCCAAATCTAAGTCTTGTGTCCATAAGCTTGAACCCAGGCCATAAACACTGTTATTAGCCAATTCGAGGGCATGCTGAGCATCTTTAGCCTCAATAATAGCAAATAAAGGACCGAAAGTTTCTTCATCAAAGGCAGGCATGCCTGGCGTGACACTTAATAAAACTGTTGGAGGATAAAAAAACCCTGTTCTTTTTAAGGGTTCGCCCCCAATTAAAAGTCGAGCTCCCCTTTCAATAGAATCTTGGATTTGCCTATTAAACTTCTTGAAAAGGTCTTCTCGAGCTAGGGGACCTAGTGTGGTTTTTTCATCCATCGGATCCCCTATTTTGACAAGCTTGAGTTCTTCAAGAAGTTGCTGGCAAAATTCATCGATTTGCGAATGCACAACAATAAATCTTTTTGCAGCAATGCAGCTCTGTCCCCCATTAATTAATCTGGCTTTAACAGCCGTTTTGATGCAGGTATGAAGATCTGCATTTTCAAGAACAATGTAAGGATCGGAACCACCTAATTCAAGCACGCACTTTTTCAACTTATTTCCCGCGGCGCTTGCTACTGATTCACCGGCTTTATCGCTACCTGTTAAGGACACACCCTTGATCAAAGGATGTTCAATGACTTTATAGACTTCACTATTGTCTAAAAAAATGTTTCTCACGATATTTTGAGGAAACCCGGCTTGCTTAATGACTTCTTCGATGGCTAAAGCACAGCCGGGAACATTTAATGCATGTTTAACGATGACACCATTACCAGCCATAAGCGTAGGCGCCAAAAATCTAAAAACCTGCCAAAAAGGAAAATTCCAAGGCATAATTCCCAAAATGATCCCTAAAGGTTCAAAAGACACAGTACACGTTAGCTTATCATCAGAAAAAGTTTCCTCTTTTAAAAAATTTTGCGCATGAGCCGCGAAATAGCTACAGACCTGGGCGCATTTTTTTATTTCAGAACGTGCCTCCACTATAGGTTTTCCCATTTCTTGAGTGATCAGTCGGGAGTATTTTTCAACATGTTCATTTAATAGCTGAGATAATACCGCCATGGGCTTCGATCTTTCAGATAGAGTTTTTTGCGACCAAATTTTGAAGGCGTCGGATGTATCGATTAAAGTCTGTTCAACTTGAATGGGGGATTGCAAACTGTAATCGGCAATAATCTCCTCTGTCGTTGGATTAATAACATTTAACATAAATCAACCCTATGATGGTATAAACAAAGCAATATACAGACAACCTCTTTTGCTTGCTAAACTTTTGCATAATTGATAAATTATTTATTATCAACCTTAACTATTAAAATTATGCCTGAACTTCCTGAAGTGGAAACAATTGTGCGAGAACTGAGAGCTTCCCATTTAATTGGAAAGCAGATAGAAAATGCCTATGTTTATTGGCCTAGGATTGTAGATACAAGTTCTCCGGAAAAATTTATTGAGCAAATCAAAGGCCAACGCATCATTAAGATCGAACGCCGGGCTAAATACATTATTTTTTTTCTATCAAAAGACACTCTTTTTGTGCATTTACGAATGACAGGCAAATTCGAATTTATAAAAAAAATTGCGGCGCCTAGTAAACACGAACATGTGCGTCTGATTTTCCATGATGGCACTGTTTTAAGCTATATCGATCCAAGAAAATTTGGGCGTTGGTCATTATATAAAAATGCTGAAGAAAAAATGGCCTCTTTGGGTATTGAACCGATCTCTAACGAATTTACTATAGAAGCCCTTAAAACCTTACTCTATAGTCATTCTTCTCAGATAAAACCATTTCTCTTGAATCAAAAGTATATTGCTGGCATGGGTAATATCTATGTTGATGAAGCATTGTGGCAAGCCAAAATTCATCCCCAAAGATTAACAAATTCGCTCACAGCTCAGGAAATCAAAAAACTTCACGAAGCTATACAATCCGTTTTAAATATAGGAATAAAAAATCTTGGAACTAGCTTGGGTAAGGGGAAAGGGAATTACATGAGTGTCACTGGTCAAAGGGGTGGTCATCAAGATCACTTAAATGTGTTTAGGAAAAATGGTGAAAATTGTAAAAGATGCGGACAACCTATTGTAAAAATGGTGATCGCTCAACGTGGAACTCATTTTTGTCCAGCCTGTCAATCGCTCAAGTTGCGATAGTCTATAAAAAATTCATAAAGAAAGGAATTTTTTGAAAACAAACAAATATAAACATATTATCTTTGACTTAGGTGGGGTACTTTTTCAATGGAATCCTAAAGAGATTTTACGAACTTTAATAACTGAAGATCCAACCTTCCCTGAAAATATTCCCGAAATTACCTTGACCAAAGCCTGGACTGATTTTGACGCAGGATTGATCATGCTGAAGGAGACCATAGAAATACTGGCCGAAACCTATCAACGTAAACACATTGAACGCTTCATAGAGTTGTCAATTGAAAAGTTAACCCCCATTGAACAAGGCGTTCGTTTATTACAAAATGTACAAGCACAAGGTTGTAAAACGTTTATTCTTTCTAATATATCGGAAGAATTCTTGAACCGCATCGCTCCGCATCATCTCTTTTTGAGTAGTTTTGATGGGGCCGTTTTTTCCTATCAAATCAAAGCCGTGAAGCCTCATGAAAAAATTTACAAAGCGCTTTTAACTAAATATCATTTGGATCCTCAAGAGTGTTTGTTTATAGATGATTTTCCTGCAAATATAAAAGCTGCCCTTGATGTTGGTATTGATGGTATTCTTTGTCAGGATCATTTACATGTAGAGAAAGAACTTAAAGACCGTGGAATCATCTAGAATAATGTAAATGTTTAGGTAATTTTATCCCCGTGCGCTTTCGTACATGGGTATGAAAATTGGTTACGCAAGAGGTCTATAATAAAATTAAATTTGCATTAAAGCTGCCGTTCTGTTAAGTGTTTTTTATAAACACTATGAGGTATTTATGAGTAATAGAATAGGTATTAGCGATAAGAACGTAAGAAAAATTGTACCTGCCCTGTCTGTGATTCTTGCCAACACCTATATCATCTACCTAAAGACTCAAAAGTTTCATTGGAATGTCGTGGACGAACGCTTCTATTCTTTGCATAAAATGTTCGAAGAACAGTATGAACAATTGGCTGAAGCCACAGACATTATTGCTGAAAGGATTCGTATGCTCGAACAACATACCCCCGCTACGATGAAAGATTTCTTAAAGCTTGCAACTATTAAAGAAACGGAAAATTATCCAGCAGGTCAGCAGATGATACGGATTTTGGTCGCCGACCATGAGCAAATCATTCGAGAAATACGTCCTAAAATTGCCGAGTTTACAGAACTACATGATGACGGATCATCAGACATGCTCATCGCTCGTATCCGTGAACATGAAAAAACTGCATGGATGCTTAGAAGCCATTTGTAATAAAGCTGCACCTATTAAACTTCTGCCTGAAATGTGCTTATTTCAACTAACACACACTTGCAAAGCTCCCCAGCTGATTTTTAATTTTCACATTTAGGTCTTTGCCTTCCCACCTTTGTGTATGATACCAAAAAATGGTAAAATCTATATCTTGACCTTCCGCTAGTTTTTCCGAAGGTAAATCAGTATAATGCACATCCAGATCATTTGTAACCGTATCAGAATCAAACACTGTTTTCCAATGGTCAAAACTCCAATGAATGCGAGCAGAATGATTAAGTTGAATTCTTAACTTTTTACCTTTTGGTAGTTCTTGTAGTTGTTGATGCCATGCCCAAATGCCGATGGATGAGGGATGTTTACTATCTAAATAGCGTTCTTTAGTCTGTGAAGGCATAGAAAATATTTTTTTTTCTCTTAACGATTTTAAAAGGGTTATGTACTCAGCATGTGCCCAAACAAGGGGTTTGGCAGAACCGGTGGAGTGTCCTTTATAAAGTCTTTTTTCTGGAATATCATCGGAATCCCAAACTTGCTCGGGGAAAAGGCCTCCAACCCCTGCAAAATCTGCCATTACTCCACAAAGTCGTGTGGCTTCTTCTAGATTGCCTTTAGCAATTTCATAGTGCGCACGCTCACCTGTTAATAAAGGCCATCCCCGGCCAATGCCTGTACCATTGAAAGCGGATCCATCTGCTTTTTCACCATAACCATCTTCGTTATATCTATGCCACACTGGACCTCGGACTGTTTCGGTTTTTAGTAATTGATCAATCATTTTAACTGTATTAAGAATACGCGGATCATCAGCCGCACGCAAACCATATCTTACGAGCATGAGAGCATCGACGCTGATGATATCTGTATAAGAATAATAGCTCTCTTCCGGCAAGCGATTGTTGATTAAAATGGTTTTATTCTTGGGCACAGCATCCTTATGGTCATGACAAGGACAAACACGGACATAATAGCCTTTAACCTGGTATTTTTCTGCCAACTCCGTATTTTCGACATATAGCCAGCGTTCAATTGAATCATTCCACCAATCTGCTAGTTCGCGAAGGTATTGGGCTGTGTCTTTTTTTCCTTCCTCATCAAAGAAATCTGCCGCAGCCAGCAGTGCGGCAATTTGAGCTGCTATTGTTGCTGGCGTATACCCAGAAGCTTCTTCCCATCTGTCTTGACCTGTGATTGGGCCGTTTTTTACTATAAATGCTGCGGCACGTTGGACCATTTTTCTGGGATAAAAAGCGTTTAATTGTCCCTCCTGCTTTAATCGATCGGCTAAAAGAATGGGAAGAGCCGTTTCATCAAGCTGTAAGCCTGTCCAATAGATGCAACCATCTTCCCACATGCATTGAGGCCAATGTCCTTTTGATTCTTGTGTTGTCATCAAAAAATGCAAGACGTGCCGTGTCGTTACAAAATCCTGCGATGCCATAAAAGCATAGGCTGTTAGGACCTGATCGCGTGGCCAGACAAGATGATATCCGCCTATATCGTTGTCACTTTTCCTTGAACCCCAAGGGATAGATAAGCTAGCTATTAAGCTTCCATTACGATGTTTACCCTCATGAACCTTAAGCACCATGATACTCATCCGGAAAAGTCTTGATGCCCGATGATCTTGCGGGCAAACCAACTCTTGACAGGGGTTTTGAACTCTCTTCCATTGTTGGACATATTCTTTGAGAATTTCTTCCTTATTTCTAAGGATTGAAGAAAAAACTTGAAAGGCAGCCGCTTCGTAACGCATGCCAAAACCTAGAGCCATTATAAACTTACCGCCGCAAGCTTTTAAATCAATCTCTCCACAAAGAGAAATGTTTCCATCGTTAGCCTTAGAATAAAATTTTGTCATACGCTTATTGCGTTTGATATCTTGCCAAGAATCGCTGAAACCTACATATCCACAACTCATATTGATAAAAGGAACATCACAAGAAAAGGCGAGACTTAAGGATGTATTTTCACCTTTTGCAAAGAGCATGGGATGTCCTTTAAATTCTCCCGTCTCACAGCTGTTGTGCCAGCCGGCATTTAAAATATGAGGAGCCAGCAGAGCATACAAATGATAATCTTCTAGCTTTCCTACTAATGGAATAAATTCGATTTCTTGAAGTAAAACATTTTTTTGGGGATCACAATAGATAAGTTTTTTGATTTGATAATGTTTTTCTAAGCAGGTATTTGTGATCCGATAGGCTGGAATTCCATCTTCAAGAAGCTCATAATCATGCTCAGCATGGCGTTTTTCTTCGGAAAAAAAATCCTTCCCATTGGTAATCAATAAACCTAAGTCCCGAATGTTTGCGACGTCCAAGCGTGGATAATAAACTTCATTGATAATCCCGTGGGAAATGGTAAACCAAACGGAATTATCGGAGGACATGGCTGTGCCCACACCAATTTTGGCACTGGATGTCCAGCGTGGTGCAATGCCCGGATAGCCAGGCGGTGCGGAGACCGTAGTATGACTCATTGCTATACCTTTACTTTATTCGAGTCATAGCAAAAAACATAATTATGAGGTAGTTTCAAAACTCATTTTTAATTTTTATATTTTTCCTTTTATTTTTAACCTATAACATTTAAACTTCTAACCATTTACGTGTTAAGATAACTTCATTCTATCCAAGGTATGCAATGAATCAATCATTTACAGAATATCTTCGTCAGCAAATAACAGAATTGAAACAAACGGGCCTTTACAAACAAGAACGTGAAATCACCTCTCCCCAACAGGCAAATATTACGATTTCGGGAGGAAAAAAGGTGTTAAACTTTTGTGCTAATAACTATTTAGGCTTGGCTAACAATCCAGACATTATCTCTGCCGCTAAAGAAAGCTATGATAAATACGGCTATGGACTTTCTTCTGTGCGCTTTATCTGTGGTACGCAAACCATACACCACGAACTGGAAAAGAAAATTTCTCAGTTCTTACAGATGGACGATACAATTCTCTACTCTTCATGCTTCGATGCCAACGGAGGTCTTTTTGAAACACTCTTAGGCCCCGAAGATGCTGTCATAAGCGATGCTTTGAATCATGCCAGTATCATCGACGGTGTGCGTTTATGCAAGGCTAAACGCCTTCGCTATCAAAACAATGATATGGAAGACCTCGAAAAACAGTTAATGGAAGCAAAAGATTGCCGTTTTAAGATGATTGCAACTGATGGTGTATTTTCTATGGATGGCACTATTGCTAACCTGCGCAAAATCTGCGATTTAGCGGATAAATATAATGCTTTAGTCATGGTGGACGACTCCCATGCTGTGGGTTTTGTGGGAAGAAAAGGTCGTGGCACTCCTGAATATTGTGATGTGATGGGCCGCGTGGATATTCTTACAGGAACCATGGGTAAAGCCCTGGGAGGTGCATCAGGAGGTTATACTTCCGCCAGAAAAGAAATTGTAGAATGGCTTAGACAGCGTTCACGCCCCTATCTATTTTCGAATACCCTAGCGCCAGCCATTGCCTATGCCTCAGTTAAATGCATCGATCTCTTAGAAAAGGGCGATGAACTTCGCGAAAAATTAAGGAAAAATAGCCTTTATTTCCGTGAAAAGATGACGAAATTAGGCTATCAGTTACTTCCAGGGGAACATCCTATTATTCCAGTGATGCTGGGAGATGCCGTTCTAGCGCAGAAAGTAGCTGCTAGGATGTTAGATCATGGTGTCTATGTTATTGGCTTCTGTTACCCTGTTGTACCGCAAGGTAAAGCCCGTATTCGGACTCAAATGTCTGCTGCCCATAACAAAAATGACCTAGACATAGCACTTCAGGCATTCGAAATGGTTGGCAAAGAATTCAAAATCATTTAAAATACTCCTCATTTTAAATTAAATCTCTTGCTTAATTACGAGTTCTTCGACGGACCCTTAAATTACGCAAGAGGTCTATTAATTAACAGAGGGATTTATGAAAGCTTTAGTGAAGCGTTATGCCAAGGAAGGCCTTTGGATGGAAGATGTTTCCATACCCAAAATCAAAGAAGACGAAGTTTTAATTAAAACACATAAAACCTCTATCTGTGGAACGGATGTCCATATCTATAAATGGGACGCCTGGGCACAAAAAACAGTGCCTGTTCCGATGGTTGTGGGTCATGAATATGTAGGTGAAATCGTAGAAATCGGTAAAAATGTGAGGGGGCTTAAAGTAGGTGATCGCGTCAATGGTGAAGGTCATATCACCTGTGGCATATGTCCTCCTTGCCGCAGAGGACAAAAACACCTTTGCATGAACGTCCTTGGCTTAGGATATGACTGTCCTGGATGTTTTGCTGAATATTTCAATATACCCGCCGAAAATGTTTTTGTCTTGCCTCCTTCAGTTAAAGACGATGTCGCAGCTATCTTTGACCCTTATGGCAACGCTGTTCATACAGCTTTGACGTTTGATTTAACCGGCGAAGATGTATTAATAACGGGGGCTGGCCCTGTTGGAATTATGGCTGCTGCAATCGCCGTTAAGGCTGGCGCGCATAACGTCGTCATCACCGATATCAGTGAATATCGCTTAGAATTAGCCAAAAAACTTGGCGTCCAAACTGTTGTCAATGTGGCGCGCACTTCTGTTCAAGATGTTATGCAAGCAATCGGAATCCCCGATGGTTTTACTGTCGGAATGGAGATGTCAGGTAATCCTGATGGGCTCAAAACCCTTTTGGAAACTGCACAGCATGGGGCTAAAATCGCTTTGCTCGGGATCTTACCCCCTCAGTGCGTCATCGATTGGGATTTAGTGATTTTCAAGATGCTAACTGTTCAGGGGATCTACGGCAGACAGATTTTTTCTACCTGGTTTAAGATGGTTAATTTACTTGAAAGCGGACTGAATATTGAGCCCATCATTACTCATCATTTTCCAATCGACGAGTTTCAAAAAGGATTCGATGTCATGTTATCAGGTAAATCAGGTAAAGTCATCCTCGATTGGTTATAATCGGCTTTATTAGAGATTTTACCACAGAGCCAGTGAGATTACTGAGAAAACCATAAATTACCACAGAGCCAATGAAATCAGTGAGAAGATTAGAGATGGGGGTTTTGGCTGTTTTTCTCAGGCTTTGTGGCATTCCTAAGCTTCTCATGATATTTAAAGCACCTCAGGTCCTCCCAAGCCTTTGATTTCAAGCAAGGACTTATTCCTCATCGTATAAAACTTCTCAATTTTTTCATGTTTTCTCATTGATCTCAATGGCTCTGTGGTAATTTATACAACAACGAAGCTTTTATCTTATTATTTATAAATTAAAAAAACGAATTAATTAATAATAGTTTAAAATATAATTATTATTAATTTTTGAGGTTTTTTATGGAAAACGTGACGACGGCATAAAATTAGCAAATGAAGAAATGAGTGATATTCAACAACGTATAGATGAAATAAAACTGCTCAACAAAAAGTTAACAGAGAAGCAAAAAGAATTTGAGATACAAAAACTTATAGAAAAATCAAATCAAATACATGCGAGAGCTTTTAAGACTGCTCAACTTATTGAAGCTGAAATTCATGAACATGAAGAATGGAGCAAAAAAAAAATTTGACAATATCACAAAAAAACATGAACCTGGGGTTTTCAAAAAATCATTCGTTGGCCGTAATGCAATTGATCATTTCTTGAATAAGGCCAAGCTCTCAGACGAGATTTTAAAACCTAATTCATGATTCTTAACTTCTTTTCTAGAACAAAATCCATATTAAAGCTGAAAGTCCTGCCGTTATGGGAATCGTTAGTATCCACGCCCACATGATATGTCTGGCTATCCCCCAACGTACTCCAGATAGCTTATTAGCCACGGTACCCACCCCCATGATCGATCCTGTAATTGTGTGAGTTGTCGATACAGGCACACCTAAATAAGATACGATAAAAAGAGTGATAGCCCCACCGGCCTCAGCACAAAAGCCGCCTATAGGTTTTAATTTGGTGATTTTCATTCCCATCGTTTTGACTATCCTCCATCCCCCTAAAGCAGTGCCTAAAGCCATAGCTGCCTGACAAGAAAATATTATCCAAAAGGTTTGTCGATTAAATAAAGATAAAGGTGTATCGGCTGAAATGAATCCCGCTGCAAGGAGAAGAGCCATTATAATTCCCATCGTTTTTTGCGCATCATTCGCTCCATGGCCAATAGAATAAAGCGCGGCCGATACTAGCTGCCCCTTTCTAAATCCATTATTAACAGAAGCGGGTTTTGAATGACGAAATATCCAATAAAGCATGACCAGCATGCAAAAACCAAGGATAAATCCTAGCAAAGGCGCTGCTACAATAAAAAGAATGATTTCGAATAGTTTATTCCAACGGATGACATCCCAACCCGCATAAGCGATGCCTGCACCTACATAGCCTCCAATTAGGGCATGCGAAGAGCTTGTTGGCAGCTTTAACCACCAAGTAAAAAGATCCCATACTACCGCGCTGATGAGCCCAAAAAGAACAACATAAATATAGTTTTGGTCTGATATCTCAATTTTCACAAGCTGTGAAATGGTTTCAGCTACACGAGGGGCGAAAATAAACATCGCTACAAAATTGAAAAAGGCTGCCCAAAGCACGGCTAGACGTGGGCTCAGAACACGTGTGGATACTACAGTCGCGATGGAATTGGCAGCGTCATGAAATCCATTGACAAAGTCGAAAATCAATGCAACACAGATAGAGATGACAACTAATGTATAAGCCCCCTCCATGTTTACATGCTCTCTAGGATGATACTTTGAACAGCATCGGCAACATCTTCGCAGGCATCAGTAGCTTCCTCAAGAGCCTCATAAATCTCCTTCCATTTGATGATGTTGCGAGTATCTGTTTCTTCTTCAAATAAACGGGCAGTCGCTTGATGTAGTAAATCATCCGCTTCATTTTCCAGTTGATGGATCTCAACGCATATATTTTTTATATCCGAAACATTTTTCATTTGACGTAAAGCTTTTACAGCTAGCTCCACTTTTTGTGTGGACAAAAGAACGACTTTGGCCAATTGCTGCAATTCCCTTGTCGGAGAAGTCAAATGATAGATGATTAACTTATTATAGGCTGAGTTAATAGCATCGATGATGTCATCCATTGAAGACATCAGCCTATATATATGATCTCTATCGATGGGAGTGATGAAAGTCTGATGAAGGGCATCTAGACATTGGTGGACAACTTCGTCAGCCTGATGCTCTAGGGATTTTATGTGGTTGTTATTTACGTCCAAATTGAATTTTTCTTGTGAGACAATTCTGAGGAAGTTCTCACTTGCTTGAACAATCAATGAAGCCTGTTTATCAAAAAAATCAAAGAAACTAAGTTCACGTGGTAAAAATCTTTCTAACATTGACAACCCTCCTATGTAGAAAAGTAATCAAAAGAAAGATTCATTAAAATGAAAAGTTTTAAGAATTGTTTAGGTTTACCTCTAACTAGATGGGGCTGTACGTTTTCTTTAAAACCCAACTTGCGCCCCTAAATCACGCTTGAACAAAGCCGAACTTGACAAGTGGAAGACTAAGTGCCGAAGGGCATGTCTTCAGACATCACTGAGGTGCTTAGTCTTTCAATTGGCAAGTGTAGGCCTGTTCATATTCCTTCAAATTTTTTTGGAGGATGCAACATGGATGATCAAATGATTTTTATTTACAGCATATGTGACGATTTCCTTACTTCATTTGGAACTAATAAAGAGGCTCATTGCAAAATGAGTTCTGCTGAAGTTATGACAGTTGCTATTGTGGCAGCTTTATTTTTTGGAGGAAATTTCTCAAGAGCTAGACTTATGCTTAAGAGCCACAATTATATACAAAATATGTTAAGCGAAAGTCGGTTAAATAGAAGGATGCATGAAATTGATATTTCAATATGGCAAACTATACTTCATGCCATTGCTCAGTCATTCTCTGATGAAAAGGAAATTTTTGAATATCTTGTAGATAGTATGCCAATAGAAGTATGTATGAATGTCAGAAGTTATAGATGTAGACTCCTTAATGGCAAACAATTTATTGGGTTTTGTAAAGCAAAAAAGAAATTTTATTACGACTTTAAGCTTCATATGATAACAAATAGCAAGGGTAAGCCTATAGAGTTTATTATTACACCAGCTTCATTTGCAGATATCACTGCTCTCAAAATGATGGAGATGGACTTAGCACCTGGTTCAGTTGTTTATAGAGACAAAGCCTACACTGACAATATCTTAGAAGATTACTTAGCGGAGATAGAGAAAATTAGATTAATTCCTGATAGAAAGGCAAATCTCAAGAGACAGCATTCAGGATGTATTCGTTATCTACAAAGTATTCTACGTAAAAGGATAGAAACTACATTTAGTCAACTCGTGAGTCTATTTCCTAGAAAAATCCACGCTGTTACAAGAAATGGATTTTTATTAAAGGTCATAGTTTTTGTAGTTTCGTTTACACTAAAACAGCTTTTATAAGCGCTCTAGCTACGACTTAAAGAAACAACCAATCTGACGCATCCAACGACTCGCCAAGGAAACACCCTTGGCTTCGTCGCTGGCTGCGCCATCTTAATTATTTCTTCAAGTCCTAACTAGGATTTAGGTGTTTAGTTTCAGGACATGGGTCATATTCGAATTCTTTCGGGAATGAATCTAATTTTCTCTGTTTCTGCTAAATAATCTTCTAATTTGTAATCAGTTTAAGCTTTATCAATGGGAAGCTGAATCGAAGCTTGCCCACAACGTAATGCCAATTTGAAATTAGCTCTAAATTTAGGAGAATGGGGATCTCTTTGCAAACGGACCCCTGGTATTTTTTTGCCTCCCTTTGGAATGGAAGTCTCATCATAATTGATTGGAAGAAAAGATAATTTATTCAATTCGGGAGCTAAACTTTCAACAATTGGTTCAAATAGCTTTTTGTCATCCCATTTATTCTGTGAATATAATCTATAATGGTTTGACCAATCTTTTTGTTCTTTTCCAAGAACCTGTATCAACTGGGAAATAGGTTTTCGCGAAGGAAGAATAATATTGGCTAATCCGTGCTGTGCGAAAAGATTTGATGTTCTTTTTTGAAAAAAAACTTTTTTTGTCTTGGCAAAAATGTCCATAACAGTTGAAATCACTAGGGTATGCATACTTAGCTCCTTGTGTTTTTCTTGATCGTGAAACCAAGGAGCTTTATTCATTTAAAATTTTTTTGCAACAATAAAAACTGCCAAACTACAGAGGCATGTCTAAAGACATGCCCTTCGGCACTTTGTCTTCCACTTGTCAAGTTCGGCTTTGTTCAAACGTGATTTAGGGGCGCCAGTTGGGTTTTAACCAAGTATGTCAAAAATAGGCCTTCAAAACCCAGGAAAAAATCACAAATTCATATGGCGCTTGCATAGGGCTCAAGTTGGGTTTCAATCGTCATTGTAAATTTTTTTATTTGATAAATTTATTGACCAATTTATGGGTTTTTTATATATTGCGGACGTATATCGAAAAACATCAAAATTTAGAATGGAGTCTGAGTTAATGTCATTATTTATTAATCGTCATCCTTATTTATTCACTGCGGTAGTAGGCGGGACTTTAGGCACATTAGCTTATCATTGGGGTTATTTGTCATCGATTGAATCCAATTTGTATACTAGACTATATGAAGATATAAGATCTAAATTATTTAATGAACTATTCAAAAATTTAAGTTCTGAATTATTTACTAAATTATCTAATGATTTAAAGGATAGTTTACCTAATGTTTGCCGTGATCGATTTTTCAAAGATGTTAGCTCAGAACTTTATGACTGCACACATAAATGTAAGCATGGAAATATAGAGATAGTACATGCATGTATGCAAGTGTGTTTAGAAAATCTTATAGAAAATAGGTAGCAATCTATGGCAGCCCCCTATGCATTTATTCCACCGTATGTAGAAAATCAATTATTGAAATACTATGAAATTGAATCTAAAAATTCTTTTATCTCTACGAAGTTTGACTCTCAACAATCTTCCATAAACTATCTTGCCGAAATAAGGACCTCGCGAACGGCAAAAGTTGTGAGTTATGAACGTTCCAATCAACCTAAAACATCCCCTATCGAGATTTGGGATTATTCCAAAGGCCCGAGCTTAGCCCTATCTAATCAAAGAAGTTGGCCATTTAACTTATTTTCAGAAGATAATGCAAAAAAATGTTATGACAATATGAAGATTATTGATCAATTTAGTAGAAATGTATTTTCGCAATATCCGGTAGACAATGAATCTAAACTGATGAGATCTTATATTCATGTGCCTTTTGCTTATAATAATGCATTCTGGGCGCGTGAAAGACAAAGTGTTTTTTTTGGAGATGTAGATCCAGATATTTTTAATCCATTTATAAATAATCTTGATGTCACTGCTCATGAATTTGGCCACGCAGTGACTAATTTTACTTCAGATTTGAATTATCAAGGGCAGAGTGGAGCTCTTAATGAAGCCATTTCTGATATAATAGCTATTCAAGTGAAACACTTCGTGAATAAGACAATGGCAAACAGTCCAGATGCCAATTGGTTGATTGGTGATGGGCTTATAAAAAATGATACAGAAAATCGAGCTTTGCGTTCATTGAAGGATCCTGGAAGTGCTTATAATAATATAAGATTAGGTAAAGATCCACAGTGTAAGCATATGTCTGGTTATATAAACACAACTAATGATAATGGCGGAGTGCATTTAAATTCTGGCATCCCTAACCATGTCTTTTATTTGGCGGCTACAGGTATTGGCGGTTATGCTTGGGAAAAGACTGGACTGATCTGGCATAACACACTACTACAAGCTGATAAAAATGATGATTTTTCCACTTTTGCCTCACGTACTTTAGATATAACTAATCAATTACAATATGGAGATGGTATTTATCAAATTGTTGCCAAGGCTTGGACCGATGTGGGTGTTACATTTAAAAATACACCGACCTCATCTTCTAGAAATCACACGCTTATAAAATCGGCGAATCCCTTAGCTTATCAAAGGGGAAACTCGGCAAGCGATAGGGATCGTCTTGCCCTGATCATCTCTTTATTACCGAGTGTGTATTTGCTTGCATTGGCAAGCTATGAATGCTATCAATTTGGAGCTTACAATGGCAATCAAGACGCAAGAAGGTATAATGATTGTTTACAACATTGTAACAATCCAGATGTAGCTGGGTGGGATGGATATAAAGAAACTTGGAGAAATTGTGTGGATTCCTATTTTAATCGCTTGAAACATTAATCGCTTGAATAATATTAGTATGATTCAATAAATTGAATAGGAGGATTTTCATGGTACCAAGTTATATCGGGAATAATTTAGCAGATTATTATGCAAAAAAAGGGGACGAAGAAAAATTAAAGCTTCAACAAATTTCAAATGCAACAGTGCAATCTGTTAATTCAGAGGACATCCCTGCTGAGGCGGTAAATTTGTCGTATGAAAATCAGGCAAATGCTGAAAATCCTAAGTCCTTATCAGTTCTAACCGTACCGTCACATGTAACTAAAACGGTGAAAGAATTTCTTGAAGGGATATATATACAAAAAACTGCTGTAGATCTTTTTCTTAATGAAGTGAGTTTAGACAAAATCATCTTGCTCTTTAATTGTAATGATAAAACAGTTCTTAAATTTGAATTAGAGAAAAAAAATGAAAAAGTTTTCATTCATGTTTATACCTATGCCAATAAAAATGATGAAGTAAAGGATGAAAGTAAGAACTTTATTAAGTTTGATCGCATTACAATTGTAGTCAACAATGAGACACAAAGTATTCAAAGGTTTAGTTCAGATTTCGAATATGTGAAACAATATTTTAAAAAAGTAAGCACATCAAAATGTAGGATTGAAGTTTTAAAAAACCCAGAGGGTATTATTATTGATTTAACAGGCGATGAAAAATTACTTAAAACCCAACTTGCCCCCTAAATGTTTAGTTTCAGGATATGGGTAACAACTTGTGTCAGGACATAGGTTACAAGTTTACTTTATCCAATCATTTTTTAAATCGAGAATTTCGATTTTTTGCTTATTAAAATATACTTCCTTATGGCCTTCTTCTTCTCCATCCCTAATTGCTATATAAAAGCCTTGAATGCTTCCCCAATGTAGTAATCATGTCCTTGAAATGAAATACATCCTTGAGAATGCACCTTACGGAGAACTTCTCCGTTTTCATATTCAATATCCTCCAATTTTTCGGGATACTTCTTTACACTAGGCTTATATTTTTCTGCTGGTACTTTTAATTCAATTCCTTCATGAGGTCTTTCATTATTGTACACAGCTCGCCATAGATCAAATTACCTCTGAGCATGTTCTAAATCTATGAAATGAACTCTTTTTAATAACTCCTCTTTTAATGAACGGTGAAATCTCTCATCTTTTCCTTGTGTTTGAGGATGATAAGGGCGTGAGTGACTCACTTTTATTCCTAAACGCATTAACCAAACAGCGAGCCTTGTATAGTTTCTTCCTGAGGATCCCCATGGGGATCCATTATCCATAGTCATTCGAACAGGCAAGCCATATTCTTTAAAAGTATTTATAAGCTTTTGCTTAACTGTTGTTTCTGTTTGATTATGGCAAAGATTGCTAAACACAAGGAAAATCGTGAATGATCATCTAAAATAGTTAATGGATTGCATCTAGATTTATTAATCTTAAAATAACCTTTGAAATTCATATGCCATAAGTCATTCGGACATTCGTGCTCAAATCTTATGAACTTTTGCCTTTTGGCTGAATCTTCTTTTGAAAAACAACCTCTTTTTTTGAGAATTTTATTTGGTTGACTCACAAGGCAAATTTTTATGACCTTGATTTTCAAGATATTTTTTTAGTTTTCGAGCACCCCAAGCTGGAAATTTTTCTCTGGCTTCCAGAATTTTTATTTCTTTTTCTATTGAGGTTGTATTTAAGGTTGTATGTGGTTTTCTAGATTTTTCTATCAATCCTTCCAGTCCGTAATTTTTATGCCTTTCGATCCATTTATAAGCGGTCTTACGGCTAATTCCAAATTCTCTTGCAAGATTTGATATGGTATCTTCGTTACGTCGATATAATTCTAAAAACATATGTCTTTGTGTCATTATACTGGCTTCCTTCCAAGGCATTATTTAACTCCTGAAAAATTAAATAATGCATTTTAGTGTAACCTATGTCCTGACACAAGTTGTTACCCATGTCCTGAAACTAAACATTTAGGGGGCAAGTTGGGTTTAAATTAAGAGAGGGTTCGTTGTGTTGATCTGCATGCCAGGAATTTTTGTCAGTTCATCTGCAAATTGTGCACATGTCATTCTTTTCGTAGGATCCCAACTGGTTAGATTTTCAGCTAGATCGATAAGTTTATGTTTTACGTTTTTTATTGGATCAGAAAATTGATCAAAGTTTTGATTAGTTTCTCGTCTTAATCCTGCAAAAAACTTTTCTCTTTCATCTCCTTTAAGTAAATTTAATTGACCTCTATGTTTTAATGGGGGGCTTTTAAAAAGCATGTAGAGAACACTGACGCCTAAAGAAAAGCTGTCAGAAGAGGGTTTTAATGGGGTGCGTAATGAAATCCAGTTTCCTTCAGGAGTTTTTGTTATATGTTCAGGAGCGATAAAGGTGGGCGATCCACTCATGCTAGGTGTATTTATTCCTTGAGTTAAACCTAAATCAGTCATCACACCTCGCTTTTCTTGTATTAATATATTTTGTGGCTTTACATCATTGTGCACATATTGATTTTTGTGAAGGTAATCTAATCCATTGGCAGCGTCATAGCAGATTTGCGCAATTTGAGCGATTTCACTAGATTTAATACTATTAGCATTTCCATCCATTTTTTTAGTAAAATAAACGTATTTTTCTTTAGGTAAATTCGTTGTTTCATCAATATCTTTAGTTTTCGTTAAAACGCGTAATTTGCTGGGCGGCAAAAGATAAGGATTATTGGAGTTATAAAGTTTATCTTGCAGGAGGACTTCTTTCTTAACTTCCTCTATATCTTGCTCAGTTCCACGTGTAACCATTTTGACCGCTTCTTCTAATTTTGAGACATTTATAGCTGAGTTGACTTTTTTGAATGCCCCCTTATCGAGATAATCAAAACTAATAAAAAATTGTCCATCCCTGCCCAAGGCAAAGCTATAAGAATTTGCGGTTTTTTTAGCGTAAAAATCCTCACGCAATCCATCATAATGTAATGCATCGGCTGCTTTAAACAATGTATTAAACATTTTTTTGCGAGTTTCTTTGGAACTATAATCGGATAATAATTTTTCTAAATTATCGGCAGGTACGACGGAAGCTAGGTGTTTAATTTTAGAAAACTCTTTTTTACTTAATTTGTATTCATCTTTTATTCTTAGAAGTGCTGGAGGGCTTAAAACTCTGTTAATTATGCTTTCAAATAATTCGCTCTTTCTTGTATTCAAATTTAAATTTCTAAAAACAGAACCCACTTCCCCCGCACGATAAATTCTTGCGAGATGCGCTTTAATCATCTCGTCATTCAAATTCAACCCGTTATTTTTTGCGAACTCCTCTATTTTTTTGGCGACAGCCTCATTGTTACCTCTTGAGATCTTTTGTTCTAACTCCCCAGCTTTTAAGTTATTAAGCTCTTTGGGATTGAGTCCACAAGAATTTAAAATATCAGAAAATTTTACATAATATTCCGAAGTTTTTCCTGTCGTGGGATCTTTAGCATTAAGTTTAATAACCCCATGCCCCCCTTTAAATTTCTTAGTGATTTTATAAATTAAGGTAGAAAAAAAGGTGACTTTTTTTAAGGCCACGTCATGAACAATTTGATCTCGAGGAAGGATAATTTGAATGTAAGAGATACGATGTGAGTTTATTTTGTTTTTAGCTAATAGAACAGCAGGCTTTTGTGTGGTTTCACTTTCTGTAGGTTTAAAACTTTTAGACTGCGTTATTTTAACTTCCCCCATAAAAATCTCCAAAAGTTATCTTTAAGTACCTGTTATTATAGCACAGTTAATTATATTAATTTTATAATAATCTTTATAAAAAACACTTTACTATAATACAATAACGTGCTAAACATTTCCCTTTTAAATTAAAGGAAATCTTATGGAAGCATCCTCGAATTCATATTCTAATTACAACAATAATTTGCTTAATATAAATACTTTAGCTCCAGATTTATATGAAATTGTCCTTCAGTTAAGTGAAACGACTATATTAAATGCTGTTGATAGAAAATGCGCTACGCTTGGACAAAAGGTTTATAAAAAGGCTTATGGACACATGGTAGATCTATATCTTCCTTTAAAAGCAGTTGTCGCTGAAAAAGAAAAAAATGATACTCCTGCCGGAAAAATTTTCATACAGTGTGTGAATCAATTATCCGATAAAGCCAAAGATCTAGGCTGTGACTTACAGATCTCTTCCGAATTGAACCCATTGGGAAGAATGCTACATGAACTTTTTTATTATAAAACACTTATATCAACGATTCAAGCACAATTGAAACTCAATGAACTTTTTCTGGAAATGCTTGCTGTTTTAGATTTATCTGACAAATATACTAAAACGCAAAAAGATGAGTTTAAATCTATCATTACAGTTATACAGTCCATTCCTTTTAAAAAAGAGGAAATGTTAGAACAAAGTGGTCATTTCAATATTGGTGGTTTTTGGATTCCAAGGGGTAGCCAATGGGTAATCGAATTCCCTTCAAAAGTTTGCAAAATATACACGCAATTAAAAAAAACCAATAATTTAGATGCTTTTTTTGCTGTATTCATTTGTAATAAATATACTAATCTTGAATATTATAAAATAAATTTGAACCTTGAATTTGTCAAAAATTTAATCGATAATAACTCTTTAGCTCAACTTATAAATAAAGAAGAAACAAAAATCAAAAATTTAAATGATTTATTTATAATTTTCTCAGAGTATAAAGCTCTATATAATAAAAATATATACTTTGTAAATATATCGATTGAGTTTGTGAAAAGAAAAGAAATAAATGGTGTGATAAAAAATTGTACTCCCCAAGACTTTATAAACTTTCTTAAAGAAGCCTATATTGTTGGTAAAAAAACTTCTGATTCAATTATAATGAACGAAGACTTAGAGCATTACGGTCGCGAAATATTTTTAAACTATCATGTTTCGTAAAATCACAACTATTTAAATAATTAAGTTGATTTAAATCAAAAATTAAAGGAAAAATAATGGAAGCGTCTTCGAATTCAAATTCTAATTATAACAATAATTTGCTTAATATAAATACCTTATCTGCTGATTTATATGCATCTGTCACTAGTTTTTGTGATGATAAGAAAATAAACGATGTAGATAAAAAATGCGCAACCCTTGGCGACAAAATTATTATAAAAGCCTATGAAGACATAGCCAAACTATATAATCCTTTAAATAATATTGTAGCAAAAAAAGTAGAAGAGGGAATTTCCCCCAAAAGAATTTTCATGCAATGCGTTAACCGATTATATGATAGAGCCCGAGAAGTTGGTCACACAGCACAATATTCGCTTTTGCTGACACCGATTCAAAGAATGGATTATGAGCTCGCACATTATCAAGATCTTATAAACTCTATTAAAGAAAAAGAGCAACTCATTAAACTTTTTCAGGAAATGCTCGATGTAGTTGAGTTAGGCATCTTACTTACAGAAGAAAAAAAAGATGATATTAAATATATTATTGACGAAATAAAATTAATTAT
This sequence comes from uncultured Parachlamydiaceae bacterium, assembly GCA_963748975.1. GTDB lineage: Bacteria > Chlamydiota > Chlamydiia > Chlamydiales > Parachlamydiaceae > Neochlamydia. The sequence goes on from CAVVKX010000028.1 coordinate 168,854, forward strand.
TACTAAAAAAAGCGAAATATTAGTAGCCTTACATAAAAAATCACCAGAAAATAACCACGTAACTGTCTTGGATCTTAGTAAAAAAACAGGATGGGATCAGGATCACTTTATCAACCATGGGCCTTTAATATTTGGCTATTTGTACCAAGGTTTTAAAGCAAAGCATAATTTAAAAGATTTTTTCAATGTAATAATTTTAAATTCATTTTGGCAAGAAACTATGTTTTTATTAATTGATATACGGTTCAAATCTTTTTACGAAGACTCAACTAATTTTGCGAAATACTTAGAAGAATATGTATCTTCTAGAAGAGCATAAAAACGATGGAATTGTAAGCATTTTTTATTAAAATTAAAAACTTTAATGGTAATAAATTATATTGATTTAAATTAAAAAATATACTATACTTAATCTTTATGAATACAGTTAATATAATTTCTCCAAAAGATTTATGTATAGCCCTATGCGAAACAATTAAGAGAAAACCCATAAAATCTCTTATGTTAATAGTTGCAACAGTGGCTACCTTGGCATTATCAATAATTTTGGCTGTGCTTTTGGGTCCTTTGGCTCCTCTGCCTTTTGTTATTGCGATTACAGCGGTGAGCCTCCTAAATCCCTCCCTAATCTCATTTCTCTTTTTTCAAGATATTAAAGAGTCTTTATTCAATCAGTTTAAAAGAAACCATACGATCGATAAATTAGCTAAAAGCGATGTTGTTTTGATATTAGAAGCTCAAGACGACCACAATGGGGCCTTTCAACAAGATCAAAGAAATCTTTTTAATCAAATTCAAAAAAATATGCTATTGCCTATGAAAAAGTATCTGATATTGAACATATTGCTGAAAGCATTAATCGCGTGCTTCAGAATAACAATAAGATCAAGGCTATTTGGTTCAGAGCTCACGGCAACCCGCAAGGAATTTGCCTAGATAAACATAGCTGGCTTGACATACACAATGTAGCTTTATTAAAACATCATTTTAGACAAATAGAGCCCAATGGATTTATCATTCTAGATGCCTGTTCAACGGGAGGAAAACCTTCCAGAGGTGGCCTGAATATTGCCCATAAGATAGCTCGTGTGGTGGAAGGACGAACAGTCATTGCATCATCGCAAGATACCACTTCTTTTTCGATTAAGTTGGATAAGAAAAATTTGCTTAATATAAAAATATGGACAGAACATCCATCCTCAAAGCATCCTATCCTCAAATACCCATCTAAATGCATCAACGTTTTAAGACACATGCTATTTTTCATTTCGCAAGGAAAAGGAATATTCAAAAAATTGGCGTATGATGCCACGCAAATTTATCGTTATTCACCCTTAACACATAACGCGAGAAGCCTTAGTTTTAACACCTCCTGGCGCGCACTTTAAATCACACAAACCAAAAACTTCGCCGAAGGCTTTGGACTGTCGGTACTTTAGTACCGCTTTATTCCGCAGGTCTATTATAAAAGCAGTACTAAATTACACAATAAGCTTCGGCGGAGCAATCTCACACCCTGGCTGCAAAGCAAACTTGTTTTTCTTGTAGGGTCACAAGTTCTCTTGTATAATCAGCAGGATTTATCGGAGATTTCATGAACTTTATAAGATCCTTATTTTTATTTTTTTGTTTATTTAGTCCATTGCTACAAGCTGATGAAAAAAGCTCTCAGCTGCAAGAGGAAACTTTAAAAAAACATATTGAAAAACACATTAGAGATCTGGACGCGCCCGGCGCTGCAGTCGCTCTTGTCCGGGAAGGAAAGTCATATTTATTTCAGTTTGGTTATGCTGACGAAGCTTCGAAAAAGCCCATCACGGAAGATACGATTTTTAATTAGCTTCCATTACCAAAGTATTTACTTCGACAGCTTTGGCGATAGAAGTCCTTGAAGGTAAAATGGCGTTAAACGATCCTGTGGTTAAGTACATGCCGCAGCTATTTTCTACAACGAATCCGATAAGCAAAATAAAGCTTATAGATCTAGCGACTCATACATCGAGCTTACCCCGTGTGTTCCCTAATTATAAAGCAAAAAATTCAATCAAAAATATAATTGCTTTTCTACGTGCTCTGGAGTCCAAATTATCCCATTTCAACTAAGTATGTTTACTCAAATTTCGGGTTTGCGTTGCTAGGTCAAGCCTTGGCCAATGTCGAACAATCGGATTATGAGAGCATGCTTTATAAATTAATTACAAGACCCTTACAGATGAGATCCACTTTCGTTGATGTTCCGGAATCACTCTTGCAAAATTATGCGCAAGGTTATACTCAAAATGGGACACTTGCCCGGCGCGGCGCCCTTCCAATATGGCCAGGAGGCGGTGCTTTGCACTCGACTAGCAGCGACATGCTCAAATTTTTAGAAGCTAACCTAGGTCTTTTTGGCCCTGAGGAGCTTATTAAGGCCATGCGTTTTGCACAGCAGGGTTACTTTAAGGCGAAAGAGGATTTTGTCATGGGTCTTGGATGGCAGCGCTACTTTCCTACAGACGATTTGTTAATCATAGACAAAAATGGGGGTTTGGAGGGCTTTTCAACTTATATAGGGATGATCCCTAAACAAAAACTAGGCATTGTTATTCTGATAAACAAAGGAAAAGCCCGACCCACAAAAGTTGGCCGTGCGATTTTGTTGGATCTAACCCAGCGCCAGCCATGAAATCTAAACCCGTGCCCGCGCCCGACTAATATTGTTTCTGAGAAATGTCTAGATAGTTTTTTTTCGGGCACGGGCACGCACACGGGCGCGGGCACGGGTTTTTAGTCGGGCACGGGTTTTTAGTGGGGCACATGAACACCTAAAATTGTATTACGCAATTCCTTTGCCTTTGATAAAGCATGCTCAGCGTTTTCAGGAGATCTTTTCGCCATTTCATCGGCCTTATCAAGTAAAAAAAGAGCATTTTTCTTAGCAAGTTCTTTTTCTTCAGGAGTCGCTTTACCAGTGAGTAAAGCTATATGCAATCGTGCCGCACTAATAAACGCTAAAGGATTATAATAATTTTCATTTGTTTTAGCATGTTGCAAAGCTTGTTCCATCTGAGGGACGAACCTTGCTAAGTTTTCTTTTTTTGCTTCCATGGCAAACACAGAGTTATTACTTCTAAACATATTCAGAAGATTAGGGTCATAGTTAGGTGTGCTTTCAGCAATTTTTAAAGCTTTAGAGGAATGTTCAAAACAATCATCCAAAAGAGCTATATCATTGCCGGCTAGATGCCATTTTTCTATCGCTTGAATGTTCTCCAATTGCCCTTGTTTAATTCTGGCGCGAAGTGAATCTTTGTTTAATTTCAATTCATTTGCTAGATAGGGTTCTAATAGCTTTAATGACTCCAATTTAACTAATACATGCTGATGTTTCAATTGTAAAAAAGCTTGGGCTCTTGCATCTTCCGTCAAATTTTTAGGAATATCATCTTCTTTTGGACCCTTAAAATCGAGCAAAAAACGATCTGTATTATATTGAAGGTCGACCATTTCCCAGTTTGCGTTCTGTATGGTTTGTTGATCAGTGGAATAATCCATGATATTTTGATTACATTCTTTTGATAGCCTATAAATTTTTTCAAAGCGATTTCCATCTTTTTGCAAATCCGCGATGTTTTGACAGGCAAATCCTAACCAACGAAGATAAATTGAGATTTCCAGTAAGTGCGATTTATTGGCGATATCTAATAAATGCTGCTTATCCACTCGGACCAGGACTTTTTCAGGCAAATCTGTAAGCAGTGATCGAGACTCTGGACTTTCCTTGGAAAGGCTGTCCACTAAAGATGTGGTAGAAGGATGCGCCATAAGGATCTTCAAGATGTCTGTTTTGCAAAATCCTAAAGCTGCAAATTTGAGAAGTAAAGAAGTCTGAAAAAATTGACGAGCTTTTTCCATCTGGCCGGGATATTCTTTACGTCCCAAAAGATGAAATAAATTAGAAATTTCATGCAAGTTTTCTGACTTTTCAAAAAATTTAGGATTTGTCTTATAGATTTCATGAAGAGCGTTAAAAGAGGACTCTAAAGAATTCGTAAAAGTTTCTTTATCTTCAGGCATTCTATCAAATTTTTTAAAATCATCATGGGCTGTCTTATAGCAAGCTAAAAATCTGACTTCGTCATTAGACAACTTAGGCTGGTTATTTGTACGTGTAACATAAAGTGGTTGATGTGACGGGATAATGCCGCCGGTAAAGCTTGTCATAAGTAAACCTCTTTCATTAAAATCTTATTTAACTATTATTATATGAAACATGAAATAATTTTAAAATAATTATAGTTCTTTATTAACCTTATATATGCCTATAGTGAACGACCTAATGGATCATATATTTTTTTTGGGCGTTGTTCCATTACGTTTAATCCACCAAACAAACAAGATAATGAAAAAAAGTGATCCTAGAAGTTCAATGGGATGTTCATCTAAAAATCCAAGGATATGTGTCCAATAAGGTCCAAAGAAATAGCCAATGGAAAGAAAAACTGTGGCCCAGAGAAAAGCTCCCGTGTAAGCAAAGAGTGCAAATTTGGAGTACTCTAATTCGGTCATGCCTGCAAATATGCCTGTAATGTGACGAACACCGGGAATAAAATATCCAAAAGTTAAGGTCCATTTACCTAAGTATTCATACCAATCATGGGCCTTTTGTAAATTCTGATCATTAATACCTATCCATTTGCCATATCTTTTCACGATGAAATGACCTGCTGTTCGGCCGAGTATATAGCTCAAAGTCATTCCGCACATAGAACCTAAATAAGCGGCAATAATCGTTGGAAGAGCGTACAAATGTCCCTGATGGATAAGTACTCCGGAGATGACCATCAAAGTTTCATCAGGTATAGGAAGAGCCACAATGCCAAGAGCTAGAAGGAAAAAGAGTGCAATACTACCATAGTCTAAGAGGAGAATTGCAAAAGTATCATGTAAATATTCCATTCTTGAACTATCTATCCATTAAGATCATGTATTATTTTAACGTAAGGCACTTTTTTTACCAAGGCGCAAAACTAAAAAATTCCAGAAAAACTTAAAGATAACTTTAAATTTATATTGAAAGGTGAAATCAAGCATCTCATTAAAGGAAAACATGTTAAATGCCCTAGCATAGTTTTCCAAAGAGTTATCGTTTGTTTCTTTATACATACAATTCATTACAAATTCTGAAGATTTCCAACGAAAACCAAAGTATTGACGCATTTCTTTTAAATAACCTGAAAAGCTGCTAGGATCACCTTCTAAATAATTTATTATATATTTTGCTGCAATCCTTCCACTGTGCATCGCATGCCGAATCCCTTCACTTGCCATGGGATTCAGTGTTGATACAGCATCCCCTATAGCAACGACGTTGCCTGCAAAATTAGGTTCTTTCTGATTTAATACATAATAAATAGTCTTTCCATGTGTGTCGAGGATTTTAATATCTTTTTTGTAGACATTTCTCTAGCATTTTGTCTAGGCAGTAACGGTAAGAAGGTTCATGAGGAACCCGCATCTCGTAGAAAAATAGCGAATAACACCTATTTTCAAACGATTTTTCTCCATGGGAAATATCCATGAATAACCTTGAGGCATCCATTTCAATCCTAGAAAGAACGATAATTTTTCTGAATACTGCGTATATTGTTCATAAGGAACCTCTACTAGGTATTCAATACCGGTGACAGCTAAGGCATCTCTTTTTTCAAACTTACCCTGCTGTAATACTTTGCGTTCAGCCCCTGTGCCATCAACTAATACCTTAGTGATAAAAGTTTTGACTTCATTTTTTTGTAAATCACGCAGATAAACAAGGGTCTTGCCTTCTTTAATTTCATGAGAGTGATAAGCATGGTTTAATAGAACAACAGAATGATTTTCAATCACTTGCAAAGCTAAATACTCACGCAATTTCATAAAATCCAAAATCACCCCTGCATAGGAAGAATCGCACCATTCGTATCTTTTCGTTGAGGTGTGTAAAGCAATTTTATTCCAGGAAGACCCTATGATATTTTGAGGCAGTGCATAATCTGACATAAGTCCATCAGGAGCACCACCGCTAGAATAATTATTCACCGAAAAATCTTTGGCTTTTTCTACTAAAAGTACCTTTTTTCCTTTAATAGCAAGTTCACGTGCACATTGCCCCCCAGCTGGCCCTGCCCCGATTACTACAACATCATAATTTGCATGCATCACACACCTAATTTATTTATTATCAATGTTTTGTGCTTATAAAAAAAGAAGACAACACCACCTTTTATATAAATTTGTATATAAATTCCTTAATAAAGTAAAATCAAAATAAAGGAAGGGAGGTTTTGTATGATGACGATAGGCATTATTATAGCAGTGATCGCTGTGATTGTTTTATGGGCTGTAGGCATTTATAACAATCTGGTTGTGCTTCGTAACCAAGTGAAAAATGCCTGGAGCCAGATAGATGTGCAGCTACAAAGACGTTATGATTTGATTCCCAATCTTATAGAAACAGTTAAGGGATACATGAATTATGAAAAATCTACTTTGCAAGCCGTCATTGAAGCGAGGAATCAAGCAGCTTCCGCTAGAGAGCAAATTCAAAAAAGCGGTGTGCCATCAGAGCAAGATATGAAAAATTTGATGAGTGCCGAAGCTTCATTAAAATCAGGTTTAGGAAGTATATTTGCATTAGCTGAAAATTATCCACAGCTTAAAGCAAGTGAAAACATGCATTACCTTCAAGAAGAGCTTAGCACGACAGAAAACAAAGTCGCTTTTGCAAGACAAGCTTATAACGATCAAGTTTTAAACTATAATACGGCACAGCAAAAGTTTCCTGCAGTTTTAGTTGCCGGGGCTTTGGGTCATCATCCGGCCGAAATGTTTGAAGTGGAGTCTCCAGAAGCGAAGAAAGCAATCAAGGTTTCTTTTCCCTAAAAACGCGTTAAAAAGGATTGGATTCCTATGGCCATGGATTTTTGGGAAGCACAACGTCGTGCCCGATCGAGCAACGCTGTATGTAACAATTTTTATTGTATTAACTTTATGTATAGCAGCGCTCGTCGAATATGCCATGCGTATTTTTGCTTCTGATAGTTACAACCCCCCTTTCCCCATCTTAGGCTTTGTCTTTCTAGTGATTACTTTTAGTGTGGCCATGTTCGAATACTCTATGTACAAATCGCAAGGTGGATCGCACGTAGCTTTAGCTGTGGGAGGTCATTTCGTCAATCCAAATACAAATAATTTTAAAGAAAAACAGTTAATAAATATTGTGCAGGAAATGGCTTTGGCAGCTTCTTTACCTGTGCCGCCTATTTATATATTGCCGACGCAGTCAATTAATGCATTCGCAGCGGGTATCACGCCTGATAACGCTGCAATCACAGTGACCACAGGTTCTTTAGAACTTCTTTCACGCGAAGAGCTTCAAGAAGTTGTCGCCCATGAATTCGGTCACGTCCATAATGGCGATATGAAAATTAGCATGCGTCTTGCAGCCATGGTCATGGGGTTTTTTTTCGTCCTTTATATTGCCATGCGTTTGCTTCAGTTTGCTCCTAGAGACCGTGATAGAAAAGGAGGAAACCCCCTTGTTATCGCAGCTCTATTGTTGCTTGCAGCAGGTACTTTGACATGGATCTGTGGCTCTATTTTAAAAGCTGCTGTCAGTCGTGAAAGAGAGTATTTGGCTGATGCATGTGCAGTGCAATTTACTAGAAACCCCAATGGAATTGCTAATGCACTTAGGCAAATTGAAAAACATGAAGTCAATGATATGCCCTCGAAAGGTATGGCTTATTCGCATTTGTATTTCGATGATAACATAAGTCTTAGTTCAATATTCGCTACGCATCCTCCCCTAAGAAAAAGAATTGAAGCCATTGAAGATCGGGAGTATATTTCCGAAGAATGGAATATTGAAGAATCTGATGTATAGTTCTTTAGCTCTAGCTTGTCTAATTAACGAATACGATGACGATGAATGCGTATACGTTTTTCAATAAGGTAGTCAAAGGAAAGTTTACCCGGACCAAAAATGAATATAATTAGGCTTGTCATCAGATAAGTAAAGGGAAGCTGTGTAATAAATTCTGGGGATCTTCGAATGCTCCTACAAAGGCTTCATGATGGGCTGTATAAAGAGCTACTGTCATGACAGTTGCCAGTTCTAATGGAGCCAGAATGTGGATCCCAATCCAATAAACAGACAAGCCCCACCTATGCATTCCACAAGACTTGCTGCATAAGCGTTAAATAATGGGAAAGGAATGCCAAGCGTCAAAAATAGTCAGCAATCGATTGGATGTTTTGTAGTTTTGCCAATCCTGAAAAGAAAAAAGAACTTCCCCAAAACAGACGAAGAGCCAACAAAAGATGGATTGAAGGTTTGAGCCTATATAAATAATCAGTCGATAGAGTTTTATAAAAATGTTGCCTTGCATATTCGGACTTTATAAATTTTTACTCTATTAGGCAACATTTTTTTTGTGCACCTGCCCGATTACTACCTGTGCCCGAATCTAAAACCCGCGCCCGTGCCCGATTAAAACCGCGCCCGTGCCCGTGTGCGTGCCCGTGCCCGAAAAAAAAACTATCTAGAAATATATCAGAAACAATATTAGCTGGGCGCGGGCGCGGGTTTTTAGTCGGGCACGGACACAGGGTTTTGTAGGAATATAAATAGGCCTACGTTGCTCAATCAAAAAGGCTGAAACATCTAAAGCTTGTTCTTCATTTAAAAAAGGATCATTATAAGGCATGTTATAAAAAACAAAAGAGGCCATTTTGGACAAGGTTGACATACCGGCCCCATCATTGAATGCATGAGGTCCCCACAAGGGAGGATTATTTGTAGTTCCTCTCCCGTTATTTTGATGACAGATTGAACAGTTTTTCTGGTAAATTTTCTCACCATTCTGAGGATCAGGTTTATGGGTACTCCTTAATGGCTCAAGGCCCAGCCAAGGATAACTTTTTCTATTGGGAATTTCAGAAGAAATCCAATCAAGATAGGCTAAAATAGCTTTCATCTCTGTTGAATCCCTTGGCAAGGGCTTGCCATTCATACTTCTCTCAAAGCAGTTATTGATCCTCTCAACAATGTCTATCGTTTTTCCTAAACGAGGAGAATATTTAGGATAGGTCCGAACAACCCCTACTAAAGAGATGCCACCCCTTTTGCCCCCTAAAGTGTTTCCTCCCCCTACATGACAGTTTGAACAAGTCAGATGATCGTCGACATAATTTGGCAATATTTCATTGGTATAGAGAAGGATCTTATACCCTTGCATAACTTGTTCATGTATGGGTTTGGGCGCCATCTCAGGATCGAGAAGATCGAAACGTACTACTTCACCATTGATAGTTCTTTCTTGATGATGTTCATTGTCTAAATTTTGTTCAGAAGCAATAGGCTTAGATGGCGCCATCATTTGGGGAATAATGGCTATAAACACTATGACAATAATAGAAGCAAATAAATTAAAAATATTTCTCAGCATATTTTAAGATATACTAGAATGACGGGAAGGCCTCAACAAAAAATTGTGATTAAGTAATAGATCAAGCGATACCTAATTTTTCATTATTCTTTTTGGAGATTGAACAAAAATCGAATAGCTGCAATATAAGACAAATAATCACACATTGGACTTTATGGATTCCTTTAAAGTTATTGACAAATTTAGCTACCTCGTTGCATTTATCACATTAATTCTAGGATTTATTCTTTTTTTTATTGACACACTAGAATTTATTAAAAGCCTAGCCGCAGCGATTTTGCTTGCAGGACTAGTTTGGATCTCATACATCATGGTTCGCTGGGTCATTTTAGCCTTGCGTAAATAGGAATAATCAAATGTTAAGAATAGTCATTTCTTGTATTTTGTTTGTCAGTCATTTTTCCTCGATTTTTTCTGCTGAGAAAACAATCCTTTTCGAAAGTTCTAAAGTTTCATTGAATATTGAAACGGATGAAACGGATCAGCAAGTAGTTATGCAAGGCTATACTTTAGAAAATATATCTGAAAAAATTATCTCAGGGCTCTTTTTCACAATCAATATCGACCGTGAAAAACAAAAAAAAATCCTTACTCAAGAACTTATCAATAAAAACGATCTGTGGAAATGGTGGAAGGCTCAAAATTGCATTATTATCGGAAAAGGAATCTATTCAACTGAATTAGGCAGTACACTGCAAGCTCCCGTACGTCCTGTTCCTACTTATGGTAAACAATTAAAAGAATTATATTTTGATCAAAAATGGCATCTAATCGATCACAAAAAAAACCTGATTTATCTCAACTTGGACAATCATACTGTTGCCGGTTATGAAGACATTGCAGACGAACCCTTTCTCGCTTTGAGAACTAAAACAGCGGCCTTACATGAAACTTATAACTTCGCTAAAGCCTGTGTGAATTTTGCTCACTTTGACCTTTTTTCCCAGCGAATTTGATTCTTCAGAACCCAACGAAGAGGGGAAATATGAGTGGAAAGACAAAAAATTCGATCTGTATCCGCGTGAGAATATTAAGTATCATCCCGATAGTACTGTTGAACTCACAATCAATTTGGAAGAACGTGCGAAAAATGCTAGTTTGATCAGCATAAGCTCAGGCTTCCCTATGATTCAAATCACTAACTTGTCCGGTAGTGCTATCACTTTAGAAGACCAGCATTGTCTTTTAGAACCTCATCAGACTTTTGAGTTTACGGATCCAGTTTTCGAAATCAATCTAAATGTCCTGGATGCTAACGGCAAAGTTACCATTATTTGTGATGCCGTTGAAATGCCTCAATTGAAACTAGGAGTCAATGAGCTAGATCTTGGCGAGCCTACGGATCCTAAATTCCTGCAATTATCAGTTTATTATGAGTTGGTAAAGAATTTTCAAACAAATTCTTTAGTCAAGGTCATGAATCGTAGTCATCATTTCGATCATGTCACCCCTTTTTTTGAGTTGGATTGCAAAGGAAATATCCCTGAAAAATTATGGTGGCAGATCTCTTTCGACAAGGATTTTGAATTCATCATTCCAAACTTTGAAGGAATTCAAGACTTTGAAAATAATATATCTTTGGACGCATGTACGGATACTTTTTTTAATCCTCGTGAAATTTATTATTTTCGAGCTAAAGCATCCCAAAATGGACAATGGAGTGAATGGTCCTCCGTTTTTGATTTTTGTGTAAGCAAACCTGAACAAATTCAAAATCCTCAATTTAAAAAATTAGGTGATGGACAGTATCAAATTAGCTGGGAGTCTGCTAATGAAAAAAGAGACTCAATATCATATTTTTGCCTCAAACGCCTATGATTTTATGCCTTCGATTTATACAAATCAGCAGTATTCCCTTATAGACCAAGACAGCGAAATCTCAGAACAAGTCAATAACTTAATCGCAACAACTGCGGAATGCTCCTTAGATATAGGAACTCAATATGCCTTTTATAGAGTTGTTGCTGAAAGACATGGGCAATACGCGGTCCCCTCCCCTATCATCCACGTCTATGACTATAGCCTAAGTATTCCTCGCAGTGTGATGCAGACATCTTCTTCGAAATCAAACACATATCTTGCTGAAAGACAAGCTTTCCCCAAAGCCTATCCGAATCTAGATAAAGATTATAGTTTAGACATTCAAGACCACGCACTGGATATAAGTCTATTCAATAAAAAATATTATGCACCATCTCCTTATGTAAGTCCTGTAATTTGGGAGACTGTAAAACCCTATTTTTTACCCGAAAATCATCCTGTAAAAGCAAAACTTGATAGACTTTTTAGCAAACGTGTGACACAGACCAGCAATTCATTAAAAAAAGCAGGCTTTACTCAGCCCGATCCTCGAAGATTCAGTAAAACAATCGTCACCAAAAACAAAAATGTACCCGGTTATATATTCAAATTTTATAGCGATGAGCAGAAAGGACTAGCAGATTGGCTACTTCTTTTAAATAGAGTGACTGGTGCAATTGTACATTCAAGATGCCTTAAATAGATACAATATCAATCATTTATTTGCAGTTCCTACGAAATGGATTTATCCTTTGCCTAGTGATACTTCACCCCCAGCTACTATGCAGAGGAAAAATTTCATTGTCGTAGAAAATGCCATTGATCTTTATTCGAAGAAAGAAAATAACAAAATGTGGAAAGATATCACCATTATTAACCCGAATACTCTGGCCTGGATTTACCGATTGCTTCAAGATTTAGGATTAAGTGATTCACCGTATAACTTCAATATGCCCATCGCTAAAGATCATCGAATTACATTCATTGATACTGAACATCATCATAAATGGCCAGTTCCTCACCATAAGCTTTGGCCTTTTCTATCCCCGGAGATGGGTGCTTGTTGGAATTCAATTTGTGAAAGGGACGGTGCATAAAAAATTTAAAACATGAAAATATAAGTTACTCGTCCATAAAAACTTAGATTTTTTACCAAGAAATTGCTTCCGCTTTATTTTAGCTTTCTGCAATAAAGAGTTAGAGCCCTTTAATACCCATGGTGTCTAATAATAACTCTTTAACAAGGAATATTTTATGTCAGCACCAAATTTAACAACCCCTCAATCTCAGCAAACTTTTCAAAAAACTTATCAAGTAGATGTTGCAGACAATTTTGAGAAGTTAAAATCTAATCTGGATGAAAAAATTAGCAACGCCTCAAAGAAGTCGATAGAACTAAAAAAGCTTAGAGAAGAAAACAAAGAATTAGGTTTAAGAATTAAAGAATTGCAAGAAGATCTTAAAAAAACTCGTGATGAATGTGACAAAATTAACGAAATTGCAAATAAAACTCAGGAAATGGTTGAAAATCTGAGGTCAGTAAAAGAAAATGAATCAAAAGATATTCTTATTCATTTTTGTAGTAAAATTGCAAAACTAAAAACATCTATCAGTGAAATTCACAAAGATTATAATTCATTTATGGATAAAAAAGAAATATTAGAAGAATATAACAAACGTTTTAAGGCTTTAGTAATAGAATTTAATTATAAATGTGAAGATTTAATAAAATTAAAGTTTTTAGATAAAATTATTGATCTTAATAAGTCCATTAATCAAGGCCCTGCAGATAAAGCGATCATTACAAATCGAGATAATCAGATTCGAAAATTAAATGAAGTTTTAACTGAATTAAGACAGTGCAGTGATCTTCTGAAAAGTTTTCTATTAGATATCCATCCGGAAGATCCTCGATTAAAAGCTAAAGGCTTATTAACATATGTTGGAAAACACATCACTTCGTCTAGAGTGTTTAATATACCGGGTGGTGAAGGATTTTATGTCACAGCAAAGACATTAGACGTTTCCAATGATTGGAAATATGAAAGCATTGCACCTTTTCATTTTACGGAAAAAGCAGTTCCAAAAGACCTTGTCAAAGGCATTGAACCCAATGAAAAAAAAGAAGAGGTGGACAAAAAAATGGACGATGGTATTGCTGAAAAGTTTAATCAAAATAATTAAGATTATAATGAAGGGGAGCCTACCGCAAACATAAGAGCAAAAGGCTCCTCTCTTTTTTTGATGTGATTTAAATTTTAATTTTTTCTTTTGCTAAAATTTTAAAGATTTTTTTAATGATTTTGCTTATGAGCCGGTAACACATAAGACCTATCGCAATACCCAAAACAGCATATGCAAGGCATTCAAAGCTGAAAGAAAACCCCATTTCATATAAATGCCAAGTAGAGTGCGCAATATCATGATCATAAAATTTAATAAATACGATAGGCTTTGAGTAAACCGAAGCTTCTTGCAATGCGTTATAGCCTTCCTTCAAATGCTGATAGCGCTCTATCATGTTATTCATCAATATTCCTTGGTTCTTAAAGTCAATATCTCCGCTATTCAAAAATTTGAATACGTACTGATGAAGAGTTTTATCCGTCAAGCTGGCCGTGCTTTGCATGGCTTGAACTTGCATTTGCAGTTCAGCTATACGGCCGAACAAGTGCTGTTGGTATTGAAGCATAAATAGAGGAATTTGCGAAAAAGTAAAAGCTCCAATCACAGCGAAAATTCGATCGATGAATCCAGCTATCCATTTGAACATTAGTTAATGATCTCCCGGATAATAAGGCTCAACATGCACAGAGACGTCTCTTACAGCGGGCCAAGCCTTTTGAATTTCAGCACGCACTTTTTGCGTAATTTGATGAGCTTTGTCCACCGTCATTTCTGGGTCAACTTCAATGTCGATATTGACTTGAGCATCGGGCCCATACTGTTGAATACGTATTTTTTCTGTTTCACGAACGCCTTCTATATGCAAAGCCGCGCCTCGAACTTTATCGAAATATTGCTCCTCTGGTGCGGTGTCAATGAGCTGATAAAGGTTACTTTTTGCCGCATAAATTCCGATGCCTATCATGAAGCCTGCAATAGCTAGAGCGCCAAAATTATCAATCATTTTACTATAATCTGGTATGTAGGCAGCAATCATAAGAGTCACTGCTGCTATAACACTTGTGATAGAGTCTATCCTGTAATGTAAGGCATCGGCTACAAGAGCCGGACTATTTTGTTTTTTCGCTGTCCTTATGACAATTCTGTAGCAAATCTCAAGTAAAATCACGGCAAGCAAAGGTATAATCCAGGCAAAAGAAACTAAAGGGGACTCTTTAACATGTGGAGTTACATGCATGATAAGTTGGAAAAAAGAAATGATTCCAATGGTGATGGTCAAAACACCTATTTGCATTCCTACTAAAGGTTCAAAACGTCCGTGCCCAAAAGGATGGTTTTTATCGGGGGGGCGCTCAGCAAATTTAATAAAATAGATCAAAGAAACGCTAAAGAAGACATCAATAAAACTCGCAATGGCATCCATGGCTAAAGCTGAACTTGCAAAAATCCACGCACCGATAAATTCGCAAATTATAATAAAAAATCTAATGTAAACTCCACGCTTCGCAGAGGAAACAAGCTCGCGATTGCGTTCTCTGCGTGCTGCATAGACGTATTGAGGCGGTTTGATAGGCTCTGGGTAGTGCGACATAATAAAAATATAAAGCATGAAAAATAAACGATAAAGAAAAAAATATACACACAACACTAAAAGCTACCGATAACATCAGCAAAGGCCTAAAGACGCTAAGAGCATTTTTGAAAGCAATAAGACGACGGATTATGTGTCTTAATTTGAGCCCCTCTATTTTAAGAGATTGTTTAATGCATCTAGGACAGCCTGTTTGTAGTCTTGAAATCCCCATTGATAATCTTCTGGAGTTAACTCATAGTTAATATCAGGAGTCACACCTAAATTTTCGATGGGATTTTGATCTGGTCGACTAGCTATAGAACCCGTGATTCCAAAGCCAGCAATTCCAAAGCGACTTTTTATAAAGTTTGACAGGACGTACCCTCCAGCTCCCGATGTTTGGGTACCCATGATTTTTGCGCGCTTATTATCTTGTAAAATGGCTGGAAGGAAATCTGCACAAGAAAAATCTAATTCATTGATTAAACACAAAATGGGCTTCGTATAATGCACAATAGGATTAGGGTTGACATGATCTACTCCATAAATGTGGTAAGGATCCGTAAATTTTTTTCCTGAATTCCATTGCTCTTCAATAAAACGGCAAAATTCTAACCAATATTGCGTAAACTGATAGGAGATAGGATAACCATCCATTTCATCACCAAAAAAACCTTCAGCGCTACTATCAGAATCTATCAATTCTAGAAGAGGAATCATGTTAATTGCGGTGTAAACATCTTCATGCGTAATCGCCATACGATGTTTAGGGGTTTGTAAAGCTTGATCAGTCAGTAGGGAAGCTATCGCATACATGTAAAACGCTAAGCCACCTGGGTTGTTGACTTGATCGATGACTAAAGCCTCGGTTCTTTCCTCTAATATTTGAATAATTTCTTTTAATTCATCTATGGCTGATTTCTCAGTATCGATGAAGTGAGGAATACGCAAATATCCGACTAACTGATGGTTAGGAGTTTCGAAAATATATGCATTCCAGAATTTTTTATCATCGTTGGACCACCAAATTTTACCAAGCTTAGGCACGAAGCTCTTTTTAGCACCCAGCGTGAAGGGACTTTCATCCTTTTTTGACAGTTCATGGGATTCGTCCATGCCATAAAGAATTTCGTTAAGAATCTGATTCCCACAAGACTGATAGTAGGGCGTCATCCACAGTTTATTAAGCTGTTTAATCCGATCTGCCTTCCAAGCGCTTCCTAGAGCTTTGTTTTTCTGGCTGAATTTACCCACATTTTGATTAAGGACGTTAGTCACTTTTTCAGGCGTATAAGACCAAATCAGTTGGTAGTTACTTAAGTGAGAATTCCCCAAATGACGTACTTGGACAGAGAGAGAACCACGAGGCACTTCCTGACCGAAAACACTCGAACGCTTAGTTAACATAGACTCTGTCAATGCACGGTCCGTTCCTTTTTCTACAGTACCAAACTCAGACATCTGCAATTCGATCACAACATCCTCGATAGGACGTCCATCGAACATCACGAGTTCGTCACCTACCTGTATGGGATATTGATTAAAAGAAAGTTGGGATCTATCGATATGTGTAATAAAATATTTCCCCTCCGAGCCTCTGACTTCTAAAGGTAAAAAAGAACTCTCGGTGGAAATAAACACAACATTCACATGATAATCACGAGTTGATCTAAAGAAGTTCCTGACTATCACTTGAAAATCTTTTACAGTTATATGATCCGTATTCATAACCTGATGTTTTGCTAAATCCACTTCCTTATCAAGATCCCATCCAAAGTATTCTCTTTTCCATATTTTTGGCGCATATTGAAAATCAAAGATATCCTTTATTGTATCCAATTCACTACACATTTTACTTTTTTCATAAGATTCATCAGCATAAGCAAAGGAAGATAAAAATATAGCACAACAACAGAAAATAATTTTAAGACTATACATTCGTAAATACCTAATATTGAATATTTAAAGAAATAATCATGACAATTTTTATTTTATTTGTCAATTAGAATACTGCTGCAGTAATTGTGCTATTGACCACAGAGCCAGTGAGATCACTGAGACGGTTTGAGATAGGGAGATATGGGCTTAGTTGTATATTATTGACCACAGAGCCGGTGAGATCACTGAGAAGGTTTGAGATGGGGAGATATGGGCTTAGTTGTATATTATTGACCACAGAGCCGGTGAGATCACTGAGACGGTTTGAGATAGGGAGATATGGGCTTAGTTGTATATTATTGACCACAGAGCCGGTGAGATCACTGAGAAGGTTTGAGATTGGGAGATACGGGCTTAGTTGTATATTATTGACCACAGAGCCGGTGAGATCACTGAGAAGGTTTGAGATGGGGAGATATGGGCTTAGTTGTATATTATTGACCACAGAGCCGGTGAGATCACTGAGAAGGTTTGAGATGGGGAGATATGGGCTTAGTTGTATATTATTGACCACAGAGCCGGTGAGATGACTGAGAAGGTTTGAGATAGGGAGATATGGGCTTAGTTGTATATTATTGACCACAGAGCCGGTGAGATGACTGAGAAGGTTTGAGATAGGGAGATATGGGCTTAGTTGTATATTATTGACCACAGAGCCGGTGAGATCACTGAGAAGGTTTGAGATTGGGAGATACGGGCTTAGTTGTATATTATTGACCACAGAGCCGGTGAGATGACTGAGAAGGTTTGAGATAGGGAGATATGGGCTTAGTTGTATATTATTGACCACAGAGCCGGTGAGATCACTGAGAAGGTTTGAGATGGGGAGATATGGGCTTAGTTGTATATTATTGACCACAGAGCCGGTGAGATGACTGAGAAGGTTTGAGATAGGGAGATTTAGTCTGAATAACGCGCTTTTCTCATGAATAGACAATATCTTATCCAAAACTCGTTTTGAATAATTAGAGGGGTGTCCTCGCTTTCCAATAGAAAAAATTTCTAAAACTAATGAAGCAAGCCTTCAACACCAAATTGTGTAGTCCTCTCAATATTCTCACTGATCTCATTGACTCGGTGGTAATTTAAAAATTTCTAAAACTAATGAAGCAAGCCTTCAACACCAAATTGTTAGTCCTCTCAATGTTCTCACTGATCTCATTGGCTCGGTGGTAATTTAAAAATTTCTAAAACTAATGAAGCAAGCCTTCAACACCAAATTGTTAGTCCTCTCAATGTTCTCACTGATCTCATTGGCTCGGTGGTAATTTAAAAATTTCTAAAACTAATGAAGCAAGCCTTCAACACCAAATTGTGTAGTCCTCTCAATGTTCTCACTGATCTCATTGGCTCGGTGGTAATTTAAAAATTTCTAAAACTAATGAAGCAAGCCTTCAACACCAAATTGTGTAGTCCTCTCAATGTTCTCACTGATCCCATTGGCTCGGTGGTAATTTAAAAATTTCTAAAACTAATGAAGCAAGCCTTCAACACCAAATTGTGTAGTCCTCTCAATATTCTCACTGATCTCATTGGCTTGGTGGTAATTTAAAAATTTCTAAAACTAATGAAGCAAGTCTTCAACACCAAATTGTGTAGTCCTCTCAATATTCTCACTGATCTCATTGGCTCGGTGGTAATTTAAAAATTTCTAAAACTAACGAAGCAAGCCTTCAACACCAAATTGTTTAGTCCTCTCAATTTCTCACTGTTCTCATGGCTCGGTGGTCATTTATGCAACAAAAGGGGTCCAAATTCAAAATCGTGTTATTATCAAAAAAAAAATAATTTGTATTTACTTAAATTTTTGTATTTATTATCCTTTTCGAAATTCAATCTCTAAAAGAATAAATTTTAAATTATAAGGATATAAAATATGTCAATTTCTAATGGTTCAAAAATGGTTTCGACAACACTTTTTTCAAACAACGAAAATCCAATAAACAATAATAGTTCATTATCGCATAAAGAAAATTTTAATAGAATGAAAGAAAAACTCCCAAAACTTTCCAAGCGTTTTTCTAATTACCATCCCTTTAAAAATTTTTCTATCGTTGAGTATGTCTTGCTAATTGATAAAAAAACGTCAAAAGAAAACGCAGAAAAAAAATTCAGATCCTCAAGAGGAAGTATGGGTCAATTGCAATTAGATGATTTGCATGTTAAAGCTGACGGCTTCACAGTCACTTATTTGGACGAACACCCAGTAATTAAAAAAAGAGTCGTACAAAAAATTACAAAACTTTCTAATGAAGAAAGAAATATTAAAATAATTAACGAGAAAGATGCAAAAGCTAATGAACTATTTAAAGTAGTCTTAAATCCTACTCAAGTTTGGAATGCAGTAAAAGAAGAAATGGAAGATATTCCCCCCTCCATTTCTATTCATCACATGGTAGAAGAAAGTTATCATATAAATCCATTTCACTCAAATTTATCAAAATTATCAAAATTACCTACTATCCCTGAAAAACCAAAGAAGACTGAATCTAGAAAAGAATCTTTAGACGCAGATTTAGAGTTAGATTTTTTAAAAGATCTTGAAGAACTTAAGAAATTCACAACTAAAGAGCTTGATAATAAAATTAACAGAAATAAACTCAAAGCTATATATACAAAAGTTATTGAGGCATATCAAAATGTCGACAAACCCATCCTATGTTTGAAAGCTTTTCTTCAAATAAAAGCTCTAAGTAATAAATTGGCAAAACCTTTATTTAAAGAGCCTTTAATTAAAGGACCTGGTCAAATTTTATCTAATAAAAGCTGGGACCGATATAACGACTTTAAGAAGCATATTAAAGATTGTGCAAAAAAGTCTTACTCGAAAGAAGCCGCCCTTTCTCCCGATATTGATCTATTGCTTGAACAAATAGAGAATATACCAACAAAAAAAATAAATGATAAAGATACAAAAACTTTTTTTGACACAATCCTAACCAGTCTTGAAGAAAAGGATTCCAAGTTTTCTTTAGGCATTATCGCTACTTTGTTAGATATCAAAAAAATTAGCGACCAAATGAAAGAACCCTATCTAGATCCCTATCTTGTCAGCGAATCCTCAGCAAAATGGAAAAATTTACTCGTATCATGCGTAAAAGTCGTCACAGAAGGTATACTATCATCTGATATGAAACTTTTTTCGGCAGTTCGTGAGCCAGACGATTTTCTTTTAAGTGCAGAATCATACCCTCAAGAAATTGAATTATATCCAAACCTTGCAAAATTTACACAAACTTTTGCTTCTAATTTGATGCTCTGGACAATTAATTATCTACTTGATTCCACTAATAATCAAAGGGTTGCCACAAAAATACAAGCTTATATTTACGTATTAACAGCATTGATTAATCAAACCCACTATTCATCAGCCATATTTCTACAAGCTTTAGATGATTTTTATATTACAAGATTATTAAATGGTCTCAATTTATGGGAATTAATGCTTCCAGAAATCAAAACAATGTTTAATGATTTATCAACAAAAATGAATTTTAAAAAAGAAGCTATTTATCGTCAAAAAGTCATCATGGATAGAAAGGCATTGGTGGAAGCTAGAGAAAAAGATGCATTAATCAATCCTAAGGTCCCTCCCATTTCAATTTTTATGACCCATTTAAGCAGGACTACCTGAGACTGGCGGATACAAAAAAAGAACTCCCCATACGTAAACAGAAAGCTTACTTTTCAAAGCTTGCTGAACTAAATAAATTACAGGGTATTACTGATAACCTTAAAAAGCAAAAAAAATGTTTAAAAGCACTATTGAAAGCTGCTTCTACAGAGAAAGCTGAGGCTTTGGAATCAGAATGGATTGATCTCAGAAGCCTATATCAGAGAGACTTGGATTTGGCACGTGATGAACTCAATTTTGAAGGTCTTCGACAGCTAACAAACGTAAAATTAAAAATTAAAAGCTATCCATCTTGTTAATAATTTAAATTCTGTAAACAAATTAAAAGAACCTTCCTCAGACATGAAACAGTTTATGGAGGACTTTAAAAAATTATCTAACTCTGAACAAGAAAGCTATTTAGCTTTATTGCAACAAGAAAAGGATCTATTAGAAAAATTACATCCTGAGGATTTACCTGAAAGTCCTGATGCAAACAAAGTTCTCGCAGCCCTTACTTTGAGAAATAAAGTCCGTAGAAATTCAGATCCAAAGTTAAAAACCGATTTAAAAAATCGAATAAAAGATATTAGAAACAAGCAGGAAAAAATTTGGACATCGATTTATCTTAAAATGGAAGATAAGAACGATTTGTATAAAAAAGAACTTAATAAAATCAAGGCAACTATTGAGCGTGTGGATGAAATTAAAAATTTAACAATTCAAGATAAAGAAAGTATATCATCACCCTAGTGAATGTCATTTCAAGCTACAATAAATATATTGAAGAGTTCAATTCTATAGTTTTAATGTTAACCGAATGGAAAAAAGATGTGGATCAATTTTTATTAAATATAGATAAAGATATGAGAATAGATCCGAACTTTAATGCGATCCACGATTATCATTTAGATTATAAAAATAAACCTATCGATAATGAAAGCTTAAAAGAAGAACTTGGCATAAAATCTGGCTTGTTTTTGGAAGATAATTTTATTTAATAATAATAAACTTAAGGTTCTGTCGGTTTCCTGATCGAATCTTAAATTAGCTTTTGTATCACTACTACTCACAACATAATGATTATACCTTGAAGTTTTTGAACAGGTTTCGGTATAATCATTATGTATTTTAAGGAATTTCATGCCGGAAATAAAACTGCCAAAAGTGATGGGGGTCATTCCCGCTAGGTATGGCAGCTCCCGCTTCCCTGGAAAACCACTCGCTGATATTTGTGGTAAATCACTGATCCAACGCACATACGAAAGTAGCAAAAAATGTGATACTCTCGATGAAATTTTTGTCGCTACCGATGACAAACGCATCTTTGATCACGTGCTTGCCTTTGGTGGACAAGCAGTGATGACATCCCCTTCTTGCCCCACCGGCTCAGAGCGTATCATAGAAGCAATAGAAAAGGATCCAAGACTTAAAGAGGCTTCCATTATAATTAACATTCAAGGCGATGAGCCCTGTATAGAGCCTATTGTCATTCAAAGTGTGGTGAAGATTTTATTAGACGATTCTTCTGCAGTTATGTCAACTGCTGTAATGAAAATTCATTCTGAAATAGAAGCACTAAATCCATCTGTTGTAAAGTGCTCAATGGATTGTCACGGACAGGCACTTTATTTTAGCCGTTCTTTAATTCCCGGCGGTGTGCGGGGCTAAATATAACCCAAGCCTCACTTATTTCAAACATATCGGCATCTACGGATATCGCCGCGAGTTCTTATTAACCTATGGAAGGTTATCCCAAACACCGCTACAGTTAGCAGAAGATTTGGAACAGCTTAAAGTGTTAGAACATGGATATAGGATCAAAACAGCCATTGTCGAAAGCTCTAGTATTAGCGTCGACAATCCTGAAGATATAAAAAAAGTCGAGTCATTATTATGCAAACAAAATACATATTTATAACAGGTGGCGTTTGCTCATCCCTGGGCAAAGGGTTAACAGCGGCTTCCATTGGAATGCTGTTAGAAAGAAAGGGCCTCAAAATAGCCATGCTTAAATTCGATCCCTACTTAAACGTCGATCCGGGCACCATGAGTCCTTATCAGCATGGAGAAGTTTATGTAACAGATGATGGTGCGGAAACAGACCTGGATCTAGGCCATTACTATCGCTATACAAACTCCCTTCTTTTCAAGGCTTCCAATGCCACATCCGGTCAAATTTACAATACAGTGATTAGCCGAGAACGCCATGGTGATTATCTAGGCAAAACAGTGCAAGTCATCCCTCATATTACAGATGAAATTAAACAACGAATCCTTGCTTGCGCAAAACAAGCAGGAAAATATCGATGTCGTTATAGTGGAAATTGGTGGAACAGTCGGTGATATCGAATCTCTTCCTTTTTTAGAAGCTATTCGTCAATTTCGTAATGAAAATCAAGGCAGCTGCCTCAATATCCATTTGACTTATGTTCCCTATTTAAAAGCTGCAGGAGAGGTCAAAACAAAGCCTTCGCAACATTCTGTCCAAGTGTTACGAGAAATTGGAATTTTTCCCGATATCATCATATGCCGATGTGAAATGTCCCTTCCAGATGATGTAAAAGATAAAATAAGCCTTTATTGCAATGTGACGCCGAAATGCTGTCATCGAAGAAGTCGATGTAGAGCATAGCATTTATGAAGTTCCTCTTAAGCTTCATGAACAAAATATCGATCTAATGATTTGTGAAATGCTGCATCTTCCCGAATAAACCTACTGATTTAAAAGAATGGGAAAAAATTTTGGAGACGATCGCGCAATCCTAAAGGAACTATCACTGTAGGGGTCGTAGGCAAATATGTTCAACATCAAGATGCCTATAAATCTGTGTTTGAAGCCCTTCATCATGGGGCTATATCACTTGGCTATAAATTAGAGATCAAACAATTTGAATCTGATAAATTACTAGAAAATGAGACCTAGAAAAAACAATTAGAGGATGCGATGGCTATCTGGTTCCCGGAGGATTCGGAGAAAGAGGCTGGATGGGAAAAATTTATTACAGCTAAGTATTGCCGTGAAAATAAAATCCCCTATTTTGGTATATGCTTAGGGATGCAAGTGATGGCTGTGGAATTTGCCAGACACGTGGCTAAAATTAGAAGATGCCAGCTCAACTGAAGTCGATCCTTATACAAAAAATCCTGTCATCTCACTACTTAGCGAGCAGAAGGAAGTTCAAGAAATGGGCGGTACCATGCGTTTAGGAACATATGTCTGCAAATTACTTCACGGATCTAAAGCATATAAAGCTTATAAGTCTGATAAAATTTCCGAAAGACATCGCCATCGTTATGAATTTAATAACAAGTATCGCGAGCAAATGGAAAAGGCCGGGTTTATCATATCGGGTGTTTTAGACGATTCTTCCTTATGCGAAATTGCAGAAATTAAGGACCATCCTTGGATGCTTGGCGTGCAATTTCATCCGGAATTCAGGTCTAAACCTACGAGCCCTCATCCTTTATTTAAAGACTTTGTGCAGGCTATGATTCATCATAAGGGTAAAAAATAATGGATCTCATCAAGACTGTAAAACCTAAAGCGACTCGAATTGCCGCTATTGATTACGGCTTGAAACGTATTGGTATTGCCTTATCCGATGAAACGAAAACCATAGCTATGCCCATTGAAACGCTTCAATGTGAAAAAAAAACGGATGATACAGCTAAAAAACTGGTTTTAATTCTTGAAAATCATCAAAAAGAACAAAATTATACGCTTGCTGAAATTGTCGTAGGTCTTCCCCTGATGATGAGCGGTAAAATGGGATTTTTAGCTGATGAAACAAAATATTTTATCGAGCTTTTAAAAAAATTAATTTCTATTCCAATAGTCTCATGGGATGAACGTTTAACTTCTGTGCAAGCAGAACGCTCGATGCGCGAAGGCAATTTAAGCCGCAAAAAACGCGCTAAATCTGTTGACAATGTCGCAGCAATCATTATCCTACAAAGTTACCTGGATCATTTAAAATTACGGTCAGAATGTGATACATAAAATACAATATTGGCTGATGAAATCGGAGCCTTCTGTCTTTTCTATTGACGACCTCAAACGTGAGGGTTTTTCTGAGTGGGAGGGAGTCCGTAATTTCCAAGCTCGCAATTTTATGCGTGATGAGATGCAAGTGGGAGATTTAGCCTTTTTCTATCATTCAAATGCTAACCCTTCAGGAATTGCAGGTATTTGCCGCATCTGTCGTGAAAGTCATCCTGATTTTACTGCATGGGACAAAGATAGTCCTTATTACGATCCTAAAGCCTCTCCAGACAATCCCATTTGGATGATGGTGGAAGTCGAGTTTGTAGAAAAATTCCCACACTTTGTTTCTTTGTTGGAACTTAGGGAAAATCCGCAACTTAAAACATTAAAAATATTAGAAAAAGGCTCACGTTTATCCATTACTCCCGTCGATACAAAGCATTTTGAAATAATTTGTGCTCTTGGAGAAACCGAAAGGGTGCAATTCAAAAAGAAAAGCCTATTACAGAAGCCGTCAAAAAAATAATGACACAGGGCTTTGTTGCATTCCAAGAGGCTATCCCTTTCTTAACTAAAAGCAGCCCCAGATTGCCGGCTATTCCAATCAAAGACTTCCTTATTTAACTCTGTCGCACATTTGAGGAATTGATTAATAAAATCTTGCACCTCTTCTTTGAACTGTTTAAAAGTTAATTCAGAGCTACAATAAGATTTTTCCCCGCTCAATTGATAATCGGAAGAGAATTTATAACCTTGTAAAAGCAATTCCAAAGCTTTGGGATTTGTTTTCTTTTGATCTAAACCGCTCTTCACATAATAGATGTAACTTGTGGCCATTTTTATATTCAAATCATTCATCAATTTTGTCATAGGTTTGCTTGAAATGCTTTTGAAAGTTTCCGATAATATATTAACATAGGTTTCCAAGTCGTGTTCTTCAACAATCCCAAATCCCTCGTGAATACATAAAAGTTCGTAATATTGTTCAAAAAAGAACTGCATATTCCAAATAATATTTTGAACATGCAAGCCAGCATAACGAGGTTCGTTCAACTCATTAAACAAGTTTAATGACCATGAGAGGTGGTTTACATGCATGATCACATCTCTGCATACTCTTTCCGCAAGAACCTTTTCTCGATAAGTTAACCCAGCGTGCACAGTTCTTATACAAGCCAAATGATTCAAAAGGTTTTTTTCTATTTGCTGTAAAAAACTTTCAGAATTCTTGCAAGAGTTATGGGCAGATTCTAAAACAATTTCATTAATGTCAATGAACAGATCCGACTTCAGCTCATGTTCATTTAGACTTTTATTTTTAAAATTACAAATTGTCTGTAGCAAAGACTGAAGCACTTTTTTTTGGTTGTTGATATCGAATTTTAGCTTGTTTTTTTGCCGTCCAATTAACGGTTTTGGATTGTCTATTAACCATTTTAAACGTTCACTCATTGTAGAGTCGTTTTCATATCTATTAGGGTATCGAGCCCACAAAGTTCCTAAATCCAAACTTTCATGATGTTTATCTTTCCCTTCAAATTTTACAAGACTATGCGATAGATTTAAATCCTCCCAAGAACCCCCACTTTGCAATAATGCATCAATACTTTTAAATCGGCATAAGTGTTCTTCAGCTAAATGTTGATGTCTCAAAAACAATAAAGGAAAACCATCAAGCAAGCTTTTTTTGTTTTGTGAACAAAAAATAAAAGCATTCAAGACTTGTTCTAAAAGAGCCACATGGTAACCCGCTTCCCTCAAGCATAATTTTTTAAACCATACGAGTTTTGAATCAGCAGAGTGATTAAACAATAAAGCCTGAGATCTCAACTGATGTTCAATCTCACTTAACTGTTGAGTCATCATCCCTTGATTAACCAATATTTTAGCGTTTGAATTGAGTTTTATTTCATTCTTAGATGAAATGAGATCTTGTGCTTGAATGGATATTGAATGACCCATATTTTTTGGCGATTCATTTTTAGGTAAATCCTTACATTTGTCAGACATTTTTTTGGGGCTTTTAGTCGATTGCACTTTGACATTTGATTTCGCTATCTCTTCATCATGCGAAGAAATATCCCATTCGTCAACGAACTCCATCCAATCTTGATCATGCATTTGCACACCATTATCACTATGGGCTAAACAATATTCATATACCTTGGAAAGAACCTCTTCATATTTGATTAAATGGGGAGTTAGTAGCCCTAAGTTTAATGATATATTAAATGATGACTCCATGCCCTCCCATAAAGGTTGTGTCATGCTTTCAAACATTTCTATAAATATGGCATTCTTCTTTAACATCGGATTCACCTTTGCTAAATCTTTTTGCATCGTGCCTTTAAGATGAGCTGTTAATTCTGAAGTGATGTTTCCAACAGGAATAGAACTTAGGTTGGGTATTTTTAAATCGTCATTTTTTTCATTGATATTATACTTTGTCAACTCTTTGCCTAAGATTTTTAAAGTCGTCTTTTGTTGATGCCACCAAAAGCCAATCTGTTGCATTTTGGCTTTTCCATCGGGCATGCCTTTGATTTTTTCTAAAACCCTTGTTTCTTTTACCGATTTTTTATTAATCCAATGGGATAAGAAATTCAACTTTTTATCAAATATTTTTCTATTACTTACTAAAAACTCCGATTCTTTGAATATCTCTTTCATTCCTTTCAGCAAACCCTCTTGGCTACCTTCTAAAAGCATTTGCCCCAAATCAGCCAATTCTAAAAAAGATTGTTTTGGTTCCTCTGAGGGTTTTAAATCCAAGAGTTGATCAATAGTTTGTTGATAAACTTGAGATCCTTTGAAACAATAGATGCGCTTTAGTAGAACTAATAAGCGGTCTAAATTTTTATCTTCGATCTCTTTGACTTTAAATGGTTTAATTATATTTTCAAAATTACCTTGAGTCTCTTCATTTTCAAAACAATTAAAAAGTTTAATTATAGGATCTAAAAATTTAGTAAATTTAATAGAGTCTTTATTGATATAGGGCATTATTTTTAAGATAAGAACCAGTGTTAAGTCTTTTACGTTTAAAAAATGCCAGGGTTCAACCAGCTCTTTTTCTTGCTCTAAAGCTTTCTTTAATACATTTCGAGCCAACTTGAGTTTAATATCTTCTTCCGACCCATCTATTTTTAAAGAGGCCTGAATAGGTGAAATGTTAGGTGTTATATTTTCAAACGAACTAGAAATCATGTATCATCCATATTTAATTATTAATTAAATTCAAATGATACAAATAATTAAATTTATTTACAATATAATATATAAATAACAATTAATTTTTACAACGTTAATCAATGAAGATATAAAATCACATAAATCTTTGTGAATTTGCACCTTAGCGTCTTTGCGTCTTTGCGTTTAATCATTTTACAAATACTTTCAAATGGCTGAGGCTTTGTTGTACAATTCACCACTGAGCCAGTGAGATCACTGAGAAAATGTGAGATGGGGAGAATTAGGCTGTTTTTTTCATACTTTGGGGCATTCCTAAGCTTGTCATGATGTTTAATGCTCTGGCTTTAACATATGCCTCAGACTGTTGTCCTTGAAATGTTCGACATTTCAGATCTCTTCCAAAGAGTACTTTAAATCTATACATGCCCGTTTCAGCAAGACTTCTTCGGTGATAACCTCTAAGTTTTTTCCAGAGCTTTCGTGCATCCTCGTCCTCTCCTAATCCTTTGATCTCAAGCAAAGACTTATTCCTATTTCTTATAAAGGTATAAAATTAGATGCTGGGTATCGCTTAGACTTGGTTGTTGAAGGGCAAGTGATTGTTGAAATCAAAGCTGTCTCTGGGCTGTTACCTGTTCATGAAGCACAGCTTTTGTCCTATTTGAAACAGGCCGGAGGAGGCAGAGGACTATTGATCAACTTTAACGTAAAATTGCTGAAGTATGGTATTCGTCGTTTAATAGTATAACCCTCCTCAACTTTCTCATCGCTTCTCTGTGATCTCACTGGCTCTGTGGTTATTTATGCAACAACGCCATTTTGTGATGAAATATTTTCTTCGCTGTGATAAAACTCAGGTATGATCAGCAATACTGAGGAACAATTTCATGGCAATCACAACATCATCGATCCCAAAACAATTCACCAATCCTTTGGCAGAAGTCAATGGAACTCAAAAAGTGGCCGAACCCTGTGTCCTGGTCATTTTTGGAGCTACGGGTGATTTAACAGCTCGTAAATTGTTTCCAGCCTTGTACAATCTCAACAAAGAGGGACTGCTGCCCTCACATTTTGCTTGCGTAGGATTTGCACGTCGAAAGAAAAGCGATGATGATTTTCGCAAAGAGATGCTTGACGCTGTTAATCAATTTTCTCGCACAAAGCCTGTGGATCCGGATGTATGGGATACATTCAGCCAACAAATTTGCTACCACACCTCTGAATTCCATGAAGATGAAGGATATGAAAGACTTGCGGCACTTTTAAAAAATCTTGATATTAAATTTGGTACAAAAGGAAACAGGGTTTTTTATTTATCTACACAACCCAGTTTTTTCCCCATCATCATTGAAAAATTAAATAAGCATAAGCTAATTTATAAGACTGGAGAAGTTCATGACAAGTGGTCCAGAGTTATCATTGAAAAACCTTTTGGGCGTGATTTAGCATCAGCCATAGCTTTGCAAAAGGAAATTTCCCAAAACCTCGATGAGACACAAATTTATCGTATTGATCACTACCTTGGCAAAGAAACCGTTCAAAATTTATTAATTTTCCGATTCGGCAACCCTCTTTTCGAAGCCATCTGGAATAATCGACATGTAGACAATGTCCAAATTACTGTCAGCGAAGAAATAGGGATAGGCGACCGAGGTCGTTTTTTTGAAGAGGCCGGCATTTTACGCGATATCGTGCAAAACCATATGATGCAGATCCTTTCCCTTGTATGCCTGGAACCTCCTAATAATAGTAAGGCAGATGCCATCCATAACGAGAAAGTTAAAGTTGTAGAAGCCATACGTCAATTTCCTCAGGACAAAATTGATGATTTTGTTGTCCGTGGGCAGTATGGCCCTGGATTCATTAATGGAGAATCCGTTGTGGGATACAGACAGGAAAAAAATGTAGACCCGCATTCTTCTATAGAAACTTTTGTAGCTTTGGAATTATTCATAGACAATTGGCGTTGGTCAGGAGTTCCCTTTTATTTAAGAGCCGGTAAGCGTCTGCCCAAAAGGACCACAGAAATTGCCATTACCTTTAAACCAGCGCCAGGATTTCTTTTTCGAGAATCCGGTAAAACCATTGAACAAAATGTCCTGGTCATACGTATACAACCCGATGAAGGAATTTCTCTGAAGATTAACAGTAAAGTTCCGGGAATTAACGGTCCCATACAACCTGTAAAGATGGATTTTCAATATGGAGCCTATTTTGGAGCTGCCCCTCCGGAAGCTTATGAGCGTCTAATATTGGATTGTATGTCAGGTGACAATACACTTTTTGCCAGGGTAGACGAAGTATTTGCCTCTTGGAAATTATTTACTCCGGTTCTTAAATATTGGGAAGATCATAAGCCAAGCAATTTCCCCAATTATGCATCAGGCACTTGGGGTCCTAAAGAAGCTGAAAAGTTGTTAGCTCGTGATGGAAGACAATGGAGATGGGTTTAAAAATGGCTGATGCAAGAGACGAGATTCATATTGAAAATGTCACAGAAGAACTGGATAAGCTCGGTTCTGAAGGCAAAAAAAAGGGCCAGATCAAAGGCTGTTTATTTAATTTAATTGTTTATTCTCAAGATCCGTATAGATCGATTTTCTTAAAAGAAATTGTGCAGATAGTGACGGAAACATTTCCTTGTCGTATCATTTTTATTGAATGTGATAATCAGACTAAAAAGAATTTTTTAGATGTCACTGTAGAAGAACAAATCGTAAAAAAAGATAGTTTAGTTATTTCATGTGATAGAATTAATATAAATTGTTCTGCAAAATTTTTAAACAGAGTTCCCTATATTGTGCTGCCCCATTTTGTCCCTGATCTACCCATCATTCTTGTATGGGGACAAGATCCCAGCGAAGAAAACGAAATCCTACCCTATTTAGAAACATTTGCCTCCAGGCTGATATTTGACTCCGACAGCTCCTGTAATATAAGTGCTTTTTGCCGAAAAATGCTTTCTGACACTACCCTTAATAAAATTGCTGTGACTGATATGAACTGGGCTTCCCTTAAGAGTTGGAGAGAAATATTATTTCAAATTTTTGATAGTCAGGAAAAAATCGAGCAATTAAGGCATTGTAACCAAATAGAAATTCTCTTTAACAATAAAATTGATAAGATTTATCAGCACACTGAACGGCGTCCCCTCTATCTTCAAGCCTGGCTGGCAGCCCAGCTCGGCTGGCAATACAGCACGGCTTCACGTGATGAAAATGGCATTAAAATCATTTATGATAACCATCAGGGCCAAACGGTGGTAAGTATCAAAGGTGTGGATATGCCCGATCTAACTCCAGGAGCTATTTTAGGAGTTAAAATTAATGCGCAAAATGATATTATTTTTGATTTAAGACGTATGAGCGCACAACATTTTATTAAAGCTTACATCACCACAAAAGAGGCTTGTGCGTTACCTATCACATTACCCTTACGTCATTCTAAGCGTGGGTTAAATTTTATGAACGAAATATTTTTTGCACATTGCAGTGAACATTATTGGAGTATGCTCAAGGCTTTAGAACCCCTTCAGGTGACATGTTAACAGAAAGCTGGAAAGATAAAGTTCAAGATTTTGACGATCAGCGCAGTCTAGTCATCCCCGGCGATTACGCTACAACTATAAAGTATTGTGTACAGCAATTGATTGAAATTGCGCAAGATTCCATCCGGAGACAAGGCTATTTCGCAGTGGCTCTTTCGGGAGGAAGCACTCCCAAAGCCATTTATCAAGAACTTGCAAATCAAGAAAATCGCGTTAAAATCGAATGGAGTAAAGTTTTATTATTCTGGAGCGACGAACGTAGCGTCTCTCCTAATGACAAAGAAAGCAATTATCACATGGCCATGGAAGCAGGTTTTGCGAAACTTCCTCTTAAACTTAACAATATTTTTAGGATGAAAGCAGAGGAAAGTATTGAAAAGAATGCCTTGGACTATGAAAAGCTCATCTTATCTCACATTCCGAACAGGGTTCTGGATGCTGTTTTATTAGGAATGGGAGAAGATGGCCATACTGCATCTTTATTTCCCACTACACATGGGTTAAATGTACAAAACCGTTTAGTGATTGGAAATTTTATTCCTCAGAAAGATGCGTGGCGCATGACGCTGACTTTTGATTGTATCAATGCATCCAGACACATTTTGATCTACGTCCTTGGTAAAGGCAAAGCTGAGATGGTAGAGCGTGTTTTATTGGGTCCTTATGTTCCAGATCTATTGCCCATTCAAAGAGTCGGAACTCCTACCCACAGAGCCTTATGGATTCTTGACACAGATGCTTCTTCCAGGTTGCATGCTTAAAGTGCCCAAAAACCCGCGCCCGCGCCCGTGCCGGTGCCCGTGCCCGAAAAATAACTATCTAAACATAATCCAGAAACAATATTAACCCCGTGCCCGTGCCCGCGCCCGTGCCGGTGCCCGTGCCCGAAAAATAACTATCTAAACATAATCTAGAAACAATATTAACCCCGTGCCCGCGCCCGTGCCGGTGCAATGTCATTCGGTTAATATAAAACAATGACAATAAATATTTTATTTTATATAACTCTTCTTTCAACAAGGAAGAGTAATCATGGAAAATGAAAAATTTGTAAAAATGTGGCATGAGATAAAGGATCTTTTTGAAAAAAAATTTAAAGAATATGATGTCAAATGGATGGAAAGAGAAAGAAAAATTAACACGAAGTTTCTTGTTCTTTTTATTTTCCGTTTAATAATACCAAAAGATGACAGAGGATATGCTAATACTCTCTTAGAAATATTTAATAATTTTCTACAAGCTGGTATCAAAGATCAACCTAAAACACTTGCGCCATCTTCTATATGCGAAGCAAGAATGAAATTAGATCCTGAAATTTTTAGAGAACTTAGTCATGAAATAGTCAAAATTTGGAATGAATACAACGAAAAACCGCGCCTTTGGCATAGTCTTAGACTATATAGCATAGATGGATCAAAAATTTTACTACCAAAAGAATTGTTAGAATTTGGCTTTAAGAAAGAGGGAGAACACACTTACTATCCACAAGGTCTTCTAAGTAGTATGTATGATCTATTAACAGGATTGCCTTGTGACTACAGCTTTGTAGATCATGGCAACGAGAGGGCTTGTGCCTTAGATCATCTTAAACATACTAAAGAATATTCATTATATATATATGATCGTGGATATTTTAGTTTTGAATTGTTATCGGCTCATCGAGAGACAGGAAAAGAAGCAATTTTCCGATTACAAACAAAAGTTCGCATAAATGTAATAGATGACTTTTGGGATAGTAATGAGACGGATAAAGAGGTTTTGATATTTCCAACCGAAAGATTTACTAGAAAAGTAAAAAAGAGAGGGGCAGAAAAAAGTCTAGATGCGATAAGAGTTCGATTAATAAAATATGTGATTGATGATAAGGTTTATGTATTATTAACTACCCTATTGGATAAAGAAAAATACCCGGAAGCTAGTATGAAAGAGGTTTATCATCTTCGATGGGAACATGAAGAAATGATAAAATTATCCAAGGTAATAACCGGGGTTACAGATCTTCATTCCAAAACAGAGCGAGGAGTGAAACAAGAGTTATTTGCACACTTTTTGATTATTGCATTGTTAAAAATTATTGAGTTGCAGGCACAACCGCAAAAAGAAGAAGAACTTAAGGATAAAAAGCCGACTCTAAGACGACTAAGGGGCATAAATAATAATGATAAAGTACAAAGAGATAATGCAAAAAAAGAAATACGAAAAGAAAAAGCAGAAAATTGGCCAGAATTAAGAAATGGAATACAACTTAATCAGAAGGCAATTTTTTTACTGCTTAGTTGGACTGTAGAAAAAATCTTGTATTTAGAGTCAGTTATAGACGAGACGGTGAATTATTTAGTAAGTTCAGCCAAAAAGGTATACAACACGTTTAGAGGGAATCGAACATATCCGCGGAGAAGTAGAACACCCCCTTCAAAATTTTGGCGGAGCAGAAGTAAAAAATGCTTAACCGAATGACATTGCGTGCCGGTGCCCGTGCCCGAAAAAAAAACTATCTAAACATAATCCAGAAACAAGATTAGTCGGGCACGGGCACGCACACGGGCACGGGCACGGGTTTTAAGTCGGCACGGGTTTTAAGTCGGCACGAGTTTTAAGTCGGGCACGAGTTTTTCGAACAATAATCTTTTTAGTTGCAGACTGACAACTGTCTTATCTATACTATAAACCATGCTAGTATTAGGAATAGAAACAACGTGCGATGAAACTGCCTGTGCTATAGTGAGAGACGGGCGGGAAATTTTATCCAATGTTGTTTTTTCACAAATAGAAATCCATGATCATTTTGGTGGCGTTGTACCTGAGTTAGCTTGTCGAAGACATATTGAAGTCCTCATTCCTGTCATTGATCAAGCCTTGCATGAGGCTCAGTTTAAGTTACCCGACATTGATCTTTTCGCTGTGGCCCATGGACCGGGGCTTATTGGAGCTTTGCTCATCGGATTAAATGCTGCAAAAACTTTTTCCTTATGCATGGGTAAGCCTTTCATTGGCATTAATCATGTGGAAGCGCATTTATATGCTGCCCTCATGTCTAACCCTGCAGTGAAATTTCCCTGCTTGGGCATCGTATTATCCGGAGGACATACCAACCTCATTTTAATGCACGAATTGGGTCAATATGAGCTCTTAGGCCAAACAGTCGACGATGCCGTGGGCGAAGCTTTTGATAAGGCCGCTAAAATTATGGGATTACCTTATCCTGGAGGACCCTATATTGAAGCTTTGGCAGCCAATGGAGATCCATTTTCCTACTCATTGAAAGCCGGTACAGTTAAAGGTAGCCCCTTAGATTTTTCTTTTAGCGGCCTAAAGACTGCTGTTTTATATAATTATGACGCAACTTCTGATAAATCCAACCTTGCCGCTTCTTTTCAACAGGCTGCTTTCACTGATATCATTAAAAAAACCCTTATAGCTGCCGAAAAGTATGCTTGTAAAACCCTTGTTTTTGGTGGTGGAGTGACCAACAACAAAATGTTAAGAAAAATGTTTGCTGAAAAAGGAAGCCGCTATCAACAATTATGGCCCACTATGGGTTTAAGTTTAGATAATGCCGCTATGATTGCCGGACTTGGATACCATAAGTTCAAAAAGAATGGTGGCGGCGATGCATTTGACCTAGAGGCTGCCACCAGAATGAAATTAGGGACAGTTCCCATATAACTTATTGAGGGAAGAAATTTGAAATGATTAAAAAGTAGGGGCGCAAGTTGGGTTTTAACGTAAAATTACCGGAGCAAGGCGTTCATCGCCTAATCGTACGGTCCCTCTCAATTTTCTCATATTTTCTCACTGATCTCAATAGCTCAGTGGTAATTTATACAACAACTCCTTTAAGATAACGAATTTTCCGAATTTTCCTTGAGATAAATAGGATGTTTTCGTATGATAGCATACTAATTAATAATATGATCTTCCGGAGTGCAGTATGGCCAGTAAAAGACGAGAAAAAATCAAAATGAAGAGTTCAGCGAGCTTTTTTCATTATCATACAATTAAGAATAAAACGAATACACCAGATCGATTGACTTTAACAAAGTACGATCCTGTGGTTCGTAAACATGTTGAATTTAAAGAAACAAAATAATGTGTAACGAATTCACGTTATAAAGAAATCCTATTTTCTCAAGTCATTGAAATAGGTCATCTAAAATCTATCTCTTTGCTCTCTGTGTCCTCTGTGGTTGAAAATGCCCATAGGGGCACATATGAGATAAGGAAATGAAAGGACAGCATGTTTGAGTTATCGGTCGCATGCAAATATCTTAGGCCCCGCTGGCGCCAATTGTCAGTTTCTATCATAAGTTTAATATCCATTTTAGTCATCGCTTTGGTTGTGTGGCTCATCGTTGTTTTTTTTTCGGTGACTTATGGATTAGAAAAACGCTGGGTCGAAAAACTCATCGCCCTGACAGCTCCCCTTCGCATTACGCCTACAGAAGCCTACTATAATTCTTATTTTTATCAGATCGATACTCTCAGTGAACAATCCAATTATGGATTAAAAACGATTGGAGAAAAATGGCACGCGGAAAATTCTAATCCTTATAATCCAGATAGCGATGTTGAGATACCTCCTCATTGGCCCAATCCTGATCTTGAGCCTGATGGAACTCTCAAAGACCCTGTTAAAAAAGCTTTTGCAATTATTAACGGGCTTGAAGGTTATACAGACCTTAAAGCCAGGGATTATGAAGCTTCTGCCGGAAACCTTCGCTTACGTATGCTGCGCTTCACCCATGAAGCAGAACCCACGTTGACCCAATCATTTTTATCTCAATCCGCCTATTTAGGTTCTTTAGACCCTGATAATCCATCCTTTCTAAAGACAGTGCAAACTATTCATGCAGCCGACATCAACAATCTTTTATATAGCCTTTCCGTAGAATCAAGCAATTTCCAAGAGGATAACCCTGGTGCAGCCGAACTCGTTAACCAAGAAACTTTAAAGGAAAGGCTAAAGACCTTTTTTGCCTACACTAAAATCACGCAGTTAAAGACCCCACAAGGTGGATGGACAATTCCAAGTCAAATTTTGAATGATTCAGCCCCTCAACAACTTGCCAGCGACACATTCATACAGGCAACGCTTGTTCCCGATTCTTTGGATAAAATTCGGAATATTCGCAAAATTCAATTCAATATCACCTTAGAAAAAAACGGTGAGAAAATCTCTGGTCCTATCCCATTAGGTTATTTGCAAATTGCTACTGCCGACGTAAATGCGCATTTTAAAATAGCTCCGGAACCCATTCCTTTCTGGTTTTATGACGTAGAAAATGAAACAGAAAATCAAGTGTTTTTACCATCCAACTCTGGGCTAGGAGAAGGCATTTTGTTACCCAAGCCTTTTCGTGAAGCGGGTGTTTTGCTAGGTGATCGTGGTTATATCTCCTTTCACGCCCCTACTGCCAGCACTATGCAAGAGCAGCGTATAAAAGTTTTTGTGGCGGGTTTCTATGATCAAGGCTTGATTCCTATTGGAGGTAAGTTTATCTTTGCCAATGAAGGGCTTACGAATCTGATAGGAGCTTCCCAGCATGATGGACAAACACAAAGTAATGGCATCAACGTGCGCTTTGCTGATTTAACCAAGGCTAATGATATAAAAAACAAATTGCAACAAGCTTTTAATGCAGCGGGCATCGCACCTTATTGGAAAATTGAAACATACAGAGAATATGAATTCACCAAAGATTTGATCCAACAATTAAGTAGTGATAAGCATCTATTTACCCTAATCGCTACAGTCATTATCATAGTTGCTTGTTCAAATATTATTTCTATGTTAATCATTTTAGTTAATGATAAAAAACTCGAAATAGGCATCTTACGCTCCATGGGGGCATCCTCTATAAGTATTGCTGTCATCTTTGGATTCTGTGGGATGGTGATGGGTGTTATTGGAAGTTTGATTGGGATAGGTGCTGCCTTATTTACCTTGAGCCATCTTGATCTACTAGTCAATTTTTTAAGTTCTATTCAAGGACATGATGCCTTTAACCCCGTCTATTATGGTGATAGCCTGCCCAATGAAGTCAGCTTAGAAGCCTTATTTTACGTATTGAGCGCTACAGCTTTGATATCCTTATTCGCAGGACTTGTGCCGGCTTTAAAAGCTAGCCTGCTTCGTCCATCGACTATTTTAAGGGCTGAATAAAATGGAAGAGATCATTTTACAAGCTAAAGATTTAAAAAAATCATTTCATCACCCCGCGCCAGTTAGAATTTTAAAGGGACTTAATTTCATCGTTAAACGTGGTGAGACAGTGGCTATCACCGGAAGATCAGGTCAAGGTAAAAGTACATTATTACAAATTTTAGGCACCTTGGAAAAACCTTGTTCAGGCCAATTGAATATCGTGGGACAAACAATTAATCGTTTCAACTGTGGGCAAATAAGAAATCGCCACATTGCTTTCATTTTTCAGTCTTTTCATCTGCTTGAAGATTATACGGCTTTGGAAAATATTTTAATGCCTGCACGCATTGCCCGACAACCCATTTCCTTAGGCAGTGAAGCTTACAAGCACGGCTTATTTTTATTAGAGAAAGTTGGATTAACAGGAAGGGCGCACTTCAATACAAAACTCCTTTCTGGTGGAGAAAAACAGCGTGTAGCCATTGCTCGTGCGCTTTGCAATGATCCGGATATTATTTTTGCCGATGAACCCTCAGGTAATTTAGATAAGGAGACGGCGCAGGATATCCATCAAATCTTGCTTAATTTTCGCTCATGAAAAAAGCAAAACTTTAATTGTTGTCACTCATAATCCAAGTCGGCTGCCCTTTGCCGTAAAAAATACATATTTGGAAAATGGCGAAATGATTAACATATAAAACAAATTAGTTCAAAATAATAACAACAATTTAATTTAATTAAAGACGAATGAATACAAATAACTTGTTGATAACCAATGGTTTATTCTCTAGTAAATACCAAAAATGGCTATACTTCATCAGTAGTTCAGGCATTCTTGCCGGTTTTGTCTTATCTATTATTTCTTGGCTTCAAGTGTGTTCCCAAGAATGTGCTGCCACACACGCCTATCGCCTTTTTGGATTTAAATTTGAAGACATCGGGTTAGTATTTTTTCCTCTTTTAATGATTTTCCATCTTGGATCTCTGATAAAACCCTCTTTATCTTTTATGGCTGGAATAATGTTAGCAGGAGCCATGGGTGCTGAATTAATCTTTATCCATGCCCAAAAAATACTGATAGGTCATTGGTGTCCTGTTTGCTTAAGCATTGCGGCTTCTATTGGTCTTGCGTCACTAGGCTATTTTTTAGGCTATTCGAACAATTTAAAATTTTACGTCAACGAATCTAGAAGGAGTGATACTATGTCAAATTTGAAAAAAGGCATTACAACAGGTGCTGTGATTATTATTGGAGTTCTTTTAGCCTTTTTTGGATTAGGAAAAATAGACGAACTGCAAGCTGCCGAAAATTCTATTAAAGACAGTGTGGCTTTTGGTAATATGCAAAGCCCCATTGATGTTTATTTCTTTAGCGATTGGCAATGTCCAGCCTGTCGTCAGGTAGAGCCAAAATTGAAAGAAATTTTTCCTTTAATAACGAAAAAAGCCAGATTAACCTTTGTGGATTTTACCATTCATCCTGCAAGCCTCAACTTTACGCCCTATAATTTATCTTTCATGGTGCATAATAAAGGCAAATATTTAGAGTTGCGTGATGCCTTAACAACGCTTTCCATTGAAACCGAAACGCCCACCGACGATCAAGTAGAGCAATTGGCCGCCAAACATGGCGCGAGATACAAACAATTAAATTACTCGGATGTGGCCCTTGGCCTAAAATATTTCAAAACTTTAGGCACAGAATTCGATATCGACAGTACTCCGACACTTGTCCTTGTTAATGAACAGACTAAGAAGGGCAAAAAACTCTATGGGGTTGCGGAAATTACACCGGACAATATTAACAAAGCCATAGACAAACTCAACGAGAAATAGAAATTCACTGCAATGCAGAAAAAAGATTTAGCATTTCTTTTGGACGCGTCCAAGCATATACGCATCAATAAAGGATATAACATATTGATAATTAAATTTTTAAATTAAAAAAATTAACAGGATGGTAAGATAAACATAATAAAAGAAGACAAAGAATAAAAAAGTGCTTGAACCACAAATTACTGAATAGCGAAAGTAAATTTTTTTATGATTGTAATATAGCAGATAATTTTGTTGTTTATTTGTTTTCTTTTACTTTTATCCTGTCTATCTTATCATCCTGTTCTTTTTTTGTTGTACAATTGTATTTTTTTGTAAACTTATTATTTTTACGTCCTGATGCATATATGTTTCGCATGGCTTTTTTCACATACCTGTAAAAAAACGCGAAGTTTTCGTTAAGACTAAAAATAAGTTGATAAATATTAATAATCCTTAAACTTTATATATTTTTATGATCTCAGCAAATAATCTTTCTATGCGTTTTGGAGGGAAAATTCTCTTCAAAAATGCGAGTTTTCAACTTAATCCCGGGAACCATTATGGGCTGATCGGTGCCAATGGTTCCGGAAAATCCACATTAATAAAAGTACTCATTAATGAAGTGACCCAAGAAGGAGGAGATGTCAACATCTCTTCACAGCTTGCAGTGGGGACGTTGAAACAGGACCACTTCTTATATGAAAATGTTCCTATCATTGATACCGTTCTCATGGGCAATACTCGACTTTGGAAAGCCATGGAACAAAAAGACCTTCTTTTGCAAAGGCCTGAATTTACTGAAGAAGCTTGTCACGAATTAGCTGATCTAGAAAAAGTGATCGAATCTGAAGACGGCTATTCAGCGGAAAGCGTGGCTGGAAAAATTCTTGAGGGACTTGGATTACCAGACCGCATTCATCGACAAACTTTATCTACACTTTCTGGCGGGTACAAATTGAGAGTTTTGCTAGCTCAAGTTTTATTTAGTAACCCGGACGTCCTTCTCTTGGACGAACCGACTAACCATCTTGACCTCTATTCTATCAAATGGCTGGAGGAGTATTTATCTAATTTTGCCGGAACACTTCTGATTAGCTCGCACGATCGCGATTTTTTAAATCGCATATGTAATTACATCCTGGACCTCGACTATCAGAAAATAACAACCTATAAAGGAAATTATAATACATTCTTAGAAACAAAAGCCGCCATTCAAGATCAAAAAGAAGCAGCCTTCGCCAAACAGGAAAAAAGGCGGGATGACGTGCAGGAATTCATCGATCGTTTTAAAGCCAAGGCAAGTAAGGCGCGGCAAGCTCAATCAAAAATGAAAATGGTGGAAAAGCTAGAAGAAGAAATGTCCGGTGTAGATTTTTCATCATCCTCACGTTTGTATCCCAACCTTAAATTCGAACCTTACCGTCCATCAGGAGCCATTGCGTTAAAAGTCCATGATATCCACAAGTCCTATGGTGAAAAACAGGTATTACATGGAATTTCTTTTGAGGTAGAACGAGGGGATCGCCTGGCCTTAATAGGCGCTAATGGAATTGGTAAATCTACTCTACTTGAAATTTTAACAGGTCATTTAAAACATGACCAAGGCTCTTGGGAATGGGGTCACGCAGCGCAATGTGCTTATTTCCCTCAAGACCATATGCGCGAAGTGAATACAGGGCCAAATTTCTCTTTTGAACTGGTTATCTGGACAGGATCCTCAGACACCGGAACAGCGCGCGCGCGAAATTCTAGGACGCGTGCTATTCAGTGGTGATGATGTAAAAAACCTGTTCATGTACTAAGTGGAGGCGAAACTGCACGGCTTATTCTATCCAAAATGATGCTCGTAAAACATAATGTTCTTATATTTGATGAGCCCACTAACCATTTGGATATGGAGGCCATTGAAACATTACTGGAGGCATTGAATGCCTACACTGGGACCATCATTTTTGTTAGTCATAATCGCCACTTTGTATCTCATTTGGCCAATCGCATCATTGAGATCAGGGAAGATGGCATCGAAGACTATCGCTGCAGCTATGATGAATACATCGAAAAGCGTGAGTTAGATCTACTATCCAAAGATTTACGCAAATCGAAAGAAAAATCCTCAGATAATGCTGATAGAAGGATGAAACACCAAGACCAAAAAAATCAACGCAATCTTAAAACGCAATTTGAAAAGGCTGCAGCTCAGGCTGAAAAAAAGTGTCACCAACTAGAGGAAAAAATCAAAGTCCTTGATCTTATGATGTCAGGAGCCGATTTCTACAGCAAGACACCTAATGATCAAATTCAAAATCTTCTCAAACAAAAAGAGGATCTTGAAGGGCAATTAGAGATTTCGATGGGAGCTTGGGAAGAAGCTAGTAAATCGCTTGCGTGAATCTCCGCGCCCTTGCCAAAAAACCCGCGCCTATCGTGCCCGTCAAAAAAACCTCTACATATATCCCAGAAACAATATTAATCGGGCACGGGCACGCGTTTTTTCGTAAGGGCGCGGGTTTTAATTTAGATGTTCTCTTAAAAATTTGGCAATGTCCGAAATGCCTTTTTTCCCTATATCCAACTGCTGATCCCTGCTTATAAAAACGTGTATTGTTGGATAAATTTCAATGTCGGTCGGCACCTGCGAATCCTGCAATTTTTTCCATAAGCTAAGCCATCATCGAAAAGTGGATCAAACTTAGCTAAAACAAGCATAGTAGGAGGAAGACCTGAAACATCTTGAGCTAATAAAGGTGAGGCATAGCGTTGATTTCCATCAGATGCTCTTGTTAGATAGAGGTTCCAAAACCATTTCATCTGTGATTTTGTTTAAAAAATATCCATCTGCATATTTTTGATAGGATGCTGTGTCAAAGCGATTCTGCATGACAGGATAAATAAGCACTTGAGCTTGAAATTTCGGAAAGTTTTTTTCTTTAGCCTTTAGAGTCACAGCTGCAGCTAGATTGCCTCCCGCACTATCTCCTCCTATCCCTATCCTTGAAGGATCTCCATTCCACTCACGGATGTTCTTTGCTGTCCACTCTGCAGCAGCATAACAGTCATTAAGACCTGCTGGAAATTTATGTTCAGGAGCTAAGCGATAATCTACAGATACGACGATCACATGCGCTTGATCAGCAATATTACGACAGAAGGGATCATGCAAATCAAGACTACCAAAAACCCAACCTCCCCCATGGAAAGTTAAAAACACAGGGAAAGGCCCTTGACCTTTTGGAACATAAATGCGAATTGGAATTTCTGTTTCAACAGAGGGAATTTTTATATTCGATACTGAGGCAAGTTTAATGGGGGACTCCACGACAAACTGCTCAACAAAACGTCTCACCTCTTCTACAGGCAGCGTCTCCATAGGCGGCCCTTTAACCGAATTCATTTGCTCTAAAAAAAGCCGCGTCTGCTCATCCATTTCTGCATTGCTCTTAGAAGGGTTTATATTTTGTTGTTCTGCAAAAATCACAGTATTTGTCACCATAAAGAATACCAAAATTAGAATAAATTGTTTGTACATCATGATCCTTATTCATCAAATACTGATTAAAATAAGATATTATAATGAAATTTAAGGATCAAGCTTTAATTTCTCCTCGATGCACTCATTAATTAAAAATTAAATTAATATCATTCATAAAAAATGGAAATTTTATTCAAATAAAAATAATTAAATGATATTATTTCCTCAATATAAGGAGCTTTTACCATTTATGAATAACTTAATTAAATCCAGCAACCCAATGGCTATTCATTCGATCCTAAATGAGATATCCTCCGTGGAAGTTTCGCCCATCCATCCTCCTTTCTTTGAAAATGTCGATGAAAAACAAAAAGAATTTTTAATTAATAAGTTAGCTCAAGAAAAAATAATTAATAAACGAAAAAATGATGATGAAGCAATCCTTGGCGATCGATTAAGTAAAAAACAAATTGTAAATTGTAATAACCCTTGGTTTCAGCTAATCGATTCGAAAGAAGAAACAGCTCAAGAGGGCTCAGCGCATTCAAAAGACATACAGAAGGTGAAAATTTGCAGTGGGGGTGAAGAGAAAATTTATCATTTACCGAAAGTTCTGCTTCATGTCATTCCCTTTTATCATTCGATTGACAGCTACAAAGAAGGCCATGAAGACGAGTTAATGACTTGGAATGTATCAGAAGATCTAGGCTTTAAGGAAAAAACTATTCATATCTTTTTCGAATTTCTATTAAAACATTTCACTCATGATAGAAGAAATTGCAA
The DNA here is from genome assembly GCA_963748975.1 of uncultured Parachlamydiaceae bacterium. Lineage (GTDB taxonomy): Bacteria > Chlamydiota > Chlamydiia > Chlamydiales > Parachlamydiaceae > Neochlamydia. Next base: position 212,317 of record CAVVKX010000028.1, read on the forward strand.
AGATTTGGTGGAAAGTTTATTCAATGATTCTTCAATATTGGATCAATTTTTAAGCTTATGCGATTACAAATGTCTAATTAATCAAGAACTTCAAACGTTTTTAAAAAAATCCTTAATCGAAAGCTGCCTGGAAGACAAAACCGGCAACTATCTGATGGAATATTTTAAATTTGCACACAATCCTGACTATCCGTTTATTCAAGAGGCTTGGCCAGCTATAATACATCATCTTTCTCAGCAAGATCTATATAATCAAAATCGTGATAGACTGATTCTTATCTATCAAAGTATCTTTTTATATATAAAGAAAAATCGTCCGACAGATGATTCAGAAATTGAAATGCTTCTGCATGCTTTATTTAATCTTTTTCCATCTTCAGCTTTTACATGCAATGCGCGAAATATAAAAATGGCGCAATTCCTGAATAGTTCTCCTTATGACTTAAATGCAAATACTGAAAAAATATCTTTTGACAACATAGATGCAAAATTCATTACTGATTTTTGCGAAGCTTGGTTAGCTCTTCGTCCCATAGGTTTAACTTTTTTTCCGGGGATAGCAGCGTTAAAGAATGTTGTGCAATGGATGATCAAGTATGAAAAAACTACCTTACCCATACAACTGATGAACATTTTTTTAATTCAACCCCCGCTCGAATTACGAGAAGTTTTATTAAAAGCTCTTGTTGAGGATTATCCCCATTACGCCGCCCTTTGGTTCTTTCTCGGCATGCATATGAAAGTAAAAATTGATACGGGCTTTTTCCCGGAACGTGCATCCAATATAGCTTCGCTCATTGACTACTTTAAAAAAACTTTAGAGCTCGATCCGAATTACAGATCTACTATCATTAAGGTCCTTATCGATAAAAAAGAGCCTCCTTTTGATTACTTCGATCCCTCCATTGAACATGAAGATAAAATCTTTCTTGCCTTATTTGATAAAAGCACCATTGTAGAACCAAACGTCTTAATTTTATTAGCAAAAGTTAATTTTGACAAAAAAAAATTTACTGAAGCCCTAACATACCTTCAAAAATCTTTGAAGATCAATCCAACCGATTCTAATAGTATTTTAATGTATGCCAAGTGTTTGATAGCTAATGATGATTTCGATAAATCTTATGATTTGCTAAAAAATAACAAAAAATGTTTTAGCAATAACCCAGATCATTTAATTTTTTATTATTATTTGAAGGGCTGTATACTGGACACACGCAATGATTTAACAAAGGCCATAAAGGCTATGAATAAAGCAGCCTTGCTTTGCATGGAAAAAAAAGACGAGGATCTCTTGATTTTAATAAGGAATATGCGTGGTTATATTCATTTTAAACTAAAAAATTTTAAAGAAGCACTTGACGACCTAAAATCAATTTCCGATGACAACTATCCCTCATTAGCCCAAATACGCGATTGTTATGTAGGACTTAAACAAGAAAATGAAGCCTATGCGGTTTTTGAAACAGTTGTAGATCAGGAATTTTCGCATTTGTATGGCAATTATGAAACCTGTGTTCTGTTAGGCAATGAAGAAAAAGCCGATCAAGTTTTAAATCAAATCCTTGCCTTAAATTTTAATGACGATTGTATCGATTTCTTAAATTTTGTTTGTGATAAATCAGATAATAAGATAGCTCTCTTCATCCGTGATAAACTGAAGGAAAATGGCCACTCTTTAAATTTTCAATCTGATGAGGAATGAGTAAATCACAAAATAAGTAAACAAAAGCCATAACTTTTTATTAATCTATAATTTTGTATACAACAAAGATAATTCAATGTTAAGCTCATCAATTTATTAAAATAAATAGAGAAAAAGTTTAACTCTTATGAATAATTTTTCAGTTAACAGTTCATATCCAATTCCTTTGACAATTAATAACTCATTTCAACACTCCCCTTCTACTATAATTCCCCCATCAATTGAACCAATTAGTCCAAATAAGGCTGAAGAACAAACTGAAATAGAAAAATTAAAAGCGGAAGTTATATTATTAAAAAAACAATTAGAGCTAAATCACGGGAATAAAAGAAAATGGGAAAAACAAATAAGTACAGATCTGGTTAAGCAAAATGAAACTACAAATGCTAATTGTAACGATTCCGCATCTATTTGTCGGATAGCTAAAAAAGTTAAGAGTCAAAAAAATCCCCTCATTGATCCGTTCGATGCACAAAATTTGAAGAAGTTATCCATTCCTGTGGAAGGTAAAGGATCTCAGTTATACTCCATATCTAACGGATTATTAAATGAAATTCCTATTTATCAAACCCTTGAATGTTATAAAGATAAAGATGAAATGACTTGGAGCTTTCCAGATCAACAAAGCCTGCCTGAAAAGAGTAGTGTTATCATTTTTTGAATTATTATTAAATAAATATTCACAAAATAAATTAGATAATTCCAGAAAATTAATAGAATGCATATTTACTAACCCTTACATAGTGGATGATTTTTTAGCACTATGTGATCAAAGATGCCTTCAAGAGGAGGGTAAAGACTTTTTAATAAAAAGTATCATCGACAGTTGTTTACATGATCAAACAGGCGATTATCTTGTTAAGTTTTTGCAATGTGCCTTTAAACCTAACTATTCATTTATTAAAGAAGCTTGGCCTGAAATAATAGATCAGTTAAACAAACAAGATCTATACAATCAAAATAAAGATAAATTTTTTCGCATCTATCATAACATCTTTTCTTATATAAAAGAAAATCAACCTATCGATGATGAATCAAAAATCGAATGTCTTATTTACGCACTATTTAATCTTTTTCCCAAAGTTTTTATACCTATAAATGAAGGTGCACACAGTAATAAATTGGCATCTCTCATTAATTGCTCACTCAATAATTTTGAATCAGCACAAAGCTCAGTGGAATATGATCCTAAAGATTATGTATTGGTTACAAAATTTTGCGATGCATGGTTATGTCTTCGTCAATTCAAAGTTCCTCATTTTCCAGGTGTGAAAGCCCTAACCGATATGTTAATCCTCATATTGAAAAATAATGAATGTACGATTGGAACATATATGATGGCACTTTTAATTACCTCTACAAGTCAAATGAGAAATGTTTTATTTAAAAATTATACAGAAACATTCTCCAATGAAGCAGCTGCTTGGTTTTTTTATAGTCTTAATTTAAAAGAACAACTTAATGACAATCGTACACATACACGTACACTTTTTGTTTATGATTTAATTTCATGCTTAAAAAAAACTTTAGAACTAGACCCAAATTATGGCTCTACAATCATAAAAATGATTGTGGAGACAAAAGAACCTTTGTTAGAATATTTCGATCCACGTTTAGAACATGAAGATGTGATACTGCTTTCCATATTTCAAAAGGATACAATAAAAAACCCCAAAGCCTTGTCTTTATTGGCTAAAATTTTTTGGGACAAAAGAGATTTTATGGAGGCAATTTATTACTTTAGTAAACTAAAGGAAATTGACCCATATAATTCAACTAATATATTAATGTATGCAAAATGTTTGGCAGATTTTAACAAATATCAAGAATCATATGATTTACTTTTTAACACAACTGATTATTTTGCAAATAAAAATGATTTAATTTTAGCGTATTATCTTCAAAGCAGTATGCTATGTCAGCTAAGCAACTATCCTGCAGCCTTAAATACTATAAATATCGCAGTTGAGCTTTCCCTACAATATTGCGACAAAAATCAAATGGATCTCCTACTGGATAAACGAGGCGATATTCATTTTAAACTTAAAAATTTTCAGGAAGCCCTAAAGGACTTTAAAACAAATGCTAATGATGGTTTTAGAGCCTTGTCCCAAATACGTGATTGTCATATAGAACTGAAACAAGAAAAAGAAGCGTATGAGGTTTTTGAAACATGCGAAAACAGTCATGAGTTTGTGTATTTATACGGCAATTTACAAACCTGTCTAATTTTACAAAATAAAGAAAAAACACAGCAAGTGATTGATCAGATAAGCGCGATGACGATAGATAAAGATTTTATAAATTTCTTAAAAATGATGCGGGCGAATTATTCAAATAATCAAGCAGCTATTCTTATTTTGGAAAAACTTCAAATGGAAGGTCTAATTGATTGAAGTGATCGCTATTCTCAATTCTCTCATTTTCGCTCATTGACACTGAGGTAATTTTTGCAACAAGCCTTGCTAAATTATTTTTTATAGATTACCTTAAAATTTAATTTTACATACAAGATTTATGCAATACCCCACAATACTTGACACTATTGGTAAAACACCTCTCGTAAAATTACAAAGGATCGTCCCAAATCCTTTAATCACTGTTCTTGCAAAAATTGAATTTTTTAATCCGGGCAGCAGTATCAAAGATCGCATCGTCCTCCATATTGTCAATGATGCAGAAAAAAAAGGTCTTTTAAAACCCAGGGGAACAATCATTGAAAATACTTCGGGAAATACAGGGGCTGCTGTAGCGATGATTGCAGCTATTCGAGGTTATAAAGCTATTCTAACCATGCCTGACAAGGTCAGTATAGAAAAACAAAATGCTTTAAAGGCTTATGGAGCTGAAATTATCATTTGCCCGACAGAGGCTTCCATTGACTCACCGGATCACTACGTAAATAGAGCCCTACGTTTAGCAGAACAAACGCCCAACAGCTTCCGCATCAACCAATATGACAACTTAAAAAATCCTGAAGCCCATTATCTAACAACAGGACCGGAAATTTGGGAACAATCTCATGGCAACGTAGATTACCTTGTAGCCAGTGCCAGCACCGGAGGGACGATAAGCGGGATTGGTCGTTTTCTTAAAGAAAAAAATCCGCAAATTAAAGTTATTATGCCCGATCCCATAGGCTCAATCTATTACTCTTATTTTAAAACCGGCAAAATACCAAAAAATGGAAATTGCAATTATTTATTGGAAGGCATTGGCGAAGACCACATGGCTCACGCCATGGATTTTTCTGTTGTTGATGATGTCATCCAGGTACAAGACAGTGATGCCTTTGAAATGACACATCAATTGGCTCGAAAAGAAGGCATCTTGGCGGGTGGCTCCAGCGGGGCCAATGTATGGGCAGCGCTTGAAATCGCAAAATCCTTAACCAAGCCTGCGACAATTGTGGCAATCATTCCTGATGGCGGAGTTAAGTATTTAAGTAAGATATTCGATGAGGACTGGATGAAGCATAACTTAATAGATTTAAAACGGTACTAAAATGAAATTTGCCACAAAAGCTATTCATACAGGCTATACCCCCGATCCCACTACGGGATCTATGATGCCACCTATCTATATGACATCCACATTTATTCAAGAGGCTCCCGGTGTGACAAAAGGGTATGATTATACCCGAGCTAACAACCCTAACTTCGAAATTTTGGAGAAGCAGCTGGCTTCTTTGGAAGGGGCTCAGTATGCAACCGTCTTCTCTTCAGGCCTGGGGGCTCTAACCGGCCTAATCAGCACTTTGCAACAAGGCGACCGTGTTCTGGCCTTCGACGGAGTTTATGGGGGTACATACAGGTTATTCAATGAGGTTTTTGATAAATTTGGCGTAGAATTTATCACTTTTAATCCCGCTGTATGTGAAAATGTCGAAGATGAATTGATGCGACATAAACCCCAATGGCTATTCTTTGAGACACCCAGCAATCCCCTCTTAGATATATTTGATATCGAATTGTGCGCTCAATTGGCCAAAAAACACAAGATTTGTACAGTTGTTGATAACACCTTTGCAAGCCCCTATTGCCAAAACCCTTTGCACTGGGGGGTGGATATTGTTTGGCATAGCACCACCAAATATATAGGGGGGCATTCAGATGTCATTGGTGGAGTCGTCATGACTCAAGATCCTTCTATAAAGTCTAAGTTGGATTTTGCGCGCAAGGCTATGGGTCTTAATCCCAGCCCTTTCGATGTCTGGCTTGTTTCTCGCGGTGTTAAAACTTTGGCTGTACGCATGGATCGCCATAATAACAATGCCATGGCTCTAGCGAATTACCTAGAAAAACATCCTAGAGTTAAAAAAGTCACTTATCCCGGGCTGGAGAGTCACCCTAAGCATCAAATTGCCAAAAAACAGATGTATGGCTTCAGTGGAATGATCGCAGTTGAATTTAATTTGTCTCTTGAAGAAACAAAAAAACTCATCTCCTCGTTAAAATTATTTTCATTAGCTGAAAGCCTGGGAGGGGTTGAATCCCTGATAAGCCATCCTGCCACAATGACCCATGCTTCCATTCCGCCTGAAGAAAGGGAACGTATGGGTATTACAGACAGTCTTGTACGTCTATCTGTTGGCATAGAAGATATCAATGATCTAATCTTTGATTTTGACCAGGCTTTAGGTTCTTCCACTCAGCACTAATGAATTTTAATTTTAACTCAAATTTGCACCCTACCAAACTGATAGAAAGTTTGAGATAGGAAGATTTAGCTGCTTTTCTCAGAACCTGTTCAAAATCTTTTAAATTGACAATCTCTCGCCATTTGTTTTGCTTAAAAAACTTTAGTGTCAATACATTTCAACAGTTAAAACTATCAAAGAGTTGTGTTTTAATATACATTTTATGACAGATTAATAAACTATCTATTTATCTTTATAATAGATTATTGTATAATGCATCATTATAATAATAAAAAGTAGGTGCCTAATGAATATAAATTCAAATATGTCTTCGAATAATAAACTACCCCCTAATTTCCAACCTTTTAATAAATGTGCAAAGGAAGCTGCAAGACTTGGAAAAATACGAACCCATACCATTCTTGATGCAATTAACGCAATAAAAGAAGGACCAGTTAGTAAGCCAAAGAAATTTACAAACAATCAAGCAGTTTTTGTTATAAATAATAATACTTTTTTAAAAAGTCTAGATGTAAGGGCTACACAGGAAGAGCGTTCTATTATTGAAAGATTTGCTTTTAGCCCAGAAAGTGCAGTGCCTAGTTATTCTTTTCAAAATCTAGAACTGGAGCGTTTGGATATTCCTTTGGATAATTTGGCGCCCGCTTGTCGCCGATTTTCCATTCGAACTATGCCCTATTTAGATCAAAAAAAATTTTCAAAACTTCTTACTGATGAAAATGTAAGTAAGTTATGGAAAAGCGCTCCTCACCCTGAAGGCTCGGGAATGCTATCTGAGCAATTTGATATTAACCGTGAAAGTTATACATACTATAGTAAACAACAATTTAAGATTGTCATCGGAGATAAAATATTAATATTAACATTTGATGAACTCATGAGATATAAAGAAAAAAATTCTTTTTCTACCCATCAATTGATCGCGATAAAAGATGACTCAAATTTTTACACATTTAATGATTTTTACTTGAACTATTTTGCCGTAGATAATGATGGTAATATTCATAAAATCTATGATGCAATTAATTTCTATAATCAAACTGATAAATCCAGGCAAGCGTTTTTTACTTTTCAAATTACAGACGAGAAAACATTAGATTTAATAAAACAGTTTGAGCAGTGCCAATTAGAATATAAAAATGAAAAAGGAGAATGGGAATCCACTACATTTCAAAAGTTTTATAAAATCTGGGTTTTAAAAAAAATATCACCTGAGGCAAACATCCGAATAAATGGTCGCAAATCTCTAATTAAATGCGAGGAAAATCTTTTAAAAGCTCTAAACACGCCTACGCATTTTATTGTTCCTGAATTGACAAAAAGTCAAAATTCTTCATCGCCTATTAATAAAAAAGAAACTATATCGCCCATTCATCAAATCTCCAGCAAGCCTTTTTTAAAACATCTATGGGTTTTTGGAGAAATTTCAAAAAAACCGGTAGCTTTGGAAAATATGATCCAGCGTATTAAAAGCCCAAAATCTGAACTTACTGCTTTTTTGGTTCTGTTACATCAGTTTCTTGATCTACATTCCGATAATATTGGAGCATGTCCGATTGTCAATGATGATTTCCGATTGATGGATCAATATCAATATAGTCTTATTAACAATGATGGGACGATGTCCAATCCGGAATCTTTGTTTTCATTACTTAAAAAATATTTAAATAATGAAATTAATGACAAAACCCAATTAAACATAATCGATCCATTAAATCCTAATCATTTATATAGGACTGAAATAAATTGTCCCCCCTTACATTCAGCACTTAACACATCCTGGGAACTTGAATTATTTGATGGCGATAAAGCTATTGGGGAAGACGAAAATCTGCTTTCTTACTATTTGTGGAACAGCAACCTGAAAACAGGAAACAATTTAATGATCCTTCCCCTACGCAACTTTTTGCTTCGACTCGAAACCTTTAAAGATGCTCCTTTCAGTGCGGAAGCTTTGCAAATGATTAAGGAAACCTTAAACGATCGCAAAATAGAGGACTGGTGTCAAAACAAGCATCATTTCGCTTGGAAATTTATCTCCAAGAAAAGGCACGAGGATCTGGAAAAGTTAATTCAGGAAAAGCTAAAAAAACCTGAATATACATTGGGTTATTATTCACAGCTTGGCTGGGAATTGGATATGAATGTCCTAAACAGGAAAATTGCTAATGACCTTTCAGATATAACAGATCAAAAGGAACCTAAAAACCGGGAATTCTGGAGAAAGGTTGAGGAAATGCTGCTTGAGAAAGGCTCAAGCGGTTGGTTTAAACCTCATACCGTTAAAACAACTGATTGTGTTTATAATGAAAGTAATTCTTACATAAACCTTATACCTTCACTAACAAAAATTGCTGAAATTTATAAGTTAACCTGGGAAGAATTGTATAATATGAATGAGAAAGCTTTATCCCATTTAACAGATACACACCAGCTGATTAACATGAAGTTAAACGTAAGAACTCCTTTACTTTCAGACAGCCCAGGCGCCAAAATGCAGCGATCATTAATCGCAAGTTCTTTATTGCCTAGAGAAACCTGGCGCCAGACAAAGTCCCGATTGAACCGCAAGAATCATTGCCTAAAATATCTAGATTTTTATGACCAAATGCTTTCTTTAAATCAAAATAGTAATCCAAATTTTATTATACAGTCTATATGTCAAATCTTTTCGGATCCTATCCATCCATTCTCTACAAAAAAGAAAAACGCAATTTTGCAAAAGTTAAACGCTTGCAAGAATCAGATTAATACGCTGGAAGAGGCAAAATTAATTTTAAATGCTGCTATAACTGATTATAAACCCTCTTATGAAAAATTAGCCTATATCATGTATCCTTTTCTCGCGGATGTAAAGGAGCTCATTAAGTATAGCATGGATGATTATAGTGAGCTTAAAGGTGGGGCTTTTATTGGACATTTTCAATTTCCTATAGAACAATTGATCATGGATGCACAAAATCGACACACAAATAATCCTGAAATTCAACAAGATATTTTTAATATATCCAAAAGGCTCCATGATGAAGTTATTAAACAACAAAAAGAATATGGCATGTTCGGTTTTTTGGGACGCTTTGGTTCGAAAACCTAATTAAATCCCAACTAGTTAGGCTTCAATAGACCAGGCATGCGGATTTTTAACTTGGGGTATCATGGATTCCATTTCAGGGCCAATAATTTCAAGCAATCTTTCATTCAAGTAGACGCCTAATTCGGGATGATGCTTTGCCAACCACTGACGAAACTTAAATGTTTTACTGAATAGCTCCTGTTTGTAATGCGTCGGGTTAGACATTTCTGGTTTTAACACAAATTGTCCCACATCAATATGCACAGGTTTTGTGCCCAATACTCCTGTGTTTTGCATAAGCGCATGATCGTTGTCTGCCAAGCCTCGACTGTATTCAGATAAGATCATACCGAGCAAATTATCTATGAGCTCTTTAGCTTCACCTATTTGTCCCTTTTGCATAAATTGGGTGATGGTAGGACAAAGCATTTGAGCTTTTTTTTGGAGCAAAAATTCCATATTATCCATATTAAGGTAATGCTGAAAGCCCATTTTGTCATAAAGGGTGAGAGTTTGTTGTAAATCGTTGGATTTGTTAAGATGCACATAAACAAGGCCTGTTTCTTCCCTTAGATGCTCATAGGCTATTTTCCATCCTGTAAAAAGCATATCTAATTTTTTATTCTTTTTTTCAATTTTGTTTATACGATATTGGCTTACAATGGGAACGGACTGAAAGTAATCGAGCCATGTTTGGGGTCGAAAACGTTGATATTTAACAAATTTAAGCACATATTGCCCATCCTCGCTAGCAAAAACATAGGATTGGCATCCTTTGCCAAGATAACTATATTTTTGTGAAAGTATTTTCTTAAGCATGTCCCTTTCAGTGAAGTTCAAGGGTTTCATTGCCCATTTTTCATTATAAGCTAAATTAGAGGTAATATTACTCTCAGTAAATCCGGCCGTAACAGCATAGTACATCCGGCCACTGGCATAGAGTAGCACAATCGATAAGCTGATAATAATGAAATTCTTAAGATATTTTCTCATAGAGAAGGTATTATAATTTTAGATTCTTTCGGATGCAAGATGTTTGTTGCTAAAAAATATTTTGACTCCCATTATAAAAATTTAGGAACCTATGTAGCACAAAAACCCTTGTTTTGTCACGTCCACAAACAATGCATTTAAGGTATTATGGCTAAAGAAGATCCTTCACTAATCGAAAAGCTCTTAAGTCCTTTCACAATTGTTCAGAAATTTATCATCATCAGTTGCATTTTTGGTATGTCGCTCATTGTAGCCTTATCCTGGATGATAAGCGTACAAAATAGAGCCATCAAAACCGTGACAATAGAAATAAAAGGGAATAGGTATGAAAAACTTATCCGCATTATTTATTCAGATATTGCATTTCATAGAAGAGTTTTAAAAAATATCATTATCGATAAAAATGCAGATAAAACCTATTTAACACAATTAGAAAATGAAATCAATTCTGGGTTTGAAAAACTGATCGCCTACAATAGAGAAGTGCAGGGGGATTTAAATACTCAACCTATTGATTTTGAAAATCGTGAAACGCGAAATTTAAGCCCTGAGGAACTTCAACAACGCTGGATACTAATTCTTCAAAATATACCCAATATTACTAATTTGGAAAATAACAACTCGCATTTAAACATTTTAGAAGACTTTCAAGATTTAGCTTTTTATATCACCGAGCAATCAAATCTTTTACAAGATCCTGCAATTAGTAATTATTACTTAATTCATACTCTTTATTGGATTTTAACCGAAAATATGCGCACTATACCCTCGATAAATATTGAGTTAGAAGATTACTTGCAAAATAAAAAAACAAACCCAGAAAAAGCCAAAGAAGATTTAAAGAAAGTTAAAGAACTGCTAACTATATTTAACTTACACTTGAAAGAAACAAAGGAAAACATAAAAAAAGTCATCACTTATGAAAAAAATTTCAATAATAATTTAGAAATCGAAAAGGTGCTGCAAGAACCCTACAACGAATTATTAGATGCCTTTGAAAAATATTCTGACTCAATTCAAAAAAGTCTTTCAAATAAAGATGTAACAAAAACAACTCCTGAAGAACTTCTGAAAGAAATAAAAAATGTTTACGATCAAAATTTCGCATTATCCAATATCATTAGCAACACTCTGGAAAAAATTCTAGAAAATAGACTGATGCAACTCAAATATGACCAATGGATCTCTATAAGTTCCATATTAGCCATAGCACTCATTGCTTTTGCTTTAGGGATTGCTGTCATGCGATCGATCATAAAGCCTTTAAATCAAATGATGAAATCGGCCATCAGCATAGGGAATGGTGATTTGTCAAATCGCGTACCTGTCCATTTTAATGATGAAGCAGGAAAAGTGGGCAAAGCATTCAACAAAATGGCTGATTCTATTCAGGATTTGCTTAAACAATTGCAATGGGCAGGTATCCAGCTAACCAGTTCCACCACAGAAATCGCTGCGACAGCTAAAGAACAAGAAATCACTGTGATGGAACAAGAATCTGCAGTGAAACAAATTGCTGTCACAGCCCAGGAAATCTCGGCAACAACAAAAGACTTTGCTAACACGATGAGAGAAATCAGCGAAACTGCAGAAAAAACCTCCTCTTTGGCGACTTCAGGCAAAGAGGGTCTGCAACGTATGGAAGTCACCATGCGTCAAATGGTGGACGCAGCTTCTAATATCGCTTCAAAATTAGCTGTTTTAAACGAAAAAGCCGGCACTATTACCGGTGTTGTTACAACAATATCAAAAGTCGCTGATCAGACTAACTTACTCTCCCTTAATGCCGCTATTGAAGCTGAAAAAGCCGGTGAACACGGTAGAAGCTTTGTGATCATAGCTCGGGAAATGCGAAGATTAGCCGATCAAACAGCCAATTCTACTCTGGACATAGAAAAAATGGTCAATGAGATGGTATCGGCCGTTTCTGCCGGTGTGATGGGCGTTGACAAGTTTACGGACGAAATTAACTCCGGTGTCACTCAAGTGACTATAGCCGGAGAGCAGCTATCAAAAATTATTGAACAAGTCCAACAGCTGATCAGTAGCTTTGAGAGCGTTAATAATGGCATGCAAACTCAGTTTCAAGGCGCGGCCCAAATCAATGAATCTATTCTCCAGTTAAGCGAAACAGCTCAGCAAACATCGGAATCCATCAGGCAATTCCATAAAGCCATCGAACAGCTGAATAATGCCGCACAGGAGTTGAAATCGATGGTCATCACTAATGTCAAACAGTAATTAAAATAAAATAAAACCCTATTGAGAACACAGAATCAACATTAAAGTTTTTTAGGCAAAGCAAATTTTAAGAGATTGTCTATTTAACACACTAGACTAACTCACCGCCCTGCCATTCGCTCTTTCTTTACAAGATGTCGTTTATCCTTTATTCTTTTCTTTTAAACAATGAGGTCTATATGTTGAAAATTGATCTTAAAGGCAAAAAAGCATTTATTGCTGGTGTAGGAGATGATCAGGGTTACGGCTGGGCGATAGCTAAAGCATTGGCAGAAGCCGGAGCGGAGATTTTGATTGGCACCTGGACTCCTATGATGAAAATCTTTGGAACCAGCTTAGCGAATGGAAAGTTTTATGACTCGCGTTTACTTTCGGATGGATCTCTCATGCAAATTGCCAAAATTTATTCCCTCGATGCTGCTTATGACACGATGGATGATGTTCCTCAAGATATTAAAGATAATAAAAGATATAAAGAAGCCACCGAATATACGATTGCAGATGTTGCCAAAGCCATTTCCAACGATTATGGCAAAATCGATATTTTTGTCCACTCGCTAGCCAATGGTCCTGAAGTACAAAAAGATTTGCTTGATACCTCGAGAAAGGGTTATTTAGCAGCTGTTAGTGCCTCAGCTTATTCTTTTGTCAGCCTGTTAGCCCATTTAGGGCCCCTCATGCATTCGGGCGGCGCTACACTTTCTTTAACCTATATAGCATCAGAAAAGGCTATTCCCGGTTATGGAGGTGGAATGAGCTCTGCCAAAGCGGCTTTAGAAAGTGATACACGTACGTTATCTTGGGAAGCGGGACGCAAATGGGGCATACGGGTTAACACAATTTCAGCAGGCCCTCTTCGCAGTCGTGCTGCAAAAGCCATCGGTTTTGTTGATTCTATGATTAACTATAGCTTAGCCAACTCTCCCCTTACAAAAGATTTGCAAGCCCTGGAAGTAGGCAATGCTGGGGCATTTTTAGTCTCCCCACTAGCCTCTGGAATCACAGGATCTATACTTTATGTCGACAATGGGTTGCATTCCATGGGCATGGCTGTTGACAGCCCAGCCTTGAAAACAAACTAGATATGTCTTGTAGCACCCTGAAGGGGTGCTACTACTGGGGAATAGCGTCCGCCTTGCGCAGTATTGTAATTGAATCTATACATTCTTCTTTGTAATTAAGATCCATTTGCTTAAATGCATTTTGAATCTCGTCATTATCCAAGCCTACTTTATATAATTCATCTTTGCCAAAATTAAAGTAAGAAACTCCACCGGAAATTCCCTGGAGAAGTTCATTTTTATTTACAATATCAAGTTCTTTAATAACTTTAAGAATTAAAAGAAGATGCTCTTTGTTTTTAATATTTGGCAGCATCAGCGCAAATGCTCCCGGATAACCAGAACCTATCTTCTTGTGATTTTTAAATAATGTTTTAAAAACCGCTTCCATCATTTTTTCGTTGCCTTTCTCAATTACAAGAGATAAATGTTTTTGAACCATTTCTCCATAACGAGCAAAAATCTCTAACACTTGATCTTGTTTTTTTTCACTGACTTGTGAAAACAAAAGATGAGGCAATTTATTCCTTTCATCAGAGCCAGATAGGCCAAAATACTTAGAAACTGATTCCCGAATTTCTTCTGAAGTTTTACCATTAACTATTTCTTTTTCTACCCTAGCAGCAACGAAGTAAGGAAGCACTATGTGTTCATTACTACGTATTGACATGATATCCAAATTAATCCATGGAAAAGTTTTTAATAATAAGCTGATTTTTTCTTTAATTTGCGGAAAATTATTTTGTGAAATATAAGCTTGAAGAATTCGAGAAAGAATATCGTAAAATAACCTCTGACGATATTCCTTAGTGGCAGGTTTGTCCTTTTCAAAACGGAGATCATATTCATGAATGAAAGGTAAAATTTCAAAATTAGCAAAGCAGTTTTCAATGTCTTTTAATTGATCTTGTGTAAAAGATAAAAAGAAGTTAGCGAATAAATTATTAGTTGAAAATTTTGCTATAAATTCAACTAATTTAGGATCAAATTTATTTATTTGTAGAAGTTGCATGCCCCCCTTAAATAATCTATTCATTAAATCCGGACTCTCAATATTCAAATAAAGTGAGGATAATGAATGTTGTGAAAGGATAACTTCTTTCAATAAATTTTGTTGGTCAACTGTCAGTTTTTTGATGAATGCTTCATCGAAAACTCCTGCAGCCGATAAAGCCAGAATAAAAATTTTATACGTATGATTAGTTAGTTCTTTTCTTTGTTCATAAACCAGTTTGATAAAAGTATAAAGCGTGTCAGCATCATTAGATCGTTGGGCAAGTTTTGTAATATGAGTCGTTCTGTGCGCATTTTTATTACTCATAAAGCAATTAAACAGTTTTTCAGGGTCATTTTTAATTAACACTCCAATAGCTTCATCATTTTTTTCGCATTCTTCAAGCAATTGTGAATAAAATTCGATAAGCTTTCGTGAATCCTCTGTATGGTTATTCATAGGTTCTAATTTTTGACATAAATCCTGTAGAAGTTCCAATAAATTAGATTGCCCTGAAAATAATTCTATGAATTGCTCTGCCGTAACTCCATTGTTTATATACGCTGTATAATTTGCTAACGAGGGAGGCTTTTGGAAAGAAAAAGTAATGTTTTTGTTTTTTTTCTTTGAGTCAAGTAGGGATTCAAATTCTTCTTTTGTTAAAGTTTCAAAATCAATCTTTGTTTCCTTTGGATTCAAGTTTAAATTTTCAGGTTCTTTAGGTGGTATTATAGGAGCCTTTTTCTGATCATCGACATGTGGTTTATGCCCAAATTCAAATTCTTCCCTTTCTGATCTTCTGATCCTTGTCTTTTTTTCCTTTTTCCTGCTTTTCGAAACAGGTTCTTTAAAATCTTTGACAAAGAATTCTTTTTTATTGTTTGGACTATTTCCTTTAGGTTTTTCATCATTTTGGCGTTCAACATTCTTGTTTCGTTGATCTATAAAATATTTAATTAGCTTATCGATACTAATTCCTTCTTCTTCTTGCGCATAAGCCTTCTTCAAATTTTCTAAACTTCCTTTATTGATAAACCATACTTTTTTGTTCATTTTTAACATTTAAACCTTCCAAAACTTCAGTCTTACCAAATAACCATAACAAAATACCGATTAATTTATTGTGACAGCGAATAGTGGGGCCTTTAGGCAGTTCATTGATATTTAAGCGCCCATTCTTTTGGCGTAAAATGATATATTTAATGCAACATAAATATTCTCCAATTATTATAATTATAAAAGAATAATAGCACATTTATATATTATTCAAATTTATCTTGCCGCCGAAAGCGATCCTTATATCCTGTTTTTTCTCTTTGCGTCTTCGTCTTGATTACAAAGCTTGAAGCGCACATAACGTTCTGGAAAACGAGCAAATCCTGTAAGCCCCTTGTCTTTTTTTTTCTTTGAGGGTATCTTTTCTGATACCATGTAAGAGCATAATCAGTTTTGCCATCTCCTACACTTTTCAACAGACTACGCTCCAGGATATCGGGAGAGGAAAAAGTGATCTCTGAATAGATTGGATCTCGCCATAGACACACTTGCTTGCCCCCTAATATAAGTTTTGTTCCACTTTCATGCTTATTTCGCATTCGAGATCAACATTTGCGAAAGCAGCCAGTTGGGCAGCAAAAGAACTGCATTGATTTCCTGTGATTGAGTATTCAGTATAATCATAGGTTTGTATGAATCTGAGTATGCGAAAAAACTGTGCTTTGTCTAAGTCTATTTTTGCTGCAAAAGTAGGAGTATGTTGACCTGGACCATACTGAAAAAAGCCATCATGCTGACATTCCCAAAGATAAGATATTGGATTATCCTGCCCCTCTTCATAATGTAGAAAAACGCCTTCGACATAGCGCGGTTGAATCTGTCCCAACTCTCCTGAATGTCCTCCCCTCAAGACAAACGAGTTCTCCATTAATAAGGCCCTGAAGATAAATCCAGGCATGACCTACATCGCCATTTTTACTTCCATCGCTGGGATGCTTAGCCAAAGTCTTAAAGAAGGATTGAGGCGATGAATAATCCAGATGCCTAGCTTCCACAAGGATGACTAAAAAATAAGGGGTCTCTTGCATCAATTCGGCTTTAATATGAGTAGAAGATAAATGACTATACAATTCTCGATAAGAGGGCGAACAAGGTTGGTAGGAACAAGCCGAAAGAAATAGTAAAAATAAAATGATTAAGCTTCGCATGAAAGAATTGCCCCTATGCCTAATTTAGTGTTTAATTACACAAGAGGTCTAATTCTTAACTTAGCATTGAGTTGGCAAGCACCGTCACGCCGTAACGTCCGAAAAAATAATTGCCAATCGTAAGCTTTATAACGATGAAGTCCTTTAAGTTGAATTTGACTGGGACGATTCCCCTGCATGACATGTCCTATAAATTGTCCTTCCCCTGCTTTTAAAGAGACACTCAAGGATAATTTAATTTCAGGTGTGGTCAAAATACATTCTTCGGCCAGATCAAAAGTTGTGGCAGCTTCTCCATGAATCGTTATTTTGGAATCGTCTTCAATATCAAAATAGAAGGCAAGCTCACGGCTTTTTTCGCGATCTTCAAGTTGTAAGCGGAATCTAATTGAAAATTGAGATCAATTTCTTCATCATGTGAAGTAAAGTCATAAGACATAAAATTCCCTTCTTGGCATACAAAAGAATGCACTTTTTCTTTACTGCCCCAAATTAAACTTAATGGATGAAAAGCATTTTTGTAGATAGAATGATGCAAAAGATTTTGATCTATCAAACTATAGGCAAAATGATTGTTTTGATAAACATGCCAACGACATTGGTCAAGCTTGCCTTCTATACTGCATGGATATTCGATAAGAGGCAAGGTATCACAGCTAGGTTGTATATAAACTGCATGTAAATGAAAGGCTGCATCCTTTAAACACCTTTTTGGAAATTCACCGGAAAAAAAACCGAGAAATAAGTCATACAAAGTGGCTTGAGGCTCAAGTCCTTGTTGATATTGCTTTAAGCCCGGGCCTATATATGTGAGCGTCGGCTGATGCCATGTGTTAATGAGGTGCTGCCAGAACTCTTTCCAGGGGCTCAAATAAATGCTAGAATAGGCTAGCTGCAGTGCAGTGCATATATCGGCCAATGAAGTGGGAATAAACCAAGAAGGTTGCAATCCCTTGGCAAGATATTGATCCAGCAGTTGACTCCCCTTTTGTTCTATCAGGCTGTCTTTAAAATAAGCCCCTAAGACTTTTGTCGCAGCTGCTATTTTAATGCCGATAGGATAAGGAGGATTTTTTTCATGAAATGTTTTTAAAGAGTATTGCAGCAATTGGTGGACAGCATGATGTAAACGCTGTTTTAGATCTGCTCCTAAAACGACATGAAATTCATTTAATATGTAGAAAAATAGGGGCAAAAGTTGAGCGCCTAAAAATCTATCTTTGCAAATTGGATACTCATGGATATATACAGGGAAATTGCCCTCTGTGGGATTTTGAAAGGAAAGCAAACGTTCTAAAAGATCTTTCGCTTCAATCATTTGTTCGCTCGTTTTGCTCCTTAGCAGGGCAAGTGCAAAACAAGTATTTTCCACTATCGGAATCGTTTGCTGAATATCTTCTCCAGTATCTGGATAAAAAATATGGACAAAAGAAGTTTGACTGCTTTGTCTTTTACGACTTGCGGTCAATGCCAGATCGTTAAGTTGTTTTCCTAAATGAACTGATATCGTCAAATCATTTTCCATCGTGACTGCCTTCTATCCAAAAAAATTTATAGTCTTGTTCCGCCTGCGACTTCTATATTTTGCCCAGTCAAATAGTAAGCCTTATCCGAGAGAAGAAAAGCTATAACATCCGCAACTTCTTCACTTTTTGCAGGTCGCTGCATAGGAATTTTTGATAAGTCCATCGGTAGGTCTACAGAATCTTCAAGATAACCCGGTGAAATCATATTCACGCGTACTTGATCTGGAGCGAGCTCTAGGGCAAGAGATTTTGTTAGCATGAGCAATGAAGCTTTAGTCAATGTATAAGCTGTAGAATACACATCCGCACGCATAGAGTTTAATCCTGCAACCCCAATATTTAGGATCGATCCTTGAAATTTTTTTATTGAAGGCAGAAGGCTACGAATGATGATATAAGGGGCGTGTAAATTAGTTTGAAATAGTTGATACCATTGATCTAAAGGAATTTTTAAACTCGACCCTACAAAATAATTTCCTACATTATTAATTACGTTCTGCGTTTCGGAAAATCTCTTTTGATATTTTTCTAAAAACTCCTGAGTCGATTCTTCGGTGGAAAAATCTCCCTGAATATATTCTGCCCTAACATTATACTTAGCGCATTCGCGAGCAAGAGACTGCGCATTCTCCTCGCTATTTTGATAATGAATCACGACTGAATAACCCTGCCGAGCTAATTCAAGGCAAATGACCGCGCCTAAGTTTTTTGCTCCTCCTGTCACTAAAGTCCACTTCATGGAGAGACCTTTTTCCCATATTCGAGCTCAACAAATGCAAACGAAGCGGTCAAGATAGCAGATGGCTTTTTTATCACAACCCTCACCCAAGATAGTTGAAAATGTTCCTTGAGCTTTTGAACTAGTTCATAGGCCAACGTTTCCACCATGTGGTATTGACCTTTCCGGGCTTGTTCTGTGCAGAAAGCGGCTAGCGATGCATAACAAATGGCGTTAGAAAGGTCATCTGCTGATGCTACAAGTGACAAGTCGCTCTCGACTTGAAGATTTATTAAAATTTCTTGCTCCATTACACGTTCTTCCGGATTGATTCCAATGATGCAACGCACAAGAAGATCTTCAAAACCCACAATTCCAAAACAGGAGATAGGGATCAAATGATCTGGATCCGAAATAGCTATTTTTTTTGAAGTTTTCGCTTTGGCTTTTAATTTCTTAATCATGGCAACCTTTTTGAATGATGTGCGAGATACCACTCAATTAACACATATAATTCTTTATTGAGGTTCAACTCCAAGGCTTTTTCAGGCTTCACCCATATATAATGAATCCCCTCATCATTTAAAACAACATGATCTTTAGAGGATTCTGGTGCAAGGCGCACCACATATTCGTGCATTACAAAATGATTTTTATCATAAAACTCTGAGGAATAAATCGAGTCTTGCACTAAAGCAAAACGCACATGAGTCACATGCAATCCGGTTTCCTCAAAGACTTCCCGAATCACGGCTTGTTCGCGGCTTTCTCCTAGCTCAACTTTACCACCTGGAATCGTGTAACCTACAAGCCATTTAGGGGAATGCACAAGAAGAATATCTCCATCGTCAGCGACAATTAAGGCCCCAACAGTAACAAGTGGATAATCATTTTTTTTTGTATTCATAGACTTCTTGCATAATTAAGATTCTGTCGAATTTCTGGTTCATTTGAGCCGATTTCGACGTCAAGTTGTAAGAGGTTTAATAGCCTTTTGCAACCCTTCAATGATTCCTGTTTTAGAGGCCGGCGGAGCTACGATATCTGCCTTTAATTTAAGCTCCGGTGGGGCATTTTCCATAGCGATTTTAATATGGGCTTCCTCAAACATGCTTAAATCATTGAGGTCATCCCCTGCCGCTATGATCCTACCCTCATAATTAAATTTTTTTATTAGATCCTGTAAGACTTGTCCTTTGCTAACCTTTGAGTGCGTCGCCTGCACTACAAAATACTCGCTAGAAAACGGGTCTTTAATGACCGGGACATGCAAACCTAAGATTTGTTCAATCTTTTCAGCGATCTCTCTTGCGGGAACGAGTTCTCCAAAGCACTTTAGTGAAGGAAATTCTTTAAGGGGAAGTTCATCAAAGGAAATAATATTTTTCCATTCTTCATTAAAGGCTTTGCGTCGTGCTTCAAGATATTTTAGTAATTTTTTGGAAAAATGATTTTCTCGATAAAAACACAAATTATCCCATTCAATTCCGGAATAAATCACAAAATCTGTCGGTTCACCCTCACAAATCCTCTCCATTGTAGGTAGAATGGATATATCCAAATATTTTTTTGATATTATTTGATTGTCCGGCATTGATAAGAGTACGGCGCCATTTTGCACAGCATAAAAATAGTCGAATGGAAGTACTTTTAGCACGCGATAGCCAAAATCGAAGGTACGACCGGTTATAAAAACAAAAACCCAGCCTTGTTGATGCAACTCGGTTAAAAATTGCACCACATTTTTGGGAATAGCCTGCATGTCAGTCGTAATAGTTCCATCGATATCTAGAGCGATAAGGCCCTTGCTTTGACTCATCATGCACGCATCATAACAAAGGAATAGAAAATCGTAAAGAATAAGGATAAAGCTATTCAATAAACTCATGCATAATTAAGGGTTCGTCGATTTTATTGTCCTTAGTTACGCTGACTCGACTTTAGCATTTTTTAGCATAAAAAAAGGCAAACCAGTATCTTAAATCTTTTTTTCATCTCACCGATAAAAGGATTTATGATGACAGATCTGCCAGCTGCTATTTTACAGTTTTTTGCCTTGTTTGCACCATTATTTTCTCGACCTGTTTATAAAAATGCCATAGAGCTAATTGTCGCTCATTTTCTTTGTACAGGCAAACGTACTGTTACAAATTTAATTAAGTGTTTTAGAAAACATAAAGATAGTAACTTTACTAAGTATTTTTATGTTCTTCGTAAAGCCAAATGGTCTACTTTTGAAGCCAGTAAAATTCTCTTTTTATTAATTATCGAGAAGTTACTTCCAGAAGATTCTCCAATTGAAATCAACATCGATTCCCATCTAAATAGACGACGAGGTCCTAAAATTAAGGGGCTTGGTTATCATCGAGACGCTGTCGCATCATCTAAACACCAAAAAGTTTTAACAACTGGACATAATTGGCTTGTGGCAACTGTCCGTGTAAGAGTTTTTGGGTCGAAGTACAAATGGAGTTTGCCTTTTCTATCCTATCTTTTAACACCAGAAAGGACTTTATCAAGTAGCCTTAACGAAGCTGATCTTAAAGGTAAGGCTCGTCATAAAAAAATGACTAAGATTGCTAGTCAGTTTGTTCTTCAAATTCGTCGTTGGGTTGGCCCTAAAAGGAAAATTGTAGTCATTGCTGATAGTGCTTTTTGCTGTCGTGATATATGCAGAACCTGCATAAAGCATAATGTTATTTTTTGTACCCAATTAAGGCTTGATGCAAGCCTTTATGACTTTCCTCCACCTCGACAAGCTAAAAGGGGTCGTCCTCGAGTGGTAGGAGAAAGATTGCCCAATTTAGAAACTTTGCTGGGTGATAAAAAGCAGAGATGGATACGCTTACAGGCTCCATGGTATAGTGGCAAAACAAAAGAACTCGATGTCTTAACAGGAACCTGTTTATGGTATCACAATACTGTCGGAGGAGTGCCTATACGATGGATAATTACTAAAGATCCAACAGGTAAAAACAAACCTATAGCAATTTTAGTCACTGATTTTAAAATATGCGCAGAGCAAGCTATAGAGTATTTTGTAGGTAGATGGTCAATCGAGACCACTTTTCAAGAGATCAATCAACATTTAGGCCTAGAAACTATTCACACATGGTCAGACATAAGCGTTAACCGAACAGCTCCTACCATAATAGCTTCTTATTCCCTAGCTTGCCTAGTAGCTAATGAATCAGTTAAATCAACAGGAATAGAAATCACCCCTCAAACAACTTCATGGTATGAGAAAGAAACCGTGACTTTCTCAGATGTAATGGTATATCTTAAATTATTGATTCTCAATAAAAGATATTTTTCACAGTGGGGTAAAAAACAAAGCCAAGAAAAAATAAATATTAATGATCTCTTTCACTTGGTAGCTTGTGCCTAAAAAATGCTAAAGTCGAGGCTGAGGTCAAATAAAAGAAGCACAAAGGGCAAAGGGAAAATTCCCTTTACCCTTTATACTAAACCCTTTAAAGATTACCAGTTAGAATTTGGTTTCTTCTGTGTTGGATTGCTTTTGCTTGGATTGTATGGCTCTTGTTTTGGAGTAGATGTTGGATTAGTCTTTTGATTTGGATTATGTGTTGTTGGGTTTTTTTGCTCATGTTTTTTAGTGTCCATAGTTAACCTCCTAGAAGTAGTTTGAGGACACTTTCTTCTTCGCATATCTTCATATCGTTGTCAATAGAAAAAAAATATTTTTTTAACACCCTAAGGCTCTGCAAATTAAACGCGTCCATTCTTTTCTGCATGACTAATCTATAGGTGTTGCGTCTGATTAAAACTACTAAAGAGGGTCTAATTAATAATTAACCAAAAAAAGTCATTTGAAACTTATCTGTTTTTTCTTTTTTTGTATTAATTGTTTTTTTTGGTTTGGAAGGTTCAAAAACATTTTTTTGATTTGCATTTTCTTCTAAATGAACCAAAATCTCTTTCGCACGCGCGATGACTTGTAAGGGAAGACCGGCTAAACGCCCCACATGAATGCCATAACTTTTATCAGTACTGCCGCGAATGATCTTTCGTAAAAAAATAATAAGGTCTTCAGCTTCATGGACTGCGACATGATAATTCACCGCCCCTGGAACACGCTCCTCCAACTTAGTCAGCTCCCAATAATGGGTAGCGAATAAAGTTTTGGCCTGGCGTCCTTCGCTAATCAGTAAGTATTCCGCAACTGACCAGGCAATTGAAATGCCATCATATGTACTGGTTCCTCGGCCGATTTCATCAAGGATCACAAGTGAGCGTGAAGTGGCATTATTCAAAATATTAGCCGTTTCGGTCATTTCAACCATAAATGTGGACTGTCCACGGGAAAGGTCATCGCTGGCCCCAATACGCGTAAAAACTTTATCAACCAGTCCAATATGCGCGCTTTTAGCGGGGACAAAAGAACCGATTTGCGCCATGATAGTGATTAAAGCCACTTGACGAATGTAAGTTGATTTCCCAGCCATGTTCGGTCCCGTAATCAACAAGAGACGATTAGCTTCGTCGTCCATCATGGTATCATTGGGGACAAATTTTTCACCCGTATGGTTTGCCTCAATAATAGGATGACGCCCTTCAACAATTTGCAAAATGGTGCTATGGTCAACGATAGGCCGAGAATAATCGTAAAGGGAAGCTGCCTGAGCCAAGGCACGAAGAGCGTCCACTTTAGCAATAGCCTGAGCAACAGAAAAAACTTGTTTGACATACTTAGCGATGTCGAGCCTCAAGCGATTAAAAAGCTCTGTTTCAATGGCGAGGATACGTTCTTCGGCAGTTAGCACTTTCTGTTCAAATTCTTTTAACTCGGGCGTGATATAGCGCTCACCGTTCACCAAAGTCTGCCTACGTTGAAAACTATCTGGCATGCGGCTGGTTTGCCCTTTGCTGACTTCAATGTAATATCCAAACATGCGTGTGAAGCCCACCTTCAATGTTTTGATGCCTGTTTCATCACGCAGACGCATTTGATAGTTGGTTAACCAAGCTTTGCTATCTTGGCTAATAGCGCGCAATTCATCGAGTTCTGCATTATATCCATCACGGAAGACCCTTCCATCGCTAATCCTTAAAGGAGGTTCATCCACCAATGCGTAGGCAATAAGCTGCGTCATGGAAGCCATATCTTCTATTTTCTGTTCTTCTTGATCAATCAAGCTCGAATAGACCGATAAAGGCTGTAGCATGTTTTTAAGCTGAGGAATTCCTTCAAAAGAAGACTTTAAAGCGACTATATCTCGGGGAGAGGCATATCCTGAACTAATTTTCATCATCAAACGCTCTAAATCTCGAACTTGTTCAAGTAATTGCTTGACTTTTTCCAGGTTAGGTTTATTCTGCAAAAAAGCTTGTACGGCATCTTGACGGCGTTTGATTTCATCGGTGAGAAGTAATGGAAGCTTAATCCAGTGACGCATAAGGCGGGCACCCATGGGCGTGCAAGTTTTATCTAAAATATTTAATAGTGTATTTCTTCTAGAGCCGTCGTACAAACTTGATGTGATCTCCAAATTTCGCTGCGTCATACGGTCAAGAGTCATATATTGAGATGTGGAAAAGGTGCGAATGTCTTGCACATGATCAAGGGATAAGCAAAGATTATCCTCCATATATTTCAGCAAAGCCCCTGCAGCATTAATGCCCGCCACCATACCTTTCAATCCGAAACCATCTAAGCTATGCACTTGGAAATGATTGACTAAAAAATTATAAGCCGACTGATGTTCAAAGCACCAATCTTCCTGGCACGTCAATAAAAATTCGTGGGCTTGACGAAGATCTTTTAACAATTCTTTATGTTTTTCATGAAATTTGTTCGACACCAAGCATTCAGAGGGACTGATGCGAAAAATTTCATTGTGGAGATCCACTTCGTTTTCGAATTCTATTACCATGAATTCGCCTGTAGTCAAGTCCAGGAAGGCAAGACCAAAAATGGCCCCTACGCGGCTGATGCAAGCAAAATAATTATTGGATTTATCCGATAATAAAGAGGAATTGATCACCGATCCAGGTGTGACAACCTTGACAACTTCTCTTTTTACGATTCCTTTTGTCGTTTTAGGATCTTCCGTTTGTTCGGCGACAGCCACCCTAAACCCCTTGGAGACTAATTTGTCTATGTAGGCTTCGCTTGTATGATGAGGAATGCCAGCCATAGGAACTTCCTGCCGTTTTGTGAGGGTCAGTTCTAATTCCTTAGCGATCAGCGAGGCATCCTCATAAAAAGCCTCATAAAAATCCCCCAAACGAAATAGAAGCACCGCGTCCCCGGCTGTTTGTTTACATGCCACCCATTGGGCCATCATAGGGGAAAGTTTCGTATCGGCTATTAGATCAGTGTATGACATACTCATAAGCTATCAAACCTTTTTTATTTGCATAGCGACTATTGTGGCAAACACAAGAACGTTATGCAAACTAAATCTGAAAAAAATTCAACGTAAAGACATCTTTGCGGCCATACTTTTGCGCATAAGTCACTAGAAAACATCGTAAATGTTTGAACCGCTGAGCGTTGCGATGCAAGAAAAGAAAGTTTTATAAAACAAATTTTGCATCGCTTTGGGAATGTCTTCCTGAATTTCAATTTTTTCACAGCCTCAAAAAAGGTTGATCCATTTAAAATTTTTCTTTATAAGAAATTTTTACGGCAAAAAGAAGGATGTATGCAAAATAGAGATGAAGAAACATTTTTAGTTGATGTAGATAGCAAATTCATCAACTATTTACAAATGGCCATTTTATACAGCATCAAATTTCTTGCCTTGTTTATGGCCATTGTCATCATTTGGAGCATCATTGACGTGGGCTTAGTCATTTTCAAGCATATCATTCAGCCGCCTTATTTTCTGATGGAGTTTGAAGATATTGTCGGTCTCTTTGGTGGTTTCCTTGTGGTCTTAATCGCCATCGAAATTTTCCTTAATATCGTCACATACATGCGAAGAGATATGAGCCATATAAAACTCGTTGTTGCAACAGCCTTAATGGCTATCTCAAGAAAGGTCATCATCCTGGATTACGATAAAATCTCTGCCTTCCAATTGCTAGGCATTGGTGGCATTATTGTGGCCCTTGGCATCACCTATTGGCTAATAAAATATCCTGTCAAAAAACCACAATGATATTTACCTGCCAATAAGTGCTTCATTTTCCTGATTTATTTTTAAACCAAGAATATGAGTCACAGCCTTTTTATAAGAATTGTACTGCGAAGTCTTTTCTAGTGGGATTACGTGGGCTGCTTCTTGCTCAATGTCATCGCTTAGTCGCACTGCATTTTTAGGGAGGTAAGGTTTATCCATTTTTTGAGGTTTGTATTCTTTACCTTGAGCCAGCATTTGTTGCTTAAGGGCCATTCTTTCTAGCTTTTGTTGTTTATCTTTCTTAGTCATTTTGGATTCTTTAAATTTTTTATACAGCGAAGCGGTATAAGGGATCACTTGATCTTGACGATGGTAAATAATAAATTTTTTACCATTAATTTTTTTGTAACACTCTAAACTCTTAAAATTCCATCCTAACACCTTGGTTAAACCAAGGACAAAAGGCGTTGCAAAAGTGATGGCTGTTGCAAAAAGTTGTGGAATGCAACGATTTTGTTTTCTGAGAATCTGTGAAATTTGCTTAGCAAGATCTTTCACTTCATCATACATGGAAGCAAAGGAGCGATCACTGCAAAAATGGATTTCTTTACCCTTTTCCTGATGAAGTGCAGCTACATGTGCCCCCACACCACTACCAAGAGACCAACCATGGATAAGGATATTTTGAGGTAAAATTCCTTGGCTTAATAAATATTTGACCAAGGCTTCTCCGTCCATGACTAAATCATTGTAACTGGTTGGGAAACCTTCACTGCGACCTACCCCACGATAATTTCCACATAGAATGTTAACACCTATCTCATCTGAAATTTGCTTTAAACTGCTGAGTGCAGATTCGTAAGTTCCCCCATTACCATTGAAAAAAAGGATATATTTTTGTTGATCAGCAGGGCTTTTTTCTTGTTTAGGATGCATAACCTTCACAGCATCCAGTTTAACGTTGTCGGCTGTCTCTATAACCACACGCTTACATCGTTCATTCATTTGAACAAGTCGAATTTCATCTTCTAAATCTTTATTGTATCCAAGGGCAGGCAGAAAGCCTTTTCTTGTCGCAATATGATTGATTGCATTTCCTATTAAACGGATGATTCCTACGGGAAATATGATAAGAGAAAAAACAAGCCAAGCGATACGCATTGTTTTTTTTGCCGTGGAATGGTATTTAAAAACATCCTCATTAGTAGGGACGGAATAGGAAACTTTAGGCAATTCATGGGCTTGGTTTTCAATGGCTGCATTGGCGATCATCGGACGATTATGCAAGATTCCAGCTAATGACATTTTGGCCTCTATTAGGTTAAGTTTTAAAAATTTATAGGATTATATACAGTTAGCTTTAAGAAACGATAAAGATTTATTCATCACATCCTTCTTGAAAAAGAATAAGATTTTTAACATAATGAGTCTTTTTTAGCGAAATTTAATGGAGTACCCTACATGCGTCGATCTATTTGCTACTGCGAACCTGCTTCTGCACAAGCGGGAGAAGTCAATACATGGAGATTCGTTTACACATCCGCATCTTCGCTTCCTAAAGGAACGCGCTTTAAATTTGACATGCTTAGCAAAGGACGTGACATCGATTGGGAAATTCCTGACAATAACATAAAAAAAACGACGAATGTTATCTATGGTGAACTTGACAATGGCAAAGTGATACCTGCAAAACAAGTGACCTCCAATGAAAGTTTCACTCCTGATTTTGAATTTATTTTGCCATCCGCTTTGGAAGCAGGTAGCAATTTTACAATCGTCGTAGGATCATCCGACACAAAGAAAGCGGCTAAAGGTGGCAATCGCGCACAAACTAACTCACAACGTAGACGTCCTTTTAACCTCTATATTGATCCTTCCGGCAAAGGGCAATATGCAGAGCCTGAAGTTTTTAGTATGGACATCAAAGGCAACTCTCTAAATTCTATTCGTGTCGTGGCACCCTCTTATGTTGCTCGCAACAAACGCTTTGATGTAATTGTTCGTTTTGAAGACGAATATGGTAATTTGACTAGTGATGCCCCTGACGAAACTCTCATTGAACTCTCCTATGAACATTTAAGAGAAAATTTGAGCTGGAAATTATTTGTTCCTGAAACCGGATTTATTGCTTTACCCAATCTTTATTTTAACGAACCCGGCATCTACACAATCCGTCTGCTTAACACACATACTAAGGAAGTCTTTCAATCACCTCCCATCAAATGCTTTCCTGAAAGTAATAAAAGTGTTTTCTGGGGTATCTTACATGGTGAGTCTGAAAGGATCGATTCTACAGAAAATATTGAAAGCTGTTTACGTCATTTCCGTGATGATAAAGGTGTGAACTTCTATGCTGCTTCCCCTTTTGAAAACCAAGAAGAAACGTCAAACGAGATGTGGAAATTGATCGCCCAAAATACCACTGAGTTCGATGAAAATGACCGTTTTACAACTTTCTTGGGTATGCAATGGACCGGAACGCGTGGAGAAGAAGGCTCGCGTCATGTTTTATTTTTTAAAGATTTCAAACAACCCCTACGAAAAAAAGATACGAAATATAACACCCTGAAAAAAATCTACAAGAGCTTTTCAACCAAAGACATCATTTCAATACCCACATTTACCATGGGGAATGGTCTAGAATATAATTTTAAAAATTATGATCCAGACTATGAACGCGTTGTCGAGATTTACAATGCCTGGGGTTCTTCCGAATGCACCAAAAAAGAGGGAAATTTACGCCCTATTGGGACCACAGGAAAAGTAGGCGTGCAGGAA
Organism: uncultured Parachlamydiaceae bacterium; assembly: GCA_963748975.1. Lineage (GTDB taxonomy): Bacteria > Chlamydiota > Chlamydiia > Chlamydiales > Parachlamydiaceae > Neochlamydia. The sequence continues at coordinate 241,358 of CAVVKX010000028.1, forward strand.
AATGCAGAAGGCTCTATCCAGAAGGCTCTTTTAAATAATTGTCGCTTTGGATTTGTAGCTGGTGGCCTAGATGACCGTGGAATCTATGCTCCCTTTTTTGAAGGTGATCAGATTCAATACTCACCGGGTTTAACTGCAATCATCGCCACCGAACACTCTCGTTCCTCCCTTGCAGAAGCTTTATACAACAGATCTTGCTATGCAACCACAGGTGAGCGCATTATTATTGGTGTCTACATTGCGGGAATGCCCATGGGAACTGAAATTTCAACAGCACAAAAACATGGCTTACTCATCAATAGACACATTTCAGGCTTTGTCGCAGGGACAACCAAACTACGGTCAGTGGAAATTATTCGCAATGGGAAAGTACTAAAAACTTTTAAACCCGATGGTTATAGCTTAGACTTTACATTCGATGATATGACTCCATTAGATAAAGTCACCGTCTCTCCTAAAGATAAAAAGCCTCCTTTTGCTTATTATTATATCCGTGTTGTACAAGAGGATGGGCATATGGCTTGGTCGTCTCCGATATGGATCGATTATGTTCCAAGTGCGCCGCGTCGAGCCGGAGCCAAAGTTTCCAAATCAGCTGTCAAGCCTGAACCTATTAAACTTGAAGAAATTGATGAAGATGAAGACGATTTTGATATAGAGGATGACGAAGACGACGAGGATTAAAAATTTGCAACAAGCTGCTCAGGAACCAAATCCTTGGGTCCTGTGCACCAATAGGCCATTAATGTATGTGGCTTGAACTTCCAAATGTTCATTTAAAACGATCATGTCAGCTTGACGTCCTATGCTCAAATTGCCAAACATATTGTCTATTCCCAAGATTTTAGCCGGCTTTGTACTTGCAGCTTCGACAGCATAAGCCTTAGAACATCCGGTGCTAACCTGCAAATGTCTTACATTACTGTCTAAACCCACTAATCCCCCGGCCAGTCGTCCTGTTTCTGCCACATAGGCTTTCCTTGTATCAGACAAAATATCAAAACTTCCCTGAAATCCATTAGTTTTTTTCATTCCCCATAGAGAAACAGCATCGCTAATTAAAAAAAGACCTTTTGCATTCATTTTCCAGGCTAGTCTGATGGCCACATCGTTGACATGCACACCATCAGTTATAAGTGAAAAATGCAAGCTTTTATTGGAAAAAGAGGCTCCTACAACCCCTGAACGGCGATGATGAAAAGAACTCATCGCATTGAAGAGATGCGTAACACATGTAATTCCTGCCAGCACACCTTCATTTAATTGCTCTTCACTGGCATCTGTATGACCTGCTGAAACAACAATCCCTTTTTTATGTAAAGTGTTGATAGCATCGATGGCGCCAGGGATCTCAGGCGCCAAGGTCACAAATTTAACATTTTCCAACTTGCCATACATGGTTTCAAGGTTTTCTTGCTCAAAGTTTGTTATAAAATTAGCAGAATGCGCACCATTTTGATGGGGGTTAATAAAAGGGCCTTCTAGATGCAACCCTAAGATTGCAGCCCCATGATCACCGCCCTCACGGGGTTTAAAATATGGAATTTGTTCATGGTATCGCTCTTTCGGCGATGAAATCATAGTGGCTAAAAAAGCTGTGATGCCATATTTAAGAAGCTCTTTTGATACTTTTCCAACATCTGCAAGGTTTGTTGTAAAGTCTACGCCAAATCCTCCGTTGATCTGCAAATCAATATAACCTGGAGCTAAGTAGTGGCCCTGCAAATCAACCTCACGGTCAGCTTGAGAAAGGCTAGCTTCGACAATTTTGCCATTTTCTACCCAAAGATCTTCTCTAAAGATTTGGCTATTTTTGATAATTTTGCCGTTAAAAAAACGTGATCTCATAAATAGACCTCTTGCGTTATTACGCATGATGATATAAAAAAAATAAATTTACAAAGAACTATAATCAAAAAACAAAAAAATAACAGGATATTAGGATCATGCTATTCACCTGCCGCCGAAGGCGCTCCTTATATCCTGTTTTTTCCTTTTCGTTTCTGTGTTAATTGCTATTTTCAAAATCGGTGTTGAGCTTTTATTTATCAATCTTTAAACTTCGCCACATGCCTACAATCATTCTTACAATAATTATAGCTTTTGTCATTGTCTTGATAGCTATCGGCTTGCTCGCTATCGGTTGGCTAGTCACCGGGAAATCCAAAATCATCGCAGGGGCGTGTGGACGTGACCCCACTAAAAATCGAGACGAGAATTGTTCTACTGATCCGGCTAACATATCTTGCGGCTTATGCAAAAAAGCAAAGAGGGTAAATGATCCCCTACAATAAAAATGATCCTAAATCTATACAGGATATGTTTGGAAGTATCGCAAAACATTATGATAGGACAAATGCCATCCTTTCGATGCAAATGCATAGATACTGGAATCGCCAATTGATTAAAAGGACGCTTCAGTCTAAAACTCCTTCTTCCTATTTGGACCTATGTTGTGGAACCGGCGAAATCTCTTTAAATTACCTAAATAAAAGGTCGATTCCCTGCGAAACCTATTTACTGGATTTTTGTGCTGAAATGCTCGCTTGCGCAAAGGAAAGAGCCCAAGAACTAAATCATTATAATCATCCAATAACCTATTTACAAGCAGATGCTCAAGAGATTCCCCTGGCCCAAGATTCCATTGAATGTATCACCATGGCCTATGGAATTCGCAATATCCCTGATGCAAACAAATGCTTTAAAGAAATCTATCGGGTTCTGAAAAAAGAAGGTCATGTGGGCATCCTAGAACTAACGCAGCCGCAAAATCTCTTTTTGAAGGCAGGTCATATTTTTTACTTGAATACATTCTTGCCTATCTTGGGTAAATGGGCCACATCCAATCGTGAAGCTTATCAATATCTGTGCGACAGCATTAAGTCATTCGTTCAGCCCACACAACTGGATCAATCACTAAAATCCATGGGTTTTAAAAACACATTTATAAAACCTTTGATGGGTGGCATCGCTACAATTATCATAGCTCAAAAATAATTATCTTTGTTATAGTGACCGTTCATTTTTTTAATTAAAAAAATATATACAAAATCTATAATTTCTAACGAGGATCTAATGAATAATATTAACAACGTGAATTCAAATAGAAATTTAATAAGAAATTTATTTCCCCCAGATAACAAACGCAAGTTAGAAAAAAAAGAAGACGTTCAAGACCCTCATAAATTACAAAAAAAAGATGAAATTTCTACGCAAACTTTTCCTTTAGAAGTTAGGCAGACTTCATCGACGTTAGACGATTTTTTTATTATTTTAAATGAGGAACGCTCATTAATTGAATTGCAAAGGCAACAAAATAAATCAATAACTCAAATTAATCAATTAAATTTAAGTAGAGAAAACGCAAAAAAACAATTAATTGCAGATAGTCAAGAAGTACAAAAAAAAAATGATGCAATGAAATTTAAATTAGTTGAATTATATAAAAAAATATTTATAGATTTAGAAAAATGGTTTAAAGAATTCGATGTAAATAAATTAAGCGATCAAGATAATCATAATATGATTATGTTTTTTACGATAGCATTAAGATTAAAAAAATTTGAATATATAAATAAGGATAAGATTTTAATTATAGATTGTACATTTTTTGAAAATAATTTAAATAAATTAGTCTGCGTTTCTAGCCAATTTAAAAAAGTATTTTCAAGTCCTTTCCCGGTACAAATGTTAAATCAAATAAAAGATGTTTTTGAGACATCAACTATTTTTTTTAACTTTCCAGACAAAATGACGCTGCATGATTTAAATCTTTTAGAAGATCACGGCTTTAAATATATAACAAAAAATTTATGGGAATGCAATCATTTGTGTGATTTTACAGTACATGTGCAAAATCAATCCTTCCCCGTCAGAAGATCTATCCTCGAAAAATCAATACCGACTCTATTTAAAGGATTAGGGAAGGATATTAAAGAACTTCGACTTGAGCATATAGAACCAATGGCTGCAGAAGCCCATTTTTTAAATTGTTATAATATAAATTGTTGGGTTTCTTTTGAAAAATTTTCGAAAGAACAAATAGCTTCCTATTTCAAATTCATGGTTCAATTTGAATTAGATAGGCACATTGATATTAAAAATTACATAAATATTATTGTAAATGACTTAAAAAACGATAAATTAAAGGAACTGCTCTTAATTTTTATTGATTTAATTAAAGAAATTGAATCACAATCACCGTTAAAAACAGATTTGCATAATTCTTGTAAAAAACATTTGGATATTCTTCTGTCTTTAAGCCTAAAAAGATATTTAAATACTCCTCTTAAATACCCAGAATATTTTGAATTGTTAAAAACTCACGGAAAATATCTTCATAATTTAGAAATTAAGAAGTTACCGATAGAAATAGTGGAAGCTTTGACTACTTATTTTCCTCATCTTCATCAGTTGGTAATTAATAGTATCAAAAATAACGGTATAGAAGCTGTCGATCAATTGACTGAGAAATTGACGGAATTAAAAAGTGTAGAATTTTCTATCAAAGAAGTTAAAGAAAATCTGTTAATAGGTTTTCGTCCATCTTGGGAAGCTTTCACATTAAAAATGATATATGGATCAGAAGATCAATCAGAAAGTTCTTATACTCTACCCCCCTTTAATGTTCAGTTACCAAATCTTCGTCACTTAACATTGCAATCTTTAAATTGCACTAACGAATTCTTAGAATCTCTAAAAAATTTACCCAATTTGGAAAATCTTGATTTGTACGATTCTCGTAATATAGATTTCTCTAAGTTAAAAGAAATATTAAAAAGTCTAAAAAAAATCAACAATCTAAATTTGAGTAGTTGTGGATTTTTGCAAAATGGCATCGATGAATGCGTGAAATTTTCTTTAACTAATGACAAGTTTCGTGAATTAAAAAAAATCCTGCCTATAGCCCAAATTGCCTCAGATGCGTCTAGTTATGAAAAATGGCCTGATATGACAGATTTTAAACAAGTCCTTTCAGTCTCTGTACACCCCTTGTCTAACTGCATTTCAATAACATCACATGTTAAACTAGATAGCATTCTTAAATCTGTCGAGAATGTTCACGATACCTTTGAATCACAAGCAAACCGTTCACTCAATCGTTACACAGATATTTGTCAATATGACATCAATAGTTTAAAACAAGAGTTAGGTTTTGTGATTAACATGAGTGAAATCAAAGGGCTAGACACAAAAAGACGTTTCGCCGCTCAAGGCCCCATTAAGAAAACTACAGGAGATTTTTTGTCTGCAATCCATGCTTTGGGGGTTGACTTAGTTGTCATGACAGCCAAGTGTATGGAAGAAGGAAAACCAAAATGTGAAATGTACTGGCCGGAAGAGCTTAATACACAAGTCATTCACAAAGATCAATTAGGATCATTTATTCAAATAGAACTTTTATCGGAAAAGGATCTATCTAGCAAGGAACTTATTTGTAAGTTAAGAAAATTTAAAATAGTGAATCTTTCTAAAAAAACAACTCAAGAGACTTGCCAGCTACAAGTCACAAATTGGTCAGATAATACTCCTTTAAGCGAAACTGGTATGCTCAATTTAATTAAAATGATTAATGAGATTGAACACCAAAATAAAGGTTCGACTCTATTTCATTGCAGTGCCGGTGTAGGACGAACGGGAACAACCATGATGTGTCTTCTTTTGCAGCAGGCCATCAACAAGCAATTGAGCTTTACCCAAGATAGCGCAGGAAAAATGCATCCGGAACATCTTCATTTAAATCTCGAAAATGCTGTTATCGCACTCAGACAACAACGTGATGGTATGATAGGCACGTCAGCACAGCTGGATTCTGTGGTAAGGTTTTTTCAAAACACTTTGAAAGATATAATGCGGTGATTAAAAAGATAAATTGAGGGTCGGGAAATACATCCTCGCACCCCTTTTATTTCAATAGCTCATGCTTTAACACTTTCTTGAGGGGTGACCTTGGAATATGATCTACCACATGCACTTTTCTAATTCTTTCGTATGGAAATACTTTGCTATCGTATGCCTGTCGAAGCCCTTCAACTTGATGATTTGTACTAAATAAATGAATCACATGGCCTAGGCGTTTTTCAGGGACCGCCATAAGGACCAGATCAAAAGCCACTTTATGTTGAAACTTTATTTCCTCAAGAATTTTTTCTAAACGGAGGAGGTCAACGCTTTCTCCTCCTATTTTTATAAAATCCCCTTGCCGACCTAAAGGCAGTAAAGACTTTCCCCTCAGCGACCCTCGATCCTGCGTAACAAACCAATCATTAACAACAGGCTGAATAAATTGAATCTGATCCAACTCTTGAATCGCATAGGCTGTTAATAAGGCAGGGCTTCGAATGTTAAAACAACCGTCATCACCAAGTTTTATATCTATATGCGACAGGATATCAAGTGCAGGAAAATGAATCTCTAAAAGACTCTCAAGAGGCGCTGTAGCTACTTGTGAAGCGCACTCTGTCAAACCATAACTTGGTAATAAAGGCCATCCTAATTCCCGCGCCCTTTTATACAAAGTTTCTTGCAAAGCCCCTCCACCTATAATGACTGCACGTAATGTCTCTGGTGCTCGCAAATGATTCAGAACAAGATCATATACCTGTGCCGGAACCAAGGCAGATAAAGTTGCCTTTTTTTTATACTCATTTCTGTAAAAAGATGAGGAGACCATTTCTCTAAGTAAGGATGTACAATGGCACCACTCAAATAAGCACGCGCCCATATTCCTAAGCCGCCCACATGAAAAGTAGGTAGCGGATTGATCCAGATATCCAGCGACGTAGATTGTAAATGCTGGTTAACAGCTTGCGCAGATGTTAATAGAGCCTTTTTGCTTAAAGCAACCAGTTTGGTTTGTTGGGATCCGGATGTCATGAGCCAAATATGGGCGGGATACTGATGAGCAATAGTCATAGGTTCCCAAATTAATCTTTCATGAATAGGTGCACGTGGGTTTAACAGAACATGTGATTCATTTGATTGCCAATCAATATTCATGAGTATCTATAATTAGTATTTTGATAGAGTTCTTAAACTTGTAATATATTGCAATATTTATAGCTCAACACTATAATCCCCTTCAATTGTTTAATCTTTAAAATGGGGTATATTATGGCAGCGCCAATAAAAAAAGATGAGAAAATGATTAACCCTAATGCACCACGTAATTATAGCTTCGCCGAAAATACGTTAAAAAATTTTAAAGTCTCTGAATTTCAAGGAAGAATAATAAAAAATTTGATTGAAAGTAAAGGTCTTCACAATGTGATTCGTGAGTTATGGTACTCTATATTAGATGCTATAATTCGCTTTTATTTGGCTAGCAAAAATCCTGTAAAAAATCAAAAGTATGATGAATATATGCTCTGCAGAAGATTCTATGTCCAAATAGGAATGGCTGAAATCTCTCAGGAAAAAACGATTAAGGCTATCTTTAAAAGTAGAAATGAGGACATTGGAGCGCAAATCAAGGCAAAAGAAACATCAAAAGAAGATCGTAATAAGCTTAAAGCTGAACTAAAAAAACGACTACAGAAACTTGAAGAGTTACAGTCCCTTCGCAATGAGGCCATCCAAATTAAAGAAACTAATCAACAAAATATAATAAAAAAAACCGAATGGGAATGGGATGAAATCCTTCTTGATAGGATCAAAAGATTACCTCAAGAAATTGCTGCTGATGCTCAAACTTATGAGGTGGTTACTTGGCTTCAACAATTTGCAAGCTCAGATATAAAAAAAATTCTCGAGAGGGAAAAAGATGTTAGAAATGGTGTCCAAGCAGTTAAAAAGGCCCTGGAAGAAAAAATCAAGACTTATGAAATAGAAAAAAAAGAATTCGAAGCTGATAAAGAAAAAAAATTAAGAGATAATTTACACAAGCAACTCGCTGAAGTTTTTGTAGAAGTTAACTATAAAAAGCTTGATGAGTCTTTAGCAAAAGATATCATTCTAAAAATTGTCGATTGCTACCCTCAATTTAAGCAGTTTTATGAGAAATTAAAACCATTTGTTAAATATGTCATTGTCGACGAAAAAAAAGTTGTGGATAATGAAAATAATTTCAAAGAAATGAGAAAAGCTGTCGATCAATTTTTCGCTCCTCCGAAAGTTGTAGTGGGTGAGATTAATATTCTACCTGAAGAGCAAAACATTGTCAAAAATGATCAGCTTCCAGCCGAAAATCCAAAGCCTAATCAGGCCGAAGAGCCAGAAATTCTTGAACAACAAGGAGCTTCACAAAATAACCCAGATCCAAATAAAGTAGGTTTAGAAGAGGCTCCTAATCAGAAAGATGAACAAAATGCGCCCAATGAAAATAATATCCCTGTAAAAGATGATAAACCTCTTCCTAATGAGCAAGATGAAAAAAAACCTGAACAATCCCCCCCGCGGTCTCCTTCCGCTGCAAAAAAGCCCGGATTTATTCAAAATCTTATTGGTCTATTTAAAGCAGACAACGGTAAACCAAACCAAGAATCTCAGGAATTAATGCCTGAAGAGCCTAAGCCTGTTCTTATCAAAGAGCCGGAGCAAAAGATCCAACAAACACCTAATCCTAAACCAGTTCCTCCGAATGAACCAAAAATACAGCAAATGCCCGAACCTAAATTGCTCATCCCTAACGGAAAACCGAGTCCCGAAGAAATTAAAGATAAACCACATCTTATAGCGCGACTATTTGAATTAGAACAAGAATTTATTAAACGAGTTGAGAGCTGTAAACAACTGTCACTATTAGAAAAAGAAAAATATTATTTGGATGAGCTGATTAGCTTTGTAGGCTTGAATGCAAGCTATGTATCTGAAATAAAGATAGCATTTATAAAAGGAGAGGCCATAAATAAAATGATTAACAAAATACAACGATAGGCAAGATCGCCTTTTTAATACCCTGTGAAGCCTTTGGAGCGTCTGTGCTTTAGCGCATACGCATCAGCCTAATCATTGACTATTGATTCCGGAGCGTCGCGATGAGTAAAACAATCTTTAAAGGTTAAGAAGTTTCTCATCGCTTTCGGACTGCGAAGGCCTTCCTTCGCTTTTCCTCAATAGCTTTTCATAAAAACCAATTGTCGATAACCTAGTTTCGTTTCCCCAAAACGAAGGACGCGGCGCGTTGCGTGAGAATCGAACTTTTATTAATTTAAGTATTTTAATTAGATTTCAATTTAATATCACTTGAGCATTATCGGGGGCTAATTGAATATTTTTCATGTAATCCCGAGCCCTTTGGGCATGCATTTTGTAAGCAAGAGACTTTGCGTCACAAACAAGTCTTAAACCCATCGTTAAAATAACAGCTCCTAGGATAAGGAAAATAACACTCGCTATATTTAAAGCAATCACCGCAGCGACTACCAGCATCGCACTTTCCGCCAAAATGCTCAAGGTTAAAGCAGACCCCACTAATAAAACACCCGTTAATATACTGACTACGGGTTTAAAGAGGTAATATTTAAATGTGGCTGTACATTCAATCTTTTTTAAAGCTTTATGAGCCTCTTTTTGGGTTAAGACTTCTACATTACCATTTAGTCCTAACTTATCTCTCAGCGATGCATTTATATCAAAGTTATACAAACCAGGATTTTTGTTGATAACAACATTAACCATATAATTTCTCTTAAATTCACCTTGTTCTTAAGAAATAACATTACCAATTTTAGTTTTTTTTTGCTATTTATTTTGACTTGACCTGGATAACAAAAGCCCACTTGCCAGTATAGAGGCAAGCGGGCTTTAAAATTGCGCGAAATCGGCTCTTAGTTAAACAAGGACTCTGATCTCTGCGTATCCATTTTTCTGAGCATTTTTAATTTGTTGAATATACTCGTGGGCTAAACGACCTCGTTCCCCATAACCTGTTGACATTTTATTCAAAGATCCATCACATGCACTTCTAACTGCCAAACCAAAAGCAAGTGTTCCTGCTACAGCAAAGGTTAATCCTAAAATACCCAGGGCTAAAGACCATGCGGTAAAAGCTGTCGCTATATACCCACCAATAGTCGCGGCCAAGGTGATTGAAACTGCTACAATCGGCTTAGTAAAAAAAGATTGTATTTTAGACATAATTTCAATTTTTCTAAGAACTTTTAAAGCTTTTTCAGTCGTCAGTTTTTCTAGAGGTTTCATGGATTTCTTCACTGCATGATTGATACCTAGATCTAAAGGTTGACAAAAGAGACCCATAACAGGCTCATAATGATTATGAGCAATTTTAATATCTACCATATTAACTCTCCATTTAATTAATAAAAAGATTAATAATACATAACTAAAAATATAAAATCAAGTTGTTTTTTAATATTATAATTTAAAACTAAAAAGCTATGTTTAAAATTTTATATTGACAGCATAAGTAATATACCGGGAGAATATGAGTAAGGATAGATAATATTTGGAGGTGTCTATGCAGACTACATCTTTTCCTAAAGCAAAAGCCGATTTAAAATTTCCTCCCTTTGATCTGCGACGTCTTTTAAAAACCACTTTGAATCCTCAAAAAGATGAAAAAATTTGTATTCTCATCGATCTTCCTAACCCAAAAAATGTTGTTAACTTTGAGTTTTTAAATAATGATAAGTTTGCCGTTCAAAAAAAGCTTATACTGTTTTTTATCAAGGTTTAAAACAAGGACTGATGGAAGAATTTGGTTTGTCGGCTTGTGACTTTTTTGCTTACGAGTCCACAGGTGGAAGTAATTTGGAATTACCTAAAACGGTTATTTCTCCAGAAGGAACTAAATTAAACTTAGAAAATGACATTTACCGTCACTACGATATCATTTTGTTTATTACTAATTATTCCGCCACTGCCCCAGCCACCGCTGCCTCTAAACATTTTGGCTTTCGTGGAGCGACCATGCATGGAATGAACGATATTATTTTAAGTTCAGGGCTTGCCGTTGACTACAATCAAGTAAGCAAAGAAGCAGAAAAATTACGCCAGGGCATGACCCATTCAGATAGCGCAGACATCGATTTCGAAGTTGAAAACAAGCCCTATCATTTGCATATTGATTTAGGACAGCAAGATGCTCAAAAGAGCCATGGAATATGCCATGAAGGTTCGGATATTGCCAATCTTCCAGCTGGTGAAGTCTATTTTGTGCCAATGGATGCCTCCGGTAGTTTTCCCATTAAATTTGAACAAGATAATCAAACCATTGGCTTGATGCATGTAAAAAGTGGGCATGTCGAATCAATCACACTTATACATGGCAACCAAAAATTAATTGATGAAGTGCAACAAAAGCTAGATAACGATCCTGCCACAGGTATTCTTGGCGAATTGGGATTCGGCACTCAGATTCTCCCTTATTCAGGTAGTGACATTCAAGATGAGAAGATTTTTGGAACTTTTCACTTGGCTACGGGGCGCAATGACCACTTAAATGGCAATATCACCAAAGAACGCTTCAAGTCACTACGCAATGCTTCCCATGATGACATTTTATTTTCTTCTACCAAAACACCTGAAATTACAATAAAAAAAGTGATTTTGAATCGTCATGACAAGTGCCTGACACTCATTGAAAATAATGAACCTTCAGAATTTTATTTGAACTTAAAAAATGCATAATGTAGGTAGGTCTCCAGACCGATATGCAACCAATATCCATCTTCTTCTTGCGCCTGCCGGACAATTAATTGTGACCTCTCCCTATTCATGGCTAGAAGAATTTACTCCACGTACTCAATGGTTGAAGGGAGTAAATGGATTAGACGCCTTAAAAAATATTTTGAATCAACACTTTAGTTTAAAAAAAGCTTTCGATATGCCCTTTTTGCTCCGCGAACACCTACGAAAATATCAGTGGGGAGTGTCACAGGCTTCTCTTTGGATAAAAAAATAAATTGTTATAGGAGCAGAGGCTGTGAAAAAAAATTGAAATCCGGTTAACTTTTGTTGACGTAATTTCTTCACAACCTCTTCAGTCTATTTATGTGACAAAGCATGACTAAGTTGTTCAATAATAGCAGGACAGAATTTGGGCAGATCAGCAGGAAAACGGCTCGACACAAAATTTTTATCAATGACAACAGGTTCATCAACCCAATGGGCTCCAGCATTAATCATGTCATCTTTAATGTTAACCACTGAGGTACACTTGACGCCTTTAATGATTTTTGCAGATATCGGAATCCAACCTGCATGACAGATAAAGGCGATTAGTTTGCCTTTTTCATTGAATTGCTTCACAATTTCTAATACTTTAGGTAGCTTGCGCAGTTTATCCGGAGCATAACCCCCAGGAATAATTAAAGCATCGAAATCCTGAACTTTTACATCATCAAAAGATATATCAGATTGACAGGGATATCCTTTATGGCCTTTATAAGTTTCTTTTGCATGCGCTCCCGCCACAACCACTTGAAATCCTTCTTCTTGCATCCGATATTTAGGATATTGAAGTTCTAAATCTTCATACTCCTCTGCCACAAACATTAAGATTTTTTGATTTTTCATAACAACCTTGCTTTAAGTTTTTGACTATATGACAAAGTCTTATAGTTCAAATTTATTTTTTTCAAGCACTTTGTGTAAAAATCTAGACAGAAAATATATGATTCATATCCCTAGCTCAATCACATAAGCTTTCAAGCTAGTCGAAACGCGACCTCTCTTTTAGATAAACTGCCTAACATTTTCAATGATTATTTCAGCGCGGTTGTCCCAGGTATGCGCTTGTATTACCTTTTTGCGGCCGCTTTCTACAACATTGATGCGATCTTTCTCATTTGCAAGATAAAAATTAATCTTTTCATTAACACTTGCTAATCCATTAAATTGAAACAACAAAAGATCTTCGCCATCCACAAAGTTCTCTCTGACAAATAAATTATCAGACGTTAATGGTAAGGCGCCACATGCAAGCCCTGCAAAAATCCGCTCATGTGAACCATTTTTAAACATGGGCATGCTGTTTAGACAAATTTTTGTTCTTTTTAATATCTCAAGCGATTGGCCATATTCCACAGGAGGATGAATCATCACGTTTTTTTGATCTTTAAAGTAATCCTCCCACGTCTTAATGGGTTGCTCTTCACGCCAGCTCGGCGAACCAAAAATATGGACGGGAGCATCTTTAATGGAGCGGATCAGTTCAACGCGTTCGATCCCACGCATATAAAAATCGACATAATAAGCAATGCGTAAGACATCAACCTCTTGAGGTGAAATATTGCTCATCAGCAGGGATTGCATGACTGCTTGATAAAAAGTTGTTTTATTATCACTTAAGCCTATTTCAATCGCTTGCTCTATCACATGACACACTTCTTTAGAATGATGCTGACGCCACCAAATATGCAAATTATCTGGATCATAACAGGTGCCACTGAATACCACCTCAAAAGTTCTTGGCACCGAAGGATCAAAAGAAAGTTCCCTTTCAACTGCATGTGGAAGAAAAAAAACGCGTTCAAAATTGGCCGCTTGAAAAAATTGGCAATCAAATTGGTCGACGCACGAAACTAATGCATAGGGGCTTGTCGCTAAATTTAATTCATAGAGGGCAGGATCAAGCAGCAATGTGAGATGGGGAATTTCCAATTTCTCAAAAAAATAACTTTTGTCGTTCAGGGGCGCAGGTTGGTTGAAGGAAGCGGTAAGATGGGGTTTTTCTTTTCTGATAGACTCCATAATATGTTCGGGGACCGGGCCGTTGGACCATTGAAAAACTTTAACATCCAGCCCTCGTCTTCGTAAAGCCTCAGCCAATTTATTAGTGAAATATAGTTTCGATGAATAAAGGTTGTTGCAAACGATAAGACAAATTTTATAGACCATGAATTTAAACCTTAATTACTCCAAGCTGCTATTTTAAGCAATATACCTGAAATAGAGCCAACGTCCTTCATGCTTTTTGAAATGGCTTTTTTCAAATTGTTTGTGTTCGAGGCCATTTTGTTCTAAATGAGCCAAAAAAGTTACATAGGCGTCTTCAAGACCCTTTATATATTCAACTATTTCGAGTTTTTTAAAAATAGTTTTTTAGAGAAATCATCTAACTCCTGACGCCATTTTAAGAGATCAACTTTATAAAAAGGATTGTTGGGATGAGTGGTTTGTATGATGTAATCCGATAAACATAAGGCATAAGCTGAATAGCGCGAGCGCATAAGTAAAGATGCATTGGGTGCAGGTTTACCGTCATGAAAAACCTTACAGCAGGCCTGATAGCTTTTAATTTTATTACAAGGACAAATCCATTTCACTCATTTATTTCCATTTAATTTTTGTAAAATGATCCAAGGCTTCTTGCGAACTGTACTCGTATTCTAAAGCTTTTCCAAATAAACCTTCGACAACAAACTTGGTCATACAATTTTCAGGATCTTGATCTGGACTATCTTCAATTTCAACTTTTCTTAATTTGGTTTTAAATGGACCCGTCAAGCCAGTAGCATTTCCTGTAGCAAATTCGATAATTTTTTTGCCTTCTAAGAGGTGGATGGTAAATTCCAAATTTTCATGGATTGTGAAAGGAAATAAAAGCAATTTTCCTTTCACGGTTTTGCTTAAAGTCAAACAAAACTTTAGGAGGTTTATGGTCTTTTTTCTCCCATTTTTTTATAGTCACGCATTTCAACAAATGCTCGAAAATTTCGTGTGTATACATCGTGCTAACTTCGAAGGGATCAGCACAAACTGACCTTAGTTCCTGCATCATTTTTTCTTTCATAGATAGAGGCTTAGGTTCATTTTCCTTTTCCGGTTTAACGGCAATGTGGATATGTTCATCCGCCTTTAGGACTGATTGCCCCTCTACAGTCCCCTCTGGTTGCTTCATGTCATGTATAGGCTCGATTTCTTTAGAAGGGTTTGAGGCTGTGGGACTAGGGGTAATGGCCCTTGTAAAGGAGCAGTCGCTGGCTCTTTAATTTTCATTCTTTCTTTTCGTTTTATCTCAGCCAATAACTTATCTGAAATCTTCTTAGCTAAGAAAGCAGAAGACTGAAATTTGCCGATGACAACTAGATTATACAAGGAAGAGAAAAAACGTTCGATAAAACAAAATTTATTAGATTTATAATATTTTAATTGTCTATTCGCTAAAAATCTTATTCTACCTAGCAATTTCTCATCTGTGCATTCTTTTCTTTTATACTTATCGGCGTTGTATAAACCGATTGCTATCGCATTTAATTTTATCAGGGAAGGATTTTGTAATCGTAATTTTTCATTGTTAGTCACTTTGCAATATTCAATATTTAAATGGACAACCCATGAAGAGATTTTGGCTGGCATATAAATTATATTTTTAAAAGTTAAAGTAAAAAACAGTATTGCATATTTTCAGTTTATATCAAACAGATGTAATAATTTCTATGCTATTTTTAGGTATAGTTGCATAAAAATTAACCAGAGAAAATATGGGACACTCCATTATGCTTAAAAAAATTGAGTTTAAGTTAAGCAGAATTTTTCTGTAATATGGAGGATTTTTTCGTCGGAGTTTTTAAGCGGAAGATGGAATGCGATAGCAAATTGTGATTGGGTTGTTTTTTTTTGTTCAAAAAATTGATAAGGGCTTTAATAAAGGCGTTGATCGTTTTTTTGATCGTTGCTAAAAAAGTAAGTTTAGAAGGTTCTTTTTTTATTTGAGTTTCGGACTTTGGATTCACTTTTTTGACATTGATCACCTGGATAGTCTTGTTTGGAGCCTCAATCGGTATCGAATTATTCGCTTCATTACTAGTTTTTTTAGGAATTTCAGCACTGACCTCAACTGTTTTGACAACCTTTAATTTTTCTTGTTCTCGAAAATTTTGATTTACGGGGTTTTTAATTGTAAGTTCAATAACTGGAACCGTGTGGACCAATGATGGATTTTTTATTTCCTGACCATCAACTTGAGGGAGTTCAGCATCAATAAGCGGTGGATTTATTTCTTGATTAAGTAACTGAAAAGTTTCGGCTAGCTTTTTTTTAACATCTCCAAAAAAATCCTTTTGTCCGTAGAATTTTTTTAATTCTTTTACCTTTTCAAACATGATTTTGTGGTCTTCTTCTATTTTATCCTGAACTTCTCTAATTCGTGCATAGTCTTTGGATATTTGTTTATAATCCTCAAGAATGCGGGCTGTGTCTTCATTCGTTTTACGAAATTCAGCTCTTAATTCTTTCATTTCACGTAGGATTTTTTCACTTTCTTCCCTAGTCTGACGAAACTCATTATCGAGATTTTTTATCTTTATTCTTATTTCATCGAATGACTTCTTAAGTTCATTTAGGTCTCGTTCAATGAGATTAAAATCTTCACGGACTTTTTTGGAGCCTTCTTTATTTTCTTGGATCTCAAGGGCTACATTTTTATATATTTCATCGATGTATTGTTGATGTTGTCTTATGTTTTCTTGGTCATTCTGAATTTTTTGAATATCCGTAGCTATGATTTGTAATTCAATATCCTTGTCTAAATAATTTTGTTTCAGTTGCTGAACATTGTTTTTAATATCATTGATACTTTGAGCTATAATATTAAGTTCTTGCCTTTCAGCTGGTCCAAGCTCGCCTGACATATCATAATTTGAAATACTGACATCACCTAATTTTTCAACAACCATAAAAATCCGCCTGAATAGTTATTGCACAACGTAATATTCTTAGCAAAAAAATCAAGAAAAACTCCTATTTTAAAAATAAAAAAGCTAAGGTTGAAAAAATTCCTGATTCATTACCTTTGAAAATTTCATTCAAAATGTAATGGGTTGATAATAATCCAAATTTTATTGTCAACTTTTGAGACACCCTCTCATTGATCTCAATGGCTGGTTAATTGTACAACAAAGCCGTTTAACGAATATTTTTTAAATTTTATCTATTGACAGATTCAAGAAGTTGTTGATATGTAGATTTTATTTACAAGGAAATTTTCTGTGGGATTTTTCGCAGTATATATCTACTTAGGCCTCGTGGTCTTGGTCACATTATTAGTTTTAGCTGTTTCAGGTCTCTTTCCCGCTAACCGAAGTGAGCCTGCTAAATACAAACCTTACGAATCCGGGATCCTGTACAGAAACTCACCTGCTAGAGAAACGTTTTCCCCTCCGTCATTATTTGGTGGCTTTGATGTTTCTTGTATTTGATGTTGAAGTAATTTTTCTTTATCCTTGGGCGGTCATCGGAAAGCAAATCGGGCCTTTCGCCTTTTATGAAATGCTTTTCTTTTTAGTCGCCTTACTAGTTGGATTTGCCTACATATGGAAAAAAGGAGGATTGCAATGGGAATAATCACCCAAAGAAAAAACACCTTTTTAGTTGCCCCTTTAGAAAAGCTGATTAATTGGGCGCGGGCAAATTCGCTCTGGCCGGCGCAATTTGGCTTGGCTTGCTGCGCCATTGAAATGATGTCGACTGCCGCAAGCCGATACGATATGGCGCGTTTTGGCATGGAAGTTTTTCGCGCATCCCCGCGACAAAGCGACGTGATGATCGTCGCCGGCCGGGTTAGCCAAAAAATGGCGCCTGTTTTAAAAACTATTTATGATCAAATGCTAGATCCAAAATGGGTCATTGCTATGGGAGATTGCTCCTCAAGCGGCGGCATCTACAATAACTATGCCATTATCCAAGGTGTGGATAAAATTGTTCCTGTCGATGTCTATGTTGCAGGCTGTCCTCCTCGCCCGGAAGCCTTCTTCGACGGATTAATCATGCTGCAAAAAAAAATCAGAACAGAACGATCCATTACTGAAAGGAAGCAACATAACATGAAAACATTAGAAGTGATCAAAATTTAAAAGCACAAATTAGCAAATGCCATCATCAGATGAAATTGAATTCTAGGTGAAACTACGCTTGAAGTTGCATAAAGAAAACTTTAACAGAAATCCTTGACTTATTTTAAAGATCGATCAAGCCGGCTTATGAAGTGTTGATGGACCTTAACAGGTGTGGATTATCTTAGTTCCTCAAGTAGAACGAAAGTTGTTTACTGGTTGCATAATCCTACAAATATGAACGATTACGTATTGTTATTTTTGTTGCACGCGATGAAGAACTTCCCTCAGTTACAGACTATTTGGGAAGGAGCTGATTGGTATGAACGGGAGCTATTTGATATGTTTGGCGTTAATTTTGAAGGTCATCCCGATCATGAAACGAATTTTAATGCCGGACGATTGGAAAGGACATCCTCTTACGACGGGATTATGCCCTTACGGAAGAATCCTGTCGAATTTAAACATGGCGTTAAACCAAAAGTACCCTCACAAATCATACCTTATGTCAAAAGCAATCAGAAGAATTCGAAAGCTGAAAAACGTCGGCGATGATGTATGGAGCTCAATTTGGGCCCACAGCATCCTTCCACGCATGGAGTGTTGCGCATAAAGTTACGGCTTGATGGTGAAGTCGTCATCTCGGCTGAACCTGTCATCGGCTATCTGCATACAGGCATTGAAAAAGAATGCGAATCACGAACTTATCATCAAGTTTTTACTCTTGTGGATCGTCTTGACTATCTTATCCGGACCTGCTGAAGAGCAAGGATTTGCAGGAGCTGTAGAGAGATGATGAATATTGAGGTGCCGGAACGGGCGCAAACCATCCGGCTCATTCTGCTTGAATTTCGCGAATCGGTAGTCATCTGCTATGGTGTGGAACAAGCGCTGTTGAACTCAACATGTCGTCGGTTTTCATGTATTGTTTTGCCGAAAGGGAAAAAATTTTGGATATTTTTGAAGAGATTTCCGGCGCGCGCATGTTTCCTTCTTTTTGGCGTATTGGGGGCCTTGCCTATGACCTCAATCCTGGATTTGAGGAAGCAGTACAGCAAATTTTTAAAAAATTTCCCCGCACTTGGAAAGATCTCGATAATCTGCTGACACATAACTATGTCTGGTGTGAACGTCTTCAAGATGTGGCGGTCATTGATAAAGAGACTGTGCAAGCAATACATGTGCACAGGCCCTGTGATTCGTGGCTGCAGGTGTACCCTATGATATTCGCAAAGCTTATCCTTATCTAGGCTATGAAACTTATCAATTTGACATTCCTACACAAACGGAAGGCGATGCTTATGCGCGTTATCTAATCCGTATGGAAGAAATGCGCCAAAGTGCTTCTTTAATCGAACAAGCTTTAAACGTTAAAGCCAGGACCGGTGATTATCAACGATCGCAAAGTTGCACTTCCTCCTCGCCATGAACTGGCACGTAGCATGGAAGCTGTCATTCATCAATTTAAACTGGTCAGCGAAGGGTATTCATCCCCCTGCAGGCGAAGTTTATTAATGCTGTGGAATCAGCACGTGGTGAAAAAGGATATTATTTAGTCAGTGATGGCAGTAACCGTCCTTATCGTTTACGCGTGCGCTCGCCTTCCTTTCCGCATGTGGAAGTGCTAAAAAAAGTCTTACCCGGACTATGTCATTATCTGACGTTATTGTGGCCATAGCAAGTGTAGACCCCATATTAGGAGATGTAGACCGATAATGCTTAAGTGAACAAACAAAAACAAGCTATTTTAGAATTGCAAAAGTTATACCCAGAGAAACGCTCCGCCTTGATCCCTGCGCTGCATATGGCCCAAGCTGAAGTGGGATATCTACCTCGCGAAACACAAAATGAAGTCGCAGAATTATTCGACATCGATCCCAATGAAGTTAATGCCGTAGTCACTTTTTATGACATGTTTTTTGAAAAACCTGTAGGCAAACATCTGATTCATGTTTGTAAAAATGTCTCTTGCATGTTGCGTGGAGCTGATAGCCTCTTGAAAAATTTATGCAGTAAACTAAACATTGAACCGGGACAAACCACTGAAGATGGAGAATTTACCGTTATCCCGTCGGAATGTTTAGGGGCTTGTGATAAAGCGCCCATGATGTTAGTCGATGAGGAAGTTATGGGTCCTGTTAAAGAAGAATGATCTTGATCAAATTTTAGAAAAAGCTAAAAAAGGCTCTGGACATCCTTCCCCTATCACTATTGTGGAGGGCATTCATGACTGAAATGCGCGTTCTCATGGCACATATGGATTCTCCGAATCAATGTGAAATTGAGACTTATATAAACAATGGCGGCTACCAAGCCATTCAAAAAGCTATCCCCCATATCAAACCTGCAGATTTGATTGATATGGTGAAACAATCCGGGCTTGCGCGGACGCGGTGGCGCGGGTTTTGTGACGGGGGCAAAATGGGGTTTATCCCAAAAGATACTCCGCCTCCCAAAATACCTAGTATGCAATTGCGATGAAAGCGAACCCGGAACATTTAAAGATCGTCTTATTGATAGAACAAGATCCTCATCAACTCATCGAAGGTGTCATACTCTGCCAGCTATGCTATTGGTGCCCACATAGCTTTTATCTATTGTCGAGGAGAGTACTTTGAAGGTATCGCAAAATTGCGAAAAGCTGTACGAAGAAGCACAAAAAAAAGGATTTTTAGGAAAAAATATATTGGGTATCGAATTATTCTTTGGAAATCATTGTTCATCCTGGTGCAGGTGCTTACATTGCCGGAGAAGAAACAGCTCTACTGAATTCCTTGGAAGGATATCGCGCTACACCACGTCTTAAACCTCCCTTTCCTGCTGTAGCTGGCCTTTATGGAAAGCCCACCATCATCAATAATGTCGAAACTCTTTGCAATGTGGTCCACATAGTGAATCGCGGAGTGGATTGGTTCCAAAGCATCGGAAAGCCGAAAAATACCGGAACTAAAATCTTTCAAATTAGCGGACAAATCATGCATCCGGGATGCTATGAGTTTCCGCTAGGCGTTCCTTTACGAGAAATTATTGATGCAGCAGGAGGGATGCTTCCCGGAAGAAAATTTAAAGCTTGTTATCCCGGAGGATCGTCCTGTGCGCTGTTGAATGACCGCGATTTAGACATCTCTATGGATTTTGACACTTTAGCTGAACGCAAAACAGCGCTGGGCACAGCTTCCATCATCGTGATGGACGATACAGCTGATATGGTTAAAGTGGCTACATCGCCTGATGCAATTTTATCAAAATGAATCCTGTGGAAAATGTACACCCTGTCGTGAAGGGACCCGGTGGATGGTGCAGGTGCTTTCCCGCATAGAAAATGGAGGAGGCACTATTTACGATTTACCCGTCATTGAAGATGTATGCAACAGTATGGCAGCGACTTCCTTTTGCCCACTAGCCGTGGGAGCAGCACCTCCTATTATCAGTGCCATTCAGGAATTTAAAAATGAATTTGAAGCTTATATCCAACGAAATCCAAATGCCAATGAGCTTCCCGAAATGAAGGTATCCTATCCCTAACACAAAGAATAAATATCTATGAGCACACAAACAGAACCTGTGAAAACCCAAGTGGTCAATCTGACAATTGATGGTGTAGCCATCACCGTTCCAAAAGGTACGACTGTTTACCACGCAGCTAAACAGCTTAACATTGACATCCCTGTGTTTTGTTATCAAGACCGCATGCCTCCTTTTGGAGCTTGCCGGATGTGCTTAGTGGAAGTGGAAAAAATGCCAAAACTGCAAACTTCATGCACACTAGAAGCCACCGAAGGTATGGTGGTTAAAACCAGAGTACCATGGCTGTTAAAGCACGCGAAGAGATTTTAGAATTTTTATTGATCAATCACCCTCTCGATTGCCCCATTTGCGACCGTGGAGGAGAATGCCCTCTTCAGGAGCATGCCTACAATCATGGACCGGGCCTTAGCCGCTTCTTTGAAGAAAAGCGCCGTTTTAAAAAACCATTGCCTTTGGGACCGGTTCTGATGTTAGACCGCGAACGATGTATCATTTGCGCCCGCTGTACACGTTTTGGAGATATTGTTGCGGGCGACCATGCCTTAGAATTTATAGACCGAGGCTTTAGAACTGAAGTAGGAACTCCCGGCGATAAACCTGTTGAGTCTAAATTCATCGGCAACACGATTATGATCTGTCCTGTAGGAGCACTGACAAGTGACGTATATCGTTTTCGCGCACGACCTTGGGATAATGATCACACTAACAGCACTTGTACTCTGTGTCCTGTAGGATGCAGTATGATTTTTGATTCGCGTGATGGCGAAGTGATGCGTACACGTTCTCAAGAAAATAAAGATGTCAATGACATCTGGCTTTGCGATAAGGGTTGGTTTGGATATGAATTTTCATCGAGTCCTGAACGTCTGGATAAACCGCTCATCCGACGTTATGGTAAGCTAGAAATTGCCTCTTGGGATGAAGCAACGTCATTGATCGCTGAAAAAATAAAAGAAGCTAAGCCTAATGGCAAAATCGGAGCTTGGGGCGGGAATCCACTAACTGTAGAAGAAAATTATTTATTCCAAAAACTTATACGCGAAGGCGCAGGTGCTAACAATATAGACCATCGTGTAGGCTCCTCTATTCTTAATGTCAAAGAAGAAGGCCTACCTCCGGGCATGGAAATATCTATTGGAGACTGTGAAGAATTATCTTATGCCATTTTGCTTGGATGGGATATTACAGAAGAATTCCCTGTCATTTGGTTAAGGCTTAACCAAGCCATAAACCGGGGAGCTTCCATCACTTTCATTGGCCATTATGCCCCTGAAGTGGCCCCACATTTTAAACAGACGATTTTGCATCCTCCCGGACAAGAATTGGAAATATTAAAACAACATTTGCCTCAACTTGCACAATTATCACAAAATGGGAAAAAAGGCGCCTTATTTCTAGGAAGGCAATATTTGGAAAGTGCACATCGTCTTGAGATTATATCCCTAGTCCTACAGAATTGTCAGAATATTTCCAACCTTTCTCTGAATATTATGGAAGGACAAGGAAACAGTTACGGAGCCCGTTTAGCAGGAATGCGCCCTGACCAAGGTCCTTTTGGAGAAAGCATCACTCATCCCGGACTTGATGCGACAAAACTTTTGCAAGCTGCGGCTAGCAGCGGTTGGGACTATCTACACGTCGCTGGAGCCAACCCAGCGATGAAGTATCCATCCAAACTATGGAAGGCGGCCCGCACTAAGTTAAAATTCTTAGTCGTTCAAGATATCTTCCTTACTGAAACTGCGCAGCAAGCGGATGTTGTGCTCCCTACCTTTTGCTATGTTGAAAAAGGCGGAAGCTTCCTTAATGTTGAAGGTCGTTTACAGCGACTTCTACCTGGTAAAGAACTTCCACAAGGTATTTTTAGCGATGGCGACATATTCAAAAAAATTGCACAAAAGTTAAATATCACACTGACTATAGATGATCATTTTGAAGCTAAATTGAAAGAGAGCCGCAAACTTCCCCCAAGACCTAGCTCTATTAATGTACCACAGAATGCTCCTCAAAGCACTTCATTAAGTGGCCTTGCAGCAACGTTTGCAATCTCATTATTTGATCATGGTGTCCGCATGAACCATAATCCCCATGTCATTAATCTTGCCAAATCCCCTGGGATTCGCATCCATCCTAACGAAGCTGCAAAACGTCATTTGCATGACAATGAAACTGTTAACGTTACGGCTAGTGGCGATACAATCAGTGGAAAAATTAAGTTAGATGCGAATGTGTCAATGGGTACAGTAGTCTTACCTTTGGGTTTTCCTGAGTTTCCTGTGTATGAACTTGGATTGAACTTACTGAATGGAATGCCCATAGAAATCCAAAAGGTAAAACAATGAATACCGACACAGTAATTATTTTAGAATGGGGTAGAGCATGCTAGATACGACTATTGAAGTGCTCATCAAGGGCCTTGTCATGATCCTGATTCTTTTTACCGCAGCGGCCTATATGACCTTAGCTGAAAGGGTTCTTTTGGCTCGCGTGCAATTGCGTCTAGGTCCAAACCGTGTAGGCCCCTTGGGATTGTTGCAACCTTTAGCAGACGGCATCAAACTTCTCAGCAAGGAACGTTTCCAACCAAACAGCGTAGAAAATATAACCTATTGGCTAGCTCCCGCCATCTCGTTGCTCATAGCTCTATTTGTTTTCGTATTAATTCCTATAGGGGGCACAGTAGAAATTTTCGGCCATCCAGTCACACTCTTTATTGCTGATGTCAACGCAGGCATCGTTTTTTTATTAGCCTGCTCTTCACTGGCTGTTTACGGGGTTGTGTTAGCGGGTTGGTCGTCTAATAACCGCTACTCGATGTTGGGAGGCATTCGTGGAACTGCCCAAATGATTAGCTATGAAATTCCCATGGGCCTATCGTTGCTTACTGTAGTCCTTTCCGCCGGAACGTTGAGTCTTCCCGGAATTGTAGAAGCACAAAGAGCTCATTGGTTTATTTGGACGAATCCTATCGGCTTCATCATCTACTTGATCACAGCTTTTGCCGAAACTAACCGTGCCCCTTTTGATTTGCCAGAAGCTGAACATGAGCTCACAGGTGGTTACCACACCGAGTATGGAGGCATGAAGTTTGCTGTTTTTTTCCTTGCTGAGTATGTCAATATCCTTGCCGTATCAGCTATAGCAATCACCCTTTTCTTAGGTGGCTGGCTTGGGCCCGGCGATATTCCGGTGGTTTGGTTTCTCGTGAAACTCGCTTGTTTAGTTTTCTTTTTTATGTGGGTGCGAGCTACCCTGCCGCGCTTCCGTTATGATCAGCTCATGAGCTTTGGTTGGAAAATTCTAATTCCTTTGGCGATTTTAAATTTAATTATTACCGCATATTTTATTTTGGTTTGATATGAAAGAAAAAATTTATAATGTGATGGCCATGCTGCGAGGCCTTTTTATCGTTCTTAAGCATGCCTTTAGACGCCCCACAACTATCCGCTATCCTGAAGAAAAGCGAAAGCTTCCTCCTCGTTCTCGTGGAAGACATTATCTCACCAAGTGGGATGATGGACTCGAGCGATGCGTAGGATGTGAACTTTGCGCCATTGTATGCCCCTCACAAGCCATCTATGTAAAACCGGCTCAAAATGATCCTGACCATCCCCATTCACACGGCGAACGCTACGCTTCCGATTTTCAAATTAATATGCTTCGGTGCATTTTTTGTGGTTATTGCGAAGAAGCTTGTCCTACAGGAGCTATTATTCTGGGTAATGACTATGAACTTTCAGGTTATACTCGCGAGTCTTTAATCTATACGAAAGAAATGCTTACAGAAAAACATCCTGGAGATTCCGGGCGTGATCCACATAGGGAGATCTAATGATGACGATATTCGCAAATCCCATCCAATGGATTTTAGGGATGATACTCATCTTATCCTCTCTAGGTGTCGTCCTCGCACGTCAACCGGTTCATTCTAGCCTCTCTTTTTTACTGACTTTATTGGCCTTAGCAGCTTTATACTTGCAACTATCTGCACAATTTATCGCTGTCATGCAGGTGTTAATCTATGCTGGCGCTATCCTTGTGCTTTTTATGTTTGTCATTATCCTTTTTCAGGATGCCTATGGCGAAATTGCCAAGGTGAAAGCTAAAAGTTCATCCATTTTTCTATTTCTTGCAGCTGCAGCTTTCATCATCACTTTAGTTTTTCTTGGCAGACAATTTGTCGGACTTTCACCTGCTGTTGAGCAACTACCGGAAGGATATGGCTCAGTTCAGGCCTTAGGGGAAGAGCTTTACATCCACTTTTTTTTCCCTTTTGAAGCGGTCATTTTACTTTTTCTAGTCGCTATTATTGGGTCTCTTTACATGGCAAGGAAGGTGTTATAGATGGATATCATTCTCATTCTTTTTATAAGTATGGCAATGTTTGCTTTAGGCATTATTGGAGTACTGACAAGACGCAATGCCTTCATTCTATTCTTGTCGATTGAATTGATGCTTAACTCAGCCAATCTTCTTTTTGTGGCCTTTTCACGTTTTTGGGGAAACCCAATAGGCTTAATCTGGGTTTTCTTTGTATTAGTTGTTGCAGCCGCAGAAGCAGCTGTGGGTCTAGCAATCATGATTAATTTATTTCGTGCGAAGCACAGTGTTGATATAGATCAATTCAATATATTAAGAGGATAAAAATGGAATACGCAATTTATATAGGCCTATTCTTGCCTTTAATCGGATTTCTTGCGCTTTTAATAACTTCCTCCTGGATTTCACGCACTCAAACCAATTGGATAGGTTGTGGCACTGTCCTTATTGCATTTATCTGTTTTTCGAGTCTTTTGTATATCTATACTCAAAACTCTATGAAGCCTATTACATTGACTCTTTTTAATTGGATTTCTCTTCCGGAACTTAAAACAGATATAAGCCTTTATATAGACCCTTTATCTTTATTGATGACACTCATCATTACAGGTGTGGGTTTTTTAATTCATGTCTATTCTATGGGTTATATGGAGCATGAAGAAGACTATGCTCGTTTTTTTGCCTGTATGAATTTCTTTATCTTTGCCATGCTTTTATTGGTTCTTGCTGCCAACTTGCTCCTCCTTTTCGTGGGTTGGGAAGGTGTGGGTCTTGCTTCTTATTTATTGATTGGTTTTTATTATACCAGACCTGCCGCCGCAACTGCCGCTACAAAAGCGTTCGTTGTCAATCGCATAGGTGATCTAGGCCTGCTCATTGGCATTCTATTGACCTTTTACACCTTCGGAACTAGCGATGTTGTTGATGTGGATCAAAAAGCCGAGAAAATGTTTGCGCTTGGTGCCCCCTTATTAGGTCTCCTCACACTGCTTTATTTTATTGGAGCCATGGGAAAATCGGCACAAATTCCTTTGCATGTGTGGCTACCTGATGCCATGGAAGGTCCAACACCTGTATCCGCTCTCATTCACGCAGCCACCATGGTGACAGCAGGTGTTTATCTCGTAGTAAGGGTGCATCCTCTTTTTATGTTGGCTCCAAATACTTTACATTTTGTGGGAGCCATAGGAGGCATCACCTCACTTTTTGCAGCCTTATGCGCTGTCGGCCAAACCGATTTAAAACGCGTCCTAGCCTATTCGACTGTTAGTCAATTAGGGATCATGTTCTTGGCCTGCGGCGTTGGAGCTTTTTATGCGGCTATGTTCCATTTAACTACACATGCCTTTATGAAAGCCTTATTGTTTCTTGCAGCGGGGGATGTTGTTCATATGATGCATGGAACCACTGAAATGGACAAAATGGGCGGGCTATACAAAAAATTCCCTGTGACACATGTTCTCTTCTTCATCGGTGTTTTGGCGATGTCGGGCGTTCCGCCCCTAGCCGCCTTCTTCAGTAAAGATTTGATTTTGGAACAAGATTACTTAGCAGGCTTCCATACCTTTTTCTATGTCGGCTTATCAGCTTCCATTCTCACTGCTTTTTATTTGACACGAGCCTACTGGTTAACCTTTATGGGTCGACCTCATTTAGAAGAGAAAATATTAAAAGCCATTAAGGAAGCTCCACGTGTGATGCTATTTCCTGTTTCTATTCTTGCCCTATTGTCAATTTTCGGAGGTTTTCTAGGCTCTGTTTTCCCTCATCCCATCCTTGAAAACTTTTTAAGTGAAGCCGACGTTAAGCTTGCCGTTCCCGATGGAGTGATTTTTTCACCCGAGACCTGGATGTCGATTATTGGCGCACTATTGGGCATTGGTGTAGCTATCTATATTTACGTTAACTATGGCGAAAACCTTCGCACAAATACTTTTAAATTTCTAAGAAAGTCATTTTATATCGACGAAATCTATGACTACCTTATCGTAACTCCCTTAAAAAGACTTTCCTTATTTATTGACAACGTTGTAGAACCGGACATTTTTGTGGGATCCATTAAAGGTCTAACAAAAGGAACTCAAGGAGTTGCTGCGGCACTACAGCATATGCAAAGCGGACAGATTCGCTCTTATGTAGCCTGGATGGCAGTTGGAACGGTGCTATTAATTATTTACTTCATCGCCTAGGAATTAACATGTACTTGATGTTATTATTTATCATACCACTCATAGGCTCATTGGCCGCTTTCACGTTATCTTTTCTTTCCACAAGAAATTTAAAGATGATTTCTTTTGTGATCAGTCTTATTCCTCTGGGTTTGCTTATTCTAAATCATGCTAATTGGATCGGAATGCAAATCGAACATGTATGGTTTCCTGCTCTTTCTATTGAGTTTAATTTGCGTGTCGATGCCTTATCTTTGGTTTTTCTATATCTAACCGCTATTGTTATACCTATTAGCATTTTAGCAGTAAAAAGCAAGGGTCTTGCTTTTCCTAACGTGTTCTTCGGTTTTATCCTATTGCTGCAAGGTCTATTGATAGGATTTTTTACAGCTCGCGATCTGGCGCTTTTCGTTATCTTCTTTGAAGGCATCCTCTTTCCTCTATATTTTATTATTAATCTTTGGGGTGGGCCTCAACGCCAAACGGCAGCATTAGAATTTTTGATTTATATGATCGCAGGATCGGCATTACTAATTGCAGCTGTCCTTTTCCTTTATTTTGCCAACGCCTCGGTCACAGGAACGGGAACTTTTAATATGGATACGTTAGCAAAAATTTCATCCCATGCACCGCATGCTACTTGGCTAGCAGCCATTTTTTTTCTAGCCTTTGCAGTAAAAACGCCTTTATTTCCCTTTCATGCTTGGCTGCCGGAAGCTTATTGTCAAGCTCCAACGTCAGGCACGATCCTACTTTCTGCCCTTCTTTCCAAGGCGGGTATCTATGGATTTTTAAGGATCGGCATGGAACTCTTTCCTCAATTTTTGATCGCATGGAGTCCTTTGCTTTTAGGCCTAGCTATCGCCGGAGTTTTTTATGGAGGTTTGGCTGCTTGGATGCAAAATGATTATAAGCGTCTGATTGCCTACTCGAGCTTCTCTCATGTTAATTTTGTTTTGGTGGGTGTATTCATTTGGAATCAAACTGCTCATACAGGTGCAATCTTACAAGCTCTCAATCATGGATTGACTATTACAGCCCTGTTCCTCGTTTCGGGCTGGTTGGCTGAAAGGATCGGAACAACAAAGATAAAATCTTTCAGCGGCATGGCCAAATTTCTTCCACACTTATGTTGGCTGACACTATTTTTCGTACTAGCATCCATTGCGCTACCGGGTACAAATAATTTTGTGGGAGAGTTTCTGATTTTCTTTGGACTTTTTGTTAAACATCCCCTTTTAACTAGTTTCTTAGGATTAACGGTCATTTTATCTGTAATGTATATGCTGCGTTGGATGCAAAAGGTCTATTTTGAATCACCAAAATTATACCAAGAATCCTGGATTGATATTAAGGGCAAAGAAATCGCCATCGCCCTTCCTTTAGTTGCTCTAATTTTATGGATTGGTGTTTACCCCTCGCCGGTATTAAAACTGATTCGTCAAGCCACAGAAAAAAACAATATGATCGCTATCACTGAAATGAGGAATGCCAATGAACATGACATTAAGCCTTACTGATTTTGCTGCCTTAAGTCCTCTGCTAATTTTATTAATCGCTGCTTTGATTTTGCTTGTCATAGAAAGTTTTTCTGCTCAAGCTTCCCAAAAACTATCTTCGAGCGTGACCACGCTAGCCATTTTTCTTGCCATGGGCGCGGCTTATTTTGCTCCTCCAAGCGAAAATCAGCTTTTAACTCCCTGGATCAGCTTCGATTCCCTAGCTCGCCTGTTTACACTTTTCTTTTTAATCGTCGGTTTAGGATCTGTTCTTTTGTCATCCTCTTTTTTTCAACGCTTTGAAGCCACGCAAGGAGAATACAACTTTCTTCTTCTTTCAGCCTTATTTGGCCTGATTTTAATTGGAGCTGCAGCCGATTTTTTAACCATCTTTCTGGGACTGGAGACTCTTTCCATTTCGCTATATATTATGTGCGGATACATGAAAAATTGGGCAATATCACGCGAAGCCTCGCTTAAATATTTTTTGATGGGAGCTTTAGCCGCGGCATTTCTGCTATATGGAATTGCGCTCATTTATGGAGCTACGGCAACCACGCGACTGGATACTTTGATGGGTGCTTACAAAGGACTTTCTACCACACAAGCCCAAACATTCTTTCTTAGCGGCATTGCGCTGGTCACTTTAGGTTTTGCCTTTAAGGCAGCTATTGTCCCCTTTCATGTTTGGGCACCTGATGCATATTGTGGAGCTCCTAATCCAGTGACAGCTTTCATGGCCGTCGGCACTAAAATTGGCGCTTTTGCCGCTTTCGTCCGCGTTTTTCTCGTTGCACTTCCTCAATTTAACCTTTTGTGGAATGAAGGTATTGCCTTACTCGCCTATCCGACACTAATCTATGCAAATGCTGTGGCCTTGCGCCAAGTTCAACTCAGACGCTTTTTTGCTTATTCCGGAATTTCCCATGCAGGCTTTTTACTGATTCCCTTGGCGGCAGGAACTTCTGACGCACTTCCCGCTCTCTTGTTTTATTTAGCTGTTTATTCGATAGCCACGATGGGGTGTTTTGCTGTCATGGCCTTTCTTGACAATGACTCTGAAGGGGTCATGATGCATGACTTGAACGGACTTTTTCGCCGTTCGCCTCTACTGGCTGGTATCTTCACCCTTTGCCTTTTAACTTTAGCGGGCGTCCCTCCCACAGCAGGTTTTTTTGCTAAGTTTTACATCTTTAAAGTGGCTTTTCAATCGGGATACTATCTTTTGGTGATTGTAGGATTGCTGACAACAATCCTTTCCGCTTACTATTATTTACGTATGGTTGCCTTGATGTTTGCCAAAGTTCCCAGTGAAGAAACCGCACCAGCCCATACTTGGCCTGCCGGGATTGTAGGCATTGTTTCATTTGCGGCTATTTTGATTTTTTCATTTTTGCCGGTTAAACTTTTTAATCTCCTGCTCCTGAAATAACACCATTCATATGATAAAATGTAACTGCTTTGTTGTACAATTCACCACTGAGCCAGTGAGATCACTGAGAAAATGTGAGATGGGGAGAATTAGGCTGTTTTTTTCATACTTTGGGGCATTCCTAAGCTTGTCATGATGTTTAATGCTCTGGCTTTAACATATGTCTCAGACTGTTGTCCTTGAAATGTTCGATATTTCAGATCTCTTCCAAAGAGTACTTTAAATCTATACATGCCCGTTTCAGCAAGACTTCTTATGTTCGCTTAACAGTTTTTGGGGCATTCTTTATAAACTGAGGATAAACTTTATGATCGTACGTCTTGTTGTCAGTAAGTTTTACAAACAAAATTTCATTAGAATCTGGACAAATTGCCAAATGAAGTTTTCTCCATGTTCTCCGTTTGCTATAACCATGTTGGCGAACTTTCCATTCTCCTTCTCCATAAACTTTAAGTCCTGTTGAATCGGTATCGACAATGATACTTTAACAGAACAAATTATTGGCGCAGCTATAGAGGTTCACAGAGAGCTAGGTCCAGGATTATTAGAGTCTGCTTATGAAGTGTGTTTGTGTCACGAGCTTTCATTAAGTGGTCTAAAAATCGAACGACAAAAAATCTTCCTATTTCTTATAAAGGTATAAAATTAGATGCTGGGTATCGCTTAGACTTGGTTGTTCAAGGGCAAGTGATTGTTGAAATCAAAGCTGTCTCTGAGCTGTTACCTGTTCATGAAGCACAGCTTTTGTCCTATTTGAAACAGGCCGGAGGAGGCAGAGGACTATTGATCAACTTTAACGTAAAATTGCTGAAGAATGGTATTCGTCGTTTAAAAGTATAACCCTCCTCAACTTTCTCATCGCTTCTCTGTGATCTCACTGGCTCTGTAGTTATTTATGCAACAACGCCGTTTCAAGTTGTCAATAGTTGTGTTCAAAGCATTTTTAGAGCCTTGACGAAAAGCTACCGGCAGAGTAATGAGTATGTAATAAAATATGTATTACCAAGTTAATTTGCATAACTATAAAACACACAAATCAAAAACTTCGCCGAAGGCTTTGGAGTGTCGGTGCTTTAGCGCCGCTTTATTCCACAGACATGTAAAAAGCGAGAAATTTTTTTTATAACACTCATAAATAAAAGCGGCGCTAAAGCACCGACACTCCAAAGCCTTCGGCGATGGGACGACTTATAATTGGTATAAAAAACCAGCAAAAACTACTGAAGCAGGGCATTCTACGCCTAATCGTATAGTCCCTCTCAATTTTCTCATATTATCTCAGTGATCTCATTAGCTCGGTGGTGATTAATGCAACAACGCCCTTTGTTATCAAGTTGACTTATAAAACACTTATTATTAAAGTGAATATTTAAAAAAAACCTAAAATAGGTATTTATGAAAATTGATTCATTTTTGGTTAAAACTGACCGTGCCTTTGATTATATCCCTGTATTTAGTACTGTTACTAATTTAATAGATATTTTTCAAAAGTGCGTCATTCTGCCATTGATAAGTGAAGAAAAAATTAGGAATAACCATTATTACACACACATAAAAGAAAAGAGTTTGGCTCGATGTGCTGTCCTACTAATCCCCGTTATAGGAAATATTCTCATTGCCCTTATGAATATAAGTAAAAGACCTGAGGTTGTTCCTGATAAGGTCATAAATGAAGACCCCAAAAATCTAAGACAAGATAATCTCCCTGCCTTTGATAACATAGATAAAAACTTACAACATGATCCATCATTCCCCTTTCAGCATAATTTGGCGCACGAACTAAAAAAAGAAATTCGTCATATTGAGCCTTCAATAATCCCTGAAGAGTATGTTATTGTTCAAATTCAAAACAAGCCTGATGAGCCTTTAAAGCAAATAGATCTTCAAGAACTTCAACAAAAAAGTATTAAAATAGTTCATCCTGGCGAAGATTCTTATCATGAAGGCTATAAGCTAATGCTTAAATATCAATATCAAAAAGCCTTACCTTTTTTAATACAAGCTGCAGAACAAAAATATCCACCGGCTTATCTTAGCTTGGCTAGACTTTATGAAAGTGAAAGTAACGGATATAAAAATATAGTTGAAAGCGAAAAATTGTATAAAAAAGTATCAGAACAAATTCAATGGTTTCAACATCAAGCAGAAAACAAAATAATCTATGCACAATATTGTTTAGCATTGTGTTATGAAAAAGGATTGGGCGTTGTCAAAGATTGCAAAGAGGCATTTGAATGG
The DNA here is from genome assembly GCA_963748975.1 of uncultured Parachlamydiaceae bacterium. Taxonomy (GTDB): domain Bacteria; phylum Chlamydiota; class Chlamydiia; order Chlamydiales; family Parachlamydiaceae; genus Neochlamydia. Next base: position 274,278 of record CAVVKX010000028.1, read on the forward strand.
TTTCAAAAAGCTGCTGATCAAGGGCATGCTGTTGCTCAAAATAACCTTGGCTATTGTTACGATAAGGGCCAAGGCATTGATCAAGATTATAAGAAAGCTTTTGAATGGTGGCAAAAAGCTGCTGATCAAGGGGATGCTGACGCTCAATATAACCTTGGCTGTTGTTACGATAAGGGCGAAGGTGTTGATCAAGATTATAAGAAAGCTTTTGAATGGTTTCAAAAAGCTGCTGATCAAGGGCATGCTGACGCTCAAAATAGACTAGGCTATTATTACGATAAGGGCCAAGGCATTGATCAAGATTATAAGAAAGCTTTTGAATGGTTTCAAAAAGCTGCTGATCAAGGGCATGCTGTTGCTCAAAATAACCTTGGCTATTGTTACGATAAGGGCCAAGGCATTGATCAAGATTATAAGAAAGCTTTTGAATGGTGGCAAAAAGCTGCTGATCAAGGGTATACTGTTGCTCAATATAACCTTGGCTGTTGTTACGATAAGGGCAAAGGTGTTGATCAAGATTATAAGAAAGCTTTTGAATGGTGGCAAAAAGCTGCTGATCAAGGGCATGCTGACGCTCAAAATAGACTAGGCTATTATTACGATAAGGGCCAAGGCATTGATCAAGATTATAAGAAAGCTTTTGAATGGTTTCAAAAAGCTGCTGATCAAGGGTATATTGCTGCTCAATATAACCTTGGCTGTTGTTACAAGAAGGGCCAAGGCATTGATCAAGATTATAAGAAAGCTTTTGAATGGTTTCAAAAAGCTGCTGATCAAGGGCATGCTGTTGCTCAAAATAACCTTGGCTATTGTTACGATAAGGGCCAAGGCATTGATCAAGATTATAAGAAAGCTTTTGAATGGTGGCAAAAAGCTGCTGATCAAGGGTATACTGTTGCTCAATATAACCTTGGCTGTTGTTACGATAAGGGCCAAGGCATTGATCAAGATTATAAGAAAGCTTTTGAATGGTTTCAAAAAGCTGCTGATCAAGGGTATATTGCTGCTCAATATAACCTTGGCTATTGTTACGATAAGGGCCAAGGTGTTGATCAAGATTATAAGAAAGCTTTTGAATGGTTTCAAAAAGCTGCTGATCAAGGGCATGCTGACGCTCAAAATAGACTAGGCTATTATTACGATAAGGGCCAAGGCATTGATCAAGATTATAAGAAAGCTTTTGAATGGTTTCAAAAAGCTGCTGATCAAGGGTATATTGCTGCTCAATATAACCTTGGCTATTGTTACGATAAGGGCAAAGGTGTTGATCAAGATTATAAGAAAGCTTTTGAATGGTTTCAAAAAGCTGCTGATCAAGGGTATACTGTTGCTCAATATAACCTTGGCTGTTGTTACGATAAGGGCGAAGGTGTTGATCAAGATTATAAGAAAGCTTTTGAATGGTTTCAAAAAGCTGCTGATCAAGGGCATGCTGTTGCTCAAAATAACCTTGGCTATTGTTACGATAAGGGCCAAGGCATTGATCAAGATTATAAGAAAGCTTTTGAATGGTGTCAAAAAGCTGCTGATCAAGGGGATACTGTTGCTCAATATAACCTTGGCTGTTGTTACGATAAGGGCAAAGGTGTTGATCAAGATTATAAGAAAGCTTTTGAATGGTTTCAAAAAGCTGCTGATCAAGGGTATACTGTTGCTCAATATAACCTTGGCTGTTGTTACGATAAGGGCAAAGGTGTTGATCAAGATTATAAGAAAGCTTTTGAATGGTGGCAAAAAGCTGCTGATCAAGGCCATAAATTGGCCCAACAAAAGCTTAACGGAATAGAAGATCCTGTTTAAACCTAACTTGAGACTTTGGTGTGCCATAAATAATCAAAAAAATCTTTATTTTGTAATAGGCAGAATTTGAATCTCGAGATTGCCAGTTATTAAGTCAATACTCTCGTGTAGGTATTGATTACGCCGGGGATCATGCCCATCTTCATTGACGCTTCAGTATAAAAAAAGAAGAATGACCTCATTCCAATATTTCAGAAAAATTATACCGTGCTCTGGCCCGCCGAGGCGGAGATGCAGCAGCTCTTTGCGCTCGGCAAGGACGATGAGCGTCAAAGCGCGCTCGTCGTCTTGGCGGCTCGTTGCGAACGCTGCGCCGCGTCGACGTCGCTGTTGTTCGTGGCAGCATTTGTCGTGATGATCGTCCAGCCCGGCTGATCTCGGCTTTTGCCGGTTCGGCCGGTCAGCGATCCATCGTGGCGCCGTGCTGCCGGTACGGTCTGGGCGTGGCTCCTCCGTCTCGCCGCTCGGGCCCGTTCGCGAAGCTCCGGCTCCGGGCGCCGTCGCCCGTCCAAAGATGTCAACGCCGCGACTGCTCGCCGCGCCAATCCGGATCGAGTCGGAACCGCGCCCAAGCCCCGACGGCGTCCGGCGCGGACCGGACGGGCTGGAGCGCGGCGCGCGGCGGCGATAAAGCGCCGCAGGAGCGTGTCACGCTTGGCATCGTCGCCTTGGCGATCGCCAGTGCGGCGCTCGTCGTCGTCGACCACGGGCGCGGTGCTTCATCTGCATCCGGCTCGACGGCTGCGTCGAGCGGTCGCGCCAGATCGGCGTTCCACGTTGGTCTCGTCACGTGTCGTTTCGTGGACGCCTACGCATCGAACCTACAACTACGCGACGGCGGTCACGACCAAAGGCCGGGTGCTCGAGACTGAGATTCGCTATCCGACGACAAAATGGCGTCGCATCAAGTAAGACGGCAGCCACGCCCACCCGGCGTATCGCCGCGGCCCATTCCCCGTCGTCGTCTTCGCGCACGGTTTTTCCCTCACGCCCGATACCTATGCGTCATTGCTCGATGCGTGGGTACGTGCCGGTTATGTGGTCGTGGCCCCGATCTTTCCCGACACCAACACCGCGGCAGTCGCCGCAACCGCGGTGCGGGCGAACAGGACATCGCGAACCAACCTGGTGACGTGGCATTCATCGGCCAAGCGGTACGAAGTGCCACGACGAAGAGCTCGCCGTCTTGTCCGATGCTGAAAGGTCTCGTCATCCCGAACGAGTTGGCACTGGCGGGTCAATCAGACGGCGCGACGAGCGTCATGGCGCTCGCCTACGACATCCACGACGTCGTCACCTCGCTCGCCATACGTGCGGTCGTCGATCTCTCCGGAGCCGAGATCGAGACCACCGCCGGGGCCTATGCCCGGCGTGACGGGCCGCCGCTTCTCGTCGTGCAAAGCGCTGTCGATGACTGCAATCCGCCACAAAACGCCGTTGCGTTGTACAACGCCGTGTCCGGGAGCCAGAAGTGGTTCCTCGACGTCTTTGACGCCGACCACCTTGGTCCTTACGACGGCTCAGATGTTTCGGCGCTCGGGGTCGTCTCCCGCGTGACGAGCCGCTTTTGCGCTCGAGTTCGCGAACGAGCGCCCTGGCGCGGGCTTTGTCACCACGTACGGTGACACGTTCCCGAGCGTCACGAAGATGACGAGCGGGGCGAGTGCCCCGAGCTTGGCCTATCTGACGATGAACACCGCGGCTTGTTTTGCCCGCCTCAGTTCCGCACCGATGACAGCAAAGCCGAGGGCATATCTAAATCACGCGGCCACGACGCCGATGAAGGCCGAAGCGATCGACGCGATGCTGCCGTATCTGTCGGAGGTCTTCGCCAATCCCTCTGCCGCGCGCCACGCGCCGCCCGCACGGCCCGTCGTGCACTCGACCGACGAGATGATCTTTGTCGTTATCTCGGAATCGACGGCGGTGAGGTCATCACCTTCAGCGGGGACAGAAGCGGACAACCTCGCCGTTCACGGGATAGGCGGGTCGAGCTGGGCCGGGGTGATCGTCAGCGCAGTCGAGCACCACGCGCTGTTGCGCCCTGCGGCACTCGTCGGCGCCAAGCTCATCGCCGTTGACGGGCAAGGCCGTGGTTGACCTCGACGCGCTCTCGGCGATGCTCGAGGAGCCTCCGGCGCTCGTCTCGGTGATGGCCGTGAACAACGAGGTCCGCACACCGCGAGCCGATCGAACAAGTTGTCGAGCTCGTTCGCAAGCTCGCGCCGGAAACGCTGATCCACTGCGACAGGATCCAGGCCGTTCATGGATGGGCCTTGCCGGCCCGATCGCTGCCTGTGACTTGATCAGTATCTCGGCCCATAAGTTCGGTGGACCGAAAGGGGTTTTGGCACGCTCTCGTCAAGCCACGAGCGCTCGACGCGCTGAGGCCACTCGTCGTTGGTGGAGGCCGGGACGCGAGCGCCGTGCCGGGACCCAGAACGTCGCCGGCGCGGTCGCGATGGCTGCAGCTGCGCGAGCAACCACCCACACGACGCGAGGCGACGGTCTCGACCCACGAGCTCTGCGTGCGGCTCGTTGGCAAGTTGGCCGGGTCAGTCGACGCAGTCAGGGCTTCGTCGCCGCTTCTGCTCACGTACGGGGATCTGCGCGATCGGCTTTCCTCGGCGTCGAGACCGAGGAGCTCTTTGCTCCTGCTCGACGAAGACGTCGCGGTCTCGGCCGGCTCGTCTTGTGCCAGCGGCACAGCGAGGAGAGCCACGTGCTCGCCGCGATGGGAGTCGGCCAAGGCCTTCGAGCAAGCGTGCTGCGCTTCTCCTTCGGCGAGAGTTCGACGATCGACGAGCTCGAGTGGGCCCTCGAGGTCATCCACAGCGCCGTCGAGCGCTTGAGTAGCTCCTGATTCCTGGAAGACTGAGGCACTATGCGGGTGCTCGTTCGCGATGTCCGGTGGTGTCGACTCGTCGGTCACGGCGGCGCTTCTCGTCGACCAGGGCCACGACGTGGTCGGCGCGACGATGAAGCTCTGGGGCGGTCTTGGCGATTCGGGGTGCTGCTCGGTCGCCGATGTCGTCGACGCTCGTTGCGCGTCGCTGATCAGCTCGGTATCGAGCACCATGTCTTCAGCTTCACCGACGATTTCGAGTCGTTGGTCGTCGAGCCCTATGTGGCCACGCACACCGAAATCACGCACGCCGAATCCCTGCGTCGAGTGCAACCGGCACCTCAAGTTCGGTCGATTTCTCGCCCAGCGAAACGGCTTGGCTTCGATGCCATCGCTACCGGTCACCATGCCCGAATCGTCCGCAATCCGACGGGTCCAGTTGGCCTGTGGCGGGGTCGAGATGCGGCCAAGGATCCGTCGTATGTGCTTGCGGTGCTCGGTCCCAGTGCGCTCGGTCGGACGCTGTTGCCGGTGGGCGAGCACACGAAGGCCTCGGTCCGCGCCATTGCGCTCGAGAAAGGTCTGCGTACAGCGTCCAAAGCAGAGAGCCAAGACGTCTGTTTCATCGCCTCGCGGACGGCCAACCAAGGTCGCGCACAGTTTCTCGGCGACCGCATCCGCCTCCACCGTGCGCCCGTCGTCGACGAAGCCGGCGAGGTCGTCGGCGAGGTCAAGGGCGCGAGAGCTCGTGACGGTGGGCCCGCGGCGAGGTCTCGGGACGACGACGGGCGAGCGTCGATACGTGCTCGAAGTCGATACCACTCGAAACGAGGTCGTCGTCGGTCAGCGCTCGGATCTCGACGTGATCGATATCGGCCTCGAGCAGCGGACCTTCACCGAGTCGCCGCCAGCGATCGGTCAGGCGGTGCTCGTCCAGATGAGCGCCCATGGCCAGGCCCATGAGGCAGCGATTACTGACCGCGGCATTCGATTTCTCACGCCCCCAACGGCGGGCCGCTCCCGGCCAGATCGTCGCCTACTACGACGGCGATCGAGTCCTTGGATCGGGCATCGTCTCTGCGGCAAAGGACCGATGACAACGACGGCCGCTTCGAACGACGACACCGGGAACGAGCGTCCCCTTGTCGAGGAGCTGGCGGACGCGCAGCGAGGCTTTGACGGCCGACCCCGATGAACGGGTGCGCCAGCTGCGCTCGCTGATCGACTCCACGCGGCCCGCTA
>CAVVKX010000029.1:0-114758 GCA_963748975.1 uncultured Parachlamydiaceae bacterium
TTTACCCTTAATAAAAAAAAAATATACATTTACGAAGCAATTCTATGCTTTTTTCCTGTACCCCCCTACAGGCGATATCTTAAGAAATGGTTAAAAAACTGCTTATTCTCTATGTAGTGTCAGAAAAACTTGTCATGTATTGACTAAAAATTTTTGACCCTGCTATTGTCCTTAACATGTTTATAAGAAAAACTCTCAAACAAGATCCTAAGACCAAAAAGCGATATTACTCCTATCAGCTTATTGAATCAGTCCGGACCGAACGAGGCCCTCGTCAAGTTATTCTTTTAAATCTGGGCAATATTGAGTTGGCTGATGAAGAAAAAAAATTATTGGCAAATCGCATTGAAGAAATTACCACAAGTTCAAACAGTTTCTTTGCTTACTCTGATCATATTGAGAAACTAGCTCAACACTATGCTAAAATGCTAATTCGTAAACAATCTACTTGTCTCACGAGTACTCCTAAAGAAACTGATTATCAAACAATTGATATAAATTCGATTGAACATGAAAATATGCGTACAACCGGCCTAGAACACATTTGTTTAGAGACGATTCGTCAACTTGAACTTGATACCAAATTACAAGATCTTGGTTTTAGCAAACGTCAAATAGAACTTGCTACTGCACTAATTATCGGTAGATTAGCTGGCAAAACAAGTGAGCTATCAATTTTTAAGTGGCTCCAAAACGCCTCTGCTTTAGATGAGCTTTTTGAAACCTCTTTTGAACGTCTTTCGCTCAAAAGTGTTTATACAATAGGCGATATCCTCTATGAGAAAAAAGATGCCATTGAAGATCATCTAAAAGAAAAAGAATCCAGTTTGTTTTCTTTAAAAAATACCATTGCCCTATATGATTTAACAAATACTTATTTTGAAGGCACTGCGAAAAAAATATTAAAAGCAAAAAAAGGACGATCAAAGGAAAAGCGAAATGACTGTCCATTGATAACTTTAGGCATCGTATTTAATCCCCAAGGTTTTCCCCTAAAAACCGACATCTTTGAAGGAAATGTTGCCGAAGCCAAAACTCTAGAAAAAGTGATTAAGCGGCTAGATTATCAAAATATTAAACCAATAATAGTACTTGATGCGGGTTTGGCTACCGAAGACAATATTAAATACTTGCAAGCTGAAAAGTATCCTTACATCGTTTGTTCTAGAAAACGATCTCAGCTCTTTCCCGAAGGACTTAACTTTGAAACTGTAAAAGAAAAAAAAGAACAAAGCGTTCGAGCTGCGTGCACAAAAAATCCAACAACCAATGAAACACTTGTCTATTGCCAATCAGAAGCAACATTAGCTACAGAAGAGAAATGGAGAACTCAAGCTCAAAAGAAATTTGAAGCCGGATTAAATAAAATGGCGAGCGGACTTGAAAAAAAGAACTGCACAAAGAGCTATAGACTACTATTAGAAAGACTTGGAAGATTAAAGCAGAGGTATCGCCGAATCTCTCAATTTTATAATGTTGAGATAATTCCAGATGAGAATAGCAAAAATGCGAAATCTATCAAATGGAGTTTTGATGAAAAAGAATTAGATGACCGATTTAATGGGGGGTACTGTCTCCGAGTTCATCTATTGGAATGGACCTCCCAAGAATTATGGGATACATATATTATGCTAACAGAAGCGGAAAATGGTTTTCGTTGTTTAAAAGGAGAACTAGGTTTGCGTCCCGTATTCCACCAAAAGGAACATCGAGTTGATGGACACCTTTTTATTACTGTTCTTGCATATCATGTCATGCAAACAGTTCTATATAAGTTAAAAGAAAAGGGAATTAATTTACGGTGGCATACGCTTCGTTCTTATATGAACACCCAAGCACGCATTACAACAGCTTTTCGAGATAAAGCTAACCAACAAGTTCGAATAAGGTCAACAACAAATCCTGAATCTATTCATAAAGAAATTTATACAGCTCTTAATATCAACGCCAAGCCTGGTAAAATTGCCAGATCAATTCATTAAAAATTGATAAATCTTAAAGATGTAGTGTAGAATGCTTTCCAGAAATTTTATATTTTATTGATTTTTAGTGTCTTAAAAAAAGTTAGGGGTAAAGTTGGGTCGGTGGTCTCAGTGGTTAACCTACAACACTACAACTTGCAACTGGTGTTAGTTAAGGTGGTTTTCAAAATGATCTCTCTGTGCATTGAAATGCGATAAATCAGTTAATTCTCCTACATGCACAGGAACAGCAGCTATATACCCTCGCGACAGCCAAACAATATCACTATCCTCATGTTCATCAAATTGCTGCAGCTTAGCACCCAGCCAGTAATAGGAATGTCCATCAGCAGGATGATTTCTTTCATGTGGATCTTCGGTCCAAAGTTCTTTGCCTTGCCGGGTAAGCTTAAAACCCTTTATTTCGTGTTGGTAAGAAGGAAAATTTACATTCAACAAAGTCCCTGAAGGCAAGGGATGTTTTAAAACATAATCAATAAGTTTAGGGATGTATTGTTCCACTTTTTGATAGTTTGTATCGAAATAATCGACGCAGGAAAAAGCAATGCTAGGTATTCCTTGAAGAATTCCTTCAATGGTTCCTCCGACAGTCCCGCTGTACATAATGTTACGTCCTGCATTGGAACCGCGATTAATTCCCGAAACTATTAAATCAGGTTTTTTTTGTAGGATTATTTTTAAACCCATCTTTATACAATCTGCCGGTGTGCCCGAAATGCTCCACGCACGTCCCTTTTCTGGCCAATCAACTTCAAGAATACGCAAGGGATTACGCAATGTAATACTGACGCCCACAGCTGATTGCTCAGAGGCAGGAGCAATAACATCGATGTCTGCAAAGTTTTTTAGCGCATTCCAAAGATGCCGTATACCAGGAGCAAGAACTCCATCATCATTGGTAATAAGTATTTTAGGGCGAGCATTCATGGAGGTACCTTCAATAAGATCGATCATTAAGGTTAACTAATTTTTAAGTGTAAAGTCAACCATTATTGACTATTAAAAAATGAAACGAAACAGTAAAATGCTCTTTAATTTTATAATGATAAGATGTTATGACACACAAGAAGTCAGATTCTGGAGAGTGGAAATTTTATCCACAGAAACCTGAAAAAAAATCTTTTTCCCTTTTGAATCGGTTTGTAGATCGAATTCGGTCCACTTTTCAAATATTTCAAAATAAACCGATGGAAGACCATCAATTAACTGGTAGAATTCAAGATCTACAAAAGACTGCTTCAACTGTTTTAAAACAACTCATTGCCATAAAAGAAGAGCTGAAAAATGAGCTCGATCATGAGGTTTTTACATCTGTTGAAGAAATTATTGACCCTCTCATTAAGGAAATTTCACGTTTAAATAAAACTTTGGAACAACCTGTTTCTGTGATCCATCAAGCAAAAGCTTACCAACGATACAGCCAATGGATAGAAAAGGCTAAACTCTGGGTTCAGATTTGCTCTAAATCCAATGACAAATCGGCAATTGTCAAAGCCATTATTCGCTATACCGTGGATGACTTTTTACAAGTTATCTATCGCGATATTCAAGTGATTAATGATTATCAAGAACACATGTTGGAAACTTTAGCAGTCGATGAGGATGAAAAAATAGCTCTCGCCCAACGCCTAGAGATGCATCTTGAACCTTATTTAAAAGGTCTCAATGACTTAAGAGCTAAACCGCATGATTTACCCTTAAAAGAAATTGCGCTCTGGAAAGCCCAGGTCGATAAACGGCGCGAAAAGTTTTTTGATGCGGCTCTACATGCCATTGATAAGATCATCAATCATGCCATCCCTGACTCTAGTGGTCATGAAGAGCACGAGCACCTGGTTGACGTGCTATCGCAAATTGCCTACCTAGAGCATGAAGTCCCTCATCTTTATGACGAAATTTTCATGACCAAAAAGACTGGGCCCGAGCAGTTGAGTATTTTTGATTCTCGTCTCTCTACACTTCAACAAGAGGTTCATCAGTTGAATCTTGATCTTCGCCTGACGCCTGATTTGATAGACAGACTTCACACAATCAACGAAATGTTAGATCTGATTCGAAAAAAACTCTTAGGATAAAAAAAACAGGTTCTATTTCAATAAATGTAGTCACCCGCTATTTCGCGTTTGTCATGTCCGTCAAGGACATGAAAAACTCTCAATTTGTTTAGCGTCATAGGCGACAATTGCCCAATAGGAATATACACGACTTTCTTTCCATATCGCCTTGCAAAGCTTTTCATGATACTGCGAGGGGGCTTACTGGCTACATAAACGACAAGGGGTTTGACTGCATAATCTATCGCCGCCATGAGCAATACTTCAGCTTTTGAAATGCAATCCTGATAATCCGGATCTGTCCACACATCCATGATCCGTCTTGGAGGATAAGACATCAAAAAGCCCCCATACTCACACCGCGAAATACCTGGTCCCACAATATTATTTACCACCGATGTGGCATAAAAAGCCATGTCGGATTCTTGACTGTGTTCTCCCAACCATGTAGTACGCCAGGGGTAATTTTCCTGGCGCTCTTCCTCTTCTTTCGCAGAATCCTCATCAAAAATAATGACCACGGATCCAACGCCTCCCGGAGGCTTTCCAGATACTTTTACATAGAGTTTTTTTTCATGCCAATGGCGGATAGTTTCCTTGGTGTCTAAACCATCTTCCAAGCTAGAAGAAAATGGCAGGGTCCGCGCGGCTTCTTCGCGGAGCAATTGTGTGCCTTTCTTTTTTAAAAAATCACCAAATTTCTCTATAACGACATCTTCTGGTGGGTATGAACAAATACTGAACATTCCAGGAGGTTTGAACCGGAAGGGGGAGCGGTCTTTTCGTCTCAGTTGGAATTGAGAGTTTTTTCTCCCTTTTTCCTTAAGGTGGAAACGAATCAGTTTGCTTGATCCCCAAACGTCTTTAATGGTTAAATCGATTTCGGGCAACTGGTCCACATTGCGAAGAAAAGGATAAGCTGTTGCCAATGCCCAAACCTCATAAGCATAATTATGATCTACGCAACTTTTGGCTACGCTCAAAATTTGGTATAAATTCGGCAAAAGATTATCTTTAATTAAGGCATAGTTGCGCGAAAATTTCATCAAATTACGCATGTTATAGCCAGGGAATTTATTGCCGGTATTTAATACATACTTTTCAGCAGCGGCCTTAAACAAGTCATAGATCAATTTTTGACGATCGGGAGGAAAAGGAGGAGTATATTCGTCAGGATTTTTTGAGGGGTAAGTTAAACGGGCATTTTCATAATGTGTGGATATCCAGCCATATTCTGCCATGACTTCTTGCGCCGACTGCTCTGTCAGGGTCAAGAGCTCTATGTGTTCTCGCATTGCATGCTTTAACGAAGGAAATGTTGGCTCATCAGTCATTTTAAGAACGTTTTCCACATGGGCCATGCCGGATATAAAGAGTATTCGCTCATAGGAAAAAGAAAGCTCTTTTAACCGTTTAGCCATATACATTTCACGATCCGCATCTATCTTGTGAGGAGAAGGTCTACTTTCAATGACGTTTTTTTTATAAGCTTCATAATAAGCTTTCATCCCAATTTTTTGGATGGCATAAGTGTCAGGCATATATTCAAATACATCAGGATAATAGTCTACATCAAGGTCTATACAAAAAGCAGGAATATGGCTTTCCATTGCACTACGCAGGCCTTCAAAAGCTGGATCGCATGGCTCGCACATGTAGTAAATAGGGGTATGTTTCGTGTCATGGGTCATTACCACACTGATATCAGGCAAACGCGAGGTAGCATGTAGAAAACGTAAATGCATCGTTTCCGGAAGCTCAACAGCCACGCAATCAGGCTTAATGGCTTCGAAAACTTGACGTACATGAGCGGTCAATTCCATTTTGTAATGAAGAACGGGCACTGCAAAGATGTGCCCTTTTTGTATATAAAATGGATCGTGTTTGTGCATAAAATTTACATCAGGTGAACAAGAGCTTCATCACCCAGAGTCATCAACACAGCTTGACGCAAAAGATTGTCCACATTGATTTTACTTGTATTCAAACTTTTTAGCCTTTTAGCAGCGTAGCGTGCGATATTGATACCATCCCGTATTGTATAATTTTCATTGCTTGCATGAGCTTTTTGCAAGAAGTTAATCACATAATCCATGATGTGTTCGTCAATGAATGGTAAATTTTCCTTTAGTATGCGCCTTTCTTCTTCGGCTTCCGGAAAATCAAGATAAATCTGAGGTTGCAAACGACTATGAATATATTCAGGAATTTCAAACGTGGAAGCATCATCATTCATCGTCACACAAATACGAAATTCAGGGTTTGCGGCCACTTTTAGACCCGCTACAATGGATTCAATGTAGCGTCGTGTATCAAGCAACGGTGCCAAAGAGGCCCATGATTTTTCACTCATGCGATTGGCTTCATCTAAAATGCAAACGCCTCCACGAATCATTGCTGTCACTAATGAAGATGCCACATAACGAATACCCCCTGTTTTATCTATTACGGGTGTAATGAGTAAGTCTTCCGGACGAGTATCCATCGTGCATTGAAAAATATAAACATCTTTCTTCATTTTCTTTGCAGCAGCATAGGCCAAAGTTGTCTTCCCCACACCCGGTTTACCAATCAGACGAGGATTAAGAGGAATATCTTTTTCATCTATCACCAGCCAAGCAGCCAGGAGTTGATCTAATACATCTTTTTGACCAATCCATTGAAAGTTAAATTCATCCGGAAAGCCTAAGGCGATTTCTACTCCCTGGATATGAATCCTGCTTTCATGTTCGCTTGGTGCAGAGTAAGTCATTGTGTTCTCCTTTTTCATAAAAAGTGTAAGGGGACCAAAGACAAATGTAAATAGAAAATTTTTCTTACGGATTGGCAGCCTTGTGTGACCCGTACAGAAGACCGGCCCTTGCAATATTCTCTCGTGCATGGGGATATAGCTGTTCGATTTCTTGAAGCATATCTTTAACCTTTTTGCGCATAGAATTTTGACCTACAGGACACCGACACATGATCCGTATAAATCCATGCTGTTCTGCAAAAGCTCGTATGTCCTCTTCGCCGATGTAAATGAGCGGACGTATAATGGTAATACCATATTCTTGCATATGAATTTTTGGTAAATTGCCCGCAAATTCCCCTTTATGCAAAAGGTTCATCATAAGGGTTTGAGCATGATCATCGCGATGATGGCCAAAGGCAATAGTGGTGGCTCCCACACTTTTGGCGGCATCAAAAATTAAGGTTCTTCTTTCACGCGAACAGCTATAACATTCTAGCTTTTCTAATTTTTGGGTGGACTGCCTTGTAATAAAATTTACATCCAGCTTTTCACAAATTCTTTTCAAGTAGTCGACATTCACACCTGCGCCACAGGAAAATTCACCTTCAACCAGAATGGCAGATAAGTCTAAAGAGGGGAAACCTCTTCCGGAAATGGCTTTTAAAAAAAAGAGTAGTGTTAAGCTGTCCTTACCCCCGGATAGTGCGATAGCAATTTTTTTGTCTTCTAACATGTTAAAATCATAAAGCGCTTTTCGGAAAGCACTTTCAAGCCTTTTGCCTAATCCTGACCAAGGAGGTTGTGCTATGGGTATGGTGAATGTCATAAAAAAATTAACTTTTATTCAAAAAAATTACCAGATAAGATATATTAGTTATAGAGAGTAAGTCAAGGCGATTTTAATCTCAAAACTAATTAGTTAAGGTATTCATTATGACAGAAAAAGCGGGCCGCAATGATCCTTGCCCTTGTGGATCAGGAAAAAAATATAAAAGCTGCTGTTGGGGCAAAGCACATACAAAAAAGAAATTAACTGCAAAATGGCTCAATAAACCGGATATACCCAATCTGATTGAGCGTACTTTTGGATCTTCTATATCCAAAACCTTCGGTCAAAAACCGCCAGCACTACCTGAGGATGACACTGCTGCATCCTCTGAAGGTGCTACTATTGAAAAAACTGAATGATTCTTCAATAGCAAGATTAACCCGTTAATCTTGCTTTTTTTAAGCTTAATATTTTGGTTGTCAATGATAAAAAAAATCCCTGTTTTGCTTGCCTTTCTTGTGTTAGTCATCTTCCCGGTATTTTCTCAAGAGTTATCAAATCATTATTTTGACAGTTTTACTTATTACAACACTGCTCTTCAAAAAGAGGAACATGAGTATCTTTCTAGCCCACAAAATCTGAAAGATAAATTGAACTTGGTACAAAAAGCCTATGAAATATTATTAGATTTTTTATATACGGCCGAGGACAAGGATTTTTATCACCAGTTGAGGCTTTCAAAATCTTATATTGAGTACATGACCAAGATAGATGAAAGCATTTTTTCAGAGATCCATCCTGATAGGTATTGTGACCGAAGACCCTATAATTTCAATGGAATATCTACCTATATTTATTATAATACTTTCTCAAGACATAGCCCTTTATCAGATGAAGAAAGAACATTACTATATAACGAAGAGCTTAATCGGCACAAACATATTCAACTTTTACCTATACAGCCTTTAAATAAGAATGCCTTAAAAAAACTTAGTTCTAGTCAAACTTATAATTTTGTATTGACACTTCAAAATAAAAGTTATATTTCGTATGACCAAAGTTATAGACTTAGAAGTGTAGATTCAAAATCTCTACTCATCAGTCCTAACCATACGATGCTTGCAGGTCATGTGCCTTTACTTAGTGTGGGTGTGTTCAAATATTACAAAGTGGGTAAAAAAGAGCTTTTCATTATTTCCTGTTCATCAGGTCATTTTCATCCCATGCCAGATTGTTTAGTGCACATGAAAAATTATTTAATGTCTCTAGGAGTGCCTGAAGAAGCTATCATAAGCCTTCCTGTATCCATGGATAAAATTCATTCACAAATAGCTAAACAGCCTCTTTTATGAAATCTCTTGAAGGGAATACCAGTTTTTTGATATAAGTTGCACTTTCGGGCTGACATAGCTCAACTGGTAGAGCACCCGACTTGTAATCGGACGGTTGTGGGTTCAAGTCCTACTGTCAGCATCTTTTCTTCGCGGGGGTGTCGCCTAGCGGCAATGGCAAGAGACTGTAAATCTCTCAACTTCGGTTTTCGTTGGTTCGAGTCCAACCACCCCCATTTAAGGGGCTCTGCCCCTTAAAAATTCCCACCAAAGGGTCTAATACCCTCTGGACTTCCTTTGACATTGAATTGCAATTTTACTAAGTCGTTAAGCTGTCTATTTGTCCAAACTTAGAGACTTTCTTGTTGTGAAATTATCGAAAAATGCCCGAAGGACCGCAAAAAGGCACAGCGGAAAAGCCTCTGATTGGTGCCGGTTCTGCATAACTGCATAACTTTTTAAATTTTCAGATAAACATAATTGCAAAAAAAAGTTATGCAGTTATGCAGAACCGGCACCAATCACCGGCACCAATCACTAAAAATATTCTGTTTAGAATGCAATGCCAGAATCCAAACCTCGTTTCACAAAACCTAATGTAATTTATATGAACTTGATGGTACAATTTTTCTTTTCATCATAAAAGAGATAGACTGAACTATGGACAAAGAGTATATACTTTATTGTGATGAATCAGAAGCAAAGGGTCAATATTATTCAAATTTTTACGGTGGTGTAATGGTAGGGGCATCGCAATATGAGAAAGTTGTATCAGTTTTGGAGGAAGAAAAGAAGCGGCTACATTTGTTTGGTGAAGTTAAATGGTCAAAGGTTACGGAACGTTATTTGGAAAAGTACATATCACTAATTAGAGCCTTTTTTGCAATAGTTAAAGCAGGGCATTTGAGAGTAAGAATAATGTTTCGGCAAAATGCTCATGAAGCTAATGATTTAACCGATGAAGATTATAAAAATTCTTATTTTAAACTTTACTACCAGTTTATCAAACATGCGTTTGGACTTGAATGTGCGAAGTTACAGCATAGACCTTCAAAATTACGATTATACTTCGATGTATTTCCTGAAAATCGTGAGGCAGCTTCGAGATTTAAAGGATTTTTGCTTGGTTTAAATAAAAATGCAAAGATTCAAAAAGCAGGATTTTTTGTGAAGGAAGAGGACATTGCGGAAATGCATTCTCATGATCATGTTCTTTTGCAGTGTCTTGATATAATTTTGGGCTATCCACTTTCGTTTAAACAATAAACATAAAGTGATTGCAAGTGGAAGTAAGCGCCGTGCTGGACGGTACTGTTGCTAAGGATTTACTCTATAAAGCTATATTAGAAGAAATAAAAACCACTAAGTCAGACTTTAGAAATTTTAACATTGGTATCTCAACTGCACTTTTAGAACCATCTCAAAGATGGTCTGATCCATACCGTCATTGGAGATTTATTCCTAAAGATTATACATTTCGAAAAGAACTAACTAAGGGAAATAAAAAACCCCGACAAGCCTACAATATCTCTGACGCATAACGTCAGCCTTCAGCTAAATCAGGGTCTAGCTTAAGTTTATCAAAACATAGATTTTTTCACATCATAAATTTCAACCGAATTTTAACAAATCTCAATTAACGCAAATTTTACGCACTTGACTGCAAAAAACTGGAATAAAATGGCGCAAACCAGCACAATCAATGGCTTTAGAAATCATTGATTATGTTACGCCTATGTATTCTAGTTTGTGCCGGTGTGTGGAAGGGAAGGGGACTGTAAATCTCTCAACTTCGGTTTTCGTTGGTTCGAGTCCAACCACCCCCATTTAAGGGACTCCGTCCTTTAAAAATCTCCGCCAAAGAGTCGACGGTCCTCTGGACTTCCATTCTTGCCTTTTGTATATAACCATTAAGTTATTTTTCGGATTTCCTATATGGCGACAAATCATCAATCAAAGATCTGCACACGTCCAAGCCGCTCGTTCTGGTAAGCAGAACATAGCTAAAGCTAACATGGCTTCAGGCACATCTAAAGAAACGGAAATCAAACTCACCAACGTTGCGCGAACAAGCCTAAAAAGAATTATTAATCGATTATCAGGATTTTCTAAAGGAAGGCGGTTTGCGAGAACGCATGACTCAAGCAAGGCTTGCAAGCAGAAAAAAATTCTAGAAGTGTCCCTTGCAGTCCTTTTCTCAGTTTTTAAGACTCGATGTTTTGTTTAATAGATTATTTATTTTTTCAATTAGCATAGCTTGTTCGTAAGGTTTTATTAAAAAATCGTCTCCTCCCATTTCAGTGACAGTTTTTTTGATAACCCCCGCGTTTGCAGTAAAAATAATGATGGGAATTTGTTTGTAAAGGTCATTGTTTTTTAACTGTTTAGAAAGCTCCCATCCTTGCATTTTAGGTAAGAATAAATCTATTAAAATTAAATCGACCATTTCTTTTTCAACAATAATAAGTCCTTCTTCAGCTGTGCCTGCAGTTAAAACGAGAAAATTTGCATCTTCAAGTATGAACTTTGTCACTTCAACAATATCAGGATCATCATCAATGAGTAGGATTTTTTTCATGAATCAATTCTTTTGTTTTTCTGAATTTGAATGGGCAAAACAAAATGTACAGTTGTCCCTTTTCCGAAAGTCGATTCAACCCAGATTCTTCCACTATGTGCTAAGATAATGTCCTGAGAAATAACCAGACCTAAGCCTGTTCCACCCCCCTTTTCTTTCTAATTGTTCATACTCTTGAAATAACTTGTGAATATCGTTTTGCTTGATTCCACAACCTGAATCCTGGATTGAAACCTGAATAAAATGGTCATTTTCGCTTGTGGTAATTTTTATATAACCTTCTTCTGTAGACTTAAGGGCGTTATTTACTAAATTGATTAAAACTTGAATGATTTTATCCTTGTCAAATTCTGTCTTAGGCAAATTCTCTTTTATCTCGATAATGAATTTCAAACCTTTCTTTTCAATTAAAGAACTCATCATTTCCTTAATTTCATTAATCGTAGCATTAATATCGTTTTCTTCCATGTTGTATATCATTTTGCCTGATTCAAGTTTTTGGAAATCCAATACATTGTTAATAAGATTGATCAATCTATCCAAATTTCGTTCTGCAATTTCTAAAAACTTTTCCTGTTCATGATTAAGTCCTCCTATTTTCCCCCTTGATAAAAGATTTATACTTTGCTTAAGGGAAGTCAAAGGTGTTCGAAGCTCATGGGAAACCATGAGTGTAAAAGTTGATTTTGCCTTGTAAATCCTATTAAATTCTTCCTCTGTCTCCCTGCGTTTACTCACATCTTCCAGGGATAGAAGGATAAGTTTTGTTTCTCCATCATCTGAAATAATTCTACGGGCATTCAGCCACATTGTCTTCGCCCCGATCTTGAGAAAATCCTTTTTAACTTCAAAGCTATCGAAACTAGTGTTTTTACTAATAATATCGAAAAGTAAGGCGCGTAATTGTGCAATATCCCATTGCCCATTACCTAACTCGTAGATAAGTTGGCCCTCAGTTTCTTTTGGGCTTACTTTAAAAGTTTCATAGAAAGAACGATTAGCTGAAATAACCATCAAACTAGTATCTAAAACTACTAAAGGCTCGCGGATAGTATCAATAATATTTTCTGCAAATTCACAGGCTTTCTTAAAAGATTGTGCTTGAAGAAGTTCTGTTATATCCTTCATCGCCAAAAGGATAAGGCGTGGTTTCTGTGGTGGTGCCGGAATGCGCCGCGCATTAAGAATGAGAGTGTGTTTGCCAATGTCTATAAAGTCATGTTCAACTCTGAAGTTATCGAAACTTGTGCTGTTGGGAAGAATCTTTTCGAGTAATTCACGCAATGCGGGTATATCCCATTGGTGATTGCCTAATTTATAGAGATATTGTCCTTCAGTTTGTTTAGGAGTTACATTAAAGGTTTGATAGAAGGAAATGCTGGCCGAAATAACCTTTAGATCAGCATCTAAAACAATCAAAGGTTCATGGATAGTATCAATAATAGATGCTGCAAACTCCGCTACTCTACGCTCAGTGATGTCTTCAATGGCTAACAAGATAATTCGTGATTTTTCTGAAGGCCTTAAAATTTGTCTTGCATTCAAGAGCATGGTTCGCTTCCCTATTCCTATAAACTCATGCTCAACTTCGAATCTACTGAAAGTTGTGTTTTTAATAAGGATCTCTTCGAGTAATTTGCGTAAAATGGGAATATCCCATTGGTGATTGCCCAACTCATAAATAAATCGTCCTTCGGTGGCTTTAGGATCTACTTTGAAGACTTGATAGAAGGCTAGGCTGGCAGAAATAACTCTTAAATCGGCATCTAACACAATCAAAGGTTCATGGATTGTATTAATAATACTTTCAGCAAATTCACGTGCATCTTGAGCTATCTGGGCTGTTAGCTTATTCTCAGTGATGTCTTCGATGGCTAATAAGATGATTCGTGATTTTTCTGAAGGCCTAAAAATTTGTCTTGCATTTAAGAGCATCGTTCGCTTCCCAATATCTTTAAACTCATGCTCAACTTCGAATTTATTGAATGGTATGTTTTGAACAAGGATCTCTTCCAAGCAATTTGCGCAATATGGGGATATCCCATTGATGATTGCCTAATGTCATAGATAAATTGTCCTATAGTCTCTTTAGGATCTACTTTGAAAGTTTGATAGAAGGCGGGACTAGCCAAGATAACTTTTAATTCAGAATCTAAAACAATTAAAGGTTCATGGATTGTATTGACAATACTTACAGCAAAGTCTTTTATATTCAGAGCTTCATCTTTGGTCATAATAATTCAGCTCATTAATCTTGGCTAGGAACTATTTATATATACTTTTGCAAAGGCAGGATCGGCAATATTTTTAATGATACTTCCCTAGATGGATAATAATATAAAATCCATTTATCGCAATCAAAATCTGGAGACTGTCGTGCGATCCTAGAGAAAAAATTGAGGTGTATTTTTGCATGTCGGGTAAATTGAAACTTTCCCTTAGACTCAATAAGGTAGCCAAGGCTGTTTTCTGCCATGAGATATTACTTCGCTGCCTATTTTGAACTGATAGTTTAAACGAAATTGAGGACAAACTTTGTGAATAATTTTTCCGTCTTCATTGTAAACCGTTAAGATGTCAATCTACTTAAAGATTTCACCACAAGTTTAAAAATATAACTCAAAAACTCATTAATAACAAGGTTTTAATCATACTTTTCCAGACAAATTAGAATATTGATTCGATCAGGATTGTCGTTTTCCTTAACGTATAAGCCCGCTTTCAAGCAAAAATAAATCCTCAGATGTCCTTTCAGTCCTTTTCGACATTTATGTCTTTTTCACATTTTTTTTACTTCTCTTTTTTTGTAAAAACTTGCTTTGAGAATATTCTAGGAATGAAAGAATTTATATTCTTTTTATTCTTCTTGTATTTTTTTCAAATTGTCGCTAGAGTACTACGCAAAAAAAGGAGATTTTGCTAATGACAACACATTCGATTACAAACACAAATTACAATTCAATTGATGATTTAAATCGTGCATTGAAAATAATGGAAGGCCAATTTGAAAAGAAGCCATCTGCATCAGAAATCGATAATTTGACTAAGATAATTCCTAATTTAGAGTATAAAGGCAAAAAACTTGAAGAGTGGAATAGTCAGCTCTTAAAGTCCAAGGAAAATAATAATAATGCGAAGAAAGAATCTGTTCAAGTTCAGCTTGAAAGTTCCATACAAGTTTGGCAAAAGCTTTATAACGCCTGTCAGAACAAAGTCTCGAATCGGAATTCAGCAAAATATCAACCGAATTTAGGATCGACTGGAATTGAGAAATCACTTGATAGCGTTGAAAATAATTTTGATCTTCCAAAAGCCGGTGTTGACATCAGTGAGCCCCCATTTGAGTTTTATGCTGAATACATTAAATCTTGGAGCTTAAAAGAGAAAATATTAAAAGACCCTCAAAAATGTTTTCAAGAAATTGAAAGTAGATTTCAAGCTTCTCTTTATGTATCGAATGGACATATCGTACGCACATTGGCTCAAATTATTTCGCTACTTGATACAGACTGTACAATTCGTGTTATTGATCAGATGTTTGCATATATAGGGGACAAATATAAAAAGTAGATCCTCATTGTTCAGTAAAATTTGGTAATGCGTTAGCAGCAGTTTTATTGAGTATCGCAGAATTAAAAAAAAATGAATCCCTGGATTTAGTCAGGATTGACAGAAATTCTGTTGAAGTTGCATTGAAAAGGATTTTTATAAAAGTATTGTTAACCGATGGCGCAGCAAAAAAAATTTATGGTCCCATTTTATTTCCTCTTTACTGGTCTTCCCTCGCAGTTCTTTTGTTAGATCATTTAAGATTGATTTATATAGAAAAAGACTTCAATACAAAAGTTCAAAGCCTTAGTGAAAAAACTGATAGTTATACACTAAATAAGATGACTTCTGAAATAACTCCCGAAGCGATAGAAAAATTAAAATCCTTTGGCGAAATTTATCATCGAGATATTGGAACACGTCCTCCGGAAGCTTTTAAGAAAATATGGCCAAAAGGGCTCACAGCCCCTTTCACCGGTTTTTATCAAGATTTAGAAAGACTGACTCCTCCCAATAAAAATTTCGATAACGTCAGCGATGCAGATGTAGAGGTGACATTGAAGGACGGAAGCACTAAAGTGGTGCCGAGTTGGAAAATAGGGGCCCTTGTCCATTTTGGAGAAAGTATTTTGGCTAGTGTATTTCAAGTATGGATGGAAGAATTGGATGGAAAAATTAAGCGAAAATATATTTTTAGTAATCCAGAGTTATTACAAGATAGCTTGAAAAAAATGCTTTTTGATCCCAATTTTTATCTAACAATTTACCTGCAGCAAAATGAAATTGAAAAAGCAAACTTTTCAGAAGAAAATGCAGTGGAGTACGCCAACACAGCTAGTCAGCATTGGAAAGCAAACTTAAAAGAAAAATTGGCTTCATGCAAATCCGCAAACCCTGAAAAAGATGTTTTTGAGCAGGAGCTATTTATTCAAGTCGAAGAAATTCTTGAAAAATATAAAGAGAAAAATTTGCCCTCTCGAGAATTTGAGATTGATTTCAGCAATTGCTTTATGGAATACAAAAATAGAAAAATTGCGAATAGGATTCGTTTATTAATAGAGGATCCTTCATTTATAACTTTAATCCAAGCATTGCCGGAATTTAAATTTTCTGATGATAAAAGGGAATCTGCCAATGAAATCACTTTGTTGTTTGAAGCCATAATGACTAATAACACAGATAAATTAGATAAATTCGCTGACCAAGAATTTGCAAATAAAATTAAAGCTTTCTTAAAAAAATGGGGTGGCCCATTAAAATCGCTTCGACAACAAAAAATATCTATTGGCGTTGTTACCAAACTAATAGAATGGGGATTTTTTAAGGGATCAATTTCAAGTGTATTACAAAAGGCTTTTAAGCTTCCGGTTGATGTGAGTGACTTGCCAAGGATGTTGGAGGGGATGCGAGAATTACCGGATAAAAATTTGGTTGAACTTTTTAGAGGTTTTAGTAACGACCCTGAAATAGCCAAAGCTGCCGATATGGAATTGATTCGTAGTCTACTTAATGATTCACAGAGCCCTATAGCTGATAAACTTGAAACTTTTATGTTTGATGAAGAATTTTTGAATAATCATTTTGATGTTTTAAATGGATTAACTATTAATACTCTTAAGAAGAAAAACAGATCTTCAAAGGAAATGAAAAAATTTATAAACGTGATTATCCAATTAACAAAAAGTGACAACTTTTTTGAATCTTTTAACAAGCATTGGGCTGATAAGTCGGGTTTTAAAGAATCATTGACTGCTGTTGTAATTAACCCTGATCTATATAAAAATTATGACTTATTTATAAGTTTTGTTTGTTTTAAATTATTCAAACTTAATAAAAATGACGAAGTTGCACTTATTCAAAAAGCACGCAGATCTATTTATACGATTTATGATTATCCTACACTCCATGCAGCAGTAAAAATTAAAGAGGGGGGCAAATATGATTCATCTGCTTTGGTTCCAACTGATAACGATAGCGACTTTCAGAAATTAGTGAAAGCCTTGAAATTTTTCGGTGCTGAAGGCAAAATAAAAGATCATAAGGGAAGTGATATCCTCTATCGAGAAGCTTTAGCAGGTATGGATCTTAGTTTTGTTGATTTTGACGCTACCGGCGAGGTGGATCTTTCAGGGATCACACAATCGTCATCATCCGAAAAAATCTTTAAGGCCAGCCAAGAATTTCTGTTGAAGGAAGTGGAGAACTTAGTGACATTCATGCCCATATTTACTGAGGGGAAACAAAAACTAGAAACGAGGGAATTATGGCATTTTGTCTTACGATTAGCCATTGAAACTGAAAGTGTAAAATATATGAAGATTTGCTTAGAGATGATTGAATCTCTAGGAGCTTTTACTTCGGCAGATGTAACTAAGCATTATAACTTTATTTTAAAAAATAAAAAGATGAAGATTTGCGAAATGATGTTGAGTCATGTTGCAAAGAAACAAGATAAGGGTTGTGAAGGGCTTATAGCTCAAATGATTGGTGGGATATCGGATCCTAATAAGGATAAAGCAGTCAAGATCCCGAGGACTATTTCACAAGGCGATAATGCTATTAAGCAAAGATCTATCTCTATCTCTAAATCTAATTCTAAAAAAGACTTTAAACTTAGTCAGGATAGTAAAATAGCGACTGCTAAGCTTTTTGCCAAAGTTCAAGAACAGACCGTATCTGTGCTTCAAGCTAGCATTAGCAAGTACCTTTCGAAACCTTCTAGTGGGAATGTCACAGAGTTTTTGAAATGGATATTTGATAATAACAATCCGTTATTTAATGACTATCTTCAGGTGACCAGTGTAACAAACACAGTTAAGCTTGAGGTTGCTCAGTTTAGCCAGCTACTTTTAAATATGGAAGATTTAGCCAAGGTTTTACCTTCTTTAGCCACATTGAATGCATATTTTTACACAGAAGTTTTCCCCGATCATTTTGCTATGGGATTAGCCACAAATTCTCAAAATGAAAAAAGTGAGGATTATAAATCTAAACTATTGGGGCTTAGTGCATATAATCAAATCATGCTAGAAGTTTTAAATGATAAGAAAACCACCAAAGAACTAAAGAGTCAAGATTATGAAAAATTCTCAATTTATCAACAATCTTTAGCACCTAAGGAGATGGAAAAATTTGCGATAGCCTATCAAACTGAGCACAAGAATGATTCTAACATTCAAAAAGATGTGGAATTTTCTTTGTTTTCTATGCTCAAATTGAATATTGGAATCTGTCGCGGTCTTTTGGAATCTCTAAAAGAAAGTCCGCTGTATTCCCTCATGCAAAAGGGGTTAATCGCAAGGTATTCTGCTGTAGAGCAGCTTATTCATCATTATAAAGAATTAACATTATCTAAGTCGCTTGAACTGGGAACGCAAACCATATTAGTAGCGCCTACTTTAATTTACGGCATTGCTGCCATCAATCAAACTAAACCCATTAACAAGCTTCAGCAAGTCATTGATGATGAATCTTTAGAAAAAGCAGTATATACTGCTGCATTATTAGTTCGATTATTAAATGATATTGGGACAACGCCTCTTTTAAACCCCATTGGTTCGTTAGACAAGCTTAGAGAAAGTTTAAAATCAATTAAGGAGAAAGATTTTATTGCTAAATTAGG
The DNA here is from genome assembly GCA_963748975.1 of uncultured Parachlamydiaceae bacterium. Lineage (GTDB taxonomy): Bacteria > Chlamydiota > Chlamydiia > Chlamydiales > Parachlamydiaceae > Neochlamydia. The sequence goes on from CAVVKX010000029.1 coordinate 18,620, forward strand.
CGAAAACACAGATGTTGAATGGTCTAGAATAGTTAAGGATATTAAATTTGGAGAGCACAATGTCGGTTTAGATAGTGTGCGTGGGATAGCAGAGCCCTCTAAAGCCTGGAAAAAACTTAAAGGTAATATTAAGCATTTCAGTAAAGTTTATGAAGAAAACAAATTAGAACTTATTGCATCAATAGAAAAAATAGACAGCATCACTGGTGACAAAAATCCTGGGATGCTTATACGTAATTTTGTGTTATTTCATGAAGAATTATATAGCAAAAACGCGATGACCAAAGAGGGCGAGTATGCAATCGCTGAATCCATTGAGAAGTGATTGAATTGTGGTTGCTAGGGTTGGATCAAGTTTAAACTTGATCTAACCCCAATCTTTTAATAGCCTAATCCTTTCCCTAATACCAATAAAAAACATCCCCCATCTAACTTCTTTATAGCGATCTCACTTTTCAGAGGTAAATTGTACAATTCAATTCAGACCACGAATCATTCAACGATTTGATTTTTTAAGGTTAAATTTTTTTATAGGATAGATATTAAAAAAATTATAGTGTGAAAATTAGCCATTACATTCTATTAAAGAACTGATCATGCTAAATCATTTACTAAAAACTCTGTGTACAAACTTACGAAAATTCTTTTTAGGATCAATGATGGGGGATGAATCTAAGCTTTTAAAAGAAATAGATGAGCTCAAAGCGCATCTTCGTGAATCGGAAGAGACCTTAAAAGCCATTCAAAAAGAGGATGTAGATGCGATTATTGTCAAGGGTGACAAAGGAGATCAACTTTACTCACTAATTAGTCCTGATCATCCTTATCAAGGATTTATAGAGAAGCGGATTCTAGTTCTACTCGTTCCTATCAAGGATAGGGTTTGGGTCTTAGCATAAGTAAAAATATTGTTGAAGGTCATGGGGGGACAATAAAGTATGAAACTAAGATTGGAGAAGGAACGATATTTTCCTTTGAGTTACCTAAATTTAAAGAGAGTTAAAAAGTGGTGAGAGAACTAAAAAAAATACTGTTTGTAGACGATGATGCTGACATTCATTTAATTGTTACTATGTGTCTTCAGGATCTTCCCAATGTGGAAGTGCGATCGGCTATGTCAGGCGAGGAAGCTCTTAAGATTGCTATGGAATTTCAACCGGATTTGATCCTTTTGGATGTCATGATGCCCAAAATGGATGGAATAGCCACTCTGAAAACTCTCAAGCTTATTCCTAGCCTTGCAAATATTCCTGTCGTGTTTGTGACAGCAAGGGCTCAAAAAAATGAAGTTGAAGAATATTTCAAATATGGGATTGCAGATTTGATCATAAAACCTTTTGACCCAATAAGCCTTGCAGATCATGTTAATAAGGTCTGGGATAAAAGCCAAACAAGTTGAGACTTTTGTAAAATTTCTTCATCAAAGCTTTTAACATTTAGTAAATCAATCCTGAATGAACACCTGCCACAAAAAGAGAGAGTAACATGAGCACAAAAGAAGGCAAATATTTGTAGAACGGATGGCTTACTTTGAAATGTGCTAATTGTGCGCAAAACATTAAAAAAGCCATGAGGAGAGCGGGGATAAGAACAAGCTTTGGATACCAAATGCCCGTCAGTAACAAAGTCGCCAAGGCAATTTTGGTTGCGCCGATAATGTTTCTCACTAGATCGGACAAGCCGTACTCCTTGAATTCACGTACGATGTTATTAAAACGAAAAACCCAAACGATGATTATGGATACAGCTATGATAATTTGTGCATAATTTGAAAGTTCATTCATATTTAACTCACATTTAACGTTTAAAAATACAATTTTTCCCCATCTTATAAAATCAGACGAAGCTTTAATCAGGCAAGAGGTCTAATGATATCCATAAACGCAACATCCCAATTAATTCAAGCAATTTGTAGGCTTTGTTAATTTGTATATAATATAGAAACAGTGTTTGCTGGTAGAATAATGCTTGTATCTTCCAGTATGGGCCCATCATTAGAACTGATAAGAATTTTCTTCCCTATTAAGTCAGGATAGGAAATTCTTTGTGATTGATCAGCAAAATTACATACCATCAAAAGATTTTCACGCTTCATCACCAACCAAAGATACGTTTCCTCAAAAGTAACTAAGGTTTTTTCCAGTCTATCCTCTCTTAAATCAGGTAATTGGCGGCGTAAGCGAATCAGAGAACGGTACCAATCTAAAATCTTGACGTGAGGCGATTCCTTCAACTCATCCCAATGTAGTTTTGATTGTTTAAATGTGTCCTCAGCGTGAGGATAAGGAATTTCTTTAGTCTTTGTTGAAAAATCAGTAAACTCCTTCTTACGTCCTTGATAGATGGCTTCTCCAAGCTCTTGATGATCGATAAAATACAAAAAAGGAGAGGAAGAACCCCACTCTTCACCTTGAAAAAGCATAGGTACGAAAGGAGCCATTAGCACTAAGGCTGCACCTATTTTGACTCTATCTAATGAAAGTAACTGGCATGTTCTTTCTCCAAAGGCGCGATTTCCAATTTGATCGTGATTCTGAAAGAAGCCAATAAATTTATGCGCAGAAAGGCCTGTCGCCGGTCTGCCATGCACACGTTGGCGATAGTTTGAATAGCGACCATCATAGACCAAACCCTTAGTCAAAGCCTTAGCCAAGTCAGACAGCTTTCCGAAATCTTGATAGTATCTTTCTTGCTCCTTTGTCAAGATGGCATGCAAGGCGTGATGGAAATCTTCATTCCATTGAGCACCAATACCATATCCACCCAATTCTACCGAACGTATAATTTTAGGATCATTTAGATCACTTTCGGCGATAAGTATCAGATAGCGTCCTAGCTCTATTTCTAAATGTTTAACTTCTGAAGCAAGCTGCTCTAAAAAATGCACGGCTGATGTGTCGATGATGGCATGCACAGCATCGATACGCAATCCATCAGCATGATAATCGCGTAGCCACATGAGAGCGTTGCGAATAAAAAATTTTCTGACCTCGTCGCTTGCGGGACCATCCATGTTGATGGCATCACCCCATGGAGTTGAATACCTATTAGTGAAATAGGGTCCAAAGCGATTAAGAAAGTTTCCGACAGGACCCAGATGATTGTATACCACATCCAATATGACAGCCAGACCTTTTTCGTGACAGGCATTTATCAACCTTTTAAGCCCTTCCGGCCCTCCATAAATATGATGAGGTGCATAAAGATCTACACAGTCATAACCCCAGCCCCTATTTCCAGAAAATTCAGCCACAGGCATAAGTTCTACATGTGTAATGCCCAGATCGACAAGGTAATCTAGATGGCCAATGACTGCATCAAATGTTCCTTGAGGGGTAAAGGTTCCCACATGCAGTTCATAGAAAATGGCTGAACTTAGAGGAGGCTGCTGCCAGGTGGAGTCAGTCCATGTAAAGTTGTTATGATCCACCCATTTTGAGGGTCCCAGTACCCCTTCTGGCTGCCATGCAGAAGAGGGGTCAGGGAAAGGACCTTCGCCATCAATATGATAGGCGTAATCAGTTCCATGTTTCATGAGAGGATCATCAAGCGACCACCATCCTCCCTCGTTTTTTTTCATCGCTGTAAGCCGTCCCTGGCTTGCTAATTCAATCTGCTTAGCTTTTGGTGCCCAGACAGAAATTTTAACCATTTTTTTGCTCACTTTTTAAAAGACCCACTGGAAAACGATGGAGCAATTCTTGAATGGGAATTAACCTTCCTCCTATAACCTTATCGCCCGTTAGACTATTTAGCCAGGAGCCTTTTGGCAATTCCAATGAAGTATCTTTCCAATCATTTTTTAAACGTAAAATGAAGCGTGGTGTTAGGGACACAACAGATTCTCCCCGCATGAATGCCACCACATGATCAGAGTTTTTGCCCTGAGCATACAAAGGCCTGTATGGAGATTTAGGAGAGAAAAATTCAGGATGGTGTTTACGTAGAAGTAAGGTTTTCCAAATTAACCAAAGTTTAGGTAACCCCTCCTCCATTTTTGTTAATATTTGTTCAGGAGAAAGATTTTTTATTTCAGCAAGCATTTGGCGACGAAGAGCAAAGTCCACTATTTGACGATTGTCTGGATCGACAAGAGTCAAATCCCACAGCTCACTTCCTTGATAGATATCTGGAATACCTGGTGCAGTGAGTTTAATAAGCGTTTGGGCAAGACTATTGATTCTTCCAGGATGGACAAGTCTAGCAATAAAACTTTCCAGGTCAGATTTAAAGGTTTCATCCTGCATTATAGCTTGGACAAAATGGTGTAACCTGGTTTCATAGTCTTTGTTTGGTTTATTCCATGAAGTATGTTCTTTGGCTTCTCTTACAGCTTTTTCCATATAGGTTAGGACTCTCTCTTGACTGATCGGCCAAGCTCCAACTAAAGTTTGATATAAAAGATATTCCGTATTTCGGTCAGGTAAATCCTCATTGAGATGGCGCTTATTAATGTCCATCCAACGCTGTGCCACTGTGCAAAACTCTTCTGGTATTTCTGATAACAAAGCTAATCTAGAACGAAAATCTTCACTGCGTTTGGTGTCATGTGTTGTTGATGCAAGTAATGAAAGGGGATGTTCTTTTTGTGCAGCCTGGCAGGCTTCATGAAATTGAGAAAGAGAAATTCCAAAGCATCCCGGATCTGATCCCACTTCGTTAAGCGCAATTAAACGCTGATAACGATAGAGAGCTGTATCTTCAAAACCTTTTGCCATGACAGGACCAGTTAATTGCTGGAAGCGCATTGCAAAGTCACCTTCAAGTTCACCGGGTATACGCAGAAGAAGTAATTCCTTGAGGAAATGGAAAAGTTCTACCTCTAGTTCAGGACTTTCTTTTATAGCCTGATTGATAGCAGTATTAACATAGGCTTCATCTTCTTTTCTAACCAGCCCATCGGCAGCAGAAACATAGGACCTATAAACTGGAAAGCAAGCTGCGGTTTGACAGATGGCTTCGTGCAATTCTGACTTGGAATAATCACGTTGACGTCGATGCCTCTCACAGATATCTACAAAAAGACTTGATAGACGATTCACTTCACTGCCAAAAAGTTCCCTGAGCACTAAAAGTTTGCAATGATGAACTAAATAATCGAAATCAGCCTTTTCTCCAATAATGTTCCTATAAAAATCTGTCAGCGCTTTTTTGCCGGTCGGATCTATAAAAAGACCGTTTAACAAATTAAGAAAATCATACCCTGTAGTGCCTGCCACTTGCCAGTTTTGAGGAAGTTTTTCTCCCGGTTCAAGAATTTTTTCGGCGATAATCCAAGCGCCAGGGCAGACATCCTGTAAACGATTGAAATATTCTTCGGGATTACGCAAGCCATCAGGATGATCCACTCGCAGACCCTGGACCCAACCCTTTAAAAACCAAGCAATAGGCAGGACATGCGTGGCGCGAAATACTTCAGGATCTTCAATTCTTAAACCGACTAGATCCTTAATATCAAAAAATCTACGGTAGCCTAAATCCCGACTGGCAATGCGCCAAAACGCTAATCGGTAATTTTGTAGGTTAATAAATTCATCTAAAGCATCCACATTATGATTGAGACGTTCTACTTCAGCAATGATAGCTGTCTTTGTCTCAGGTTCGTCGTTGCAAAGTCGAACCATTAGATCAAACAGCACAGCTTTATCGTGATGACGTCGATCGATGGCTTGACGCGAAGTGACAGTGGGTCTCGGCAATCGGGCATAACTTTCCGCAAGAAATGCAAGCAGCTCCGAGTTGCACGAATTCGCCACCTTTCTTAAAAAACCTGATAAACTCGATGGATCTATTGGAAAGGTATAATCCTGGTAATGTAAGACAAAGAATCCATTTTGGAAAGAAAGTTTAAGCTGGCCATTTTCCAAAATACGTCCGTAGTGGTCACTTAAAAGAGGTAAAAGCACTTTGTTTGGCCAACGTTCTTCAGAGGCTGACCAATCGATATCAAAGTAGATTGAAAAATGACTAGAGGGGCCATTTTCCAACACATCCCACCACCAAGGATTTTGTTTTCCTAAAATGGCCATATGATTCGGAACGATGTCAATCATTTGGCCCAAACCGGCGGCTTGGAGTGTCTCACATAACTTTCTATGCGACTCATCGTTTCCTAATTGAGCATTCACCTTACTTGGATCGACTACATCGTATCCGTGTGTGCTATTTAAAGAGGCCTGTAAATAAGGCGAAGTGTAAAGATGACTTACACCCAGGTCCGCAAGATAATCAATCACATCAATAGCCTGTTCAAAACCGAACCCAGGTCGCAATTGTAATCTATAAGTCGCACGAGGTTCAGGTTGCATGGCGTAGAACCACCAGACTGCGGCCTTCCACATTTAGCTTATCTTCAGCTTTTAGGATTTGTTCAGTTTTTAGCCAACCCTCAGCTGTATCTAATTCTTTTATCCATTGCTCACTCCATTCACGGCTGGGAAGATTGAAATCAAGTGCTTCCGATTGAGCATTAAATATAATATAAAAATCATCATCCGTGACAGGTTCGCTACGGGGATTGGGATTTGGTATAGTCTTACCATTTAAAAAAATGCCTAGAGATTTTACATATCCTTTTCCCCAATCTTCTGAAGCCATCTGTTTGCCTTCTACGGTAAACCATTCAATGTCATGGAGGTCACTTCCGTGGAGAGGGTGTCCTTCAAACCAACGCCTGCGTCGGAAAACAGGATGCCTTTTTCTATAATCCATCAATTTTTGACAAAATTCTAAAAGACCTTTATCAATTTTTTCCCAGTTTTGCCAAGAAATTTCATTGTCTTGACAATAAGCATTGTTGTTTCCCATTTGTGAGCGCCCCATTTCGTCACCTGAGAGTAGCATGGGGGCCCCTTGGGAAAGAATCAAAGTTGTAAGAAAATTTCTTTTTTGCTTATTCCTAAGATTTTGAATATTAGGATCATCTGTTGATCCTTCGGCCCCACAATTCCATGACCGGTTGTGACTTTCTCCATCACTATTTCCTTCCTTGTTTGCTTCATTATGCTTTTCATTGTAGGAGACAAGGTCGTTCAATGTGAACCCATCATGGGCTGTGATAAAATTAATACTGGCATAGGGTAAACGAGAATTGTTTTGGTATAGATCGGAACTTCCCGTAAAACGAGAAGCAAATTCTCCTAAAGTTTGATTTTCACCCCGCCAGAAATCTCTCACACAGTCGCGATATTTTCCGTTCCATTCTGACCAAACAGGCGGAAAGTTTCCCACTTGATAACCACCTTCTCCGACATCCCAAGGTTCAGCGATGAGTTTGACTTGACTGATGATAGGATCTTGTTGAATTAGGTCAAAGAAAGCAGATAGACGATCCACATCATGAAGCTCACGGGCTAAAGTAGAGGCTAAATCAAAGCGGAATCCATCGATATGCATCTCTTGTATCCAGTATCGCAAGGAATCCATGAGAAGTTGCAATACATGCGGATTGCGCATATTTAAGCTATTCCCTGTGCCTGTATAATCCATATAATAGCGAGGATCTTGGGTCAATCTATAGTAATAGGAATTGTCGATGCCCTTAAAACTCAGTATAGGGCCCATGTGATTTCCTTCGGCCGTATGATTATAAACTACATCTAAAATGACTTCTATACCCGCTTGATGATATTTTTTTACCATCTCTTTAAATTCAGCCACCCCTCCTCCTGGACTTTTATCAGCAGCATATTCACTTTGTGGTGCAAAGAAACCAATCGTATTATATCCCCAATAGTTTTTCAGGCCCTTATCTATGAGGACTTTGTCATTAATGAAATAATGAATCGGCATAAGTTCTACAGCAGTGATTCCGAGATCTTTGAAATGTTCGATGATGGAAGGATGCGCAAGACCTGCATACGTTCCACGCATTTCAGGGGGTACGTCTGGATGGGTAGCGGTAAATCCTTTAACATGAACTTCATAGATAATTGTTTCATGCCAAGGAAGCTGCAATTTATTATCGCCTGCCCAGTCAAAATGAGGTTGATGGACGACACAACGCGGCATAAAGGGTGCGCTGTTTTGGTCATTTTTCTCATCGGGAGATTTGCCAAAATGATAGGGGAAAACAGCTTCATTCCACTGGACGTGGCCGTCTATTGCTTTGGCATAAGGATCCAATAAGAGTTTTGAGGGATTAAAGCGTTGACCCTTAGTAGGTTCCCATGGACCGTGTACACGATATCCGTAACGTTGCCCAGGTTTAATTCCTGGTAAATATCCATGTCTACAGTACCCCGTGACTTCAGATAGATCGATGCATGTTTCATTTCCTTTATCATCAAAAAGACATAGTTCAATACGTTCGGCCTTCTCAGAAAATATACTGAAATTAGTTCCTGAGCCATCGTATGTGGCCCCTAGAGGATAAGAATAGCCTGGCCATAATTTCATATTAATATCTTGATTATTTAAAATATTCCTTATCATAAAAAGAGATTTCAAATCAAAATTTTTTTTAATTATTATTCTATATTTAAGATAAGTTTGAAGAGCATTTTGAGTAGTAGGTCGAATCGGGTCGCACTCAGGATAGGACCCTTATTGACCTAAATGGATTGTCTCGATAAGATTCGTATGAAAAGAAAACAGAACCTTAATGACACAAGAAGTCTAATAGCTTAAATACCAATAAAGGAAAAATATTATGCAACGTAAAGCTTCAGCAATTTGGCAAGGTGGATTAAAAGATGGAAAGGGTGTCCTATCAACCGAAAGTGGGATTCTTCAGCAAACACAATATTCGTTTTCCACACGTTTTGAAAATGGCAAGGGAACAAACCCTGAAGAACTATTAGCTGCTGCCCATGCAGGATGCTTTGCTATGGCGCTGTCAAACGAACTAGGCAACGCCGGTATACCTCCAAAAAAGTTGGATGTGACTGTAACCATTACGCTTGATAAAGTTCAGGGCGGTTTTGCAATTACGAAGAGTCATATTGAACTTCTTGCAGAAATTCCCGGAGCAGATAAAACAAAATTTGACACAGCTGTAAAAGCTGCTGAAACAGGATGTCCCGTCTCAAAATTATTTAAAGCTGAAATAAGTGTTTCAGCCAAACTCAATCCTTGATTATATAAAAGGTTGCGGTTTAAACCGGCGTTGTTGCATAAATAACCACAGAGCCAGTGAGATCACAGAGAAGCGATGAGGAAGTTGAGGAGGGTTATACTATTAAACGCGAGTTTTGGATAAGGAATTGTCTTTCATTGATCTTTTCTTTCACCTTTGAAAAATTTTTTCTCGCCTTTAGGCGCTGGGCTAATGGCTTCGAGAAAATTTTCAAATCTGAAAGAAAATCTCTAATGAATAGACATAATTCCTTATCCAAAACTCGCGTTATTAAACGACGAATACCATACTTCAGCAATTTTACGTTAAAGTTGATCAATAGTCCTCTGCCTCCTCCGGCCTGTTTCAAATAGGACAAAAGCTGTGCTTCATGAACAGGTAACAGCTCAGAGACACTTGGATTCAACAATCACTTGCCCTTCAACAACCAAGTCTAAGCGATACCCAGCATCTAATTTTATATCTTTATAAGAAATAGGAATGATTTTTTGTCGTTCGATTTTTAGACCACTTAATGAAAGCTCGTGACACAAACACACTCCATAAGCAGACTCTAATAATCCTGGACCTAGCTCTCTGTGAACCTGTATAGCTGCGCCAATAATTTGTTCTGTTAAAGTATCATTGTCGATACGGTTTTCAGTCTGTTGCATCATATCCTCCAGAGAGAGTTTGTTCAAGTTAAGATTGTTTTTTTGAAAGTTTTGATGCTCTAATTTTTTTTACACAAAATCAAGAGGAAAGAGTATGTCTAAAACACAGTATCGCATTCGCAACTGGAAAGACTATAACAAATCCTTGATACAAAGAGGAAGTATTACAGTTTGGTTTTCTCCAGATGCTCTAAACAAGTGGCTTGCTGCTCCTACAGGAAAACGAGGACGTCTTTCTACGTATTCAGATGATGCTATTTTAACAGCACTATTGAACTGTTAAGCGAACATATGGCGACGGAGCCTATGATCAAATGGTCTGTTATCGGGCTAATTATCATCATGGGTCGACTGCTATAATTCCACCTCGTAGGAATGGACAATACCGTGCAGGTGCACCTGATTATTTCTTGGAGAGGAATAAGTCTTTGCTTGAGATCAAAGGATTAGGATGAGAATGCACGAAAGCTCTGGAAAAAACTTAGAGGTTATCACCGAAGAAGTCTTGCTGAAAAGGGCATGTATAGATTTAAAGTACTCTTTGGAAGAGATTTGAAATGTCGAACATTTCAAGGACAACAGTCTGAGGCATATGTTAAAGCCAGAGCATTAAACATCATGACAAGCTTAGGAATGCCCCAAAGTATGAAAAAAACAGCCTAATTCTCCCCATCTCACATTTTCTCAGTGATCTCACTGGCTCAGTGGTGAATTGTACAACAAAGCCGTTTAAACCCAACATGCAAAGGTCTCAAATTGGGTTTAAACTTTTAGTTCTTAGCTAATTTGTTGAGTTCGCTTTTATGCAGTTTCGCCCATTCTTTAAGGTGCATACCTTTACGTCCAATCAGTTGGGGAAGATCATCACGTACATCAGAAATGTAAGCCATTCGGCCATCTACTATCTGTTCAAAACATTTCGCAACACCAATAAAATAAGGATCAATATACGTTTTATTCAATGCAAAGTCTTTAAGAAATTGTTCCGGAGGCTGACCATCAGCCGAGAATTTTTTTTCTGTCACTTCACTAAGTATTTTGGCAATCTCTTCAATATTCAATGATTCAGTAGAAAACCAATAATCTTTTGCATGATGTTTAGAAGGCCCTTCAGCCAGTATTTTAGCCGCTGCTTCTGCGACATCCTCCAAAGCAATCCAGCCAAGCTTTTTATCTTTTGCATATAAACGTACTTTACCATCTTTAACATTGCCATAAAAGCCCGTTAAATTTTGCATAAAACAGTTTGGATGTAAAAAGGTATAAGAAATCCCACTTTCTTTAATGTAAGCTTCAATCATTTGATGCCAAGCAAAATGTGGATCATAGCAATCTGGTTTTACAGTGAAGACTCCAAGATGCACTATTTGTTTTACATGAGCTTTTTTGGCTGCATCTATGATGGCTTTACTTTGAACAAGCATGTCAACTGTGTAACTAGTCAACAAAAATAATCTTTCAACTTCTTTAAGCGCTTCAGTAAAAGTTCTTGGATCATCAAGGTCTAAGTATACGGCATTTTCGTAGGTTTCTTTTAGTTTAGGTAATTGTTCCTGTTTTCTACTAGTCACTCTTAGTGCAATGGTATCATTTTTTTTTAGGTTGTCAGCAATTAATTTTCCTAATTGACCTGTGGCGCCCAATACCAAAACAACAGGTTTGCCATTTGTAGAATCCATCATGACCTCAAAATTGAACTTATAATTTTACTTAATCATAATTTTTATTTAAGCACAATCCCCATGTAGATCTTGTTTCACAGCTAATCTTGATGAGGCGATGGAGAACGACGTAAACGCTTTTTTTCAGAATCTTTTGTTTTTTTTGCGCTATTTTTCATTTTCGCTGACCGTGGAATACGGGTGGCAATGCGTCTTGGTTTTCTGTAGTTGAGTTTTTCAACGACTTTTCTTAATTTTTCTAAACATTCTCTTTTATTCAAGAACTGACTTCTATTTTTTTGGCTAGAGACGGTAATCCCTGTAGGAATGTGAACCAGTCGAACAGCGCTATCTGTGACATTCACATGTTGACCCCCACTACCGCTAGCTCGGTAGGCACTCACTCTACACTCTAAAAGTAGATCATCATCATTATCAGGAAGCAAAATTTTCACCATTACACCTCAATTAGATTTTTCTTTCTATATAAGAGTATTCGCTTTCTTTGTTTAGCCAATTTTATTTTATATTATGAATGTATCAATTTGATACTTTGTTTGATGAGAAATCATTTGTTAATGGAAGAAGTAGATGATACCGCTAAGTTAATTTAACGCTCGTAAATTAACTTATCGGTCATAGATCGCATACTTGCAAAGACAGGTGATTGTATTAAATCGAGCTCTTCCCTTGTTTTTTCTCCTGTTTTTTTACCTTTTTCTCTTTGGCTGTCAGCGTAGGCTTTTTCTTTTCATTCTTACGATGTTTTACAACTTCTTTAGTCATAGAAAATACTCCCTTTTTATTGGTTCATACAAATGGTTTATAAAAAAATTCTAACCTATCATACATGAAAAGTTATAGCAACATCAATCGAAAATTTTCAAATAAAAATTGAATTGAAATAATTGAATTAAGGGTCTCATAGAGATCTGCAAGAGAAAATAAAATCAAGCCAAGTCTAAGCCACAAGGCAATCCATTAATTTTCATTTTAAATCAAAAGCAAACTCTGAAGAGATTGTTTTGCTAAACGGCAAGTTCCCTGATAAAGCAATTGATCCACGCAAACTGCATGGGCAACAGCATAAGGTTGAAGCTTTTCCCAGTTAAAATTACCGCGGCCTGTTTTGTAACCTTCTACGTCAATATCTTTGACGGCGAAAGTCAAATTGGACAATGAGCTCCTGGTTTTGGGAGGAATTGAAAATTCTTTAACAAAAGCATGCGCTCGCGTTTGTTATGAAAAAAGCTCGATCTGAGTTTTGCAACAAAGATGTTTTTTGTTGATATCTTTCGTCTTTTGCTTTTTAATCGGGAAATTTCCACCTATCAGGGGACACTTATGGAACCAAAATTTTCAAGCCAATCATATAGTAGTCGTTTTAATGAGTTAAATGACATGATTAATAGATGTAAAAACAAGATCCTGTCCGGTAGCCGCAGAAGTTATTAAATAACGCGAGTTTTGGATAAGGAATTATGTCTTTTCATTAGACATAATTATCCAAAACTCGCGTTAAATACTAAAGAATAAGGGTTCAATTATGGCAAATAGTATTATTGATATGCGAGGTACATCATATCAGCCATGCTGGGGGTGTGGTCAACTTGCTGGGGGGCATGGTGCACATTTATATTACGGAAATTTTACGTTTGGTATAGAACATTTGAATTGTGGGAGAAGAATTGAGATTATCCTCGATCGCTCCCTTCGAGCTCTATCAACACTTGATGAAGGCACAGATAATCAAACTCAAGAAATTGTAACGAGAGCTTTGATAATCACCTCTGCACGCAAGTTAAAAAATTGTACTTTGAATACAATCGAGGGGGACCAGAAAATTAGAAGCATAGTTGAAACTGAAGGAATGGCGGCTGCTCTTGTAACACTTCGTGCCATTTCTAAATTGGATGATATTGAATGGGATAATCGCTTAAAAAAACACAGTGAAATCATGCAAGGAGATGAACTCATTCAAAGAGAAGTATCTGGTAAAGATAAGTTGGCTAATTCTCATCTACAAGAACTATTAAAAAATGGAACAGAGCACGAAAGAGATCGCAAAAATAAGTGCCTTGCGGCTTTAGATCAAATGAGTGAGCAATTAAAGTATTTTTCTGAGAAAGTGGAAAATGGCCTATGTAAAACTCCTTACTGTATACTTAAGGATATAATTAGTCCTTATTATCATAATTCAGATATAAATGGTCTACCAAAATTGTTAAAAGCAATTGAAGCTAAAGGTATATGGAAAGTGCTTTTTCTTGCGAAAGAGTCTCAAGATCCTATATACACTTATATCACTCATGTTATTGTAGCGCATATTGCTTTACTTCCAGCTGAAACTCCGGTTATCAAAGCCAAACAATTTTGGCAAGTAACATGTGGTCATCAGGAAAGGCCTTGCGCTAATGTGTTACAGTTAGATTGTCTAGAATGGAAAAATCATTGGGTATTAATAGAAGAAATTGATGTAAGATTATCTTTGGGAGATGGTATCAAAAAACGACCATTAGATGTTTAATATCCTGAATGCTGTCTCTTGAGATTTGCCTTTCTATCAGGAATTAATCTAATTTTCTCTATCTCCGCTAAGTAATCTTCTAAGATATAGTCAGTTTTGATCATCTATGTTACATCCTCCAAAAAAATTTGAAGGAATATTACATGAAGTTATCACGCTTGAACAGGCCTACACTTGCCACTTGAAAAACTAAGCACCTCAGCCATGTCTGAAGACATGCCCTTCTGCACTCAGTCTTCCACTTGTCAAGTTCGGCTTTGTTCAAGCTTGATTTAGGGGCGCAAGTTGGGTTTTAATCTTAGGAAGTTTTGGTTATTTGGATTTCTTCACATCCTTTCTGTAATGGTAAATTGTACAACAAAGCCTATTTCAAGCCTTTTTCAAAAATTCCTAGTGCTTTTTATTATTTTTGGTTCATAAAGAAGATTACAACAAGGATTAAAATCGAGCAGAACCTTAATTAAGCTAGAGGTCTAATATGTATTGGATAAAACAAACTTTTTTATGGATAGCATTTATTGCAGTCCCATGCCTATACAGTTTTCAAAATAGCGCTACCCCCATAATCGACGAGGCGGGTGTAAAAAAAAATACGACAGATTACGAAGAAGCATTTAATGAGCGCAATTCTGAAAAACTTGCTAGCTTATGGGTCGTAGATGCCCTTTACGTTAACTTAAGCACGCACGATACGCTACAAGGAAGAGATCAGATAGCTGCTTATTTTAAAAAACAGTTTGAATATAGTGAAGGTGAAAACCTCAAGATTATAATCGATGATATTAAAATTGATGCATCCGGAAAGGCCACTGAAAAAGGAACAGCTGTCATCACATCACAAGATAAATTAGAAAAGAGTCACTTCATTGCTGAGCTCACGAAAGCCAATGGGGCATGGTTGTTGAGAAAAGTCTACGAAGTGGAAGCTCAAGTTCCACCTTCTCACTTTGAACAGCTAAAAGAGTTAGAATGGCTCACTGGTAAATGGGAAAGTAAAAATGATCTTATAGATTTCTCATTAAATGTTAATTGGGATGAAAATAAAAATTTCCTAATTCAAAAATTTACTTTGCTACTTTTAGATCAAAAGAACTTAAGTGGTCAACAAATCATCGGTTGGGATCCAGCAGCCAAGAGAATTCGCTCGTGGATTATAGATTCTGATGGAGGTTTTGGAGAAGGCTTTTGGACAAGGCAGGGCAATCGCTGGTATATCAGCATGGTGTTTACCCTTCCTGATGGACGTAAAGCTTCTTCAACGCATATCTATACAAAGGTTGATGACAACACTTTCACATTTGCTACGGAAGACCGCAATGTAGGGGATAGAATGCTTCCAAACATCAAACCTTTTCAAATCAACAAAGTGGAATAGAGGATTATGAAAAAGAAATATTTAACTTTTTTTATCTTAACTTTGATTTCAATAGGCACCTTTAATCTATTAGAAGCAATCGGTGGTCGAGGAGGAGGCGGCGCTGGAGCTGGTCGAGTGGGTGCTCCAAGGGGGTCTCCAGGATCTGAAGGCTTTGCTCAGAACCGCACAGGGTCTTTTTCCAGGAATGTACCTTCAATTTCCATGAGCAGAGCGGATGTAAGAACTAACCCGCAACAAAGGTTGTCGACACCATTAAATCAGGGTAATGTGCGAGGCCAATTACAGCAATATGTTCAAAATCCTGCTCAGAGAGTTAATCAATCTGCGCTGAGCCAGAACCTAAGAAGCTCTCTTCCACAACTAAGTCGAACAAATCTGCAATCAGCAGCCCAGGCGGGTAGTCAGTTTCGTCAGCAACATCCTAATGCTGGTAATTTATTCAATAATAATTTCTTTGCTCAACATCAATTAAATCCCAACTACTATAATCCCGGTGCCAATTTATGGCAGTCAGCAGGCTGGGCTTCAACAGCAGCATGGATGGGTTTGGCTTCTTCTGATGTCGGTTATCCGGCCTATTATTATGATAGCAGCGGATCATATGCTAATTTGACACCTCAAGAAGCAATAACTTATTCGCCCGCGCAAGGATATACAGCTCCTCAACAAAGCGTGACAGCAACAGCTAATATAGTAGGCGTACAAACTCAAGGGAATTGGTTGCCTCTAGGAGTCTTTGCGATTGGTTCAAGTGCTGAAGAAGCTCCCTACTCAAATTTGATGATTCAGTTATCACTTAGTAAAGCTGGATATATATCAGGCACCTTTTACAATGCTGCTACAGATCAAACTTATCCAATCGAGGGAATGGTGGATAAGAATTCCCAAGAAGCTATATGGAAATTCTCAGATAATGCTGAGTCGCCGGTGGCTTCTACAGGTATTTATAATTTAACGCAGGACATAGCTGATGTACAAGTTCACTTTCCTGCGGATGACAACACAGTAGAGTCAAGGGTTTTAGTTAGGTTGAAAATGTAAAAAGCCCTTCATCTTAATATGGGGAATGTTATCTTCATTATAGATATCGCCTATTGCTTTCAATCCATAATTCTCATAAAACTTTTTTAAGTACAGCTGTGCTGAAATTACAACAGGCGATATGATTTTATTTTTTTCTATATATAGCATGACTTGTTTCATTTCGTCTAGCACCTGCCGCTGACGGTGGCAATAGGACGGGCCGTATTTTTACCGGAGACCCTACAGGCCGTTTTTTATTTAAAGCTCTTTTTTCCATGGGATTTGCTAATCAACCTTTTTCAGAATCCATTGACGATGGATTATTTTTGAAGGGGTGTTATCTGACTGCAGCAGTTAAATGTTTGCCGCCATGGCATAAACCTACAAGACAAGAATGTTTGAATTGCCTTCCTTATTACGTTCAAGAAATAAATATGCTTACGATCTTAAGGCTGTATTAGTCCTCGGACACCTAGCTTTTAATTCTTTTTTACTTTCCCTAAAAAAAAGCGGGATGGATACGAAAGGTTTATCGTTCAAGCACGGTGCTTCTTATCAACTAAACAATGGCCTTACACTTTATTGCAGTTACCACCCTAGTCCAAGAAATGTCAATACCGGCACATTGACCGAAAAAATGTTTTTCGATCTATTAAATCTCATCAAATCAAATTATCATGGAGATAGTCATGCAAAAAATTTACACAGAACATGCACCTAAAGTCATAGGACCTTATTCACAAGGTGTTTTAATGAGTAATCACCAAAATTTAATATTTGTATCGGGGCAATTGCCTATGGATCCAAAGTCAGGAAAACTGGTTGAAGGAGATATACAAGCCATGACATCATGTGTGATTGATAACATAGAGTCTATTTTAAAAGAGGCAGGCAGTCAACTGGAAAAAGTCATTCGTACAGAGATCTTTCTTACCGATTTAAAAGATTTTGCCAAAGTGAATGAAATTTACGCACAACGTTTTACAGGAAAAGTATTGCCTGCCAGGCAAACGATTCAGGTTGCAGCTCTTCCTTTGGCAGTTCGTATTGAAATGTCCTGTATAGCTTGGGCTTAAAAATTATAAATCAATTGTTTAAAATTAATTTTTTATTATGATAGGCAATAAACCTAAATACCTAGGGGGGCTCTATGTACTGTTCTTTAAAAAATATCCATACATTTATTTTTATAACTTGGGGGTTTATCTCGTGTCTAGCAGCTGATCCTGTTTTGACAGACAACAACGCAGATTCATCAACGCTTCGCGTTATTGAATATGCAAAAGGTCATCAGGAATTTAAAAATCTCATATTTAAAGAGCATGAAAATGAATTTGTACGCTTAGTTGAGGAAGGGCAAGCCCCCAAAACATTATTTATTGGTTGCAGCGATTCACGCGTGATCCCAGAGCTCATTTCATCTTCGCGACCGGGGGAATTTTTTGTGATTAGAACCGCAGG
The DNA here is from genome assembly GCA_963748975.1 of uncultured Parachlamydiaceae bacterium. Lineage (GTDB taxonomy): Bacteria > Chlamydiota > Chlamydiia > Chlamydiales > Parachlamydiaceae > Neochlamydia. Next base: position 36,399 of record CAVVKX010000029.1, read on the forward strand.
TAACTTTGTACCTTATAATGATCCGGCAATCCTTTGGGATGGTGTAGCAGCCACAATACAGTTCGCTGTTGAAGCATTGGGAGTGTCTGATATTATTGTTTGCGGGCATTCTCATTGTGGAGCCATTCGGGGTCTTTTTCAAGATGTCAAATTGGATGCTTTAGCTAAATGGCTACGCTTTGGTCATGAAGCTAAAAAATTAACAATACAGGCTCTGGGCGAAAGTGCACCGGCTGAAAGAAAGTATCAGGTGGCCGAAAAAATTTCTGTGCTTTATCAATTAGAGCACCTTCTTACCTATCCCTATATTCGTGATAAGGTAAAAGAACAAAAGATTTATTTACATGGATGGCATTTTGCTATTGAAACTGGGATAATTGAATACTTTGATCCTACGAGCTCTAAATTTGTTCCTTTAAGCACTGTCTTAGAAAAGGCGACAGTCAATTAAAACCTAACTTGAGCCCCTGAAAGACTGTGAAAAAATTGAAATTCAGTATGCTTTGTTGGCCCTTTTTGTCTTTTGAGTTAGATAATTCAGAAGACAATAATCAATGATTGAATTAGTATTTTTTCGGTTTTAAGCCTAAACTCAATACTATAGGAGATTTGATGGAAGCAAATAATACGTATGGCGATATTGCAATTAGCTTCGCAAATTTGGTTTTTGAACTTTCAGATATGTTGAACAATATAAGTCCCACGGAAATTTCTCGCTCAAATACCGTCGAGGACATTGAAACTTCTGTAATAAATAGAATTGATTTAATTTTTAATGAACATAGAGATAAACTTTCAAAACAACAGCGTATTGAGGGTGGTAAAGCCTTAAAGCAACTTAAAGAGTTATTTCATATAATTAAGTACAAAAATATTTTTGATAATAAAATATTAAGCGAAATACAATCTTACTTTTAATAGATTAGTTAAAAATAAACGAGGCCATGGAAAAAAAGAGCTTCAGCTTCCAAATGAAATTCAACCAACAGATCTTTCTTTACGTCGAAAAATGAAAGCCCCTAGAATAAATCAACTAAGCAAGAGGGTGGATGAAATAAAAGTTACTCATGGCCATAAAGAAGAGTATGATTTACAGGCTGAAGTTAAGAAAGCAAAGTTATTACATGAAACAGAAGAAATGACGCAAAATTCCACCGAAAAAAATAGAGGAATAAAATTTGTAAATACACAATTAGCAAAAGACCTTAAACCTAATGAGCCAGATGATGATGGTAATCTTCCTATTCATTATGCAGCTTTTCATGGACAAAAAAAGCTAGTCGGAAAGCACTCATTCCGCTTACTGAAAATATTAATTATGCAGACGGCGAAGGAGGGGCAACTCCTTTGAATATGGCTGCACAAAGGGGATACACGGATATTGTGACGATATTATTAGAAAATAAAGCCGATGCAAATATAGCCGATGAAGGTGATTATCTGCCTTTACACCTTGCTATTTCTGATAAAGTAGAACTGGTTCTTATTAAACTTTTAGTCAATGCAACAAAAAACATCAATGCACAAAATGATGAAAAAATGACACCTTTAGCTATCGCTGCATCCGTTGGCCGACCAGATATCGTTGAATTATTATTAAATAATGATGCAGATCCAAATATCGAGGATGAAGAGAGAAAGTTACCTATTCATTGGGCAGTAGAAAGCAATGATTTAGATTCATTGAAAATCTTAGTGGAAAAGAATGGTGTAAGATCAGATGAAGACATAGAGATGCTTTTAGAAATGGCATCAGAATTTAATGAAATTGAAGATTATTTAAACGAACTTAAGGTCCGTCGTGGAGCCAAATGATATAAAACTTCATGATGGATTTTTTCAAGTATCAAGTTAATTCAAAATAAGTAGAAAACACACAAATCAAAAACTTCGCCGAAGGCTTTGGACTTCAAAGCCTTCGTCAGAGTGTCTATTATGCCCAGAAAAAAAAGTGTGAGATAATTTTCGCTTATTAACGCGAGTTTTGGATAAGGAATGGGCTCTTTCGAGAATCTTTTCTTCCAGCTTTGAAAATTTTTCCTCGCCTGTAGAGCAGGGCTATAGGCTTCGGAAAAATTTTCAAATCTGAAAGAAAATCTCTCTCGAAAGAGCTGCATTCCTTATCCAAAACTCGCGTTTATTACAAAGTCATGGATTAATGAAAAAACCATCCAAAAGAAAACCCGCTGAAAAAACTAGGCTGTTGAACTACATATACTGGTTGATAAACCGGATAGGCAACTACGGGTTGTGGAGCTACATACACAGGATAAACCGGGGCATAAGCTGGACTTCTTACCACATAAGATGGACCTGGAACAACAGGACCTACATTAATGTTTACTCTGCTTCGGCAATGTTGATGATGGCGATGGCCAGCTTCTAGATTTGGTGTTGATACAAATAAAACTGCTAAAGTTACACTTAATACACTTGCAAATATTTTTAAATTAAACATGTATTATGCCTTATTTTTTATATATTTTTTTATTAACAATAAAATTATGAACATATTAAAAATTAGAATATCATATCTTATGAATTTTATACAAGCTACACTTTAACTGTAATGTAGCATTAATAACTAAAAACTTTATACATTTGTACATAAAACACTTAAAATATCTTTTAATTTTTCTACGTTTGTAGAGTTCATTTCGCAAAGAGGAAGGCGGCAGGGACCAGCAGGAAAATTCATTAAATTCATCGCTGTTTTAATAGGAATGGGATTTGTTTCTATAAATATACTGCGGAAATAAGGCAGCAGTTCATAATGCAAATTTCGAGCTTGACTGAAGTCTCCTGTTAAAGCTACATCACATAAATTTTTTACTTGCTGGGGGAGTAAATTTCCTAGCACAGAAAAAATTCCATGACCTCCTAAGGTAATCAGAGGATAAGTTAAGATATCATCGCCCGACATGATGCTAAAGTCAGGTCTGATAGGTAGGATGTTTTCAATGACTTCCATGATTTGAAGAACATTTCCGGAGGATTCTTTGACCCCAACAATATTTTCTATAATAGCAAGTCGTTTTAAAGTTTCAGTCTGAAGATTTTGTCCTGTTCTAATCGGGTGGTTGTAAATGATGATGGGTATATCGATTGCTTTTGCCAGTGCTTCGTAATGTTGAAATAATCCTTCTTGAGTAGGTCTATTGTAATAAGGAGCAATAACTAAAACAGAATCTGCACCTGCATCCTTTGCAGCTTGCGTATTTTCTATGGTCTGTTGAGTGGAATAACTTCCTGTGCCCACCATAAAATGGCACTTTCTATAGGATTCCTCACGCGCGATACGCATGATGTATTCTTTTTCTGCATGGGACAGTGTCGGGGCTTCTCCTGTAGTGCCTAAAACGACAATTCCATCGATGCCATGGGAAACTTGATAACGAATATTTTGTCTAAAACCTTCTACATCTAATTGTCCATTTTTATCAAATGGAGTGATTAGAACTGTGAAAGTCCCCGAAATTTTTGGTTGCATAGGAGTTCCTAGGGTGGGTTATTATATACAAATGAATGAATCATATCATCTAGTGTAAAAAATCCTTGCTTGCCTTCCAGCCATTCCGCTGCAGCTATAGCACCGCGTGCAAAACCTTCGCGGTTTCTTGCTTGGTGGGTCAAGGTGATTGTATCACAAGGGGAGTCAAAGACGATAGAATGAGTTCCTGTGTTTGAACCACAGCGTAGGCTTGAAAAGTGCAATTCATGCGGTGCAATGGGTCTGTTAATTATATCATATACAGGGACAGTTTTACGTTGGATTTTTCCGAGTAGTGTATAGACAAGGCTTTTAGCTGTTCCTGAAGGACTATCTGCTTTTTGGTTATGATGCATTTCAAAGCCGGCCACATCGTAATCTTCAAACTTGTTTATCAGTTTTGCTGCGGCTTCGACGATGTTATGGAATAAATGCACACCTATCGAAAAATTGGGCGAAAATATGAAACCCATTTGACTTTCATGGACAATTTGTTTGACTTCATTTAAATGTTCATACCAACCTGTCGTGCCCATCACCATATTTTTTTTAAAATGAGCGACAGTTCGAATGTTCTGAAGCGCTGATTCTGGAGTGCTAAAATCGATACAAATATCGGCATGGATAATATGATTTTCATCGATAGTAGACAAATTTCCGCTGGGATGGATCTTAGCTATAACGATATGTTCATTTTGCAGTGCAATATCTTCAATAAGCCTGCCCATCTTTCCATAACCAATAAGAGCAATTTTCATGGGATGCCTCAAATTAAAACCAAGTATGTCAAAAATTGGCCTTCAAAATCCAGTAAAAAACCTGTGTTGTTGTATTAAATGACCACTGAACTAGTGAGATCAATGAGAAAGCATGAGAAAATTGAGTAGGGTCAATTCTCTCTCTGTCTCTCCGGTCCCTTTCTTTTTCACAGGCGTTCGGTGGAGCTCACTTTGATAGCATGCCATAGTTTTTTCATATGATCACGCTGTTCTTCATTTAATTTATGTAGTATTAAAAAACAGTCGTCGTTTTGAGAAAAGGCCGCTTTTGTCCAATTCGCTGAACCCATTTCGAGAATATCATCGTCCACCCACATAAATTTATGATGAAGAAGGGCATTTCCTGTATTGCTATAGGCAATAGCGATCTTCTCTTTTTTCAGTAATTCTGCTATTTTGGCGCTGGCTCCCTTGGCTGAGCTATTATCTAGGATGACTTCAACGTCGACGCCTCGCTTTTTTGCGGCGATAATTTCTTTGGCCATATCATAGTGTGTAAATGTAAACATAGCTACGCGGATAGTTTTTTTGAGCTGACCTGATGAGTTGTTTTATGCGCAAACATCCTTTTCTATCATCTGGAAGAAAGGAAAATTCGATCTTTTGGCCGCCGATCTGGAATTCTCTTCGGGGTATTTCTCCTGCCCTATCGTATTCCTGTAAGGTTGAAGCTTTCTCTTCTATAGTTTTCGCAAGGTTGGGATCCACAAGGGCAACAACCAGATTGCCATGCATTTTAAGGGATTCATCCGTTAAATTGGCTGAACCGATCCAACATTCCTTATTATCTATAGTCAAAATTTTGATGTGCATATGTCCCTTGGCAAAGCGTCGAACCACATTTACCTTAGGGCCAAGCTTTTGGATAATATGAGGAGATGCTTTGGCATCACAGACGACTTTGACAGGAACACCTTCTTCGCTTTTTTGCCGAAGAGCTTCAATGACATTTTCATTGGTTAGGCCAAAAATTAAAAGATGAACTGATTGTTTCGCATTTAATATGGCAGTCGTGTAGGCACTTTCAAGATTATCACCGGTTTGATTAGAAAGAAGCTTAGGAATTTCTCCTATGATCGGATTGGATTTAAGAGATAATGGTTCACTGATCCAAACTGTGCAAACTGTTAAAAGCAAAGATAGGATCATCAAGGCGCTTTTGACCAGCTTTTTTGGGGAAGGACGTCTTTTTTTTCGGGTTTTCATATAAATAGGTTTGCGCTAAGGCTTTGCATGCCAATTAAGGCGTGATAGAGCCCAGTGTGGCGTTTCTTGACCTCATCATTTTTAACCGCGATAGCCAGAGCTTTTTTACTACCCACAAGAATAACTAATTTCTGACCTCTCGTGACCGCTGTATACAACAAATTACGGTATAAGAGGGCGAAATGTGTAGTGTGTACCGGCATAATGATGCAGGGGCATTGACTTCCCTGATATTTGTGAACAGAAACTGCATAGGCAAGAACAATTTCATCAAGTTCCGAAAATTCATAAATAAGTTCACGGTCATCCACCTGAATAATGACTTGTTGTTCCATTAGATCAATGTCTTTAATGATCCCTACTTCTCCGTTATAGACTTCTTTTTGGTGATCGTTGCGTATTTGCATTACCTTATCACCAATCAAAAGTTTTCTTCCTGCTCTAAATAAGGGATTGGCATTTTTATTGAGAATTTCTTGAAGGACGGTATTTAGGTTTTCAGCTCCTATCATCCCTTTTCGCATTGGTGTCAATATCTGTATGTCATGCAAAGGATTGTAACCATATTTTTGTGGCAATCTCTGAACAACAAGGGTGACGATGTTATTTAAAATTTCTTCGGGTGTGTTAGCTTCCAGAAAAAAGAAATCACTATCACTTAAATTATTAATATCTGGAAAAGTTCCTTTATTGATTTTGTGGGCATTAGTGATAATGCGCGATCCTGCTGCTTGCCTGTAGATTTCAGTAAGGAGGGTCACTGAAATTGTTTTGGAGTTAATCATATCTCTTAGAACATTACCTGGACCTACGCTTGGAAGCTGATTTATGTCTCCAACGAAAATGACGCGGCAGTGATTTGGAAGGGCTTTTAGTAGACTGTACATAAGGAATGTGTCAATCATGCTAGCTTCGTCAACAATGACTAAATCACAATCTAAGGGATTATCACGATTACGTTTAAAGCCCCCATTTTTAAAATTGTATTCTAGAATGCTATGGATAGTGGAAGCTTTTTTTCCGGTAATCTCACTCATACGCTTTGCTGCACGACCTGTGGGGGCCATCAATAAAATTTTTTGTGTCAGCTTGCCTGTAATAGCAATGATTGCATTGGTTATCGTACTTTTCCCTGTCCCTGGGCCACCGGTGATGATATGCAATTTCTGATAAAGGCAATTTTTTACAGCTTCGCTTTGGTTATCGGCTAGCTTAATATTTAACTTTGTTTGAACCCAATCTAAAGCCTTGGGAATTTCTACATCTCGCAAGTTGCATTTGGCATTTCTTAGACGTTTGGTTTCCCTTGCGATGCCTGTTTCCGCTGCAAAAAGAGGCATACTCCAAATAAAAGTTTGAATTTTTTGCTGGCTGAGCAAATCAAATAATTCAATGCGTTGTTCTTCTTTTAAAGCCTTAATGCGCTCGTTGACCCTTTCGCTAGGAACAAGCAGTTTTTCAGTAGACTCTATCAAAAATTCCTCCAGTGGAAAACACACATGGCCCTCTTTAGACAGCTCTGAGAGAACGTATTCTATGCCCGCGTCGATTCTCTGAGAAGAATTGTGATCAATGCCCATTTTTTTTGCAATTTCATCAGCTTTTTCAAAACCTATGCCATTGATTTCTCTAGCAAGGATATAAGGATTCTGTTGGACTTTAACAATGCTTTGTTGACCGTAATGCTTAAAGATTTTTTGCGCGTAGGAAGGACTGACGTCATGTGATTGGAGAAAAATCATGACTTCGCGACTGAATTTTGTTCTATCCAGCAATTTTTGATTTTTTCAACCCTTTTTCTCCTAACCCTGGGATTTCTAAAAGCCTTTCAGGGTTCTTGTTCGATGATATCTAATGTTTCTATACCGAATATTGCGACAATACGCTCCGCGTAGGCAGGACCAATACCCTTGATCAAACCAGATCCTAGATATTTTTTGATCCCAATGAACATCAGCCGGAGCTTTAATTTGATATTCACCGACTATAAATTGACGACCATGGACAATATGTTGTTTCCATTCGCCTTTGCAACTCACTGTTACGCCGGGTAGGGCAGTGGGCATGGTGCCTACAATACAAAACCAGATCTCTGTATTTGGCCATTTTAAGCTGGGCGATCACATAACCGTTTTCAGAATTTTGAAAGGTAATCCTTTCTATATAGCCAACAATTGTTTCCATAACACGCAAGTTTGTTAAGTCATGCAATTATTTATACCTATTCTGTTGATTTTAAACGATTGAAAATTAATTGAAGGAGGCTCATAAGAAAGAAAATAGCCATAAGGAGGGACCATGAGCCGGTTTGTATACCTCTTGTTGTTTTCAACAATTGCTTTGATGCCACTATGCCATGCTGACGATTGTGGGGATGATGATTCAAAGGAAGAGAAACCACAAGGCGAGCGAGGACATGTCCGGCAGCTTGTATTTTTCCGGCATTCCGGAAAATAAAGTAGGAAGATCCTCGTGAAGGATATGAATGGCCGGGGATGAATGAAGATACATTTTATGATTATTTAACTAGATGAGTATGAGTTTTTTTACTGTCTTAGAAAAAAATAATTAAATTAACTTTTCATAATTGCTTCTATCGTATAATGTGAAAATTGCGATGGTAAAACATAAAATAGTGTGATCCGAGAATTATAAAATGACCCTTTTAATATAATCGTGGGGCACATTCGGACGCATGAGCCGCGCGGGGTATAAATGATAAGGAGAGTGGATGAAGTCTAATAAGCAAAAGCAACTACGCGATACATTATCAAAAAATCATGCTTGTTATGTTCTTATTACCTGCGATGAGCCAACTGATGATGGCAACATGAAAGTAGAGATGACTTATGAGGGTGATGTCAATCTTGCGGCCTATTGGTTGCAAGGTGCGCAATCCATCATTGATGAAAAAGGTGATGAAACATCCTATTAACAAAAAAACAGCAGTTGGAATAAACACTTAATTAATCAGCGAAAATTATTTAGTTTGCTTTTATAGTCATTCTTTTCTCTTATATTTTAATGATCCTATACCTCTTAGTTTCAAGCTAATTGATGATTATTAAAAACGCCAAATAAACTGAACTCTAATTTTTACATAGCCATACAAGCTAAAAGATTATGATTCAACATCCAATCATATGTTAATACTCATTTTCCACGTAGGCAAGGATTGTTATTGCTGTTCTTGCGAACAAATCATCGAAATCGTCCCAAAGGTTCCACTCAAATTAATTCCAAAGGCCCCTCAATATCTTGCCGGTCTATTGAACTATGGCAGCGAACCCATTCCTGTGATCGATTTTTCCATGATCATTGCAGGACGACCTAGTAAAAACAATATAGACACACGCATCATCCTTTTAAAAAACCCTTCGGAGGGTCAGGTGAAGAATTTAGGGCTCATTGCTGAGAAAACCAATGAAACAATCGATATAGATCCTCAGTCTTTTATTGATTCAGGCATTCAAATAAAAAATCTTGCTTTCTTCGAGGGGTTTTATAATTTAGGGAATGAAAGTATTCAAAGAGTAAATATGGAGCGCTTTTTTGCCGCCTTGCCTGAGCTTCATATAAACGACAAAGGCGGAACAGGATGAAGATTGATAACGTTTCAACAGATAAGCTCTTTGATAGACCACCTGAAGCTTCATATTTAGAAGAATGGAGTAAGTTGCTAGCTCAACCGCAAGAAAAATTCGAAGAGACTAAAGAAACCTCAATGGTGGTTTTCCGCTTATCCAACGAATGGTTTGCCTTATCTGCACTAGTATTCTCAGAAATAGGGAACGAGCGTATTATTAACACAATTCCATGTCATTGTGATGATATAATTTTAGGTGTTGTAAATCTACGGGGTCAATTGCGCTTATGTGTTTCCATGCTTAAATTATTAGAATTGGAAAAACCATTTATTGAAGCACTGATCAAGCCTTTAAGTGTCATTATCCACGTTTATTGGCCATTAACAATGAAGGTGATATGTGGACTTTTTCCGCAGAGGAAGTCGAAGGAGTTCATCAGTTCGATCTTTCCAAAATGTCAAATGTACCCGTTAATGTTTTGCACATGCATGAAAATTTTTTACAGGGTGTGATCAAATTAAAAGAAAAAAAAATCTACATTATTAATGAAGAAATGTTATTTCATAGTTTGCGCAAGAGGCTTTTATGACAGGGGAAATAAAAAGAAATGAAAAGCCACCTCAAATCTTGAAAATTTTCCTTGAAGAGCTGAATGCTCAGCTTTTGACTTTTAATGAAATTCTTAAAAATATAAATAACACAGATTTTTTTGATACCAGTTATATAAAACTGAGTAGTGTTTTGCGCTCTTTACTTTCAAATACCAAAATAGTTCAACTTTCTATAATTGAATCATTAATTTTTGAATTCGAAAGTTTTATAGATTTTTTAAAAATTAATAAAAAACAACTTACTAATAAAGATAAGGAATTAATTGTAAAAATTTCTGATATATTTAATGAAATTGCAAAAGTTCATGAAAATGAATTAGTAGCATTTATAAACCATAACAGCGCAAATTATCAAGATTTTATCGACAAATTTAGAGCTTTAGAACAAGTCAATTTGGGCGAAAACAAGAAACAACTCACTGATTCAATAAAGATGTAGAATTTTTCAAAACTGAAATTGAAACACAAACTAAAGTTCTTTCAGAAGGTTTACTAGCCTTTCAATATTCTAAAAGGGATCTAAAGCTCTTGGAACCCTTGATGCGCGCTGCCCATTCTATCAAAGGAGCGGCAAAAGTATTTGATTATGAACCGATAATTCAATTAGCACATTCAATGGAAGATTGTTTTGTGTTGGCTCAAGAAGGGAAAATTACTCTCAATGATGATATCACTCAAATCCTGTTCAAGGCGTTTGATATGATGGAAAGCCTCATTAAAGTCCCTGCAAAAGAAATGGCTAAAAAAATGTTATCAGAAAGAAAAAGATATATTTTCTTATACAAGAAATAAAGAAAATTTCTTCTTTAAAAAATTCCGAGGTTAATAAAACTGAATCACAATCCAATGAGAACCAGCAACCATAGAAATTCAGGATTTGGCACCTAGTTTTGCCCATGATGATAAAGTACTTCGCTTAACAGCACAAAATATTAATCGACTCATGGGGTTAGCAGCTGAATCTATGGTTGAAACCCGTTGGTTGCGTCCTTTTTGTGATTCACTATTTCATCATAAAACTGTGTACAGCAAAATGTTTAATCAGTTGGAAAACCTTAAAAATACATTGGATTCTCAATTTTCAAATAACTTGATCAATATTCAGCTCAATCATTAAACCATGCCATGCGCGAAAACCTTAATAAACTTTCCGACCATATAGCTGATCTCGAAATGTTTATTACACGTCATTCCAATTTAACAGATCGCCTTTATAGTGAAGTCATTGAATCTCGCATGCGTCCTTTTGCAGATGGTATCGATGCCTTTCCGCGAATGGTATGGGAAACTGCAAGGCAACTTAAAAAAAAAGTACGGCTTGATATCATAGGAAAATCCATTTTAATAGATCGTGAAATATTGGAGAAGTTAGAAGCACCCCTGGACATCTTATCAGGAACGCTATCGATCACGGAATTGAGGATCCTGAAGAAAGGATAGCAGCGGGGAAACCCGTAGAAGGAACGATCCGTTTAGAAGCTTTTCATAAAGCAGGAATGTTGGCAATAAACTTATCCGATGATGGGCAAGGTGTCAATTTAGATACGCTCAAAAAAAAGATTGTCGATGAAAATTTGGCATCTGAGACTCTTGTTTCCAAAATGAGCGAGCAAGAGCTTCTAAATTTTATGTTTTTGCCAGGCTTTACAACATCAACTAAAGTCACTGAACTTTCAGGGCGTGGCGTTGGATTAGACATTGTTCTTAATATGCTACAGGAAGTGGGTGGTTCAATTCACATAGCTAATCAAAAAGGTGTTGGAATGAGCTTTCAACTTCTATTACCTTTGACATTGTCGGTGATTCGGGCCCTAATTACCAGAGTGGATACTGGGATTTTTGCTTTTCCTTTGGCACTGATTGAGCATGCAACGATCATTTCAAAATCCCAAATTGAACACATCGAAAATTGCGATTATTTTACATACTTGGGATCAAATGTCGGTCTCGTTCAAGCAGTACAAGTATTAGATTTGGGCATTAATAAACCTTTCTTATCAGAATTAGCTGTGGTAATTTTACGCAATCATTCGAATTTTTATGGTATTGTCGTTGATGAATTTATTGGTGAAAAAGAGCTTGTTATTCAAGATATTAAATCGCACATCGGTAAAATTCCCTGTATAGCTGCGGCTATGTCTTGGAAAACGGTGACCCTGTTCTCATTATTGATATAGAAGATATTACATCAGTCATAGATAAAATTATTAGTAAAGGCGAATTAGTTAAAATGGAATCCAAAGTTGAAATTCCCTTGCCCACTAAAAAGCGCATTTTAGTCGTAGAAGATTCTATATCTGTAAGGGAGGTTGAATGCCGTTTGCTGAGGAATTATGGATATGATGTAGACTGGTCAGTCAATGGGGCTGATGCATGGAATGCCGTTCGCATGGGCCGATTTGATTTGATTTTGACTGATGTGGACATGCCTCGTATGACAGGCATTGAATTGACGCAAAAAATAAAAAATGATCAACGCCTAAAATCCCTTCCGGTACTAATTGTTTCCTATAAAGAAAATGAAAATGATCGTGCTTTAGGAATAAATGCAGGAGCTAATTACTATCTTATAAAAAGTACTTTTGTTGATAAAGAGTTGTTAAAATGTGTCATTGATTTGATTGGTGAACCATGATTAAGGTAGCCATCGCTAATAAATTTCAGCATGTTGTAGAGACTCTCATGCGGATTTTGTCCAGAAATCACACCTACACAGTTATCTGGGCATCGAATACATGTGAAGAAACATTACATAAATGTAATAAAAATCCTCCACATTTATTGCTTCTTGATATTAACCTTCCTAAAGCAGGGGGTGTTGAGGTTACAAAGCAACTCATAGGAAAAGAACAGTGTAGTATATTGCTTACGACTTCTGATATAGGTTTAAATGCTCCCAAAATTTTTGAAGCCATGGGATATGGTGCAATTGATGTTGTTAGTCTTAAATCATATAATTTCGATGAAGATCTTAGGTTACTAGAAAATTTTATAAAAAAAGTCAATTCCATTTCGCTGCTTTTGGGAAGGCACGTTCAATTAGAAACAAAGCACAAAAGAAAAGCTCCGCCCACTACACGGGACGCAGCCTTGCCTTCAATTATTGTGATTGGAGCCTCAACAGGGGGGCCCTTTGCTCTCTCTAAAGTCATTTCAACTTTTCCTGCTTCAGCAAACTTCACCGCTGTGATTATTCAGCATATTGACGAGCTGTTTATACCCAGCTTGGTTTCCTGGCTCAACGATTTTTCAAATATGACTGTGGAGGCGGCCCTTCCTGGAATTAAGCCTTCTCCCGGAATCATCTATATAGCGGCAAAAAACGAACACTTAGTCATCAATAAATCTCAGCAATTCGAATATATTGGACCTAAAGAAGATACCATTTACGCCCCATCGATTGATATTTTTTTTGAAAGTGTCTTAAAAAATTGGCCACAACCCGGCGCAGCGGTTTTATTGACGGGAATGGGTATTGATGGTGCTAAAGGTCTAAAAAGGCTTTATGAAAAAAAATGGTATACTGTGGTGCAAAACAAATCTAGCTGTGTCGTTTTTGGAATGCCTAAAAAAGCTATTGATCTGGGAGGAGCTTGTGATATTTTGGAACTGGAAGAAATCGGTCCATATATTATGCGCTATTTAGGATTTTAATTATGTTTAAAGATACTAATGGATCCAATCATTCTTTCTTGAAAAAATTAAAAACATACCCCATATCAGTCCTCTTGGTTGATGACCAACCATTTATAGCAGAAGCCATTCGTCAGATGCTCGCTGGGGAAGATAATATGGTCTTTAATTATTGCAGTGATCCTTCTAACGCTATACAGGTAGCTAATACAGTCCTTCCAACCGTTATTTTGCAGAGACCTTGTCATGCCCGGCGTCGATGGACTGACTCTTTTACGTTACTTTAAAGCCAATCCCCAGACTCATGATGTTCCGGTGATTGTGCTCTCCACTAAAGAAGAACCTGCTGTAAAGGCAGAGGCGTTTAGAAAAGGAGCAGCGGATTATATTGTTAAATTACCCGATAAAATTGAATTAGTTGCGCGTATCCGTCATCATTCAGAAGCCTACATTCGTTTGCTTGAAAGAAATGATGCTTATGCAAAACTTGTTGAGAGTCAGGCAATCCTTAATGCAGATTTACACAATGCGTCTACCTATGTGACATCTTTGCTTCCTTTATCCTTAAACGGTGATGTTGAGGCTGTCTGGCGTTTTATCCCTTCTGCTCAACTGGGGGGTGACACCTTTGGATATTACTGGTTAGACGGAGAAAATTTTGCCCTATATCTTTTGGATGTTTGCGGTCATGGGGTGGGTGCAGCCTTATTATCGATTAGTATATCCAATATTATTCATTCCCGAGCTCTAATCGACACAGATTTTACTGACCCCTCCCAAGTTCTAAGCAGCCTGAATGAAATGTTCCCAATGGAAAAGCATAACAATATGTTTTTCACAATCTGGTATGGGGTGTACAATAAAAATTCAAGGATATTAACCTATTCATCTGCAGGTCATCCTCCGGCCATATTGTACAATTTACAGGATTTTGGAAGATTCAATCATATTTTTTTACGGACAGAAAGCCTTGTAATTGGCGCACTTCGCGACTCTATATATGTGAACGATTATTTTCAGATTCCATTTGATAACCGTTTATTTCTTTATAGTGACGGTGTTTATGAATTAAAGAATTCAAAGAATCAAATGACAACGTTTGACGATTTTACAGAAATTCTCGATCAATATGTAAGCGAATATTATACTGATTTGGATAAGATAGTGCTTGCTGCCCAAAAGTTGCAAGACGGCGAAAACGCATTTGCAGACGACTTTTCAATCATTGAATTCATCTTTCATTAGGCCTCTATACACTGTAACGCCATAATTCCATCTTGTGTCTTGCATCTTTCAAAATTCAATCAGTGGACTGGACTTACACTCTTTTTTCTCTCTTTACATTTTGGCGAATTTATTATAAGGTGAACGGCATTAATGTACTTACGAGTGTTTTTGTGATGCTATTAAATCTTTCACGCGAACGCATGTTTTTAACGTTAAATGTGATTGGCCCCTTTCTCGCACTGGCTACAGCACTTTTAATGTTATTTTATCCTTCAGCACTTTTACTTTTTTTCGCCGTCACTATGATTGCTGGTCTTCCTCTAAGCTGGTATTTAAAAAAATGGGGAATTGTCCTTTCTGCGACAATTTTAACCCTTCTTTTATTTTTTTATGCAAAGACTATGGCTAATGATCAAGTTTGGCACATAGGAGTTGCTCTTTCCATTATTCTCACACTTTTTATTGCTCATAAAAGTTATGAGGAAGCTTTATTAATGATGGAGGAAATGGGAGACTCATCGAACGCTTCACAAAAGATCAAAGAACAGCATCAATTGGACCTCGATCGTTTAGGATCGCATCATCACAAGGATTTACTTGACCTCCAAATTAATTTAGAAAATCTGAAGCAAGAATTAAAAGAAACACGTAAACAAGGAGAGCTGTTTCAAGAATCTGTTGAGAAAAGTAAAAATGATGTTCAACTTGCAAAAAATGAAGCTTTACAAGCAAAGAATCAGCTGGAAGCCGCTAGGAATGAACTTCAAGCAAAATCTCTCAAAGAAGAACATGTACTCGATGAGCTTTTAGAAAAAAGAAAAGAGATTTTTCAGTTACGTGATCAGTTAATTGAAGCTCAGGAGGAATTGAAAAACCGTTCAATCGAAAATAACACACTTTCAGATGAAAGTGAATTGCGCCATTTGCAAGATGTAATAAACAAAAAAGAACAAGATTTATTTAATCTACAGTTTCGCTTAGATAGCGCTTTGGAAGACATCCAAGAACAAGAAAAGAAATTATCTAAAATTCAGGAAGAAGAAATTCAGCTGAAAACACTTAATCATGCAATGTCCGAAAAAATTGACACCTTAAAAACTGAAAATGAATTTTTAGGATTAACGATACATAAACTGAAAAATGAAACAGAAAAGCTTCAAGCTCTTGAGAATGAAAAAATAAAGTTAGAACAAGCTTTAAATACAGCCTGCCAGGAATTAGAAATTACAAGGTTAAATGCTCTTAAAGATGTCGAAAAGGAAATCTCCACGCCTATTCATGAATCTCAAGGAGAAAACGTCAATCAAGAATACAGCCTGCGCCGTCGAGCAGAAGGTATGTATATACAACTCAAAGAACAGTTTAATAACAAATCAAATATTTTGGATGAGACACGTCGACAGTTATTTCATGCGCAAGAAAGCCTCATGGCTTTGCAAAGAGATGTAAAAGAGTGTGAACAATTTAGAAATGATCCACACATGCAAAACTTAATTAACCATATTTTGAAAATGCAGCAACATACTGATCATCGCGAAAAATCTCACAAGTCTGAGATTGAACATCTGGAAGGCATCATCGAAAAACTTTCACAGCGATAGTAAGAGCTGATTAAAAAACCAATGACTTACTTAGCGATTTGTCGGATCATGATAAAAAAGTTGGCGAAGCCCTAAAGCCTCCCACAATTAAGATAAAGAGTAAAAGTACCAGACAGATTCAACAAAATCCAACAATTTGTACAGGATGGTTAGATCATGCTTTTCACCTAATCATTTTTTGAAACATAGCATATAAACGCAGAGACGGAGAGGCAGGGGACGCAGAGTTTTAGGATCATTTAAATGTCTTCACTCACATTCTAACTTAATTTTTGGATGAGGGAGTTAAATTGAAAAAACAAAAATGCCAAAAAGAGCTCACTAAATTTCAATTTTATTCAATCTCTGCGTCTCTTCGGCTCCCCGTCTCTGCCTCGACTTTAGCATTTTTTAGGCACAAGCTACCAAGTGAAAGAGATCATTAATATTTATTTTTTTCTTGGCTTTGTTTTTTACCCCACTGTGAAAAATATCTTTTATTGAGAATCAATAATTTAAGATATACCATTACATCTGAGAAAGTCACGGTTTCTTTCTCATACCATGAAGTTGTTTGAGGGGTGATTTCTATTCCTGTTGATTTAACTGATTCATTAGCTACTAGGCAAGCTAGGGAATAAGAAGCTATTATGGTAGGAGCTGTTCGGTTAACGCTTATGTCTGACCATGTGTGAATAGTTTCTAGGCCTAAATGTTGATTGATCTCTTGAAAAGTGGTCTCGATTGACCATCTACCTACAAAATACTCTATAGCTTGCTCTGCGCATATTTTAAAATCAGTGACTAAAATTGCTATAGGTTTGTTTTTACCTGTTGGATCTTTAGTAATTATCCATCGTATAGGCACTCCTCCGACAGTATTGTGATACCATAAACAGGTTCCTGTTAAGACATCGAGTTCTTTTGTTTTGCCACTATACCATGGAGCCTGTAAGCGTATCCATCTCTGCTTTTTATCACCCAGCAAAGTTTCTAAATTGGGCAATCTTTCTCCTACCACTCGAGGACGACCCCTTTTAGCTTGTCGAGGTGGAGGAAAGTCATAAAGGCTTGCATCAAGCCTTAATTGGGTACAAAAAATAACATTATGCTTTATGCAGGTTCTGCATATATCACGACAGCAAAAAGCACTATCAGCAATGACTACAATTTTCCTTTTAGGGCCAACCCAACGACGAATTTGAAGAACAAACTGACTAGCAATCTTAGTCATTTTTTTATGACGAGCCTTACCTTTAAGATCAGCTTCGTTAAGGCTACTTGATAAAGTCCTTTCTGGTGTTAAAAGATAGGATAGAAAAGGCAAACTCCATTTGTACTTCGACCTAAAAACTCTTACACGGACAGTTGCCACAAGCCAATTATGTCCAGTTGTTAAAACTTTTTGGTGTTTAGATGATGCGACAGCGTCTCGATGATAACCAAGCCCCTTAATTTTAGGACCTCGTCGTCTATTTAGATGGGAATCGATGTTGATTTCAATTGGAGAATCTTCTGGAAGTAACTTCTCGATAATTAATAAAAAGAGAATTTTACTGGCTTCAAAAGTAGACCATTTGGCTTTACGAAGAACATAAAAATACTTAGTAAAGTTACTATCTTTATGTTTTCTAAAACACTTAATTAAATTTGTAACAGTACGTTTGCCTGTACAAAGAAAATGAGCGACAAATTAGCTCTATGGCATTTTTATAAACAGGTCGAGAAAATAATGGTGCAAACAAGGCAAAAAACTGTAAAATAGCAGCTGGCAGATCTGTCATCATAAATCCTTTTATCGGTGAGATGAAAAAAAGATTTAAGATACTGGTTTGCCTTTTTTTATGCTAAAAAATGCTAAAGTCGAGTTTGGATAATGTGTTATTTTTCTGAAAATGATTAGTGAATTGCATGATCCTTCGATCTTTTTTTTATATTTTATTTATCAATTCTCATCGGTAATTTAAGTAAGGTATGGATTTCAATCACAAAACGTGCTAAAATTGTGATATTTAAACACTAATTTTTTCATAATTATGAAACCTGAAGATTTAATACCTCCTTTTCCTAAAACAGAAAGAAAAATCGTCATTCATGATCGAGTCTGGTATTTACCACCTGATCATTTGACAGACAATCAATTTGATTTTCCAGGATGGAAACATCCTGATTTTTTTGGTAATACACAGCCCGTCTGTGTGGAATATTGTAGCGGCAATGGTGCTTGGGTTGTCGCTCAAGCCTTGGCTAATCCAGAAACTAATTGGGTGGCCATTGAAAAAAAATTTATGCGCGTACGTAAAATTTGGTCCAAAATCAAAAATCTAAAGCTTAATAATCTTATTGTTTTATGCGGCGAAGCCTTTAGGGCTACAAATGGCTATTTCCCTCCCGCAGCTGTGTCAAATGTCTATATTAATTTTCCGGATCCATGGCCTAAAAAACGGCATGCTAAACATCGTTTAATACAACCCCTATTTGTCAATGAATTAGCACGAGTGATGCAATCGTCTAAAATAATCACTTTTGTTACTGATGATCCTGCATATTCTCAAGAGGTGATTGATGTTTTCTTATCGAATCCAAACTTTCAGTCAAGTTATGGGGAGCCTTTCTATATTACTGAAGAAAATGATTACGGGTCCTCCTACTTTGAGGAACTTTGGCGCTCGAAGGGAAAAATGATCCGCTATCATAGGTTTATAAAAAAATGAACACTGAAAACACGGATGAAATCGATACAAATCTCAGCGGGTTGAGGTGGGAAAATCAAAACTTTTACTTAGATGGAGAAGTTTTTGTTCCTCAAATTTATGGGTTAAAAGAATGCAATGAGCCCATATCGCTAGAGTATAACACTGTATCCATTCATTTAGACGGAAAAGTTTCAGCGGATCTCAACTGGAAAAGTGCGAGAAGATACCGCCCAAAAATGCTGTGAGCAAGGATTGAAAATTTTTTGGAATTTAGATTTAGGACTGTTTAACCAGCTTAAATCACCCCTTTCAAATCAAATGCAATTTTTATCTCTGATACTTTCCTTGGAACATTTCCGCGATACTTTATGGAAAAAATTCAAAGATCATACTGTGGGTGTCTGCCTCTACAAGGGGACTGCCAATTATTCACAAGAGTTAATTTGGGATGACCAGTTGACTCAGAATTATTTAACTTGGGATATGGCCTTTATTAAAGACAATTGTGAAATCTCTGAAACCTATCTAAAATCTCTTTTTGCACGCGATGCAGTCGCTGAATATTTAACACTGATGGCTAATCGAATGCCGGATGCGATGCAAATTTTTATAGTATTAAATATGGATTTTTCATTGAATTTGATGTTGGAAGCTCAACTAACTCATAGAGAAAGGTTTGCGAGATTTCATTTGATTGTTAACAATGGCAGGCTGCCAAATACCTCAATGAGAGATAAGAAGGTAAATAAGGGTGTCTGCCTACCGGATTATCATTTGATTGATCCCAAGTACTATCGAGGATTAGATGTTGCAGTCAAGGATTTGTTAAATAGGAAACTCTCTTTTAAGGTCATACCAGAAGCTTTTCTTACCCACGAATGGGATGGCCTCGATTATTTATTAGTTGAGCCTCAAGGAATTTCAGCAATTGGCATGCGTAAGCTTCAGGGATTTTGTGCCGCTGGGGGAACAGTTGTCACACTTGGGAATCATCTTAATTTGACGCACGAGGTTCACTATTCAGAATGGCGTTATTAATGAATCACAACTGAGGTTACAAGAGAACATATCTTCTCTGTGTGCTCTTGTGCGCTCTGTGGTGCGCTAACAACATAGGCTACAATTAAAAGTCAAACGAGTGTTTTGCCTTTTTCATTTTGTTTTCTTTGTTTATAAGGAAAATAAAAAGGCAAAAATGGGGGAAATATGCCAACTATAGAAACAAGCTCAAAGAATGTGCTAGCGTTCGATCATTTTCCTGCAACTGTCAAATTAAAGGAATTGGCAAAGCATCCCTGTGACTTAACCGACCCTCGCATTCTAACTCCACAACGCCTTCAAAAATTTACTGCAGAGTCATGTGGAATCAAAATGCTCTATGGGACAGAACGGATAACCGAAGAGGTCATAAATACTTTATTGGAGCTTTCACGCCAAGCTCTTGCAATAAATCAAATGGAAAAAATGCAGGCAGGCGCTGTGATTAATAAAATTGAAGGTGTGCCCAGCGAAAATCGTAGGGTACTCCACACCGCGGTGCGAGATTTTTTTGAACACCCTAATTCTGCTTCAGCAGCCATAGAGGCCACTCAGGAAGCTAAGCTAGAAATTGATAAGTTGCAACAATTCATATCAAAAATAGATAGAGAAAAACGCTTTACCGATTTGATCATGATTGGAATCGGTGGTTCAGATTTAGGACCGCGCGCTCATTATATAGCGCTGAAACACTTGCAAAAAAGAAGGGCGTCATGTTCATTTCATCTCCAATGTCGATCCCGATGATGCCGCAGCTGTTCTTAAGGACATAGATCTTTCCAAAACATTAGTCCTGTGCGTTTCAAAATCAGGAACAACATTAGAAACTTTAACTAATGAAGAAATAGTCCGTGCTCAATTTGTTAAGGCATCCCTAAAACCGCAAGAACATTTTATTGCTATCACTGGTAAAGGAAGCCCTATGGACGATCCTAAAAAATACCTGGCAAGTTTCTACATTTGGGATCGGATTGGAGGTCGTTATTCCACAACATCGATGGTTGGTGGAGGTGATGCTTTCCTTCGCTTTCGGTTTTGATGTCTTCTGGGAGCTGCTGCGAGGAGCTAATGCCATGGACAAAGCAGCTCTTAATCATGAATTGGAGCATAATCTACCTCTATTAGGCGCTTTATTAAGTTATATGGAACCGTGATTTTCTCGGTTACCCCACATTGGCTGTAATTCCCTATTCACAAGCACTTCTTCGTTTTCCCGCACATATTCAACAACTGTCTATGGAATCTAACGGTAAACAAATAGACCGTAAGGGAAATCATGTAGATTTTGAAACTGGACCTATCATTTGGGGAGAACCGGGGACAAATGACGAACATTCTTTTTTTCAGCTGATTCATCAAGGAACACCGTCGTACCTTTAGAGTTTGTAGGATTTAAGGAATCTCAGATAATGTAGATCTTTTATATAAAGGAACCTATTCGCAGGAGAAACTTTTGGCTAACCTTTTTGCTCAAGCCATCGCTTTGGCGGCGGGCAAAAAAGATCCAGAGAATCCAAATAAGAACTTTCCAGGCAACCGTCCTTCGCATATTCTTTTGGCCCGAAAGTTGACTCCAAGTATTTTAGGATCCATATTAGCCTATTTTGAACATAAAGTAGCCTTTGAAGGTTTCCTTTTGGGCATCAATTCTTTTGACCAGGAAGGTGTTCAACTGGGTAAAGTTTTGGCCAACAAAATCATCGATTTATTTGCCGCCAAGCGTGGTAAAGGCCAACCTACAGACTTTGCTTTGGCCGAGGTGCTACTTAAACAAATTGAGACTTTGTAACGTGAGTAATGAATCTAACTTTTTTCAGATAGAAATTCCTAAGCGTGGGGGACACTGCACGCTGGGTCATGAAATCCTATCACCTGGAATGGAGTATTATTCCATTCTTTTATCAGATGACAATAAAGGATATCAACGTTTCGACTATTGTTTGGCCTGTTGGGAAAATTCGGCCAAAGAAAAGTTTAATCAAGCTGCTAAAACAGCTTGGAAAGCAAAGGTGGCTTCCAAAAAGGAAGTGGAGGATTTATCAACGAAAACGCGTGATGAAAAAGCTTTTGACCTTTTAAAGGAAGCTTTGCAAAACCCCAACGAAGCAGATTGGGCTGAAGTGTTTGTATTAGCTCTTTATTTGGCACGTAGAAGAATTCTTTATTTACGTCAAGAAATTGTCCAAGATGATGGTTCGACTTTATGTGTTTACGAAGTAGCTTCAACAGAAGAAATGTTACCTATAATACGCAAATCCCTTCTCCAAGTGAACATCGAAGAAATTCAGTTAAATTTAGCTCAAAAACTGAGGATCAAGAACCCAGGGAAGGGATAAATGTGGGATGAACTTTTGGATGACTTCTCTTCCTATATCGGATCGGAAAAAGGACTCTCTTTACACACTATCGAAGCCTATCAGCGGGATATTACGGCCTTCTTTAATTTTTTACGCAAAGCAAATCTTTCAACTATTAGTGATGTTGAAGAAACCCACCTAATGGATTTTATAGAACTGCTAAAGGCGGATGGATACGCGAGCTCAAGCATTGCCCGTAACGTGATTGCTATCAAGGTCCTCTGTCGTTTTTTAAAACGTGAAAGAACTCTTCCGTCTAACTTTGCTCTTTACATCAATACTCCTAAAATTTGGCAACTGATTCCTGAGGTTTTGTCTTGTACAGAAATGGTAAGTTTACTTGAGGCTCCAGACAAAGACACATTGATTGGATCGCGTGATAAAGCCATTCTCGAAGTTCTTTATGCTTGCGGGCTACGTGTTTCAGAACTTTGCAGCCTAAAAATTTATGATGTCGATGATGTTTATGTTCGTGTGTTGGGAAAAGGAATGGAAGAGGCGTCATCCCCATAGGGGAAGCAGCAATTCAGGCTATCGATCATTATTTGCATCACTACAGATCACAATATGATAGTGAGAAACTCCAAGAACTTTTTGTTTCAACTCGTGGAAAACCACTAGACAGAATTCAAGTTTGGAAAATGGTCAAAGGTTATGCTAAAAAAGTCGGAATTGTTAAAAATATTTCACCTCATACCTTTCGTCATTCTTTTGCAACACATCTTTTGGATAATGGAGCGGATTTGCGCGTGATACAGGAAATGCTTGGACATGCAAGTATCAGTAGCACAGATAGATACACCCATATTAGCAAATCTCACCTCCAGCAAAGCTTTGAAGCATACCATCCCCGTAAATAACAAAAAAAGCGGCGCTAAAGCACCGACACTCCAAAGCCTTCGGCGAAGTTTTCCGCTCTATTAGAGAGATCTATTGTAGATCGGCTTATTGGTTATTCTTGTCTTTAAGTAATAGATCTTTAGCAGCTTCTGCCTGACTTCGCAATTCAGAGAATTCTGTATGATTTTCTGCATACTCAATAGCTAAGTCAAGAGCTTGAAGGGCGCTATCCCTATCATGCAGTGCAAAAAGACATTTGGCTAAATAAAAATAGGGGACAGGGCTATCAATTCGGCAAATGGCAGCCATCTCATAAGCATCAATGGCAGTTTCGTAATCTTTAGAGAGCTGTAAACACATACCCATGCCCACCCAATAGTCATGATTATAGGGATTCAATGTGACGCTAGGAAAATAGCGAATGCGTTAGCCACATCGGTATAGCGACGGTGTTCAAAAAGTCGATAGGCAGCACCATAGAATTTGGCCATAGTTTCATCTTGAAAAACCAAGAATTTCTTTGGAGCTGTTTCCTTGAGATAGCTATTTTATTTCAGAAGCTTTTTATTTTTTAACTTTATTCACCTTCTTAGATATTTTGAATTCGCCGATATCATCATTTAGTATTTGCCCCTGCCTATGCGGATATTATGAATTCGCACGACTCTTTGTCAACAGAATCATTTGGGGCTTGTTTCCCGATTATTTGATGTTGTATAAATTCGCGCTAAAAAATGAGGTTTTATGAAAATCTTACATGCAATAAATGATCGTCAATTAAAATCATTATTCGCAAATAATAAGTTACATGTTAATGAACCTAAAAGAACAACCTAGAAAATTCAAGCTTGCTGTAAAGGTAGTTTTTGCAATTTTATGAGTTTAGTTATTCCTATGGGTTAACCCCGGAATATTTTTTATTTCTTTTGTGATAGGCGTTGCCTTTAGCAAAACTATACAAAAGGCTATAGAAAAAATTAAAATGTTTATACTTAATTATAAGTTGCCGGTAGCAGTAGGGATGGGATCCTAGCCGTGCTTGTATTACCTGTTTTTATTGCCACAGGATCAGCCATTTGGAGCGCTTACGTGGGTAGTTACCTTTCTCAACGGGTCCAAGAAAAATGAAAATCCCCAGGGATTGAAATAATTTTTGTTTTTCATGCTTTGGATGCCCATATAATTCACTTGTGTATAAATTCTCCTGCAATAATTTATAAGTTTCAGACTGAACTTTTAAGTTAATTTTTTTTATTTCTCTGCCATGCGTTTATTAAGTATCTCATTCACAACGGTAGGCGAAGCTTTTCCGCGCGAAAGCTTCATGACTTTGACCCACTAAAAAGCCAAAGGCTTTATCTTTGCCGGCTTTAAAATCGACAATAGATTGAGGATGATCCGCCAAGACTTTATCAACAATGGCGGCAATCTCTCCTTGATCACTCACCGGGCTAAAGTCAGGATTCTCCGCGACAATTTGTTCACAATCTTTTTGAGGATGAATAACCATTTCATCGGCGACAGCTTTCGCTATTCTGCCGGTAATAGTCCCTTTATCGATCATATTGACGAGTTTTGCTAGCTGAATAGCAGGAATACCTAGGGTCAACAGATTTTTTCCTGATTCTTTCAGCCGCCCAGCAAATTCCACAGTAATCCAGTTGCAAAGACTGCGGGCATTTGAGCAGTTTTTCAGTGCATCTTCGAAGTAATCAGCGATCGGCTTATCACTAGTTAAAACGAAAGCGCTATGGGCTGATAACCCTAATTCAGAAACATAACGCCTTTCACGTTGAAGCGGCAATTCTGGCAACGCTCTGCGGATTTCTTCAATATAGGCATCGGTCAAAACAATAGGAACCAGATCCGGCTCAGGAAAATAACGATAATCATCCGCCTTTTCTTTGCGTCTCATTAATACTGTTTCTTTTTTTTCTGGATCCCACCTATAGGTGGATTGTTTGATGACTTGATCATGAGGGACATTAGGATGATTCATGTAGTCGCGTATCTGGCGTTTAATTTCAGATTCAATCGCCATATGCATATTGCTGAAAGAGTTCATGTTTTTGATTTCAATTTTGTTACGCAGTCCTGTCTCGCCTTTCATTCTTACGGAGATATTTGCGTCAACGCGCAAGGAACCTTCTTCCATATTACAATCGGAGGCATCGATGTATTGCAATATTGCCTTCACAGCAATGGCATAAGCGACCGCTTCATCGGCTGAATGAATGCAGGCTTCAGAGACTATTTCGATGAGTGGCACGCCCGCACGATTATAGTCGACGCCAGCAAAGTTTGTGAAATGCTTCAGCATCCCTGCATCATCTTCTAAATGCACACGATTGACAGAGAAAGATTTCTCAATACCCCCGATTTCGGCAATGACAGTACCGCCTATTACGATAGGTTGGTCAAATTGTGTAATTTGGAAGTTGCGCGGACTGTCAGGATAAAAGTAAGACTTTCGATCAAATTTACTAAACTTTGCAATTTTGGAATTGATTGCACAACCAAATTGTACAGCTTTGCGTACTGCTTCTTTGTTAAGAACAGGAAGAGATCCTGGTTGACCCGTACAGACTTCAGTGATATTCGTGTTGGGTTCGTCTCCAAAATGATTGGGCGCTACACTGAATAGCTTGGATTTGGTGTTCAACTCAGCATGAATTTCAAGACCGATCACCGCTTCCCAATTACCATGTTGTGTCATTAAATTTCTCCTATTTCACTAATTCAGGGATGCAAGCATGATAAGGCGTTGCTTGTTCAAAAGCTTTAGATGTTTGTAATACGCGTACATCTTGCTTTTGTGGTCCGATCAGTTGTAAACCCATGGGTTTTCCATCTTTTGAAAAACCCGCAGGTATGCTAATTGCCGGTAGACCAGCCAAGTTAATACCTATCGTATAAATATCTTCTAAATACATTTGCAAAGGATCTTTAATCGAACCCATCTCAAAAGCCGCAAAAGGACTGACCGGACTCGCGACCATATCACATTTTTTGAAAGCTTCTTGATAGCTTTGGATGAGTAACGTGCGTATCTTTTGAGCTTTTTTATAATAAGCATCCTGATAACCAGACGAAAGTACGAAAGTTCCTAAAAGAATACGTCTCTTGACTTCTTTGCCAAAACCTTCATTTTTTGAAAAATCATAGACTTCATCAAGTGTCTGGGCACGAGGGGAGCGAACACCATAACGTATACCATCAAATCGAGCCAAATTAGTTGAAGCCTCAGCTGTGGCGAGGATGTAGTAAACAGGAAGGGAATATTTCAAGATACTTAAGTCCACTTCGACAATTGTGGCCCCGAGGTTTTTAAGGACATCGATAGATTGTTCAAAGACTTTTTTAGGCTCCGGTGATAGATCTTTTAAAAATTGCCAAGGTATACCGATTTTCATTCCTTGGATACTGTGGCCCACTTTTGACAGGTAATTTTCGCTATCACCAGGAAGACTTGTGGAATCTTTTTCGCAATGTTTTCCGATGACTTCCATGACCAGGGCTGCGTCTTCGGTGTTGGTCGCAAAAGGTCCGATCTGGTCGAGAGAAGAAGCATAGGCGACCAAGCCAAATCGAGAAACACGCCCATAAGTTGGTTTAAAGCCAACGATTCCGCAAAAAGAAGCCGGAAGGCGAATGGACCCACCCGTGTCACTACCTAATGCCAAGGGACATAACCGAGCTGCCACAGCTGCGGCAGATCCACCCGAAGAACCCGCCGGGAGTACATTTCAGGTTCCAAGGATTATAGGTCATCTGTAAGGCAGAATTTTCATTCGATGATCCCATGGCGAATTCGTCCATGTTAGTCTTACCAATTAGAATAGCATCCTCTTCTTCAAGCAGTTGAACTACAGTTGAATCAAAGGGGGCCCTATAATTAGTTAAAAATTTTGACGCACAGGTAGAAATTTCACCTTTGATATGCATATTATCTTTGATGGCGATGGGAATAGCAGCAAGCTTACCTAATTTTTTTCCCGCAGATTTCTTTGCATCTAAACTTTTAGCCTTTTCCAAAGCGCGTTCTTTAAGAACTGTTAGGAAGGCCCCTATTTGACCATCATACTGATCGATGCGTTTTAAAAAGGCTTCCGTAATAGCTACAGCAGAAAGTTCGCCCTTTAAAAATTTATCTCGAATTTCTCTAGCGGAAAGTGTATGTAGCATGATCTTCCTTCATTCAGTTTTGTTTGATCACAGTAGGGACTTTTATCATGCCCCCGATTTGAGAGGGTGCGTTAGATAGGAATAACTCTCTAGGCATCACGGATCCCACCTCATCTTCACGGAAAACATTATAGATTTCCGCCAGTACATGATCACAAGGAGGCACATTGTCTGTATTGATTTCATTAAGTTGTTCAAAGTATTCAATAATTTTGTATAGGTCTTTAAGAAGAGCCTCCTCTTGCTCCGGAGTGCATTCAATACGACTCAAAAGAAATAATTTTTCTACTGTATCTTTATCAAATTGGACCATTGCATGATTCTCCTTATACAAAACTCGCGTTTACATCTGGGCATTTTAATCTAAAAACTCGTAATATTGCAAGTTCTGCGAGTTAGGTTCAATTTATATTTGCAAAAATTTATGAAAAAAATGCAACGCAAAGGCCCAAAAGTATGTTTGGGCCCTTGCTTTGAATTTTTGTTAACTGTTTTTCTTATTCTCATTCTCTGTTAAACATAGAAATTTGTGAAAAAAATTTTATTTGACAGTTACAAAAATATCTATAAGAATGAAACCAAAAATTCTTATAAATATTTTGAATATGAGATAAGTCATGAGTCAATCTACATATCAGGAATTAGGTAGTTGGAGAGATGTCATTAGAATTACTCAAGAAAGACATCCGGAAAATAGCGACCCGTATGCGTATGCTAAAGAGATTATACGAATTGCCGGTTTTATACAACTCCCTCAAAGTGAAATTGTTGAACTCGCCTTACATATTGGATTGAAAGTTTTTCCTAGAGATAAAACATTCCAAAATTACCTGGGAAATTCAAAACAAATCTGCACAGGTTTACCAGATCATTGGATTCCATCATTGCATAGCGAATATTTTTCTATTGCTTATCGTAATCCAGACAATCTTTTAGAATGCATTGCCGTCGTTCCATCTATGCCCGGAGGTCTCCCCCATATTGTTCACCATACATCTGAAGGATATGTCGATCCTGATTGGTTTAATAAAACAGTGCCCATCTTGTACGAAATATCCTGTAAAGAACGTCCTGATCAGGAAATAGGAAAGTCTTTTAAAAATCAAAAACTTACATCGGGGCAAGTGAATACGATTAATCACTTTTTTAAATCTGATCCTATTTTAGAGATCAATGAAATTTGTACTAAATGTTATGCCGTCAGCCTTCCAAGAAAAGGGTTTGGAGTGCGATATCTCTATAGGGGTGAAATTACGAAAGTACCTCCCCAGGGTATTATTAAAGAAATTAGATTTAGTGCAAGGAAGCCCGATTCTGAATACGAACATTGTCGAAGGCCTTATGTAACAGAATTAGTAATAGCTGCTTCTAATATGAAGGTTGAAACAAAAAATGGCTTAGAATTAACTAAAGAAGGTGATGACATTTGGACTATGATTGATTCTTCGTCAGGTTCTCACAAATTCAACGATTCTGTCAAAAGAGAAGAGGTTCATATTGATGCTCGTCTATATGATTTTGACAAACTTACAATGAGGTTACCTGTATGCCATTGCACAACATAAGAGCTTTTTATCAATTTTTAGAACAGATGCTTAAGCCATTAGGAGATCCAGAATATCAACAGCGAATTTGGGTAGAGAATGAAGGACCAGAGGTAGATGATTATGATGAAGCGGTTATGTATTTTCTTGATCGCTGCGAAGAAATATTCAATGATTCAAATCGTTACGAAGGTGTTGATGACATGATTCAAGAGACTTTAAAAAAGATATATGATCGTATAAGTCAATTTGACAGTCAGGTGGCTTGTGAAATACAACAAGGCAGAGATGATGAAATTATTGCCCATCCCGAATGGATTGAAATACAAAAAATGGCTGCTCAATCCTATCAAATCATTATTAATAGACTTAAGGAAAAAAATTATGAAAGTTTCCGTCCCATTTGAAACCTATCTTAAGAGATTTTTAGCCGAAAATATTAAAGAGCTTCCCAAATCTTTTGAATCTATACAGCACTATCGAGACACATGTATGTTTTTATTCAATGGATGGCAATTATTGAAGCTGTTTCCTGAATATTCTTCTAGTCGATATAGAGTGCTAGAGGATCTTCTTAACAAAATCGATCAATTCGATACGACTCTTGGCAGACCTATTGAAATGGAGACAGTAAAGTCTATTGAAAATCATCCCACATGGCAGGAAATTCACGAGGAAGTGCGAAGGTTAAAATTAACGTTCTTACTTTGGTAAACCTCTTAATATTGCAGAAACTTGTTAAAAAAATTAAACTCAAATCTAAGATGCCCAGTCGCAAAGGTTCTCACATGAGCTCCTTTGCTTCTTTTTGCCGTTGCGACTTTACGTTTAATTTTTGTTTTCGTATTTAGTCTTCCTGGATGATTTTGTTTTCAACTAGATTTTTTATTTGGCATTTAATACAATGCGACTTTGTTCAAAAACTAATGATTTTGAGTGAATAAAATGCCCAAAATATTAAAGAGTTTACCTAAGTTCATTGCAGCGCTTGAAAGCAATAAGCCGCTCATTTGTACCAAAACGGGGGAGTGGAAAGTCCACTGTCTGTTTTCCAGGATAGTAAAAAGGATTTTTTCTAAAAAAAATCAAGAAGATTTGATTCTTATTTCTTTCCATCGCGCTCTTAAAGATGTTGAAAGATCAAATTTATATTTTCATGCTTCTGCAGAAATCATGCAAAAACAGAACCTGTTTTATAAAAATCTCGTTCGAGCCGGAAACTTAGTCATTCAACGACATGCCAAATCAAAGTCCTCCAAAATTCAAAATTTGTGCAGTTCTTTAGACCTGTCCATTATTAAACTTAGATATCGCATTCAAAATGAAAATGGGGGATTGGGATTAATCAATAATCAGGAAATCGATCCTAAGCTAGTCGCAAAATTTCATAGTAAAGTGGAAGAGTGGCAAAAAAAGGATGAAAAATATGAACATACCGAAAAGCAAGGTTTCTCTGATCAAATTAAAGAAATTTGTCAATATCCTGAAATAGCGAAATTTCTATTAGATCCTAAGAATACAAAACAGAGCCAGGCCTATTTCGAAGTCGCCTTGAGAGATAATTTCAACATTGAAACTTTAAATCAATATCATTATGAATCGGAAATCTTTGCAGAAAATTCATTAGCTCGTCGCACAGGAGGAATTGCAAGGAAACTTCTTAGTGTTGATATAGAGCCAACAGGAAAAAGAGCTTCAATTAAAACACTTAATCTTTTAATTGAAAATAAAAAAATAAACGTTCTGGATAGAACATCCAAGGTACATTTTACTAATGGATTGAATTGGAAAATAGAACGAATCTACAGGGATTTTCGTGAAAAATTCAACCCAGGCGATTTAGAGATTACTTGGAATGGAGTCACTCCATTTAATGGGCATGAACTTGGCGCTCGTATGGTTCCCAAGAAAAGTTTTTGGCGCAAATTCAAAATTATACGGCTTCTATTTAAAAAAGCTAAGCTTTATAAATTTATGGATACAACAAAACCGGAATGGTATGAGAAAACGCCCACTCTTGATATTAGATCCAAAGAATATATCGAATCGCGTTTCAAAATAAAAATTCAACCTGGCCAATGGGTGACTGTTCTTGAAGCCTCTCGCAGAAACGAATTGGATGTGGATAAAGCGCACGGATATAGCCTCATCTATCAACCTATTGGTCAAAATAAATATAGAGCTTACTCTTTTGGAGCTTTTCCTTTGACGTTCCCTCAAAATACCAGAGAGTTAGCGACTTTCATTGGTAATACGGTCAAAGGAACAATAGCTTTTGATCCTAACTATTTTTACTCTAACCGCCAAAAAGCTTCCTGGCCTAAGGCTGTAGATGAAAATGTTGCAAAAGCTTTACTTGAAGAAATCGGAACGTATAGAAATTTGGGAATTGCTTTCCAATTTGGATGGGATAACTGCGCGCATTTTATACGTAACTTGTTTATCTCAGTCTTCGAAAAAATGCATGTAGAAATTAAAGTACCTAATTTTTTTGAAAAGAAATTCGTAAAAATAAAGCCTTTAAATCCTGCCTTACGAGCTATACAAAAGGTCTTTAAAAAGACTCCTAAAGAACTTATGCCACTTTTGAAATTAGCTTTTATTGGCATTTTCGGAGCTACAAGATCTGTCACTGTCATAGAAAATGGGAAAAAAATAAAGAAATCTTTATCCAAATCGCCATTTTTTAGCCGTAATAAAATTAATGCACCCTCAGCTATGCATTATCGAATTAAAAAAGAAAGACTCAAAAAAGCCGTTGATCCTGCGCTCAAAGAAAAATTTGCAGACTGTGTGTTGAACTATGGACACACACATTCTATTGCCTCACCAGCAGCTTAAGCCTCTATGAAACCAAAGCCTTCGATTATTTGGTTTCGACAAGATTTGAGATTGGAGGACAATTTAGCACTAAATGCTGCTATTCAAAGAAACACCCCCTTGATTCCATTATATATCTATTCCTCCGATGAAGAAGAAGATTGGCCACTAGGAGGAGCTTCAAAATGGTGGCTGCATCATTCTCTTAAAAGTTTATCAGAAGATTTGCGGCAGGTGGGTTTAAACCTTATTATTCGAAAAGGGCATGCCCGGCAGGTTTTAGAAGAACTTATACAATCCACTCAAGCTGATGCTCTTTTTTGGAACCGATGTTACGAACCCGCAGCCATTAAAAGAGACCTCTTATTAAAAGATCATTTTCTAAAAATGGGATTGGAAACAAAAAGCTATAATGCCAGTTTGTTATATGAACCTTGGACTGTCTGCAACAAACAAGCAAAGCCTTTTCAAGTTTTTACTCCTTTTTGGAAAGCATGCTTGAATATGCAGGAACCTCCTACTCCTGTGACTTTTAATAAGGAAAAAACGGAGAAAATGTTTGGATTAGAAAGTTTGTCTTTAAATAATCTAGACTTACTACCAAAGATTCATTGGGATACTGGCATTCAGTCCGCATGGAAGCCTGGAACCACATCTGCTAAACAAATTCTTTTCCAGTTTATCAAAAATGATATTAATCATTATAAAAAAAATCGCGACAGACCAGACTTATTAGGTATTTCACGCTTATCACCCCACCTGCATTTTGGTGAGATAAGTCCACGTACTGTATGGCACACAATCAAACAGCTTTGTAATAGCCATGAAGAAGGGGTAGAGTGTTATCTACGCCAACTGGGTTGGCGTGAATTTGCTTACCACCTCCTCTATCATTTCCCTAACACACCTAATCAACCCTTAAGATCCGATTTCGAGCACTTTCCTTGGAATGAAAGTCCCTTGTATTTACAGGCATGGCAAAGGGGGAAAACAGGCTATCCATTTGTAGACGCAGGCATGCGTCAACTCTGGACAACGGGATGGATGCATAATCGTTTACGCATGGTGGTTGGATCTTTTCTGGTGAAAGATTTACTGATCCCTTGGCAACGAGGAGCTGAATGGTTTTGGGATACTCTCGTTGATGCCGATCTGGCTAATAATACTCTCGGCTGGCAATGGGTTGGAGGATGTGGGGCTGATGCCGCACCCTACTTCAGGATATTTAACCCCATCACTCAAGGTGAGAAGTTTGATCCAAATGGAATCTTTGTACGCCAATGGGTTCCCGAGTTAGCCCGTCTGCCTAATGATTGGATTCATCGGCCTTGGGAAGCTCCCGCTAAAATTCTTAATGAGGCGGGTATCGTGTTAGGAAATAATTATCCAAAACCTATTGTGGATCATTCAGAGGCTAGAAATAAGGCATTAGCTGCATTCAGTTCAATCAAAAAGGATTGAATTGTTCTTGGTTTCGGATTAATGTAAATTCTAAAAGGATAAAGCATGAAAATCTTAATTGCCGGATCTTCAGGCCTAATAGGTAATGGTTTAGTTCCCTTTCTTAAACAAGCGGGTTATGCAGTCAAAAGGCTTGTGCGAAAAAAAACTGATTTAGCCTCCGATGAAATTAGCTGGGATCCCCAAAATGGGGTCATCAAGGATTCCGATATAGAAAATTTCGATGCTATAATTAATTTAGCAGGAGAAAGCATTTCTAGTGGGCGCTGGACGGATAAAAGAAAGAAAGGCATTCTTGAAAGTCGTATTCATGCCACTAGAACTTTAACAAATGCCATTCTCCGCATTAAACAGCCTCCACAAGTTTTTATTAACGCTTCCGCGGTGGGATTTTATGGAAGCCGTGGGGACTCAATGCTTACGGAAGAGAGTTCTAACGGAACAGGATTTTTAGCACACGTTTGCGAAGAATGGGAAGCTGCGGCTTTACCTATAGCTTCGAAAGGTGTTCGCTTAGTCCTAACTCGTTTTGGTATAGTTTTGAGTACTAATGGAGGTGCACTGGCTAAAAATGTTAATCCCTTTTAAGTTAGGTCTGGGAGGAGTTATTGGATCAGGGAAACAATATATGAGCTGGATAACACTTAATGATCTTTTAGGAGTCATTGATCACGTTTTGAAATCTGATATCTTAGAAGGACCCCTTAACGTTGTTTCTCCAAATCCCGTGACTAACACGATATTTACAAAAACTTTAGGCAAAGTGCTTTTTCGACCCACAATATTATCTTTGCCTGCATTCGTTGCCCAATTAGCTTTTGGAGAGATGGCTGACGAAATGCTGTTATCTAGCCAGAGGGTTTCCTGCGCTAAGCTTTTTGAATCGGGCTATCAATTTTCTCAGCCAGATCTTGAACAGGCTTTACGTAATATGGCCTTGTAAAATCCCGACTAAAACCTATTCCCGTGCCCTAAAAACCCGTGCCCGTGCCCGTGTGCGTGCCCGTGCCCGACTAATATTGTTTCTGAGATATGTGTAGAGAGTTTTTTTCGGGCACGGGCACGCACACGGGCACGGGTTTCTAGGGCAAGCGCATGGGCACGGGTTCTAGCGTGCTTGGTTGGATTCTTCATTAACGAAAATGCGTTGGATCCTGGGCCCCAAACATGTAATCAATTCATGAACAATAGAGTCTCCTTGTAACGCCAGATCTTCTGGAGGCAAGTATTGTCCATATTCATCTTCTCCAAATATAAGCACGGCATCACCAATGGATGCATTTTGAATGTGAGTGACATCCACCATCATAAAATCCATACAGATTTTACCTACCATAGGTGCCTTCTGTCCACGTATAATGACATATCCCTTACCGCTATAATTGCGGTGAAGGCCATCAAAATAGCCAATGGGAAGAACTGCAATTTTTTGCATATTCTTTTCTACACGGTAGCTCCGTCCATAACTGATCGTATCACCCGCTTTGCATATGTTGATTCCAACGATCCGGGAAACCAGTGTGAACGCAAGACTTAAATCCATGGCCTTACGAACAGCGTCAGAGCAATAAAGTCCATAAACTGCTAAACCCACTCTTGCCATATTGTATTGAGGAAAATCAAAACGTATCACCGCGCTTGAGTTACAAGCATGCTTCCATTTTGCGCGAATGCCTTTTCCTTCCAAATTCTTAATCGTTTCATCAAAACGCTGTGCCTGTTCAAATGTAAAGGCATCCTGTGAAGGATCATCCGCACAGGCGAAATGTGTCATTAAGCCTTCCAAAATTAAATGTGAAGAGTTTTTTATACACAATGCTAGCTCTAAAGCTTCTTCTGGGCGGCATCCTAGGCGGCTCATACCTGTATCAATGTGTAGGTGGACCTTAATTTGTTTATTTTGTTTGCTTGCTTCTTGATCTAAGGCTTTGATAAAATTTTTATCACTTACGCCTACCTCAAGATCCCATTTAACCACTTTGTTCACTTCATAAAGGGGGACATTAATAACAAAAATATCCTGAGTTGCTCCTGCACGCTTGAGGGCGACACCCTCGTCGACATAGGAGACGCCTAATATATCAATGCCACAAGTCGACAAAAATCTTCCAATGCGTACTTCGTCTGTTCCATAACCAAAAGCTTTGACAATAACCATTAGACGATTGCCCGGTTTTAGCTTATGACAGATCATTTGAATATTGGATTGAATCGCAGATAAATTAATAAAACATTGATTAGTCGAAATACTATCATTGAATACCTCCATTACGCTATCGAGAGATTCTTTGTGCTCACCTTTGATCAAAACATTATCGTTTTGTTTGATGTAGCCTTTCATTTGTTGCAGAGCTTCAGGGTAATTGTCGTAATGATAAATTTCTGTCTGTGGAGATTGCCTTTTAATGAGGTCAATCATTTTTCGGAAATCATGGGCGCCTCCTACAAGAGCAAGTAGCTGTACTTTGTTTTTGATGATAGCTTGCGCCACAGTTTTATATGCTGAAGATTTTGGTTCTTTATTGCCTTTCATCCCGCCAAATATGAAGATTTTTCTGGTGTCAGGGGAGGATTGATCAAAATACTTAAGAGCACGATCAATCGACTGCACGTCAGAACAGTAAGTGTCATTGATAAATGTGGTGCCAAGAGGGGACTTCCAAATTTCCGTACGCATGGGCTCTAGTTTATAATGACGTAGGGTATCAATGATGGTTTCAGAAGTAATGCCAAGTATCCAAGCAGCTTTCACAGTTATATTTAGAAGATCCATATAGTAGTAAAAACCTGCTGTCGCCACTCCTTCATAATAGTTTTTATCTGGGAATTTAATACAATAATCCAGTGAAGAATTGTAATGTTGACTTAATGGAAAAGCATGAGGTATTCCGATGTCTTCCACATTCCAAAAGAACTGTTGGGCTTTAATTTCCCCTAAATATTTTTGGATCAAGTTTGTATGTGGCATTAAAACCCAATTTTCTGAGCTAGAATCGATGAGCAGCTTGACGATTTCAGCCGCCATATTTTGCTGGTTACCAAGAGTAGCTAGGTGCTTTTTTCCCAAATGAGTAAGGATACAGCCATCAGGTAAAATCATAGCGGCAAGATGATTCATTTCATTTTTTTCAGATACTGCTGCCTCTATAAGAGCTATTTCGTGTTCTCGTGTTATTTGCAATAAACTGAGTGGAACTCCAATTTGACTATTAAAACTTCCTGGTGAAGCAGTAACTTTTTTGGATGTGGCAGTCATCATTTGCAATAAATCTTTGACCATTGTTTTGCCATGGGTGCCAATGATAGCTATAATTAAAGCTTTGAGTTGTTTTCTATAGGCTTTAGCAATATCTTGGAGTGATCTTAGGGGATTTTTTACACGGAGCACGATTAATTTTTCAGGGAGTTTAGAAACCTGCCAGTCTTGCCGTACTATGGCATAGCGTGCCCCTGCAGAAGCTGCTTGAGCCACATAGTTATGCCCATCTTCACGCTCGCCAGGCAAAGCCACAAATAAAGCATGGGGGGAAGAGATTTGTCGTGAATCAATAACAACTTGATCAATAAAAGGATTATCATCATTTGCAGTGCCTATGGCGAACTTGTACTCATCCCATAACCTGAGATCAAATGGATCCATTAAATAACCTTTTTGAATTATAGCTAAGAATAAAGGGTGCAGGCTAAAGTGTAAAGAATTTAAATGCGTATAAACTTATAGGATACTGCCCCTGTGCATATAATGAAAGGGAGAAGAATCGCGATCCAAGGCTCCACTATCTGTCGTTTACCAAGCACGAGCGTGGAATCAAAGATCAAACCGATAGCGACTAATCCAAAAATGCTGAGTGCATAAATAAAAAAAAGCGGCATGTTGCGGGTATACCGTATACAAAATGGAGCTGGACCGATAATTGCTAATAGGCATAGCCATGGCATGATCATCTTGTGATAAAATACAGACAAAACTTCAGACTCTTTTTCACTTGCCATAGAACTTTGACGAGGTATTTTTTTCCATAAATCCGTCACTGATTCGTCTTCGGGGGCGGTCATTCCTTGAAATAAATCCTTTTTGTGAAAATGCATTTCAGGAAATGACTTACTTTCAAATGTATCGACTATAGTCAATTCACCTCCTGGCTTACGTTGTAAATGATCTACGATATATCCTGTAGGGATTTCCTGATAAGGATATAAATATTTAATGCGATATATATCATTCACATCACGAATCCAATAGACATCAATAAGTTTTTTTTCCAGGGAATCAAAATTTTGAAAGATCAAACTCGTTTTATCTGTTAACACAAGGTTTTGTACGGTTAAATTTTGGATTAGCCTTTTTGCTCTTTTGTGTATGATGCTTCTGGTGATATGGTTAATTTTTTGAAGGGCATGAGGCATCCAAAATTGAGTGTTGATATACATAAGCATCACTGCGGCCAATCCCACCAAAATAAAAGGCTGCAATAAAGTCCCTAATCTAACTCCACTGGCCATCAAAGCCACTAATTCATTATGAGTATTTAAATTCGTTTGAGTTCTTATCGTAGCTAAAAGTAAACCAAATGGCAGTAAGACTTCCATCCTTTCAATAAATTCGCATAAATAATAAATAGCAATATACGTAAATTTTGAAATGACTGTGGTTATAATGTATGTTACTCGAATGGCTTGAGTAATCAATTAACACATTAAAGTCCATAAAAGATCAGTATGAAAAAAAAGAAAGATTTCAGGATTTCTTTTTAAAAAATAACATTCCCAAATTTTAATCATGCTCTCGGATTCCTCTAGAAAATCTTGACAACATGAGTATGGAGAAAACAACGATGATGATATGCGGAACGATATACAGTAGTGTAGCAGTTGAGAAAGTGATGATCCAGAGCCTTTTGTTGCGAAAAAAGCGACAATGTCCATGGCTGCCAAAGCCTACGATATAGGAAAAAATGCTGCGGTTAGAGCGGTTGCGGCTAATACTGATACCAAAGGAAACTCCCATCAATGTGAAAGTAAAAACAGTCCAAAGAATTGAAATGCGTCGTATGAGCTCTGTATAGCTTCGGCTGATGTTTCGGTTGATCTGTTTAAGGGTAGATGCATTACTTTCAGTCTTAGCAGTTTGATCTTTCCATGACTTTAAATCCTGTAATCTTGCGCGTAGAAGAGCCAGGCGTAAATGGTCGTTATTTAAAGTCCAAACTTTTTTCTGAAGAATTTGGGAAAAGTCTTTGATGGAAGTTTCCATCCCTTGCATATTCTCAATCATCAATTGATCTTGTTGTAAGCTACTTTCACTGCTTAATGGAGTTAATATCGTGACATGCTCTCCGGTGAAAGTTTTGGGGGAACCTTAAAGCTTTTGGCAACAATAAGGTTGATGCTAGAATTATGCTTGTTAGGCATGGCTATTATTATATCCCCGGCATATTCACCAATACGAGAATGACCCTGCGTGTCAGAATAGACTCCTTAAGACGCATTAAATGCTTGTTGTGAAGAAGAAGCAATCGATTAACCGAGCGAAGTTCCATCTTTGTTATGCCGGTAGCTAAATGGGATTTCGTGGCCAATTTTCA
Organism: uncultured Parachlamydiaceae bacterium; assembly: GCA_963748975.1. Lineage (GTDB taxonomy): Bacteria > Chlamydiota > Chlamydiia > Chlamydiales > Parachlamydiaceae > Neochlamydia. Next base: position 75,038 of record CAVVKX010000029.1, read on the forward strand.
GAAACCACATAAAAGTTGCCCGCAGCCACAAAAAAGCCAGCGATTGAATATCAATTATATAGTCTCATGCAATGATAACCCGCAGGCTATAAAAGCGGTCATTTCATGGCTTTGGGAGAGTCTTTGCACTAAGATAATTACTGAAATCAAACTGGATATCGGAGATAGCAATAGGCAAAATATAAGGAATTTGATGCAATGTAAACCAAAGTATGAGCAGGCCCTCAGATCCTAATGTGGCGAAATGCGCTACTGCATCCAAACGTGTTGTGACAAGATGGCGACAAACGAAATTAAACATAGAAAAAAAACTTTTGTATATTGTCCTAGTAGATATCGCCAAACAATAGGCATTTTGCCAACCTGAAATACTAGAATAATCAGTCTTTGAGTAATTAAAGTTGTATTGAGAATTTATTTTTGTCGCTTCGATTCAAATTGCAGAGGTCTAATGAGTAGCATACAATAAATTATTCTTTTGTTACAATGGTCTATATTTTGCTTAACAAGGTAAGTATATACAAGATAAAAATACGGTTTATTATAAATTAAGCAGTCGAAAAAGAAGGTCCTTTTAGCATTAGAATCTGAAGCATAGATCCTGGCATGACTCCTGACACTCTTGTCTGGAAAGAAGGATTCAAACAGTGGATTCCGGCGCCAAAGTTGCAGAATTAAAATACTTGAAGATGAGGAACCATTAATTCAGTTGCACGATCGTTTTAAGGAGTGAGCAGATCTGCATCTGCAGATGACTCTGCGTTAGTCATAGAAAGAATATAACTTTCCTTTTATTTTATTTGATTATTATTGTATTGCTTGTTCTTGTTTATTTATCTACAAAATGAACGGCTTAGAAAGATGACTCTTGAACAAGCTCTACAACAATTCCTCGATAAATATTACACTAAGGGGCATCATCTATTATTAGGATTATCTGGAGGCTCAGGGAACTTTCTCTTGCACTTTCCATCTACTACTCATGTATAAAGATAAAAATGCCTTGTATTTGCGGTGTCGCATGTAGATCATGGTTTAGCATATATGGAAAATTACTGAAGCTAAACAGCTACATCATTTCTGAGCATTGCAAATCAATATTTCCCTTCCATTTAAAAAAATTAATCCACTGTCTCTTACGGAAACGCTTGAAGAAGCTTGTCCACCTAGAACGTTTGGACTTTTTTAAACAATTATGTTTTGAGAATAACTACCAAGCGGTTATTTTAGGACATCATGCCGATGACCAATCTGAAACGATTTTGAAAAAAGTATTGGAAGGGAGTAGTTTACCTTATTTATGCGGCATGACCCCCACTTCTGTTTATCAAGGCTTACATCTATGGAGGCCCTTGTTAGATTATTCAAAAACAGATATTAAGAAATGGTTAAAAGAAAAAGAAGTGTCTGCTTTGAAGATCCTACGAATTTAGACATGAAGTTTTTGCGGGGTAAATTTCGCTCAAAATCATACCTGACTTATCTCAAGATTTTGGTAAAGATATAGCATTAAGCCTTTGTCGCATTGGGAAGGAGGCAGATGAATTAAAAACTTTTCTAAATACTCATTTAGAAAGCTACGTAGGAAAGATTATTACAGGTCCATTCGGCTCTTTTCTGGATCTTGAGTTGGAGCAACCAAAATCAGACTTTGAGCTTCGATATTTGATTCGAAAGGTTTGCGAAAAAGAGGGTTTGCATTTGCCTCGTCACCTCATAGACATGAGCTGTAAAAAAATTCGTTCTAAGGCAGCAAATTGTCAGCTTTTAACCAAAAATACTAGAGTTTATTTGGATCGCGGGCGGCTATTTATTATGAAGAGGGCTCTCATAGAATTTAATGATGAGATTCCCATAAAGCTAGGGCGATATGTTTCAGGATGCTGGAACATTCATGTTCGGGAAATAAGTGACGAAGAAACCTCCCTGTCTGGTTGGAAAGAGGCTTGGCTCGGATTTTTACAAGTGCAAGTGTCTAAAGGAGATTATATGCTCAAGAAAGGGGATTCTTCTCTTTCCAAATGGTGGACTCATGCAAAAATACCTGCTTTTATGCGATGGGGATTTCCAATCTTGGCGTCAAAAAATGCGCTTTTTCATGAATTTTTGACCCAGCGTTATTTTTCACATAAAATTAGGCCTAGAAATACAGAAATCTCGTGGCTTATCTCCCTAACTTATATGCAGCAAAAGGATTCAATTTAAAGTAATAGGGGATTCGGCAGGTCCGAAATAACTTAACAGAGAACTTGCTTGATGACGAATGGCTTATATGGTACAATGATCTTTGATCCAGAATAACATTTAAAAATTTTTCTGGCTTGACATTTAAAGCAAATAATATCTAAACCTCAAATTGGTAGGATGCACAAGGTTAATCATGGACGATGATAAAAAACAAGATAAGAAAAGCTTTCCAAATAGCTTCATTTGGTTTTTAATGGCGGCTTTTCTTTTCGCTTTGATGGTTCAGAATTTTGTTGAAACAAGATACGCTAAAGTGTCATTCAGTTATCAACTTGAGCATTTAGTTTTTTTAATCTTCAACTTATTCAACCTGAAGATAGTCGAAAAATCGCGCTCAATGATAACTTAGTGACATTTAGTCGGGTTCCGCGAGCGCCAGACTGATGAAGGGAAAAACCGTTATAAGTTCTTAGACCTTCTGAATACCAATCATAAGTTGTCGAGCGAGAAAGAGCGAATCTTTAAGGAATTAAATGGTTTGCGCGAAAAAATTACAGACTCCGCTAATTTATTCTTGCAGTTAAGCGGCATTACCGTTCCTGCAAATGGTTATACGGTCACCGACTCATTCTATAGCCCCACGCAACCTAATACAGCTATCGTCATTCATGAAGCAAATAAAAAGAGTGGCATCATAAGCTTAGCTGATCTAAAAAAACAATTGACCAGTTTAGCAAGTTCTCCAAATGAGCAAAGTGTTTCACAATTTGGTAATGCACTTTTAGTAGTGATTCAAAATTTCCAGTTCTCCATTACTCGGCATAGGAAATGAATCCACTAAACAAGTATTAAGAAATTTAGACAATTCAGTGAGTGAGGCGACTAAAAGTGTCAATATGCCTCTTGAAAAGCGTATGGATATTTATAAGAACGCTATGAACGAGTTGGATCAGATTGTAAACGAACTTAACACACCACAAGATAGAGTCCGCCTATCCATGCTACGAAGTGTAAGAAATTATAAACAAATCCTTGATGAAGCCACTTCAGTTGGTTCTGCATTGGAAGACAATCAAATTCAGTTAGACAAAGCGCGTCAGTCTGTTGCAAATGTCATTTGGTTTTTTAACAACCAAGAACTATCCACTCGTGCTCTTGAAAAACAAGATCCTGAAGTTTTCAATCAGTGGTTTACCAATGCGAAAGAGGAATGGGATAACTTCCAAAATAACCGAGGCGGTTATTTTAAAGCTCCAGATCAACCCCTTAATCTGTATGGAAAAAACATTTAAGAGCGAAGAGCCTTCTCCAAATTACTTAAGCTATTTCTTTACTATTTTACCTGTTCTATTAGTCATTTTGGTTTTATATTTTATCTTTTCGCGCCAAATGAAAGGGATGGGCAATAGCGCCATGAATTTTGGAAAATCACCAGCCAAACTGATGAATAAGAGTAACAATAAAGTGACTTTCAAAGAAGTTGCAGGTGTCGATGAGGCTATTGAAGAGTTACAAGAGATTGTTGAATTTTTAAAAAGTCCAGGAAAGTTTACTTCTTTCGGCGGTAAAATCCCTAAGGGTGTACTTTGCATTGGTCCTCCAGGGACAGGAAAAACCTTATTGCCAAAGCCGTAGCTGGTGAAGCAGATCGTCCTTTTTTCTCTATCTCTGGATCAGACTTTGTCGAGATGTTTGTTGGCGTTGGTGCTAGCCGCATTCGTGATCTCTTTGATCAAGCGAAGAAAAATGCCCCTTGTATTATTTTTATCGATGAAATTGATGCTGTGGGTCGTCATCGCGGTGCAGGTTTTGGTGGAGGTCATGACGAGCGAGAGCAAACACTTAATCAACTGCTTGTTGAAATGGATGGCTTTGATACAAATGAAGGTGTGATCTTGATGGCTGCGACAAATCGTCCAGACGTCTTAGACAGAGCTTTATTGCGTCCAGGCCGTTTTGACCGTCGTGTAATCATCAGCTTACCGGATATTAAGGGGCGTTATGATATTCTAAAGGTACATGCGCGTAAGATTAAAATGGATCCTTCCGTAGATCTAATGGCTGTGGCAAGAAGCACACCTGGTTCTTCAGGTGCAGACTTAGCCAACCTATTGAATGAAGCAGCCCTAGCTGCTGCACGTAAAGGTCGAACAGCTGTCACCTCAGCTGAGGTGATGGAAGCTAGAGACAAAGTTCTATATGGTAAAGAAAGACGCAGTCTAGAAATCGATGAGAATGAAAAACGTACGACGGCCTACCATGAATCAGGCCACACTGTTGTTAGTCTTGTGGTCAAAAATTCTGATCCCGTGGATAAAGTTACGATTATCCCGCGAGGCTTGTCTCTCGGTTCAACTATGTTCCTACCTAAAAAGAATCGCTTAAGCTACTGGAAAAAAGAGCTGATCGATCAATTAGCTGTCTTAATGGGCGGCCGTGTAGCGGAAGAGATTTTTGTGAGTGATATATCAAGTGGAGCTAAACAAGACATCGACCAAGCGACACACATCGCCCGTAGTATGGTTTGTGCATGGGGGATGAGTGATAAGCTAGGAGCTGTAGCTTATGATGAAAGTAATGATAGTGGACAATACCTTGGGTTTCAAGGCCACCACGAAAAGAAATATTCGGAAAATACTGCTCAAACCATCGATGAAGAGGTTAGAAAGATCTTAGACGCTGCGCTTGAAACCGCGCGCAGTATTGTGCGCGAAAACCATACTCAAGTCGAACTTATGGCACAGATGCTGATGGAATTTGAAACACTGGACGCTGAGGATGTACAAAGGATTATCAATAATGAATGGAAAATTGAAGAAAAACGTGAAAAACTAAAACTAGCGGATGAATTGCATAAAAAAACTTCTGCAACTCCACCACCACCACCTACTGAAGATGATGCTTCCGGAGCTTCACATAAGGCATCTAGCAAGCCCACCTTAGCATCGGATATTCCTGTATAGAGTTGGATAATGAAGGACAAAGAAAAAAAATTGATTGTTATTTTGTTAGGTCCTCCCGGTTCAGGTAAAGGAACTCAATCAAAATTATTAAGCGAAGCTCTAGCCATTCCTCAAATCTCTACGGGCGACTTGTTTCGTCAACATATGAAAGAAGATACTGCTCTCGGCTTAAAGGCCAAGAGTTTTATTAACTCCGGCAAGCTTGTTCCCGATGATCTCGTTTTGAAAATGGTGGATGAACGGGTTAAAGCCCCTGACTGTAAAAACGGCTATCTTTTAGATGGCATTCCTCGCACTGTAACTCAAGCCGAAGCCTTAGAAAGCACCATATTAAATAATACAAAGCTTGTCGTCTTAAATTTAATGGTTGAGGATGACATCATTATCAAACGAGCTGAGGGTCGTCTTCTTTGCAAAAAATGTGGTGCCATCTACAATATCTATTTCTCTCCTCCAAAAAAAGCCGGTATTTGTGATCGGTGCAACGGCCCGCTTTATCATCGGGAGGATGACAAAGCTGAAATCGTCATGGAACGTTTGCGTGTTTACAATCAACAAACAAAGCCGTTAATCGAGTATTATACGAAACATCACGGTTTAATCAATGTAAAGGGTGATAGTGCAAGCGATCTAGTCTTCCGAGAACTTAAGAAGCATATCACGCTTTAACCTGCGGTGGAGAATTGAGGATGCTTGTAGGGGTCCCTTAGATTCTTTCAGTGCAGCAAATTTTCTATTGGTAATAGATATTCTTCATATTATTGTTTTTTCCACTCAAAAAATTCTATCGATAAAAAAATTAATGTGCTAAGGTGATTTGTTATCTTGTTAATAAAATTTAAAACTTAAATTATTTATGCACGTTGAGATCAAAAATGATGGATCTTGGAATAAGGATTCTTTCTATAAAGATCCTGAAAAAGAACAAGTTCCATCCGGACCTTCAAATCTTACTTCATCTTTTTCAAAACCAGATAAGTCCTGGAGAAAGGTGCGAATAATTGCCAACCATGAACTGGCTACTCATTTAAAAGAAAAAATCACCCCCCAAGAAAACAATAGTTTCGGACAAACTCCTCTACACCAAGCAGCCAAATTAGGCCAAGAAAGAGAAGTCATCCATTTATTGCTAAATAAAGCTGCTATTAACGCACGAGATTCCTCAGGAAAAACAGCTCTTTTTCTTGCGGCAGAACGTGGGCGTCTCCCTATTGTTAAACTTCTTATTCAACAGGAGGCTGATTGTACCATTCGTAATAATGAAGAAGAGACTTTGCTGCATGCGGCGGCGTTTTTCGGTCATGTGCTGTTGTTGGACGATTTGCTCAAAAATCCCCTGGCTAAGCCATTGATTCATGCAAGGGATAAAGATCAAAAAATCCCTCTCCATTGCGCGGTTTACAGAGAGCCAAAACCCGAGGTGGTCAAGCTGTTACTTGAGAAAGGGTCCGACCCAAATTCACAAAATGCCGTAGGTTACACCCCCTTGCATTTAGCATGCAGAAATGGTCATGTCAAAAGTGTCAATTATCTCAAAAAAAAGGGTGCAAGATTCGACATGGCTAATAGCCGTCACGAACTTCCCCTTGATCTTGCTATTTACTCGAATCAAGATGAAGTCCTTCATCGTCTTTTGAAGACTAGTAAAAGACTGCCAATCGAAAAACGACTTGAGGATCACGAAGGACATTTGTTTAATTGCTTAATCCAAGCACAAAAAAATAAATTGATTGAAGAACAGATCGTATACTTGCTAAAGCTTGGGGATTTTTATGTTCGTAAGAATGATATCCTTAAAGGCGTTAAGCTAATCAACGGAGCCTTGTCTCTTTTACAAAAACATAAAAAAAATCCTGTCATTGAACATTATCTACTCGCTCGTTTAAATCAAATCGAAGTACAATTTTTTAAAAGTAAGGAATTAAATGCTCCGGTAAATTTAGACATTGAATATCGATTGCGCCTAAATAGAATACGCGATTATGTATGGAAAGCCTATGAAAATGACAATGATATCCAGCATACTCTCTCAGAACTAACAAAAGAATATGCTAAACTTCTTGCCATATTGATTTCAGAAGCCCAAACCTTACTAGGCCCACCTCCAGTAATCTGGGCCTGCATAGGCTTAGGTTCTATGTCTCGCGGAGAAATGTGCTCTTACTCTGATGTAGAGTTTGCATTTTTGTTGGAAAAAAACAGCGAAAAGGCGCTTCAATATTTTCGCAACCTTTCAGAAATTTTAGAATTGAGGATCATTAATTTGGGAGAAACACGCTTTCCCATCTTTTCTAGGGTTGACCCCTTGCATCCCAGTCCAACACCCGGTGGCTTTTCTTTAGATACGGGCGGCAATACCCCCCTAGGCGTCCCGGGTGTTTACGAACTCATTGGCACGCCCATGCAGTTAGCGCAGTTTGAAGGCATACAATGGATGGATCGTAACATCATTCTCACTAACGCTATGAGTAATGTTTGCTGGGTGGCAGGAGATAAAAATCTCGTCGATCAATACAACCAAGAGAAAACAGCTATTCTAGATCAGAATCTGCAAATGCAAGGAAAAACAACGAATCGAGATGAACTTGGCTTTCGTCTTCTTGAGGGACATTTAGAGGAATTTCGCCCCAATCTTTCAAAAGATAAAGAGGAGATCAAGGCCTTTGGCATTAAGAAAGAGCTTTATCGCCCTTTCCAAGAAACACTCGGCTGTCTAGCTCTGATATATAATCTCAAAGCAACGACAACTTTACTACGTATCGACGAATTACAGCAGCAGGGAGTTTTCTCTCTGACCGGAGCTGAAAATCTCAAAAAAGCAATCCAGAATGTAATGGCATTAAGATTTGAGGCACATAGCTTTTATCAGGATGAGCAAGAGTATCTCTGTCATCGTGAAAATGGAAAAGAGCCTGATCCTTCTCTTCTTTATATGAACGAAAAGCATGTAAAAGCCCTACATGCTATTTATCGTGTCCTGTTACCTTTCCACAAATGCATGCAGGAATTTGCTTTGACGAAAGATAAAAAAATATTAGTGGACAACGATTTTTACGAAGAAGGACCAGCGGTTCAAGGAAAGATTTTTGAAAAAACGTTGCAATACCGCCTAGCGCACGAAGCTTATCAAAAAGCCGTTACTTTAAATCCCAATGATGTGGAGGCTTTATTGCTTTTAGGAGAAATGGACAATACTCTAGGAAACAGCCAAGAGGCTTTGAAACGCGCTGAACAGGCTCTAAAATTAGTCATTGAAAATTATGGTACGCAGCATCCCGATGTGGGCAAAAGCTATAACAATATCGGCGAAGCTTATCGATTTCTAGGCAATTATCAAGAAGCTTTGAATTCCCATAAAAAAGCCTATGATATCTTTTTTGCTATCTATGGAGATGAAGAACATCTTGATGTAGCCAAAAGCTTCAATAATATCGGCGTTGCCTATGAATATCTTGGTCAGTATGAAGAAGCTTTGAGTTATAAAAAGAAAGCTTTCAGAATCCGTCTTAAATTATTAGGTGAAGAGCATCTGGATGTGGCCAAAAGTTATAACGCTATTGGCAGTGTGTATCAATCTCTTGACTTATATCAAAAGAGTTTAAAGTATTATCACAAAGCAGTAAAGATTTTAAATAAATTCTGTAGCGAAGACCATCCCGACGTAGCGAAATGCTATAATAATATTGGCGTGGCTCATGACTCTCTTGGAAATTTTCAAGAAGCTATAGGGTATCATGAAAAAGCTTTAAATATTCGGATCAGGATCTTTGGTGAGGGGCATCCCGAGGTAGCCCAAAGCTATAACAATCTTGGTACAGCTTATGACTCTATCATAGACAATAACAGTCAACAGTTTAAGTCTAACAAAGATAAAAGCTTGATTTATCACAACAATGCTCTAAAGATTAGACTTAAAATCTATGGCGAAAACCATCCTGATGTGGCCTATAGTTATAACAATATAGGTGTTGTGTATAGCTCTCTCGGTTCCTTTAAAGAAACTTTAGAAAACTTTGAAAAAGCACTCAACATTAGGCTTGAAGTGCATGGAAGGACCCATCCTGATGTGGCCAAAAGCTATAATAATATCGGGGGAGTTTTCTGTGCTCAGGGTAAAGCTCAGGAGGCTTTGGATGCTTATCAGAAAGCAATCGAAATCTTGATCAGTACCTTTGGAGAGCAACATCCGCGTGTGGCCAAATGCAACATTAATATCGGCCTGGCCTATCAATTTCTTGACCGTTCACAAGATGCTTTAGAAAGCTTTCAGAAAGTGCTTCAATTAAAAATTTCTGATCAAGAAAATCACAATGAAACGACGAAACGTAAGATCAAATCTATTTTAACATTTGCTGATAAAGCTCTCGATACTTGGCTTAAGTTCTACGATAAAGATCATCCCTTTGTGGCTACTTGCTATAAAAACATCGCTCTCGTCTATGAATCTCTGGGTTTGGATTTTAATAATCATGTGAAAAGAAAAGAACACGCTTAAAGAAGTGGAAGATTTAGCCAATTCTTTAAACTTGGAAGGTTTAACCAATTATTTAAACCATTACCTTGAGATTAGTGAAGATCACATTACGAGTATTATAGGTGATGAGAATTTAGTAGAACAAAATCATCCGGACCGCTCAGCACATTTAGAATATTTTGAGAGAAGTAGAAGCTTAAAAAAAGGAAAAGCGTGTACGATTATGTAAAACGCATTGCATAACAATAAACGCGAGTTTGGGATAAGGAATTATGTCTATTCATTTTTATAGCTTTGTCGTATTATCCATTTAGGAGGGCTTGATTTTCTTGGATATATTCAACAAGAGCTTTTTTTGAATAAATATGCGCTTTTTTGATATCCCAAAGAGTCTTAAGATGAAGCTTTTCTAGATTGGCTTGCACTTTGGAAAATAATTGATCCCTATACTCTGCACGCTCTTTTTCGGATGGAGAATCTAATTCCAAGTCATCTGCAGATTTAATATTTGGGAGAAGACCAATTTCCCAATAATCTTTTAAGTACCAGACTGAGAACTTGACTAAGGCTTCTATAGAAGGCTCGCCATTGCTGAGAGATTCAGGATCATTTAAGTCATAGGCATTTCCAAAAACTATATTGATCCTCTCTTTTAATAATTCATAAAGACCAGTTGCCCCCTGGGATGTTTCCGGATGACCTATAAAATTATTTAATGTATGAACATACTTATCCTTCAAGATATTTAAACTTTCTATAAGATCAAAGCGATGGGTGTTCCATGCTATCCGTAGGGCATTTCTCATTTTTTCTAGTGTGTAATTAAATTCTAAGGATATATCATTGATCCGATTTTTTATATGGATTAATTCATGCCGACCTATGCTTTCCACCGGTAGATTTTCGATATCTTTAAGAATTTGATTGAGATTTTCAGACATAAGAAGGTATTGATTGTTCATTTCATGAATGAAGACTGTCAAATGATGCTGAAGCGGCTCCGCAAGTGCTGTTTGTAATAAGACTTGTAATTGATGTTCAGAAAGATCGGACAAAAGTTGTATAAAAGTTTGATTAGGCATACCCACCAAAATCGCTAAGAGTCTATTGAAGTTGTCTTCATTTGCTAAAAGATTACTTTCTAAAAAATCTAAGATTTGAGGGACAGTTAAATATTGTCCGGCATATTCGAGCTTTGGTCTTTCAGACAAACCCAAAATAATAGCGCGTGTTTTTCCTTTCCAATAAGACGTATTCTTTTCAGTCATGGAAGTAATGACATGGGCCAGTTGTTCCGAGTTTAATTGTGAAACCGAAAGACGGATATCTTCATTGGACATTTCCATAAACATCTGAGCTAATTCGGAGGGAGTTATAATTCTTAAATCAGTAGGGGTCATGGGGAGAACCTATTTGTATGCTATTTTCATTGTAATTGAGAAAACCGTGCTTGTAAACAAAGATTTTGATTTTTACTTACTCAGAGAAAAATCAAACTGCGTTTGCTTTTTTACGGCTCTCAGTTACATCTTATAAATTTTTCGTATGCGAGCAATACGATCATCAAGCGGGGGGTGGGTTGAAAATAACTGCATAAAGCCGCTTTTTGTGCCGGAAATTTTAAAGGCATTTACGGCCTCTTGATTTTGCTTAGGGTCTTTGATTGACATATTACGTTTTAACGCTTCCAATGCAGAAATCATGGCGAGTGGACTTACCAAACGCGCTCCCCCTGCGTCTGCTCTAAACTCGCGATAGCGAGAAAAAGTCGCAACTACAATGCTAGCAAGAACCATAAATGATTTCTAGAACAAAGACAATCATTTGATACATAAAAGGGGACATGGATTCACTATCACGATCTTTAGAAAAAAACTTTCCAACAGCAAAAGCTAACACCCTAGCCAGAAACATGACAAATGCATTCATCACACCTTGAAGTAGGGTCATGGTGACCATATCTCCATTGGCTACGCGAGTGATTTCATGGCCTATCACAGCGTCGACTTCGTTTTTATCCATGCTTTGCATTAAACGGTAATATCGCAACTAGAGAATTAGAACGCGAGGGTCCAGTGGCAAATGCGTTAAGTTCCGGAGACTTATAAATACCTACTTCAGGCATTTTTGGCAGCCCTGCCTTTTTCGCTAAACCGTAGACCCTATCTAGAATGACCCGCAGCTGGGGATCGTTTGTATTAGGGTCGATCATCTGCAAGCCAGTCATCCATTTTGCCATGACCTTTGATAAGAACAGCGAGATTAAAGCCCCTCCCATCCCCCATAGAAAACAAAATACGGCCAATGTAGGAAGATTCAATCCATTTTTCATTAAAAAAGGTTGCAGGTTAAAAAAGTATGCAATGAAAGATATAAATGCGACGACTAAAAAGTTAACTATTAGGAAAAGGACTACTCTTTTTGCTAAAGCCATGGAAGGTCTCCCTGATTATCTAAGGTTTTAAGTCTAACTTACGTCCTAAATGCTTATTGTCCAAAACTCGCGTTATCTAGCTTTCAAAATCCAGAACATATCAAAAAAACTTCGGGCATAAGTACAATGTGGATTTTAGCGCATTATAATGGATTGAAAAGTAAGTGTCACTTGGAAAAAATATATGAGATCTCTTGCGCAAAGATCTATTATCTTTCCATTTGTTGAACTTCTCCCCAATAGAGAGAGTTACTTTCAGCTGCATCAGGGAAAACTAGTCCAGGGTTATTGGATGAATAGTCGTAATAATTATAATCGTAAACTGGCGGTACAGGGGAGACATAATTATAATATCCTCTGTTACTACTTTGTATGCCTTCGTAAAAGCCCCTATCAAATGCATTTTGACTGTTTATACGGCTGTATATGTTTGGGACATTGCTGCTATAATTAGAATTCGAAGGTGTTGTACGGCCTCCATTAGTATTTATCGATGTAGCTGAATCTGCATTTAAATAGGTAATAAGGCTAAAAAATAAGAAAAAGGTAAAAACAAACTGATGCAATATATACATACTACCTCCTAATTAACGTAAATTTTTTATTGCCCTGTCAAACATTTTGCGATTGAATGAAATCTCAAGGGCCTTCGCACAGCACAAATTGTCAATAAAAACTTTTACATATACTAAGTTACCTATAATTTATTATAGTAACCTTAGGATAAGTAAGGTATATTTTTTTTAGCTTTGGTGTTAAGCTATCGTAACTTCCTTACATAGATAGACATCCTGTATTGCATGGAAAATGTCGATGCCTTCTTTCAAGGGACATTGAAAGGTTTTCCGCCCGCTTATCAAACCCATCCCGCCTGCACGCTTGTTAATCACGGCTGTGCGTACGGCCTCTTCCTTATCTTTCTTACCTGAAGAAGCTCCTCCGGAATTTATTAAGCCCACTCGTCCACTAAATCCATTAAGCACTTGGTAACGGCAAAGATCAATGGGGTTGTCACTGCTCAACTCAGTGTACATAGCGTCCACATATTTTCCATAAGGTCCTTTTTTATTGATTGCCTTATAGCCGCCATTATTTATAGGAAGCTTCTGTTTTACAATATCCGCACCAATCGTTGCCCCTAGATGATTAGCTTGGCCAGTCAAATCGGCGCTTTCATGATAATCCACTCCATCGACTTTGAAAGCTGCATTACGCAAGTAACACCAAAGAATAGTGGCCATGCCTAATTCATGAGCATGAGAAAATGCTTCGCTAATTTCCTGAATTTGTCTGTCGCTTTCTTCTGATCCAAAGTAAATGGTCGCCCCTACAGCAACCGCTCCCATATCCCAAGCCTGTTTTACATTTCCAAAGAGAATTTGATCATAGTGGTTGGGATACGTTAATAACTCGTTGTGGTTAATTTTCACGATAAAGGGGATTCTATGCGCATATTTACGAGCCATCAAACCAAGGACGCCAACAGTTGATGCCACAGCATTGCAGCCACCCTCGATAGCCAGTTTAACAATATTTTCTGGGTCAAAATAGGCCGGATTAGGAGCAAAAGATGCTCCGGCAGAATGCTCAATGCCTTGGTCAACGGGAAGAATAGAAAGATATCCGGTACCTCTTAAACGTCCATGTTTAAACAGGGCTTCAAGGCTCGAAAGGACTCTGACAGGACGATCACTATTCATATGAACTTTGTTTAGCCAGTCAGGACCGGGCAAATGTAAAGAATCTTTAGGAACCTTTTTACATTCATATTTGAGTAAGGATTCAGCTTCGTCTCCTAGAATCATTTCGATATCTTTAATACTTCCCATAACTGCTCCTGTTAAAATTTACAAACATGATAATAAAAATAGGTTTAAAGTCCATCCATTCCTTTAAGTCCTTTTTGTCCTTTCACATAAGTGAAGATCTTTTTCAAAAGATTCATGATTTTGCCGGGCATTTCATCAGCCAATGAATAGACCACTGGAACAATGATTAATGTCAGCATCATGGATGTGGCCAGTCCTCCGATAAGAGCCATGGCCATAGGCGCATGGGCTTCCGAACCTGCACCATTGCCAAGAGCAATAGGAAGCATACCAAAAATCATGGCTAAAGTAGTCATTAAAATAGGTCGTAATCTTGTGGGGCCGGCTTGCAAAATGGCTGCATTCTTTTCTAGACCTTCGCGACTCCTTAACGTATTTATATAATCCACCAGCAAAATCGCATTTTTAGTGACTAGACCCATAAGCATAATAATACCGATGATAGTAAAAATACTTTGTGTCATCTGGGTCAAAACCAATATTCCCAGAGCACCGATGATAGAAAAGGGGAGTGAAAGCATAATGATTAAAGGCTGCAAGAAACTTTCAAATTGGGATGCCAATACCATGTAAACAACGACTACCGCCAATAGTAAAGCAAAAAGAAGGTTTTGAAAGGACTCTTTCATAGATTCCGCAGTTCCTGAAAAGTTAGTGCTATACCCTTGAGGAATGTCCATACTTGCAGTGAAAGCTGAAATTTCATTAATAGCTTCCCCTAGGACTTTTTTACCTTCTTGAAGGTTACTGTAGATTGAAATAATTCTAAATCGATTGTAACGATCAATTTGTACTGGACCTTGTTTCTCCTTTAACTCGATAAGACTTCCTATTTTTATTAAATCGCCCTGGAGATTTCTCACCGAAAGGTTCAACATGTCTTGCGCTTTATGTCTAAATTCTTCACTAAGCCTGACGCTAATGTTGTAGCGGTCTCCATCGGCGCGAAATTTACTGATGTCAGATCCACCAATGAGCGCTTTGATTTCTTGTGCAATTAGTGCGGGGGAAATGCCTAAGGCTGCAGCTTCGTCGCGCTTGATGTGCACTTCTATTTCCGGTTTGCCTTTTTCATAAGAAGAATCAATATCAACATAGCCTGTGCTTGCTTTTAATTTATTAATGACCTGTGTAGCGATATTTTCTATTTGATTTAATTCTATGCCTCTTACATCCAGTTGTACCGCAGCATTTTTACGGCCTCCTCCTGAAATAGCGGGCACTGGTTCTATACTAGTCTTTACATTGGTGAGATTAGATAATTTTTCACGTACAAATTTCATTGCATCTTTTTGACCATAAAGCCTGGATTCTTTAGGTGTCATTTTTACATAAATGGTGCCTTCGTTGACTTTGTTAAAACTATCGCTGCCGATGGAGGTAAAAGTATATTGAATCCAAGGTTCACGGGCGATCTCTTTAACAATGCTTTGAATGGCTTCGTCAGCTACAGCAATAGAAGAGCCTAGCGGGGTTTTAACTTTGATGAAGAATTCGCTACGATCCTCCAGCGGGATAAATTCGGAACGGATGTATTTACCCATAAAAAGTGTACCAATAAGTAGGAGGATAGCTAACGCTACCGTAGTTTTACGATAATTTAGGGTGCCGGAAAGTAGCTTTTTATACCCCTTATCCAAACCATTCAATACACTTTCAATCCATAGCGAGATTTTCCATTTGTGTTGGGAAACCTTTAACAGCCGTGAGGCTAGCATGGGAGTTAGAGTGAACGCTACAAAAAGACTAATGGTCACAGTGAAGGCAACTGTCAATCCAAATTGATAAAAGAAACGCCCTATGATTCCTTTCATAAAGGCCACAGGTAAAAACACTGCAATAATACACATTGTAATGGCAAAGGCTGCGAGTCCAATTTCCTTAGCACCAAAAGTGGCAGCTTCCCTAGCTGATTTTCCTTTTTTAAAATGCCTATAGATATTTTCTACGACGACAATAGCATCATCGATCAATATTCCTATCGATAATGAAAGAGCTAACATCGTCATGTTATTAAGTGTGAAACCCATCATACGCAGCAATATAAATGTGGATACTACACTAATGGGAATGGCCAATGCACTAATTAATGTAATGCGAAAATCTCTTAAGAAAAGAAAAACAATGATGATGGCTAATAGTCCACCAAATATTAAGTGAAAATCAATTTCTGCTAAGGAATGCTCGATGAAGACAGACATATCCTGAGCAATTTCTAATTTGATACCTTGTGGAGCGAGATCTTTTTGAATTTTTTCGATTTGTTGCTTGACGGCGTGAGCGACATTAACAGTATTAGTTCCTGATTGTCTTCTTACAAGTAAAGCAATCGCTTGATTGTTATCTAATCTAGCCAATGTTCTTTGTTCTTCTAGGCCATCTTCTATTCTGCCTATATCGGCTATGGTAATAGGATAGCCATTGCGATAGGAGACAATAATATTTTTTAGATTCTTTGCGTCTTCCATTTCCGCTTTAGTTTTTACAGCCAACTCATTTGTAGGGGAAGATATTCTACCTCCTGGAAATTCAATGTGCTGGGCTTTCAGTGCATTCATTACGTCCTGGACAGTAGTGGAAGCTCCTTCCATTTTATGGGGATCTAAGTATATCCAAATATTTCTGTCTTGCTTACCCACAATTTTGATTTGTCCCACACCAGGCACTTGCTGCAACCTATCTTTTACTGATTTATCAGCTATCTTTGATAGCTGTTGAATAGGCAAGTCTCCTGAAACAATAACAGCCATAATAGGTGCAGAATCAATGTCAAATTTTTCGACGACTATTTCTTTAAGATCATTAGGAAGCTCTTTTCTCACCGTACCTATCTTGGATTGAATTTCTTGATAGGCGACGTCGATGTTTTTTTCCAAATCGAATTCCACCACGACCTGAGAAATGCCCTCGGCGCTGGTTGAGCGAAGATGTTTAATAGAATTAATGGTGGAGACAGCTTCTTCTATGACTTCTGTGACAGTTTTTTCCATAGTTTCGGGATCAGCACCCGGTAAAGCCGAAACGATTGTGATGACAGGGAAATCAATTTTTGGAAATAGATCAACTCCGAGTTCCTTATAGGCTATGGCTCCAAAAATGGTCATAGCTAATATGATCATCGAAATGAAGATAGGACGTTTGATAGAGAGGTCTGAAAGGTTCACGATTGATTCCTATGGGTTAGAAACGGACGCGTCAATTTTTAAGGTTACTTTTGCCAATGAACCAGGTCGAATCTTAAAATCTTTATTGTCTAGAACAGCTCGGCAGCGTAAAGAACGTGTTTTCTCATCTAAATTAGGATAAAATAAATCGATTTGAGCTTTACTATTATTTAATGTAATTCCATCGATCTCATAGCTTAACGGACTTCCAAGATGTAAGTAAGTCATGTAGGCTTGAGGAATGGAGAATTCAAGATAAAGAGGATGGAGTGCTTGAATTTCCATGACATTTGTCACAGGTTGTGTAGCAATAGTTTCGCCTACGTCAACTATTTTCTTTGTGACAACTCCATCATAGGGAGATTTAATCGTAGCTTCTTCAAAATATAATTGAGCGCGATTGTAATTTTCCTGTGCTTTTTTGGCTTGGGCAGTGGCCTGTTCATACTTAGCCTTAGCATCTTCAAAACGTTTTAAAGGGATAGATGGAGCTTCGCCTTCAGGTTTTTGCCATAATTTTTGCATTCTTAGAAAATTTTTTTCTGCATCCAACATTTCAATTTTTGCAGTTTCTAGAATCGCTTGGGCCTCTGCGAGATTAACGGCATAGAGGCGGTTATCGATGAGAACAATAGCTTGGCCTTTTTTAACAGTACTACCCACATCGACTAAGACTTTGTCTACTCTACCCGCTACCTGTGTACTGATTAAACTTTTTGATGAAGCTTGAATGTTGCCAATGGTTGTTATTTCCGGTTCCAAACCTGTTAAAACAGTTTGAAAGAGTAAAGTAGCTAAAAAAATGGGAATAATAAATTTACTCTTTTTCATTTTTACATCCTTGTATGTATACAGTTTGACCAGCTGCATAAGCTAAGTCGGCTTTTGCTTTATGAAATTCATAGAGTGCCTTATAGTAATTAAAACGTGCTCTTAAGACATTCTCTTCATCATTAATGACTTCCACATTTGTAATTAAACTTTCGGCAAAATGATCTTGCGTGATTTTTAAATTTCGTTGAGCCAGATGAATTCCTTTTAAAGCCAATGGGATTTTGTTAAAAGCGCTCTGCACATTTAGAAATGAGGTGCGTATACTTAACTCAATATCTTTTTCTTCTGCCACATAAAGTTGTTCTAACTCGCAAAGTTCTTTTTTCAGACGTTTAAGTTTGGCCCAAGTTGTTCCTCCATCATATAAAGAAATTTGCATTCCAATTCCTGCATCCAGACCATGTTTATAAGGAAGCGCATAATCATTTGTCGTACTGTAGTTTGTATAGCCATAAAAGGTAGGCAAAAGCATTCCCTTTTCAGCTTTATGCATGTAGTGTGCTGCCTCAATTTGAGCTTGGAGTGATCTCAATGAAGGATGGTTGTTTTTCGCTTCAAACAAAATTTGCTGGAAATTATCTTCCCAAGATGTCTGCTCTAAAACGTCCGCAATTTGGGTTGGATGATCCAGTGTATAGCCTATTAATCGATTGAGCTTAGCTGTGGCTAATGCCACGGCATTCTTTGCTTGCATCAAATCCTGCTCCATCAGAGCTAATTCAACTTCTAGCAGAAACTGCTCATTTTCATGCACGAGCCCTTGTTCTTTAAAATCTTTGGTTATATTCAATTGGCTATTTAACGTTTGGATTGATTCCCCAAGGACCATTTCAATTTTTTGCGCTTCCAACAAAATAAAATAAGCATGGTTGGTTGCATAGAGTACCTCTTGACGTGCCCTATCAATATCTATCAGAGCAACCTCAGCTCTTTTTTTCTTGCGCAGAGATCCTATGAAAAGCCCCGGAATTGTAGATGGGAAAAATCAATGATACTCGTGCATTTTTGGTACGCTCATGATGACGGATATTTTTTACCCCGCCTTTAGTAATAAAATCTGCTTCAGCGGTTAACTGAGGGAGTGCCATACCCCACACTTCTCGCGTACGGTCTTCTTCTATTAAAGCTCTCAAATCAGCGAGAGTCATCGTTTCGCTATGAGCAATCGATAGGAAGTAGCAATCATTAAGCGTTAATGCTGCTTGTAATATTGTAGGGTTCAATATGAAGCTGCATAATAAAATCTTCAGAATAAAATTCATGATATCAAGTCTAAGTTAGAAATTGAGCACTAATTTTATGAAGAATAATGCTTTATAAACAAGAAAAAAATACACAAATCAAAAACTTCGCCGAAGGCTTTAGAGCAACGTTCCGCGAATCCACACAATTATTAATAACGTCGTTCTATCATGGTCTTTTTTTTAATTTAACTAATTTCTTTTAGCTCGTTTAAAGTGTGGCTTAAAGGGTCTTTGACCTTTAAAGGGCTGGCTTGATCTAGGTTTGGGTTCCATACCCGCGATCACGGATGGTGTAATTTTATATCCTGTGAAGTGCTCGATTTGTTTGACAAGCCCCATGTCTTTCGAAGCTGCAAATGAAAGAGCTGTGCCTTTTGCTCCCGCTCTGCCTGTTCTTCCTATGCGGTGAACATAATCTTCGGCATTAGTTGGAAGATCAAAATTAATGACGTGACTGATTGTTAATACATCAATTCCACGAGCCGCTACGTCAGTAGCTACTAATACACGAATTTCTCCATCGCGCAATCTAGTAATGGTACGTGTTCTTTGACGTTGATTCATATCTCCATGCAAGGCCGCAGCTTCATGGCCACTCTGATAAAGTGTCTTTACAAGTTGATCGGCAAATCGTTTGGTGGCGGTGAAAATAATGACTTGGCTCATCGCTGGATCATTAAGAAAATGATCTAGAAGACGAGTTTTATGATGCATATCATCTACCAAATGCAACCATTGTTCAATATTTTCATGCTTTGTTTTTTCAGGAGCCACGTTGATTTCTACGGGTTTATTCATTAATCGATTGGAAAGATTTAATACACTGCCTTTTAAAGTAGCTGAAAATAAAAGCGTTTGTCGATTTTTTGGAGTGGCTGCAGCTATTTTTTCTACGGGATCAATAAAACCCATATCCAACATTCTATCGGCTTCATCCAGGATTAACATTTCAAGCCGAGAAAACTGAATACGGCCACGATCCATATGATCGATAAGGCGCCCTGGGGTGGCAACTAAAATTTCATAAGGACGAGAAAGGTCGCGGTTTTGAGTTGGATAAGGAGCTCCCCCATATATACATACAGTTCTTACGCGGGGCATTTTTCTACTAAATCTTTCAGCTTCAGCTGCAACTTGCATGGCAAGTTCGCGAGTTGGAACTAAAATTAAAATTCGTGGACCTTGTCCATGAACTTTAGAAGGTTTTGTTAAAAGGTTTAAAGCTGGGAGAATAAACGCTGCAGTCTTACCCGTTCCTGTCTGCGCGGAGGCGCGCAAGTCAAAACCGGCCATCACTTTAGGTATAGCCTTCAATTGAATGGGTGTAGGTTCTGTAAATCCTTCTTTTGTAAGAGTTTCCAGAATACTATCATGTAAATTTAAGTCTTTGAATGTCATGCAAAACAACTTTTGTTGAGAGTAAAAGTTTAAGTATAACATAGATACTAAATTAAATGATATAACATTTCAGTAATTTTAAAAAAAAAGAAGTGATGAGTTTTCAAATGGGAATATCGCTTACAAAAAGAACGTATTTAAGAAATTATTTCAGATAATTAGTTATAATCCCTACAAATTCTTTTGGTTTTTCAATCATAGGGCAATGTCCCACACGATGAAATTCGACGAATTTAGCTTCATATATTTGATTAGCCAACAATTCGGATTCACGGGGACAAAGGATATCTTCATCGCAACCAATAATTAAAGCAGGACCTCGGATCGTCTTTATCCAATTATGCGAATCGAACTGCAAAAGGGCATGCATTTGTCTTTTAAAGCCTACTAAATTTTGCGGATTGAAGACTTGCTGTTTAATAAAATTTTGTACGTTCCGTTCATTGGCTAAAAACTGATTGGAAAAAAGCCAAGGCATAATGCCCTTAGCCAACTTTTCCATGGCACAACCTTCCTGCCTCAATTCATATAAAAACTGTTGAGCATAAGTTGTGATGTGATTGAGCTTAATTAAGGAGTTGCTTATCACCATTTTATCTATGACTTCCCTATACTTTAAAGCCAGGGTTTGAACAATACATCCTCCCATGGAATGGCCTACGATATGTGGTTTCGCCAAACCCAACTTTTGTATTAGAAGAATCGTGTCTTCAGCCATATCCTCGATAGTATATGATTGATCCGGGCTATCACTTTTTCCAGATCCACGATTATCAAAAATGATTAATTGAAAATGGGATTGAAGGTCATCTTTAACAAGTTGCCAAATACTTAAATCGCAAGCAAAACCAGCAATTAAGACCACCGGCTTTCCTTGTCCATGCATTTCGTAGTAGATTTGAGTTCCATTAACGTTGATTTTCGGCATAGCATCCATTAATTAATATGTCTAAAAATGCCCCTCAGAATATATGAAAATTCGATATTTAGCAATTATACCCTAGCATCTTCTCTTTCATAAAAAATTCTTTGAAGATAGGCTATCCATAGGATGATGGTTAACAAAATTAATCGATATTGTAAAGGTAAGAAAAAAATTGAATATTTAAAATATTTAATATGAGCGATATATGATCAAATTTAGTTATCAGTTCAAAAAAAATATTTACACAAAACTTTACAAAATTCAAAGTGAGGTTTGATGTAACTTTTATCGTAAGGGCTGCGGTGTGCAGCTTGAGCGAATTTTCATCAAACGTTTACCTAGTAGCTAAAAATGGTAAACGTAAACAATTAATAACTGCCCGGAGGAAAGTAACTATGAAGAAACTTATTCTAGCAGGTCTGGTTCTGTGTGGTCTCTTCGTTGCACAACACAGTTATTCTCAAGACACAACGAGCACAAGCGGCTCGTCTTATACAGCTAATGCTTCCATGAATCAAGGAAGTCAAATGATGGCTCAAGATGGTCAAGATGGCCAAATGATGGGCCAAGGCGGAAGAATGGGCGGACAAGAAGGTTCGCAATATTGGAGCCAAGATGGTCGCAGCTGGAACCAAGGACAATGCTCTTTATCAGGATCTGATCAGCCAATGGCTGACCAAGCTTGTGGCGATCAAGCTACAGGTGAATGCTGGTGCATGTATGTGCACTATGAACCATGCTACTATTACACAAAACGTTGTGTGACAGAAAATAAGTACTGTACAAAAAAATGTTGCAGACAAGTTCCAAAGTACTATGAAGTACAACGTTGCAAATATGTTCCACAGTACTATACTGAAACATGCTGCAAATATTGCCCTGAATATTATGATGTTCAAGAATGCATCCCATGCCAAAAATGGGTATGTGATCGTCATTGCAAATATGTTCCACGTTACTACTACAAACATGTTTGTGGCAAACCAAATTGCACAACTCCTTGCCCAACTTGCCCTCAGTAATATAAGTGATGCTTGATTCTTTTCGTAACTGCCATCGGATGCTTCTGATGGCAGTTTTTTTATTTTCAGAAATCGATTAATTTTTAATGACGCAACAGGTCTATTTTAATCTTATCGTTTACCTAAATGGACTCAACTGCTAAGGTAAATTTTTTTGAAAATAAAAGGAGGATCATCATGGCTTATAGACCAAAAATTCTTGCTTTTGCCGGCAGCCTAAGGAAAAATTCACTAAATAAAAAATTAGTTAAAGTCGCTATCAAGGGAGCTCTTGAAGCCGGGGCCGATGTCACTTATATTGATCTAAAAGATTACCCTTTACCAATATATGATCAAGATATTGAAGATTCCCAAGGCTTGCCTGAAAATGCTCTAAAACTAAAAGATCTCATGTTTAAGAATGATGGATTTCTAATTTCATGCCCTGAGTATAATAGTTCAATGTCGGCAGTACTTAAAAATGTAATAGATTGGACTTCTCGCCAAGCTACAAAGGATGAAATTTACTTAAGTTGCTTTATTGACAAAGCTGTGGCATTGTTGAGTGCTTCTCCAGGGCCGCTCGGAGGTTTGCGAAGTCTAATCCATGTGCGCTCTATGTTTGGTAATATCTTCAGCTATGTGATTCCTCAGCAGAAGAGCATATATAGTGCTGATAAAGCTTTTGATGATGAGGGGAATTTAAAGGACCCCAAAGCACAAGCTGATGTGATGAATATTGGCAGCACCCTAACGCAATTTATTGTTAAACTTAAAAGTTCGCAAGCTTTAGAACCTTACAAAACCTGAAAAAGCTCAAACTCATCTTGTGTGGCCTGTGAGCTGAGTTTTAGATAAAACTGATCCGAAAAAAATTGTAAAAAAAATAAAATGAAAACTCATTTTTTCTTTTCGATATCAATGGGACAAGTGTTTTTTCCTGTGATTTGATACAGGACGCACCAACCTGCTAAAGCTTCATATAAAGTAAATAGACCTAATGCTGTCAAAATCCAACTTTTTAACCAAAAAGCTAAACCAAAAAGCACAAAAGCCATTGTCAAACGTAAAAGCCGATCAAGCTTCCCAATATTTTTTTTCATCGTAAATACCTTGTGGAGGCCGTGAAAATTTTCTCAGCCTCTTAACATATTCTTAAAGACTATCAACATTAAACTCAATATCAAATTTGGCCGGTCCGGGCATTCCACGTGGCTTGTAGATGATTTTAGCAAAAAGTATGTGATGATTTGTTTTTATCGAATATCCGTTTTCTAATTTTTTGATTTCATGGATCGATTCACCCGATTCGAGCGATTGTCCCAATCTTTTATCATCCAAAATAGCTTTAATTTCAGCTATATCTTCAAAAAGTGGAGGAAGAGCTGCAAAAATAATTGCTTGCGAAAAAAAAATACAAGCTAGAGCCAAAAGCAAATTTTTTTTCATCATATCTCCTTGGTTTTTAATTATGTCTGTTTATACTTCTCAGGCAACGGTAGCGTCCAATTTATTTGTGCGCAACACTTTTTTAAGAAAAAAATATATAGAAAGAAAAAAAAATTAATTTTCTTTGTTGAAAAATTTAGTTCTATTCGTTATGTTCACGAATTGTTGAGACATCCTTAAAACAACGTAACCAAGGAACTCGTTATGAAGAAAATTTTGTTATTAACAATCTTGTTTGCCGCGTTTCTCGTACCACAGTGCGTGAAAGCAGTAGACATGGAAGGCTTCTATGTTGGTGCCACGGGAGCAGCTGACTTTCTGTCCAATACTGGTAGAGGTCATAGACATTCCGGATCCGGAGATTACTCTGGCCGCAGAAACAGAAATCGCTATGATACTGGTTTCTTCGGTGCTATAGATTTAGGCTATCGCTGGTGCAGTGGTCTCCGTCTAGAAGCAGAAGTTGCTTATAGATACAACAGACAAAGAAGAAACCGTCACAACAGCTACACAGATTACGGCTTTAGAAATCGCCGTGGTCATCGTGATGTTTGGGCAGCAATGGTCAACGTTCTATATGACATCAATATGTGCTGGTGTGTAGAGCCTTATGTTGGCGTAGGTCTTGGATATGCCCACGTTAGAAATGAAAGACACCATAGCAATTTCACTACTGGCGGCTACGGCAACAATCGTAATCGTAAAAATGATAATGATTTCGCATGGCAAGTTATTGCAGGTATTGCATATCCAGTGTGCGACAACATTGACTTAGCAGTTGAATACCGCTTCTTCAATGCAGTTTCATCAAGACGTCATGAGCGAAATGCTTATAATAATGACATTGGTGTTAACATGAGATACTACTTCTAAGATTAATTTCTTAAAAAGTTGTATAGTTTGATGTGTCTTAGGTTTTTAACTTAAGACACATTTTTTTTTCTGAAAAATTAACGATACTCATGACATAAATCTTCACTTCTTTAATTTCCAAATTTCTATTTTGTAAATCACTAACCCTTAATTACGCGAGAGGTCTATTTGCAGGATTTTCCTATTCTCTAAAAATGATAATATTTATTACAAATTGCAAATATTCATTATTTTCAGTTAATCTCCATGCGTCCAAGCTTGTAAATTATATTTTTAGCAATAAAATACATTTTTAACAAAGGAAATGAATATGAAAAAATTAATTTTATTAACAACACTACTCCTAGCATTATTAGTTCCACATTGCGTCAAAGCGATCGATCTTCCATTTGATCTTACAGGTTTCTATGTAAATGGAAATGTTTCCTGTAATTTAACTACATATAAAAGACATCATGGTGCAAAATTTACTTTCGATCCAGGCATTTTTGTTGCACCTGCCTTGGGCTATCGTTTTAACAATGGGCTACGTTTAGAAGGCGAATTTGGTTATCGTTATAATGATGTGTACAGATTAAAGTATTATGGAGCAAGTTACCATGTAAATGGGAAATTAGAGACTTTTTCTGGAATGGCCAACGTCTACTACGATGTTCCCTTTTGCTGGTCTATGTTTAAACCTTATGTAGGAGCGGGAATTGGATATGCCCACATGAAGCATAAAATCCATTATGGCGATATTTCATCTAAAGACCACGATAATGGCTTTGCATGGCAAGTGATTGCAGGTGTTGCATATCCTATTAGTGAAAACGTGGATTTAGCTTTAGAATATCGTTTCTTCAAGAACGAAAGTTTTTCTCGTATTCAAAATCATGACATTGGTGGCAGCTTAAGATATTATTTCTAACTATACAGAATAGAATTGATTGTCTTCCGGCTAGGGTGTGCGATTTAACAAGATTTTTGGTGAAACTTAAGTTCGTTTTTCATCCCTCATTTCATTAGTTGCACAGCCTAGCCTTCGCTTCAGCACCGTTTTTGGTATACATATTTTCTTTCATTCAAATACTCAGTGCTCTATCGAATAAAGATTCTAAATCCACGTTGGTTATACAAGCCTAATATTCGTATCCAATCGTGGCTAGGGCTGAAAATGTGTGCCAGTTCACTGCATTTAAACATGTAGCTGCCATAGTAGGAGTGTTCTCATTAAGATAAAAGATTCGATCTATGCCGCGTCTAAGATGCATGGATTGGCATTTAAAAAAAGCTCCCATTTTCCATCCTTTGCATAACGTATAATGTCCGCCGAAAATAATCAAAGATCCACTTCCACAACCGCAATGTTCGAAATCATCCAAAAAATCACTGCGCAAGTTCCAATGGCCTGTAGCTCTATAAAAAGACCAGTGGTATTCATAGCTTCCAAATAATTCTACATTTTGACTTATACATAAACGATAATCTAAGCCCAACCAAGGGCCATACCATTGAGCACGATAATTACTATGTAAATCTTTCAAGGAACCTTCTAGAAAGTGATCCAAGGCATCTAAAATTAATTTTCCATGAATCATGCGTAAATGTTGTTCCTGATGCGAAAATCCAAATACGGGACCTATTTTTAACCTCTCTTGAAAAAAACAACATTCATAGGCAGTGCCAAAGGAGAAATCAAAAAGCTCTCCCTTGTTAGCTTGGCTCCTTGAATGAGCAAAAATTTGGGTTCTATTGTGTCCTAAATAGTCTTTATCAATGCATTTCCCGTCAAAAATTTTTCCATAGTCTCCATTGAAACGAAAATAGAATTGATAGGGGAGATGAATTTTCAATTCAGTAAAGATGTCGCAAGATCTTATGTCTTTCCATTTCAAATCTGATAGGATATTCGGGCCATCTTTTCCGCCGGAGATATTCCAGTTGAAACTATCATGACGATAACCTGCGCCCACATCTAATGATAACTCGTGGCTATATAGAAAGATTGGCAAAATTGTAAAATAAATCAAAAAGGAAAACAAAAACCTGTGCCCGACTAAAACTCGTGCCCGAATTAAAAACCCGTGCCCGTGCCCGTGTGCGTGCCCGTGCCCGACTCTTCGTGCTTTTGGCGTATCTGTGGCTAACATTTCTTTGCTCCTGCCCCGAATTAAAAACCCGTGCCCGTGCCCGATTAAAACCCGTGCCCGTGCCCGTGTGCGTGCCCGTGCCCGACTAAAACATAGGGAAATGTTAGCCACAGATACGCCAAAAGCACGAAGAGTCGGGCACGGGCACGCACACGGGTTTTAATCGGGCACGGGCACGGGTTTTAAGCACGGGTTTTAGTCGGGCACATTATCAAGTCCAACCATTTTTGATGGATCTATCCATTCATCAAATTCTTTGGCCGTTACACATTTAAGTTTCAGGCAGGCATCCCTTAGTGTCAGATTTTCTTTAAAAGCCAAGTGAGCGACTTCGGCAGCTTTGTCATAACCAATTTTAGGCGTCAAAGCAGTGACAAGCATTAAAGAATTCTCCATGTTTTCTTTGATTTTTTTTTCATTAGGTTTTAAGCCATCCACAAGGTATAGGGTGAATGACCTGCAGCCATCGGTGAGAATGTTAATTGAATTCAAAATATCGTAAGCAATTAAGGGTTTGAAAACGTTGAGTTCAAAGTTGCCTTGAGAACCTGCCATAGTAATGGCAAAATCATTGGCAATGACTTGTATACAAACCATAGTCAAGGCTTCACATTGAGTAGGGTTAACTTTCCCAGGCATAATCGATGAACCTAGCTCATTTTCGGGCAGAATAAGTTCATTCAACCCGCAGCGTGGTCCCGAGCCCATCCAACGTATATCATTGGCGAGCTTCATCAAAGAGCAAGCCAGCGTTTTTAGCCCACCGCTCACAAACACAACAGGGTCATGTGAGGAAAGTGCAGCAAATTTATTTTTAGC
Source organism: uncultured Parachlamydiaceae bacterium (assembly GCA_963748975.1). Lineage (GTDB taxonomy): Bacteria > Chlamydiota > Chlamydiia > Chlamydiales > Parachlamydiaceae > Neochlamydia. The sequence goes on from CAVVKX010000029.1 coordinate 102,764, forward strand.
GGTCACAAATGGAAGCTTTGTTTTTTCGGCAATTTTGGCTGCGATTTTTTCTCCAAATTGCGGATGCGCGTTAAGCCCTGTCCCTACAGCTGTAGCTCCCATAGCTAGTTGATAAATGTCTTTTAGAGCAAATTCAATTCTGCGAATATCATCATCAAGTTGGGCCACATAGGCCGAAAATTCCTGGCCAAGTGTTAGAGGGACTGCATCCATTAAATGTGTACGGCCAATCTTAATGATGTGCGAAAATTCTTTTTGCTTTAAGTAGAGGGAATCCCTAAGTTTTTTTAATGTGGGAATAAACCGGAATACAATTTCTTCGGCAATAGCAATGTGCATTGCTGTGGGGAATGAATCGTTTGATGACTGGCCTTTGTTGACATGATCGTTGGGATGAATCGGATATTTACTCCCCAGTCCTTGCCCAGATAATTCATTGGCACGATTGGCGATCACTTCATTAATGTTCATATTTGTTTGAGTACCACTGCCAGTTTGCCAAATACTTAGAGGAAAATGCTTTTCAAGTTTTCCATTGATCACTTCATCGCTTGCCTGCATGATCAAAAGAGCTTTATCTTCATCAAGTACATTTAATTCTTGATTCACTTCAGCAGCAGCTTTTTTTATAAGACCAAAAGCGCGTATGATACTTTTTGGCATACGTTCGTGGCCGATATTAAAGTGAATTAATGAACGTGCCGTTTGAGCGCCATAATAATGATCATGAGGCACATCGATAGACCCCATGCTGTCGCTTTCTTTTCGTGTTTTTGGTTTAGTATCCATGATTTTCTTTTAGCATACGATCAGTTTCATGACAATTCAAATCAAGTCAAAATTTAGTATTCTGATCTTGAGAATCTATAAGCAACTTTATCTTTTTTCTTTTGATAGATCGGTGAATAGGGTCCAATATACTGACGTTTCCACCAGTCTCCGGACTTTTTTTTTGCCATCAATATCTGTAAATTCATAAAGGTAAATGTTTGCCCGGATGAAATGCGGAGGTTTTTCTTTAAAAGGATTGTAGCGCAAAAGAGAAAGCACATGTGGAGAACCCTCTAACAAACAAAAAAGGAAGTTTCTGAACCAATCTTGTTCTTCAAAAGTTCTAAATTGTAAAAACCAGGCTTGCCAATCTATACGAGGTTGATAGGGTGATATATGCCGGGGTCTTCGATTGATTTCAGAAGGTTTATAGAAAAAAAGGTACTCTTTCCAATCGATGCGATCATCGCTTCCTTCAATAACAATTTCATAGCGTGTAGTTGTCATCACCGCAAAGATTCCGTAACGATTAGCCAGATGAAGATGATAAATTGCACGCGTTATTTTTTTTGTCAGCCCTATGGGAGCATAATGATTCCATAAAGCTATAATTTGCAAAATGATTAAACATATACCTGCTAGGGACAGAAAAATATTTAGGATCCAATTTGTCTCAGAAAGCTCTGCTGGAATTCCAAAGAGAGATTTAAGGTAAGTGTTGGCAATTAAAATTGTTAAAAGGGCAGCGGTCATAAAGTTGAGATAAGAGAAATTACCTGTTGCCCATATAAAAAATTGAAGGCCGAATAAAAGGATAAAGGAGCCTAGACGCATTTCATCTGTTCCAAAGATAGCAAAGAAAGGAATGACCAGTTCGATAAAAAACATTAAAAAGGTCGTTATTTTATGAAACCATAGAGGAAGTCTGTACATATACCACGCTATAGCATTTGGCAAAGGCTGGGATTGATAGTGGAATTTTATAGCAGTCAAATTACGCCAGTTGGGGTCTCTACTTTCCAGTTTGGAAGTACCCGCTTCGAAATGAAAACGGAATATAAGTAAATTAATGCTGATCCAAACAAAGGGATTGGGAACAGCTGATAAGCTTAGAAAAAAAGCGTTATAAGAAATTTCTAAAAGAAAGCCTTCCCAACCAAAGCTCAAAAAATCTTGACCGACAGAAAGAATGGAAATATGTAGGATAATCAGTAAAGGTAAAAGTAGCGCAGGTGGTCCACCAAAAAGGAGGATTAAGGCTAAAATAGCACCACAGAAGGGTACTATAAGCAACATTGTGTCGTCATGCTTCCACCAGAAAATGGTTGGAATATAATAAAATCGGTGGCGTCGGATGCGCAGTTTTAAAAATTTGAAATAGTGGCTGACTGGCAAAATGCCCTGACTGCCAAGTAATCCTTTGATTTGAAAAAGAAATGCTCCAAAAGAAAAAAAATAAATGGCACCCAAAAGGTGCAGAAATAATTTTATGCTATCAGTATAAGCGGCTCCATTAAACAACCCGATATCCATCATACCCTAAATCCATACTTTGGTCCTTTAGCCTATAATAATCTTTAAAATCTTTTTTAAATAGACCTCTTGCGTATTAAGGGTTCGGCGAACCTTAATTAGGCATGAGGTCTATTATTTCATTATTTTCTTGAGTGCTCATCTTAAAAGATATATTGTGTGATTAGGTACATTTTATAACTTAAAGTGAAAATCATAATGGACAAAATGTTAGATGTAGCAATTATTGGAGCAGGCATGGCAGGGCTATCAGCTGCTGTCCATTTGCATCGAGCTGGAAAATCCATTGGAATTTATGAATCTAAAGACTATATAGGCGGACGCGTTTCTACACAGTTTCAGGAAGGATTTACGTTGGATCGGGGCTTTCAAATCCTATTAACAGCCTACCCCGAATGTCAACAATTGCTGGATTATAAAAAATTAGATCTGAAGTATTTTACGAAAGGCTCTCTGATTTTTAACAAGGATAAAATTCAACGATTCGATTATCCGCTGACTCATCCATCTTCATTTTTTAAATTTATATTCTCCCCATTATTAGCTAATAAAGATCTTTATCATTTAATGCGCCTCAAATTAAAGCTAAAACGTACATCAGTTGAAAAGTTATTTTCTTGTGATAGCAGTAATGCTCTGGCATGTTTGAAAAAAGATGGATTTTCACGTCAATTTATCGATAAGTTTTTTAAACCATTTTTGGGCGGAATTTTGTTAGATAGAAGCCTATTGTCTTCTGGAAAAATGGTGAATTTTCTATTAAAAATGTTTTTTGAAGGTCATGCCGTTCTTCCCTCAAGAGGAATGGGATCGATTTCACAGCAATTGGCTGATTTATTACCATCCGGCTCTATACATTTGAATAAGGAAGTCATGAGGATAACCACAGAAAGCGAAATTATCCTTAATGACAATCAGAAAATTAAAGCAAAGATCATTTTGCTGGCCACAGATCCATGGTCTGCTGCTAAATTACTAGAATTACCTCTACCGCCTTCAGGCCATGGAGTAATAACCGCCTATTATGCAGCAGAAAAGTCACCTCTAAATGAACCTATCCTTTTTCTTAATGGTAATGACAACGGTCCAATTAATCATCTGGCTGTTGTCAGTGATGTGGCTCCAACCTATGCCCCTGCCGGAGCTAGTTTGATAAATACCACTATTTTAGATAAACACATGCACTTATCCGATGAAGACCTAAATAATGCTTGTATAGAGCAGTTATCCCTTTGGTTTGGCTCGCAAGTTTTTAAATGGAAGCCGTTGAAAATTCTTCGCATCGCCAATGCCCATCCTGCGATCTATCCTGATCGTTTATGGCATTCGCCCTATCCATTTAAAATCCGCAACAGTCTTTATGCTTGCGGTGATTATTTAGAGGCTCCTAATATAAATAGTGCTCTTGCCACTGGTCGTAAAGCGGCCACTGAAATTATAAGAATATAGGCAGCCAATCCTAATAACTGATCCTAAATATTGAATTATTTAACTTTGTTTTAATAAAATTAGTTTACTTTTAATATAATTTCTAGTAAATTTTATTTTAAAAATTATTTTTATTATTAGGATTTTTTTATGATGTCCAATTCAATAATTAAGTGTTCCGATACAACACAAAATAGCTACTCAATTTTTCAATCACTAGGGCCTAAAATATTTCAAAAAATGACAGATCATCTTTCGATTCAAGATTCGCAAGCCTTTGAGCTAGCTGCGAAAGTCCATCAAACACTAACAAATTTAATTTGGGAAAAACTAAGACAACGGGATTATTTCACTTTCGATTGGGCGGATTGCGAAAATGAAACATACAAAGACAAATGGAATTATTATTTAAGTGCTTCTTTAATTCGCTATCTAGACTTAAGAAAAGAATGCACAACCTTCAATCAATTAATGCAATGTTACTCCGTTTCCCCAGATTTTAGAACTAGTCAACCTCTGTATAAGTTTATAAAAAAACTTGAAGGATTACGAAATCGTTTTTTTAATTTTGCTGCTTATATAAATCAAGACGTGTCATATTTAAAAATAACATCGAGTTACCTAGAGGCATCAGTAAAATGCCTAAAAATCAGTGAAAAAAAATTGGGTGGAGAACATCTTTTGGATGCTCTTCTCCAAGTCAACTGTTCTTATTCAGATAAAAAAGCTATTAATGATAAACTTGTAACAGCTATGAAATCCCATGCAACATATGCAAGTCTTTTTGCATTAAAATATTGTGATATAATGAGTTCGTATTCTCAATCTCTAGCCTTAGAGGCCGCTAGTCAAAATGACATGCGTGCTTTAGAAGTGGTTTCATCCTTTATGACGCTTCAGGAACTTGAAAATCTTTATAATTCTAATTATAGCTATCCTCCTGTCTTAATTAACTATGCTATTAAATTATTTGAATCCAATCCTGAAGAACCAAAGAATCTCATAACAGTAGAAAATCTATTGGATCAAGGTATTTATGACAACATGCCTGCTTGGTCATTGAATCAAGCCGCTAAGATAAAGTTTAAATTAGTTAAGTACCAAGAAGCAGATAAGTTTTACAGGAGAGCGATTCAAGCTTTTGGGGATAATGTATTCAATAGCATATTTGCTGAAGCTGCTGCCACAAAACTTAAACTAGGAAAGCTTCAAGAAGCAGAAGAGTTTTATTCTAAATCACTCCAATTAAAAATTGATTCTGCTATATCGATCCAAGCTGCTCATGTAAAGCTTATGTTGGAAAAGCCAGAAGAAGCAGAAGACATTTATGCAAAAGCAATCGAAAGTAAAGGAAAATATGTGCCAGTTGATTTAATGATCAAAGCTGCTGATACCAAATTTGAATTAAAAAAATGGCAAGAAGCCTATAATCTTTATAGTAAAGCCATTGCTGATTACTACGGAGGCTATCTTCATCTGCCGGCTGAAGTATTCGTCAAAGCAGCTGATGCAAAGCTTAAACAAAATAACTTAGAAGAAGCGAGGACTTTTCTTGCCGAAGCAGCACATAAAAAGCTTGAATTACAAAAATGGCAAGATGCGGAAAAACTTTTTACAAAACTTATAACTACTTTTAGTGGGTCAAATATACCGCCTGAAATATTAGTTAATGCTGCTATTCCAAAGCTCAATTTAGAGAAATGGCAAGAAGCATATGACCTTTATGATAAAGTGATTGTTACCTATGGTGCAGTTGCTCAAATATTGGCTAATGCAGCTTATGCAAAGCTTAGATCAGGCGATTTAAAAAAGTCAGAAGAATACTACAAAAAAGCACTGGATGCTTTTAGTGATAAAGTGCCACCTAATGTTTTAGCCGATGCCGCTTTAACTAAATTCGCTCTCGATAAGCTAAATGAAGCAGAAGATCTTTTCACTAAATCAATAGAAGCTTTTAAGGTTGATAAGTACAATGTGCCAGCTAATGTATTAATTTATGCTGCTATCACAAAGCAAAAATTAAGCAAATGGCAAGAAGCAGACGAATTTTACAGAAAAGGGATTTATGGCTATCAAGGTAACGTGCCACCCGACTTATTAGCTCAGGCTGCTGCAGTTAAGCTTCAATTGGATGAATAAAAGAGCGTGTTTTTTAGGAGATGTTCAAAATCTTTACATAGATCGTTTTATTCAAAAGTTTTGCGCTTGGTTAAGTAAAACGCTACTATGAGGGCTTTTAGAGCATCACCTGGTAAAAAAGGATAAAAACCTAACGCAAGTGCTGCATGTCTTCCGGTGAAATTGGCTAAAAAAATAGATCCAATGGCTAAAAGGATTAAAGATGCACTAAGTAAAATTGTTAAATTCATTCCTAAGGATTTTTTTACCGAAGCTTTACCTGCAATAAAAGCTAATAAGGGCATAGCAAAAAGATAGCCAGCCTTAGGGCCGATAAATGCAAGAGGGTTAGCCAATCCGCCGGCTAAAAATGGTAGGCCCACCATACATTCCATTAAATAAAGAATAGTGCAGGCTGCTGCTTGTTTGGATCCTAAGGATACACCTAAAAAAAGAAGGGCTAAAGTTTGTAATGTTAAAGGCACAGGTGTAAAGGGGAGGGGAATGCTAATTTGGGCGCACACTGCGATAAATAAGGAGCCGGCTATCGTCTTTAAAAGAGTAAGGTTCCATGGTTTAACATAGGTGTATGTGTTCAATATTTGTGCTTGTTGCATTAATCATCTCCCAAAAGTTAAAAGCTTATTTTTACCCATCCTTTACAATAAAATCAAGCAAAGATTCGCTGCTTCATCAAACAAGAGATTTTCAGGATAAAAGCGGTGCTTTAGCGCCGCTTTTTTTCGCATACTTGTAAAAAGCAAGAGCTATCTTATGCTATGGTTACTTCGGTAAACTGAAAGTGGGTCCCATCGAAAAGTCCTTTATCGCTCAATTTTAACGAGGGTATTACAAGTAATGCCATAAAAGACAGGGTCATAAAAGGATCATGCAAAGTGCTTCCTAGATCTTTTGCATGCTGGGAAATTTTTGCATAACGTTTAGCAACAGAATAACCATCATCTGTGCTCATAAGGCCTGCAACAGGCAAGGTGAGGATTTCCTTTTCTCCTTGTTTTACAACAGAGAGGCCGCCTTGAACTTCAATGACCGCGTTCACAGCGTCACATAGATCTTTATCAGACGTTCCAACGGCAATGATGTTATGTGAATCATGTGCAATCGATGAGGCTATAGCTCCTTGCTTAAGGTTAAACCCTTTTATAAAAGCAATAGCTGGTTTTACATCACTTACATAACGATTAACGACAGCGATTTTTAAAACATCCACTGAAGGGTCCGATATAATGTTATCATGCTCAACTTTCATGGGTTGAAAAGATTTTTTGGTGATCAGTTGTCCATCTAATGCTTCGATGACCTGTAATTTTTTTCCATGTGGTCGCAATTTAAAATCATTAACAGTTTTTAAGTGGGCATTAAAGACATTAGGTGTTGTTGCTTGAACACTTTGTATAAGGGTTTTACCGTTCTCGGCCACTTTTTGGCCTCTAATAAATGTGGCTTTGACTTCAAAATCTTTTAGATTGTTAATGATAATGAAATCTGCTGGGTCGCCTATTTGCAATAGCCCGACGTCAAGATTATAATGTTTGACTGGATTGTAACTTGCGCAGCGCAATACATCCATCAAATCGCATTCTTTATCTATGATGGATCGTTTGACGAGTTCGTTGATATGACCCTGAGCAAGTTCATGAGGATGCTTATCATCTGAACAAAACATGACTTGATGAGGATGGGTTTTGATGAGGGTGTGTAAAGCTTCATAGTTTTTGGCGGCAGATCCTTCCCGAATAAGGATATTCATGTTATTATTTATTTTATTCAGCGCTTCTTCTAATTTGAAACATTCGTGGTCCGTATAGATTCCTGCCTTGATATATTTTATTGCATCTTCTCCCATTAGACCAGGCGCATGCCCATCGATAGGACGCTTTAACTCTTTAGCTACATTTAGCTTAGAAATAACAAGAGGATCACGATTTAGCACTCCGGGATAATTCATCATCTCGCTTAAATAAATTAACCGGTCGGATTCAAATAATTGGCGTATATCATCGGCATCAATACTTGCGCCTGATGTTTCAAAATGGGTGGCAGGAACGCATGAAGAAGCACCGAAATAAAAGTGAAAGGGCACTTTTTTTGCATTTTCGATCATGTATCGGATTCCAGGAAGGCCTAAAACATTCGCGATTTCGTGGGGGTCAGAAACAGTGGCCACTGTTCCGTGAGGTGTAGCAAGGCGGGCAAATTCTGAGGGTATGACAAGTGAACTTTCGATATGAATATGCGAGTCAATAAATCCTGGGAGGATATAATTAGAATATTGAGCATTTTTTTCAGGTAAAATGGATTCAATTTTGCCTTCATGGATCGTGAGGCTACCTGGATAGATTTTTCGTTTAATGATGTCGATGATATTGCCTGTAATAACGAAAGTCATCTTTAAATACCCCTGCCCTAAAAACCCGCGCCCGTGCCCTAAAAACCCGCGCCCGTGCCCCGCGCCCGTGTGCGTGCCCGTGCCCGATAGTATTATATCAATATCTCTTAACTAACATTAACACTATATAAATTAGACATTCACGTCCACTGTTGGATTTCGAATAGGCAATTTTTTCGGGCACGGGCACGGGTTTTAATAATACTATCGGGCAAGGGGTTTTACACAAGAAGTCTATTGATTACGCATTGTGATTTTGGTATAATACAGGTGAAATCTTTTAGATATACTGTCTGAAAAACGGATATTTTGTTCTTGTAAATTTAATCCATTAAAACAAAATGTGCGTTTAAAAATTATTCTGGATATTTACACATTATGAAGAAAATGATATTAGCTTTTCTTATTATATGCTGAAATTTTCACCTTGGTTCAGATTGAATCAAGTTGAGGGATTAGAGAAGTCAACATCTCAAGTCTCTCTAGAAATAAACCAGGGCGGATCTGATTTCTTCCAATCATCCGGCTGTGCTTATCGATCCTGTACAGTTTTTTTAGCGGTATGCAAAAAATTCCCCTGCGCCCTATGGTCATTGAATACATGTATTATGATCCTGCTGTTCATAAAATTGCTCTTATGATCGATGCATTACGAGTTCCCAATTTTGAAACTTCAGCCAATAGCTTAAAACTCAAAAGAAATGATGCGGTTTTTCAAGCTGTCATTGATGGCCTCGATAAGAAACAGAATTCTCTTATCTATCCTGCAGGAAGAACGAGAAGTACAAGCTTAGAAATCATCGGTGAAGCTTCTGGTGTACATAAATTCTGCAAGATGCTCCTGAAACCAATGTAGTTCTTGTTAGGACAAAGGGCTATGGGGTAGCAGTTTTCAAGACATTCACTGGTACACCTCCTCCAATGGGCACAACTCTATGTAAGGTATAAAACAAGTTTTTAAAAATCTTCTTTTCTTCACTCCTAGACGTAATATAGTCATTAGTTTTGAACCCCACCTAAAATTTTCCTTTTACAGGAGCACGTCTCGAGCTTAATAAATATTTAGAGGCTTGGTACAATCGTCCTGATGGCTTAACTGAACAACGTATGCTGCTCCGGGCGGATCTCCTTAAGTGCTGCGTCCCTATACACGTGGGATAAAGAATTGCCGGAAATTAAAAAGTGGCAAGATGTTGAAGAAGATTATGTTCCACTTTCATCCATTTCTGAGGATATTCAAAAAGAGGTGGTTGCCAAGCTTTCAGAGATTGGCGGGATCAATCCCAAAGATATCAAGCCTGAAATGACATTAGCATTAAATCTGGGCCTTGACTCTTAGATATGGCAGAATTGTGGTCTTCTGCAGGATCAATACGACGTCAGTGGTGTCCTTTACCTGATCTAACGATGTCAAGGTAAACTCATGGCCTATGCAGCAAAAAAAATTGTTCCTAATGAAGTGAGCGCAGAGCCATTGAAGATTTCCAAAAAAATCGGGAAATTAAGGGGTCTCGCAAACGCAGCTTTATAGCTCCTGGTAAAACGATGCCAGAGGTGTTTTTGAATAATTGTAAAAGATATAGCCATCTTCCCGCTTGTGGGGATGATCGCTCAGGGGTTCTAACTTTTGCTGATATGAAAATGCGTGTCATCCTTTTAGCAGAATATATTTCGTCATTTGCCAGGGGAATATATTGGAATTTTGCTTCCGTCTTCGGCCGCGACGGTCTTGCTTGTCTTAGCCGTACAACTAGCTGGCAAAGTTCCACTTATGATCAACTGGACTGTGGGTCCGCGTCATCTTGAAACAGTCGTTCAATCTTCTAACGTTCAAGCTGTGCTGACTTCTTGGGCTTTTTTAGATCGCTTGGAAAATGTTGAATTTAATGGCATTGAAGACAAACTCTTAATGCTTGAAGACATCCGACCTCAACTTGGAATAAAACAAAAACTTAAAGCCTTTTGGCGATCCAAGCAAAGCCCTAAGGTTTTGATGAAAAAATTTCGTAATAAAAATGATCCTGAGGGTAAAGCTGTCCTCCTCTTTACAAGTGGTACGGAAAGTATGCCCAAAGGAGTTCCACTCACGCACAAAAATATTCTAAGTAATCAGCGTGCGGCTTTAGAGGAGATGTTGACTTTTCAGCGACGATGTTTTCTAAGCCATTCTTCCTCCTTTCCATTCCTTTGGTTTTACCATTAGCAGCTTGCTTGGCATCCTGAGTGGATTCAGAACCGCTTACTACCGAAATCCCACAAATGGCAAAGGTTTGGCGTCCTCTTTTGAACGCTGGAAAACGACTATCATCTGTGGAGCCTCCACTTTTGTTAAGGGGATGTTTAAGGCTTCGAAACCTGAACAATTAGATACATTGCGTTTATGTGTAACAGGTGCAGAAAAAGCTCCTGCAGATCATTGAAAAAGTGGAGAAGGTGGAAACTGGACATCATTTAATCGAAGGGGATGGCATCACTGAAATGTCCACCTGCTTTTGGGTTTTTAATAGGCCTGGCCAACCACATAAGGGCGTGGGCCAGCCTTTAAACAGATGTTGAACTTATTGTCGTTCATCCCTAAAGCTCTGGAAGTTTTGCCTATTGATACTCAAGGTTTAATTTTAGCCCGTGGTCCTAATGTGTTTTCAGGATATATTAACCCTGGATTATCTTCCCGTTCGTCACCGTACAAGGTAAAGAATGGTATAAAACAGGAGATCTTGGCTATTCGGATGTCAATAATGCTTTGACAATATCAGGTCGTATCAAACGTTTTGTGAAGATCGGTGGGGAAATGATCAGCCTTGAATCTATTGAAAGTGCTCTTTCAGGAATTGCTGGAACAAAAAGGGTGGCCTATTTCCATGTGAAGGCCCTTCATTTTGGGTGAGCGGAAAGAAGTGGAAAGGGAAAAAACAAAGTGATTTCTCTTTACACGCTTTGATGTAACGGCAGATGATATAAATAAGGCTTTAAAAGAGTGAGATTTAGCAATCTGTCGGGTTTCTTCAGTGCAAAAATTGGATGAATTCCTATCATGGTACGGGAAAAGTCAATTATCGCCAACTTGAAAATCAATATCTCGCACAGGTTTAAAGGATGATAAAACAGTTCGATGTCAGTGCAATTCCCTTAAAAAATTTCAACACCGAAAAAAGAGCGAAAGAGCACTTTCAACCTATGCATGATAGGCATGTCCGCATGTATACTTGCGTCCTACTGTTTATCATTTTGCTCATATAGGCAATTTTCGTATGTATATTTTTGAAGATCTTTACGTCGAACTTTAAAATTTTTTGGATTTAAAGTGACGTACAAGTCATGGAATTTCAGATGTTGATATAAAACAATTAAGGGTGCCATTGCAAAAAACATTACTTTCATGAATATACCCGACCTGATATTCAAGTCTTTTTTTGAAGATATCGAAAACGCTTAAGATGGAGCCTGCGGAATACTATCCTGCAGCTACCGAATATTTAGATGATATGGTTGAAGATCGTCCAAAAGTTGCTGGAGAAAGGCATGGCTTATAAAGGGGGCGATGGCAGCATCTTATTTCGCCATCCGTCGATTCCTCTTTATGGCTGCCTTTCACATTTAAAGCTGGATGAACTTCAGGCCGAAGCTTCTGAACGGAACAATTTAGACGAGTATGATAAAGACAACGTGGCATATTTTTGGTCCTTTGGAAACATTACGACCCTGAACGCGATGGTAAAATTTTTTGGGAAAGTC
>CAVVKX010000030.1:0-37139 GCA_963748975.1 uncultured Parachlamydiaceae bacterium
TCAAAAAAATTTATTTGAAAACTTGATAAATGATTTATTTATCTTTTCGAGCCTTTTTCAAGGCTCTTTGAATTTTTACGAGGTTATCTGTTATTTCTAACCTATAACCCTGCACAAACTTTATTGTTTGCTTGCACATTGTCTTTCTATCACTGTTAAATAGCTGTTGGCGATGCTCGTTGACATCGCTTTATTATGAACTTTCGTTCGTAAGATGTTGAAAAGATACAGAAAAACGTAGATTTTATGCAACTGTTATTTACAACTTTCTGAAAAAATTTCACAAATTGTTGAAAATTACACAGTTGACGACTTGATCCCACTAAGAATTACTCTCTCTAAATGAGAGCATGTTCCGTTGATCTTACGCTTAAATGTTAGTCCGTGAGGTATTGACTGATAACTTCTCAAATACTTCGTTCTTTGAAAAGTAATTCAAGATCCCAAGTCATGATAGGACACTTCCTTACTCATACTAAACTCAATATAACATATAAGTTATTATTTGAAAAGTTTTTTTTCTCATACATCAACGCTAGACTTCTTGTATAACCTATTTTCCTGCCCTCAAAAACCCGCGCCCGACTAAAACCCGCGCCCGTGCCCGTGTGAGTGCCCGTGCCCGATTAATATTGTTTCTGAGATATCTGTAGAGAGTTTTTTTTCGGGCACGGGCGCTGGTTTAATATGCAAGAGGTCTATTGGTCGGAGGACCCCTTTGCGATTGGAATCGTCAAAGGGGCTTTTGAAAGAATTAACCGTGGCTAGACCAAGCCGCAAGAATAGCGAGCAAGAGCAGGGCCACAATATTAGTAATTTTAATCATCGGGTTAATAGCAGGTCCCGCGGTATCCTTATAAGGATCACCAACGGTATCTCCCGTGATGGCTGCATGATGGGCTGGAGAGCCTTTTCCACCATAGTGCCCTTCCTCGATAAATTTTTTGGCATTATCCCAAGCTCCTCCGCCTGAAGTCATGGATAGACCAACAAAAAGTCCAGTGACAACTACACCTAAAAGCATCGCCCCCAAAGTGACAAAAGCTTCGTTTTGTCCCGCAAAATAACGGATAACAAAATAAACGACAAAAGGTGCACCCACTGGCAATAAAGAAGGGACGATCATTTGTTTGATAGCTGCTTTCGTTAACATATTACAGCGCTGCCATAGTCAGGACGAGCAGTACCTTCCATAATTCCCGGAATCTCTTTGAATTGACGACGTACTTCCACAACGACGGAAGATGCAGCACGGCCAACAGCCATCATACAAAGAGCTGCAAATAAATAAGGAAGAAGTCCTCCAATAAATAATCCGACAACAGTATAGGCGTCTTGTAACAAAAATTGAGCCTTATTTTCAGGAAAGTAATGGGTTAAATCCTGGATGAAAGCAGTAAATAGCACTAATGCAGCAAAACCAGCAGATCCGATTGCATATCCTTTAGTCACAGCTTTAGTAGTGTTACCTACAGCATCCAGAGCGTCTGTTGTTTTACGTACAGATTCAGGCAAATTTGCCATTTCAGCAATTCCGCCCGCGTTATCTGTAACCGGGCCATAAGCATCTAAGGCCACGACCATGCCTGCTAAAGCTAACATGCTAGTGGCGGCGATGCCAATGCCAAATAATCCCGCGTTCATATAAGAGATAAGAATGCCAGCACAAATGACGACGACTGGCAAAGCGGTGGCTTCCATCGATACTGCTAGACCTTGAATGATATTTGTACCATGACCTGTGGTAGATGCCAAAGCAATACTTTTTACCGGCCTATGTTTTGTCAAAGTATAATATTCTGTGATCCACATGAGCAATCCTGTAACGGCCAAACCCGTCACCGTGCAATAAAAAAGGTTCAAGCCATTGAAGGTATGCCCGCCGGCTTGATAAATAGTATCAAATCCTAAAAACCATTTCGTTAATGCGGCTATACCTACAGCAGAAAGGATGGCTGTAGCAAAAAATCCCTTGTAAAGAGCTTTCATAATGTCTTGGCTCTTACCCAGACGAACAAAAAATGTCCCTATGATTGAAGTAATTACACAAACGGCACAAATGGCCAAGGGATAATACATCATTTTTTCTAAAATAACGTCCTGAAAAAAGACGCCAGCTAGAAGCATGGTTCCTACGATGGTCACCACATAAGTTTCAAATAAGTCTGCTGCCATCCCCGCACAGTCACCCACGTTATCACCCACGTTGTCTGCGATGACAGCTGGATTACGTGGATCATCTTCAGGAATGCCTGCTTCAATTTTTCCCACCAAGTCAGCACCGACATCGGCTCCTTTTGTAAAGATACCGCCGCCTAAACGTGCAAAAATGGAAATTAATGAGGCGCCGAAGCCTAAAGCGACTAAAGATTCCAAAAGTTCACGGAAAGGAATATTAGAATTTTTCAAAAAAATGTAGTAACAAGACGTGCCTAATAGACCGAATCCAACGACCAAAAGGCCTGTAATGGCTCCTGATCTAAAAGAAACACTTAGAGCTTCTTGCAACCCATGCTTAGCCGCTTCTGTCGTGCGGACATTAGCCCGGACAGAAATATTCATTCCAATGTATCCCGTCAGGCCTGATAATACGGCACCAATTAAAAAGGCGATCCCTACATACCAGCCAAGAAGCCAAGTCAGTAAAGCAAATACAACGATTCCCACAATTGCAATGGTTTGATATTGACGGTTCAAATAGGCGCGTGCGCCCTCTTGTATAGCAGCTGCAATCTCCTGCATTTTTTCATTACCTGTGCTTAAAGCCAATACTGAACGAATAGTAAAAATACCGTAAAGTAATGCTAAAAAGCCGCATACGATTAAAAATCCATATTCGTACGTGAACATTTATTTCCCTCATTTGGTTTAAACCCTACTTGCAACTTATCGAGCTGCCGTCTGAAACGTGCTTATTTCCTGGATTTTGAAGGCCCATTTTTGCCTACTTTATTCAAGATGTCAAAAATGGGCCTTCTGAAACCCAGAAAAAAACCACAAATTCTTCCGGCGCTTGCATAGGCGCAAGTTGGATTTTAAGTTAAAAAGCTTTAAAATACTGAGAACAATGAATTTATTCAACAAGAAAAAGGAGTAAAATAAAAGGTTGAAAAGGACACAAGACGGAATAGGATCATGATTCTTTTCAATCTTTGTCATGCTTTTAAATTTTAATAGTTAGGAGATCATCCCAACAGGTAGTATAGTGTGGAGTACATTTCTCACGTTTAGACTGCCAGGGTTGTTCAATACCTTCTGCAGCTGTTTTCACAATCTTGCGGCCATATTGATGATTAAGCTGGTCCATCAACTGCATAAGTACCTGCTCTTTTTCCTGAAGTTTATTTTTTTCGACAAAAAGGTCTAGTTGATAAGCGTGGATGGATACTATTCCACCTAAAGTCAAGCCTGTTTTTTTATACTGCAATCCCTCACGAAATATTCGTTTTAATCCCTCTTTTGCATAATGGATAAGTTTCGGAGTGTAGTTACTAGGCTGGGGCAACGTTAACTGTACCTGGTTGACATAATAGGGGCTATCGAGATGCCTATTTGTCATCAAAAATACATTCATATGGGAGGCCAAACTCTCTTGATCACGCAATTTTTCCGCGGCCCTTGACGTGTAAGTGGATATAGCTTCTAAAAGCTCTTCCAGCTCTGTAATATGTCGGCTGAAAGAACGTGAACAAGTGATTGTTTTTTTGGGAGGGGGTGTTTCTTCAAAAGATAAACAGGAAATCCCACGTAATTCCCATGCCATCCGCAGTCCTACTACTGAAAGATTTTTTCTAATCCAATGATCGTCAGCATTTTTGAATTCACCAGCGGTATGAATATTTTGCCGATGTAAAAAATCAGCAATCCGTCTGCCAATTCCCCACACATCTTGTACCGGAAGTTTGTCTAAAACTTTTTCTTTTATTTCCAGATTTTCCAATGAAAAGACACTTTGGCAGGAGGCATCCTTTTTAGCAATGTCGTTGGCCACTTTAGAAAGAGTCATCGTTGAGCCTATTCCAATAGAAATAGGAATTCCCGTGTGTTTTAGAACAGTATGTTTGATTTCATGACAATATGATGCTAGGTTGTCTCCTTCGAGAACTAAAAAGGCTTCGTCGATAGAGTAAATTTGAATATCAGGAGAAAAGCGTTCAAGAGTTCTCATCACTCGACTGGACATGTCTGCATAGAGTGTAAAATTGGAAGATAAAACTTTTACATTATAATTTCGAAACAGGTTAGCATATTCAAAAGCCGGAGCGCCCATGGGTATTCCGAGGCTTTTAGCTTCCTTAGAACGTGCAATCACACATCCATCGTTACTAGAAAGAACGACCACAGGTTTTTTTATTAAATGCGAATCAAACACACGTTCACAAGAAACAAAAAAGTTATTACAATCAATCAGTGCATAAAACTTTTTATTAGATGCAATATTATTGCGCTCGATGGATGACATAGGTGACGACACCCCATACTTGAAAATCGAGCTCAGAATGAATATGGATGATTGGAAAAGATGGATTAGCGGGAACAAGGTGTACACCTTGTGCGTCCAGAGCAAGACGTTTCACAGTAAATTCTCCGTTTATAATAGCAACAATGATTTTTCCATTAGATGCCTCCAGGCTGCGATCAACGACCAGGATATCTCCAGATAAAATACCTGCATCGCGCATTGAATTTCCCTGAACTTTCACAAAAAAAGTGCTGGCGGGATGCTTAATCATGAGCTCGTTCAAATCCAAATTATTTTCAACATAATCTTGTGCGGGTGAAGGAAAACCTGCTGAAATAGCCTCATAAAAAAGAGGCAGTGACTGACGGCTTGTCCGAAGTGTTGGAGAGCAGAAAATTTTATATTTTTCTAAAGTTTTCATTTTTTTGGCTTGAAAAAATCACTTTTATTAGCTTTCTAATGAGAGTTGTCTAAAATTGTTATATTTTAATATAATTTCATTATTAACACAATTTTAAATTTTTCTTTATATTTAATAAAATTTTAATTCATATAATTTTATTAAATTTTTAGAATATAAACAAATTTCGCCCATGAGCACGCTGAGATTATTGGCTCGAGGGTTGATTATAATACATTTAAATTTAGGGATTAAGATGATTAATAATACATTTTACACAACCGTTGATAAAAATCGATTACAAATAGCAGATGAAAATTCATATTACGGCGGAAGCCTAAATAGTTATAATAACTTTCTTTCACGCCTTTTTGCTAAAGTGTTCAGAAAATCTATGACAGTGAACTTTGATGGTAATAAAGAATTCAAGGTGAATAAAAAAAGCTATCAAAAACTCCTTCAAAATAATGGCGTTAACGCCAAAAATATAGCAAACTTCACTGATTTCAATCGAGTCATGAAAGACCATAAGCAAGCATGGAATCGAAATGGATATATACGTAATCATCTTTCGCGCTCAAAATCGCATAGGCTTTTTAAAAAGCTTGTGTATGCTCTACAAAACCGGAATATGAATAAAGCCCATCAATTGGCATGTAAAGGCGCAAACATTGAAAGAGACTTTTGGGAAAGGGATAATGGTTATGGTATTTCTTTTAATCAAATCACAACTAATTTACCCAAACAAACCCTCCAGTTTACTGCAACGAGATACAATCCTATCCTATATGCTGCGAAAAACAATCTTAATCATTTTGTAAATTTTTTAGTGAAGATTGGTTCAAGCACCAATTTTGTAGGAGAAACAGCAAGATTTAATCGAGTGATCACGCATGTCGAAAATCAATATCATGTAGAACCACGCTTAGTTCCGGTCTATCGGTATAATCGCCACGCCCGACGACAACAAGTCCAGTATGTCCCTTATCCAGAAGTGAGAAGGGAAACTATCGTTCATTATAGGGATGCAAAAAATAAACTGTACGATCATTTTTTGGATGCAAATCTACATTTTGTTAGCCAAGTAGCACCCTGAAAAACATATTTAAAGTTGATACAGCCTAAACAAATTTAATTAAGGAACAGGTTTGTTCTTTAAACGAATTTAACGCAGAGACGGGGAGTCGGAGAGACGCAGAGGGATAATATCATCTCTGCGTCGCCCCGTCTCCCCGTCTCTGCGTTAATCATTAGACCTCATGTATTGTAACTGAATATTTTTCCACCATTTTTTTGATTTTCCCTACATCAAATCTAGGACGGCAATTTTTTTTCCTAATATTTCCAAGTATTTTTCAGAACCGCTATTCCACACTGCCTGAGCTATTGAAGGACGTAATTGACGAAGTTTCCCTTGGTTTTCCACATGATGAGGCGCGCCTAACACACCATCCTTAGTGAAAGTAGCCTGAATCACACCATTTATGAAATCCTCGAAAAAGTTGGAAAAGATGTTGCCTTCGTCATTATCTGGGTTTAGTTCTAAGATTGTTTTTATAATATTGTCTTCAGGGAAGCTTTTATAAAAAACTTTGACTAAGAAGGGTATCGGAATTGCGTAGCATAAAGTCCGTAGAAGAAATTGCCGGTTCTCCGGACTCAAATGATCTGACAAATTCAAAGCTACATCAAAGCTTTTATCTTCATCTTCTTGGTTTATTATATAATTTGCAAAAAAACCAAAAAAATTGTGGAGGAACGCTTGGAAGTCAGCTGGAGAAAGATGTTTTTCCATATTTGAAATGACTTGTCTATTAAGTATGTTTAATTTCAAAAGTCTTTTGGTAAAATTTTCTATCAAACTATCTAAATTGAATTTGATTTTGAAATTGAATACTTGCATCGACTTTCTTTGAAGGTAATTTCCCTTAGGCCTATATTCGTCTTTAAAAATGGGTAAGTTTTTAACAAAGGCAGAAAGATGTTCATGAGAGACAGGCTCTCTCGTTAACGCTTCAAACATTTCAGAAAAAAGGGTACATTTAATATAATTATCATCAGTAAAACCTATTTGAACAATAAGACCGATCAATTTAGGGTTTAATCTTTGCGCATGTTGAAGAAGCCATTCAGGGGCCAACTGAGTTAATATGACACAAAATCGCAAAGTTTGCACTTTAGAAAAATTGATCTCCTCATTCTCTAATAGTTGGGAAAGTTTTAGCAGACGCTCCTCTGGACCATCGAGAGTTGTAGAGTCTAATATTTCCTCCAATTTTTCTTGCGGCGTTTGCTTGACTAACTTTTGCACATCCTCGACTACTTTGATTTTTTTTATCGTTTCCAGAATATCTCGGACCTCTTGACCTCTTGAACCGCCATTATTTTTTATGACCTTACTAAGGTTTTCGATAGCTTTTTTAAATGAATTTTTTTGCTTACATTCAAAAATTTTATCTTCTAAGTTAATTTTTTTAATTTTATCTACTAGGTGAACAGTCGCTTGATCAAGATCAGAATTTAGAGGCGAGTGTATACAAAAAATCTTATAGATGAACCATCTGATAAAATTGGGAATGCTCGATTTTTTTTTGATTTCGAGATTTTTATTTACAGCATTCAACTTAAGGTCGACCTTATCAGGATTGACACGATTAAGAAGTTCAAGATCATGGGCTATTGGCTCTAAAAACTGCATAAAAAATCCTTAATGATTTATAATCTTACAATTTTACACAAAACTAAAATTATGGTATAGTTATTTGAAATTACAAAAGCAACCTTTTAACCTGATGATTATAAAAATAAAATCATTTAACCCCCTTAATCATATTGAACACTCCCGTTTATGTAAACTGTGACTCTATCAGTAAATCCTTTGGTACACATCGCTTATTCGAAGGAATTTCAGTAGGCATTTTCCAAAGAGATAAAATTGGTATCATCGGACCCAATGGCTCCGGAAAATCTACATTCCTGAAAATATTGGCTGGTAAAGAAACACCTGATGAAGGAACTGTTGCTGTCCGCCGAAACCTACGCATTGCCTATGTTCCCCAAATATCTTCTTATCCTGCGCACACCATCGAACAGATCCTTCAAAACACCTTACAAAAATATGAACCCTCTATAGCACCGCACGAAGTTGATATTCGTGTGAATACAATCATGAGCAAAATTGGATTTCCAGATCCTCAACAGAATGCTCAAACGCTTTCCGGCGGATGGAAAAAAAGATTAGACATCGCCTGCGAAATTGTATGCAATCCCGATCTACTCCTTTTAGATGAACCTACCAACCATTTAGATTTAGAGGGCATTGAATGGTTAGAGAATTTTTTAAAAAGGGAAAACATAACTTTTATCGTGATCAGTCACGATAGATATTTTCTCGCTAACGTATCCAACCGAGTTTTTGAATTGAATAAACAATTCCCTAAAGGATTATTTACCATTAACGGCAATTATGAAGAATTTTTACTCAGACGTGAGGAATTTTTACAAGGACAAATCCAGCAGCAAAAATCTCTGTCATCCAAAGTGCGCTATGAACAGGAATGGTTAAAGCAATCTCCTAAAGCCCGCACGACCAAAGCTCAATCGAGGGTGCAACAAGCCGGTCAATTAATCGACGAGTTAGCAGAAATACAAGCCCGCAACAAGCAACACCGCTCAACCATTGACTTTTCTGCTACAGAACGGTTAACGCAAAAATTAGTGGTCGCCAAAAATGTATCCAAGACAATTAACGACCATTTACTTTTTTCAAAGCTAGATTTAACCCTTTCACCCGGCATGCGTCTGGGAATCATTGGAGCGAATGGTACCGGTAAAACAACCTTGTTAAAGATGATCGCTGGATCGCTGGAACCCGATGTGGGTACAATAAAAAAAGCGGAAGGATTACGCATTGTATATTTCGATCAACATCGTGCAAAAATTCCTGAGAATATTACCTTACGCGAAGCTTTAGCAACAGATGGTGAATATGTAAATTATCGTGGTCAGCATATTCATGTTAATTCATGGTGCAAACGCTTCCTTTTTTCACCAGAACGGCTGGATTTACCTGTCAGTCAGCTTTCCGGGGGAGAAAAAGCCCGCATATTAATCGCTCACTTGATGTTACAACCCGCAGATATACTATTATTAGATGAACCGACTAATGACCTAGATATACCTACGCTTGAGGTGCTGGAGCAAAGTTTAATTGAATTTCCCGGCGCTTTAGCCTTAATTACTCATGATCGCTGCATGATGGACAAAATATGCAACATATTTGTTGGTTTGGGGGTCTCTGAACCCACTCAACTTTTTGCAGATTTCAGACAATGGGAAGACTACAAAACTAAACAGCAGACGAAAGAAAAAGCCACCATAGAAATAAAAGAAGATAAGATTCGTGAAAAGATCGACAATCCTATAAAAAAATTATCTTTTAAAGATAAGTTCGAACTGGAACAAATCGAACAGAAAATTCAAGTTTTGGAAGAGCAAGCTGCAAAACTTCACGATAGGATAGAGTCTACATCAGATACTCTTCTTCTACAAGAAAAGTGCCAAGAATTAAATCAGATCCAAGAGCAGATTGAAACACTTTATGCACGTTGGCAAGAACTCGAAAACAAAAAATAGCTGCAGAAATAGGCCTAATGGGTCAATTTACCACGGAGCCAATGAGATCACTGGCTGCTCTGAAGTCATTTATTCTATCACGCCAAGAACCCTATTTTTTGCTTATAGAGTGTGATCGAAAGCGCCAATAAACGCGTTGATGATCGCCAGTACAATTGCGAATACGAGAGCCCATAACCAACCATCCACTTTAAATCCGGGGACTATCCAAGTTGTGAGCATAACGCAAAACGCGATGATCACCAAACTAAACAATCCTAGAGTTAAAATGGTAATAGGTAAAGTTAAAATCAACAATATGGGCCTAATAATCGCATTGATAATACCTAGAACGACAGCTACAATAATAGCAGTTCCAAAACTAGATACATGAACACCCGGAAGGATGTTCGCCGCAACAAAAACTGCTATACTACTTAAAATCAATGATATAAGAACATGCATATGCAACCTCGTTTAAAAGTTCCAATCAAAAAAAGCACTAGATTAAAAAGACAATTCCGCATTTGTAAATACATTACTTGGATCTTTCTTTGTTTTAAAGCCTAAATTTTCACAAATACGTATCATTCCAGTGTTTTCGGATAAAATATTAGCTGTAATGGTTTTTACATTTTCTTTGCGAGCAATTTTTATCAATTGACTGACTAATTGAGTGCCAATCCCCTCATTATGATAATGATCGCTTATCATCAGTTTTAGATCTGCAATAGCCGTGCCTGGTTGGCGAGAAAGACGGGCAATGCCCATAATGGAATGATCAGATTTCAATGGATCTTCTTTTTCTGCAACAATTGCTATATCCCGATCAAAATCATTGAAGCAAATTCTGACAAGCCTCTCATGCGCGATTCTTTCATCAAGACTAATAAATTCAAAATAACGTTGCCTAACGCTATTTTCAGACAATTCCTTATGAAACTTCACAATAGCATTTTCATCTTCAGGTCTGATGGGACGTATGTTATAAACTGATCCATTTTTAAGCTTAGCTTGAATTTGATAGTGAGATGGATAAGGTCGAATGGCTAATTTAGGCAAATCTTTTTCTTTTGTATCCAAGTCGTGTAAGAGTACTCTTGCATCTAAAGCTATCATTTCTTCGGAGGATACTATCAAAGGGTTCACATCGCATTCTTTTATCCAAGGATTTTCACAAATCATTAACGAAAAGCGCACAAGAATTTGTTCTAAGGTATTTAAATCCACCGGTTTTCGTCCTCTGATACCTTGCAGAGCCTGATAAATTTTTGTTTTTTGCATAAGACGTCGTGCTAATGTGACATTTAGCGGAGGAAATCCCAGCGCACGATCTTTGAATATTTCTACAAGAATCCCCCCTGTCCCAAACAGTAAACGGGTCCAAATTGAGGATCTACCGAACTCCCTAAAATTAATTCATATCCTTCATGTTTAATCATACGTTGGACCGTCACACCTTGAAAATGCTCTCTGCCATAGATTTTGAAGATTGAATCATAGATGGACTGGTAAGCTTCCCTAACACTTTTCTCATTAAGTAAATTTAATTTGACTCCCCCGCTATCGCTTTTATGGGTGATTGTTTCCGATAAGAGTTTAAGGACAACAGGATATTTAAGTTGATTGGCACATTTAACTGCCTCTTCCGCAGACTTTGCTAGCAAAGTTTCTACAACGGGAATTTGATAAAGAGCTAACAATTGTTTGGATTCATATTCAGTGAGCAAAGTACGTTTTTCTAATCTCACTTGATGAATTAGCCGTTCCGCTTCTTTAGAAAGTTTTATTTCTCTCGGATTGTTAAAAATATTCTTGCTTATCACGGGTGTTTCATAAAGACTTGTCAGATTTTCACTATGTCTCCACATGGTAGCAAAACACCAGGTCGCGTCATCTGGATAATTAAAAGTGGGAATATTTGATTCATTGAGAAGCTGAATCCCTCTTTTTACAAAAGATCCACCCATCCAGCTTGCCAATAAAGGCCGATCTTTTAAATGAGAAAAAGAGCGCATATTTTCTGCAGTTTTTACCGGATCAGTCATATCTTGAGGAGATAAAATAACTAAAAGGCCATTGTTACAAGGATCGTTTGCCAATATTTCAATAGTATGAGCATAAGTTTCCGCACTTGCGTCCCCTAAGATATCCACGGGATTGGCATGACTCCAAGCTTTGGGGAGAAAAGCGTTTAATTTGTTTATAGATGGTGAATCCAGCTTAGCGACCTTCGCCCCGTTTATTACCGTTGCATCAGTCGCTAGAACTGCGGGGCCTCCTGCGTTTGTGATGATCGCTAAGTGTGGACCCTTAGGTCGAGGTTGACGCCCTAAAACTGAAGCCATATTAAACAACTCGGCGATGCTACTGACTCGTAAAACTCCCGCACGTTCCATTGCGGCTTCAAAAACTTCGTCACTACCCGCTAAAGAGCCGGTATGGGACGCAGCCGCGTTGGCAGCTTCTTGACTTCTTCCCGGCTTAATCACAATAATAGGTTTTTCTAATGCTATTTACGAGCTGCACTAAGGAAAGAACGAGGGTTGCCGATAGTCTCCATGTAGATTAATATGCTACGCGTATTAGGATCACCCCCCAGGTAATCGATTAAGTCACCCCAGCTTACATCGGCCATTGACCCAATGGAAACAAAGGCACTAAAGCCTATCTTTTCTTCCAAACTCCAGTCAAGTACGGCAGTACACATAGCTCCCGATTGACTAATGAAGGCTAAATTGCCGGGCAATGCCATACCTTTCGCAAAAGTAGCATTCAATCCATAGACGGGATTCATCACACCTAAACAATTAGGTCCAATGATTCGCATGTTTCCTTTTTGAGCTCTTTTCAAAATTTCTTGTTCGAGTTTAAGCCCAGATTCACCTAACTCTTTAAAGCCGGCAGAAATGATAATAGCAGCTTTGACCCTAGCTTGAACACACTGATCAATTACATCCGGTACAGTTTGAGCTGGGGTCACAATAATGGCTAAGTCAACTTTTTCAGGGACACTAAGGATATCCGGGTAGACCTTTTGACCAAATATATCAGTTCTTTTTGGATTTATAGGATAGACGGTGCCTTTAAACGTCCCTGAAAGCAAGTTGAGCATGATAGTTCTTCCTACTGATCCTTCATTGTCTTTTGCTCCGATCACTGCAACTGATCTTGGTAGAAAAACGGCATCCAATGGTTGGGGATAGCGGGCGAGATAAAATTTTGTGAAGGATCAGTAAAATTATTATCAGCAATTCCCATATTCAAACCTCTTTTCTGCACATTATCAAAATATTTGTTGTTATTCACCTAATCTTTTTAAACATAGCATTATTAACGCAGTCGCCGATGGGATCATTCAATTGAAAAGACAAAAAAGGTCAACAAAAGCAAACTGAATTTCCATTTTTTCACAACCTCTCTGTCTCTGCGGCTCACTAAAAAAGTTACAATAATTAGTCCTCTTAGAACAACAGAAAGAACTTTCAGATGTCTCTATTTAGAGAAAGGGAAGAATTTCCTCATTTTCAATAGTAACCCGAATTGCTGTTTAATCTTGAGAAGGTACAAAAATTTCTAGCATTATACTTAAAAATTTGTTAAACACGTCCTTTTGCGATCGAACAATGGAGAAACAATGAGAAAGTTTTTGAAAGCTTCAGCTTTACTTGTGTTAGTTTTAACAGCCTTTGCTTCAAGTACTCTTTCAGCTTGGTATGACCCTACAGGATATTGGGGACGCCACTACCCTAGATGTTACTATTTTCCATCCCGAGGAAATTATACAATACGTGGAGAACTATTATATTTACGGCCGCATGTTAATAATTTAAAACCTGACGTAATAGCCATCGACAATGCTGCAACCTTTAATGGCACGCCTGGTATGATTTTTTCATTAACAAATGATGAAAGAAAGCGTCGTTTTAAATGGCGCCCAGGCTGGAAATAGGTTTGGGTTTTGCTTGTAGCGATTGTTGGGAAGCTGATTTTAATTGGACTCATTATCAATCTAAGGCGCGTATCAGTGATTTCCGTGGAGTAGATACAAAATGGAAGGTCCAAGTTGATATGTATGATCTTGAAATAGGTAAAGAAATGTGGTTCAGGCGGGCTTTTCGTTTAAAGCCTTATATTGGTTTGCGTTTTGCAGAGATCCGACAAAGATGGAGATTTAATGTAGAAGGTAACTTTCAATCCATTTTCATGATGCCTTTTATATTTCCCACCCCTAATACGACTAACTTTGTCCTGTTAGGTAATTACAGGCATAATTATTTAGCCGGGGGTCCAAGAATTGGTTTTGATGCTTCTTGGTGTGTCGGTTGTGGATTCAATTTCTATATTACAGGTGCAGCCAACTACCTCTACGGCGAAATGCAAAATAGATATGGAGACAACTATGTTGTAGAAGGTATTGATAAAGATCACCATTGGGAAGGCACAGGGATCACGGATTTTACATGCGGTATCGGTTGGAGCGATCTTTGGTGGAACCAACGCCGACGCATAAACATGCGTTTTGGGTATGAACACCATTTTTTCATTCATGAAAACAAATTGGATACCTTAGGTGGAATTAAAATGAACAAACAAAGGAACTGGTTTGTGCAGGGAATTGGTGGAACAATCTCTGTAGATTTTTAAGATTAAACAAAAATGCAACTAAGTTAACAGGATAAGACTTCTTATCCCCCCTGCCAGTTTATTCTTACATCCTGAACATCCGAAAAGGAGCACTTGACTGGATTATGGTCTTACGCTATCAATAAATTTATTTAAATCTATCAATTGTGTCTGAAAAAGTGCAAGTTGATTTACAAGGCAATTTCGAGTTTACTGACGCCAGAAAAACCGCATCCCAGCAGCAACAAACATAAATAAATATTAGCTCAAGCGGAGGAAAAATATGAAAATCTTGATGGTCTTAACCTCGCATGATCAACTCGGCAGCACCGGCCGAAAAACAGGATTCTGGTTGGAAGAATTTGCGGCCCCCTATTTTGTTTTCAAAGACGCCGGGGTCGATCTAACGCTTGCTTCACCGAAAGGCGGGCAGCCGCCACTCGATCCGAAGAGCGATCTTCCGGAAAACCAAACCTCCGCTATGACGCGATTCAAAAAAGATGAGAGCGCAAAGAAGGCGCTCGCCAACACTCATCGGCTGGCGGATATGAAAGCAGAAGATTACGACGCGGTCTTCTATCCCGGTGGACACGGTCCTATGTGGGACCTGGCCGAGAGCCCGGTTTCGAAAGCTCTGATCGAATCATTCTATAACTCCGGAAAGTTGGTGGCGTTTGTCTGCCACGCACCTGGTGTCCTTCGTCATGTCACATACAAGGGTGAGCCTCTCGTGAAGGGGAAACATGTAACCGGCTTTACGAACGGCGAGGAAGAAGTGATGAAACTCACCAAGGTTGTACCCTTCCTGGTCGAGGATGAAATGATGCGCCTTGGCGCCATATTCGAAAAGAAGATGAACTGGCAGTCTTTCGTCGTCACTGACGGCCGTCTCATCACTGGCCAGAACCCTGCATCATCGACGTCCGCAGCTCAAGCGCTTTTGAAGCAATTGAATGCATCAGGATTGGAGTCGTCAAATAACGGCGTACAAGTCGAAAAGAAAAGCTATGAGATGCCCCCGCAGGAGGGTGTTTCTGTCGCTTATTTTCTCACCGTCTCCGATATAGACCGATCGGTTCGATACTACGAAAAGGTATTCGGCGCTCGCGTACTGAGTAGAGGAGACAGCAATGGAGCACCAGGATATGTTCAGATAGCCAATACATGGATCCTTTTAAACGTCGGAGGCGGGCCTACCGTGGACAAGCCATCGGTAACCCTCAGCGTCCCCGACCCGAATCACATTAATAGCTTTTTGAATATCCGCGTCGCAGATATTCAAGCGTGCCATAAATTATGGAAAAGTCGAGGAGCCGAGTTCATCACAGAACCGATACCCAAGTACGGCGAGATACGCTGCTACATCCGAGATCCTGACGGTTATATCATCGAGATTGGACAGAGCACTACAATGAAATACGGTTGACAATCGGAGGTGAAAAATGAAAGGGATTGTTGTCCACCAATATGGTGGTCCTGAAGTACTCAAGTGGGAAGAATACCCGGATCCTGTTCCGGGTCAGGGAGAGGTGCTGGTCAAGCTGGTAATCCCGATTAGCCTGAAACTGCCGCTCAGTGAGGCCGCCAAAGCTCATGCAAGGGCACAGAAGGGTGGGATCGGGAAGATTTTGCTTGTGCCTTGACATTATTAAGCTGGAGCGCACAGGCGGATCTGGGCCACGATTGTCAGGGTACTGAAACAATATTTGGATAAAAAATAAACATGGAATCAGTTGTAAACAAAACCCTATTTGACCGTTATATAAAAGTTCGCAAGAACACGGAAAAAATTTGTAGTCCGCTGCAGACGGAGGATTATGTTGTGCAGCCTATTGATTTTGTGAGTCCGCCCAAATGGCATTTCGGCCACACCACATGGTTTTTTGAGACCTTTATCCTGAAACCTTATTATATGACTAACTACCGGGAATTCAATCCCGATTATAATTATGTATTCAACAGTTACTATGAAACGGTAGGTAACCGAGTAATCCGCACAGACCGGGGTAACCTTAGCCGGCCTACAGTAAGTGAAATTAAACTGTATCGCGAATACGTGGATAACGCCATGAATAATTTTTTACGCAAAGACCCCAGCGAAGATGTAAAAGAACTGCTTATTTTAGGTTTAAACCACGAAGAACAACACCAGGAGCTTTTATATACAGATATTAAATACATCCTGGGCCATAACCCGCTATTCCAGGCCTATTCGAAAGATTACGTCTCGCCAAAAGTGGAGCAGCCAAAAAGCCACGCATTTATTAAGCTTAACGAAGGTGTTTATGAGATAGGCTTTAAGGGTGAAGGTTTTTGTTTTGACAATGAGCTTAACCCTCACAAAGTTTATTTAAATGCCTTTGAAATAAATCCAGGCCTGGTTACCAATGCCGATTACCTTGAATTTATAAACAGCGGCGGTTACCACGATTTTCGCCATTGGCATGCCGAAGGCTGGGATTGGGTAAAAACCAATAAAATTGAAGCGCCACTGTATTGGCATTTAATGGATGGCGAATGGCACCACTATACTTATTATGGACTGGATCCTTTAAATTTAAAAGAACCGGTTTGCCATATCAGCTATTTCGAAGCCTATGCTTATGCTGCGTGGAAAGGTTTGCGCTTACCCACTGAGTTCGAGTGGGAAGTCGCCTCGAACCAGTTTAACTGGGGTAAAAGATGGGAATGGACGGTAAGTAGTTATCTCCCTTACCCGGGATTTTTAAAAGCGCCGGGAGCTATTGGTGAATACAATGGTAAGTTTATGGTTAACCAAAATGTATTACGCGGTGCATCAGAAGTTACACCGTCGGGGCATAGCCGCAGTACTTACCGCAATTTTTTTCAAACAAATTTAAGATGGCAATTTACCGGCATAAGACTGGCCAAATAAAAAATCAATTCCTGAGGAAAAACATGGAATTAAAAATAATGCAGAATGAGACTAGTCAGCTGAATAAATTTAAAAGCGCCCAGTTTTATAAGGATGTGATTGAAGGTTTACAGGCTGTCCCGAAAAAACTGAACCCAAAGTATTTTTATGACGCCAAAGGTGACAAGCTTTTTGAAGATTTAATGAACTGTAAAGAATATTATCCTACACATTGCGAAATGGAAATATTTTCAAAAAAAACAGCCGAAATATGTGAAGCCATTATTGGCGATGGCGATGACTTTGACCTCGTCGAACTTGGCGCCGGCAACGCTGCTAAATCCATTCATTTGTTAAAATATTTAGTTGATAAAAAAGTTGATTTTACTTATTTACCTATCGATATTTCCGAAAATGTCATAGCGTGCCTTAACCTCACCTTCTCGGTAAATTTACCAGGCTTGCGGATAATGGGCCTAAACGGAGAATATTTTGAAATGCTCGAAAAAGCGACGTCCATTTCAAATAAACGGAAAGTGATCTTGTTTCTTGGCTCAAACATTGGCAACATGCCGATAGCCGAGTCAGAGAGCTTCTGCGAGAAGTTACGCAACCATTTATCTCCCAACGATTTGTTTTTGAGTAGGTTTCGATCTTAAAAAAAATCCCAAAACAGTGCTGGCCGCTTATAATGACAAAGAAGGCATCACCAAACAGTTCAATTTAAACCTGCTCGAGCGGATAAACCGTGAACTTAATGGCAATTTTGATATTACCCAGTTTGACCATTTTCCAACCTATGACCCCGCCACCGGCGCCTGTAAAAGTTACCTGGTTAGCCTAAGCAACCAAGATGTAAAGATAAACAGTGAAACTGTTCACTTTTTAAAAGACGAGATTATTAATATGGAGATGTCTCAAAAATTCACTGTAGAACAAATTGATAAAATGGCCTCAAATGCCTCGTTCAAACCAATAAAACATTTCTTCGACAGCAAAAAATGGTTTACTGATGCCATTTGGATGGCCGAATAAAAAAATACCAATCCCCTATCACCCTATACATCGTGATGCTTAAGTGCATTTGTTGCTCGATGATGCCTCACATCCCAGCTTCGATAATAGCGTTAACTCCCAAAGCCTGCGGCGAGAGCAGATGACGCACAAGGGCGCATTAAAAACTCCAGTCGATTTCTCCGGTAAAGCAGTATTCTGTCCTTTTATTACTCCATTCAGCATTATAGGAAAATGCAATCTCTGGACAATCCTGTGGATAAATATTTAAAAAAAGACCCCCCGTCCATTGATAAATAGGTTCTTTAGTAGTTTTAACAAGAAATGAACCTGGTTGTCCCTGCAACCTCGTTCTTAATTTTGTATCATCGAATGGGGTTATGTTTTGATAGCCTCCCTTAATAGTAGGAACAACAGTACAATTATCGGCCTGATAAGTTCCTGAAAGAGCGACACCAACCTCACCTTGGAAAAATTGTGTGCTACGCCTTTTAACAGTTAAATTAAGATTGTTAGCTCCGCGATCTTTAATGCCATTGACATGCAAATAGATATAATCGCCAGTCAGATAAGGCATAAAATCTATCAATCCCCATCGGCTATTTCTGGTGATTCCAAGATGGCAAGTAATAGAGTCTCCATAATGGGTATTTTTTGCTTTTCGATTAACATACGTAAAAACGATATGTCTATCTGAACGATATCTATGAGCTCCTTTTAAAATGGAAGCCTCGACAGCCCAACATCTACAATTCAAGACCATATAAGGGCCAATGTAGAAATTATGAATTGAATTGGTGCCAGTCATATTATTCCACTTGAGGTCGGAATGAGTGTAACCCCCGGCTACACCCAAAGACAACCAGTTTGCTAAAACGTAATCAAAACCTGATAATAATCCCCAATCATTAGCATGAAAACCCGGAAGATCTTGAAGATTTTTTTGCTGGAGATGACCACCTAAAGCTGCAACCCAAAAATTTTTATACGGCACACAATATGGATTTATTTCACAAAGACATTCATGGTTTCTATCCCTACATTCATAAAGATAGCTATATTGGTATTCTCGGATGCGCGCAAAAACATTATCGCTAATGATTCTGCTGGCATTCGCTAAAGAGTTTTCTGTTGACCAATCCAAATCAGCATACCATGAGGATTGAAGTTGAATGAGGTCATCCTCAAGCGATCTAGGATCAAGTGTACTTAAATATGACAATATACTTGTCAAATCCCGCTAGGATCATTTAACAAACCTGTAACTTCTAATTGAGTTAAATATTTTTCAATTACGCCGACATTATCTGCAGAAAGATAAAACCTTGGCATGAAAAAAAGGCACATGAATGCGATAGAAATCCTGATCCATTTATTTTGCATATTTTACACTCCTGTTCACTCATCAATCGTTTGAAGAAAGAAAATGACAGATATAAAATATAAATTTATATTTAACAACAACAAATTGGATTTAGGAATCAAAAATGGTCAGTCGGATAAAATTTGAGAAGTTTGTCTAGCAATATTTTGACCTTGTTCAAAGGAGAGATAATCAGCAGCATCAGATGAAGGCACCCATTTGACGTCTTTTATTTCCTCGACCATTTTTTTAACATGGCCCTTAACTTCGGCAATATAATAGGTGACTTTTTTTTGGATTAGATCTCCCTGAAACTTGAAAAAATAAGATTCATCCGAAGTCTGATCAGACAAAAGTTTGGCAACTGTGAGTCCCGTTTCTTCAAAAGTTCTCTCTGGGCTGTATCAAGAGTAGTCTCATGGTTATTTGGATGTCCCTTGGGAAAGCCCCAGTGACCTGCATGTAATTGGACTAGAAGAACGTTCCAGACACCTTCTTTTTTCTTAAGAGGAATGATACCGTAAGAATGTTCACGTCGATTAGCCATTAGACCTCAAAAGTTCAATTAAAAGCTCCCAAAACAATGGTCGCATTATGTCCGCCAAATCCAAACGAATTTGAAATAGCCATCTGAACATGCTTTTTTTCAGCTTTTGTAGGAATATGGAATTCAAGATCGGGTTCAGGATCTTCAAGATTGATGCTGGGATGAATCATTCCTTCCTGTATGGCTTTCAAAGTAGCTATAGCTTCCAGCCCCCCCGCTGCTCCCAGACAATGCCCTATCATAGACTTTGTTGAGTTCATGACAATTTTGCTTGGCTCTTTGAAAACCTTTTTTATTGCACGTACCTCAGCTATATCTCCTAAGGACGTGGAAGTAGCATGGGCGTTAATATAATTGATTTCTTCAGGTTTAACCCCTGCTTCAGCTAATGCATTACGAATACATAATGCCACGCCCTCACCATCTGAACGAGGTTCAGTGATATGATAAGCGTCGCAAGATACGCCGCCGCCCAGGTATTCAGCAATGATTGGAGCGCCGCGTGCTTGAGCATGTTCTAAACTTTCTAAGACAATAACGCCCGCACCTTCGCCCATCACAAATCCATCTCGCCCTTTGTCCCAAGGACGAGAGGCTTTTTCAGGTTCACTATTTCTTTGTGATAAAGCTTTGCAAGCGTTGAAACCGGCTAAGCCCATAGGAATGATAGGAGCTTCGGAACCTCCACAAACCATGAGATCTGCATCGCCTTTGATGATATGGTTAGCTGCAGCTATAATGGCATTATTACCAGTAGCACAAGCTGTTGAAATTGAGTAATTAGGACCTAAAAAATCTAGGTCCATAGCCAGCATAGCTCCACCCATATTAGTCAAAATATAGGGGACAAAGAAAGGACTGACCCAGCGCTGCCCCTTTTGAATGAGAGTTTGAACACCATCGCAAAAAACAGCCATCCCACCCATTCCAGAACCAACAATAATCCCACAGCGACTTTTAACAAGGTTCTTACGTGCTTCCTCATTGAGTTTGCTTGCTTCGAGAGCTTTTTTCCCAGCAACAATTGTGTAAGCGATATTTTTATCTACGCGGCGCGCCTGTTTCTTCTCGATGTATTCACCAGGATCAAAATTTTTGATCGTAGCAGCAATTCTTGTGCCAAATTCTTCACAAGGAAATTCTGTAATTAAAGAAACACCACTTTTTCCCTCTAAGAGAGATTTATAATAAATATCCACATCGTTTCCAAAGCAGGAAACAATCCCCATTCCCGTCACAACAATACGTTTTTTGGCCATTACTTTAATCCTTCTTTCACGTCTATATGAAGGTCCACAATTTTTGCTTCATGCCATAACCGTTCCAGTGCGTATTTTTCTCTAAGATCGGGAACGAATAAATGAATGACAATATCGCTATAGTCCATGACAAGCCAGTCGGAGGTTTTTTCCCCATCCACGTGCAAAAGTACGTCGTCTGAATGACTTAAAACTTCGCGAATTGCTTGCGCAAGAGACCTCACATGACGGTCTATATTTCCTTCAGCAATTAGATAAAAATCAGTCATTGTGGAAAAACCCCGAACATCTAAGGCGATGATATTGAAGCCTTTTTTATCATATATAGCCTGAGCTATAGTATCTAAAGTTTTCATTACAGATTTGGACATAAGCCCTTTAATTTTTTTAACATAAACTAGTAGTATAAATGATTTTGATATATGTAGTCTACCACTTTTGCCGGTACTAAATGTCCAATATATAGACCTTTACGGACCCTTTCTCGTACCCTTGTCGCACTAATTTCCATGATATGTGTAGGCGTTATTCCCTTCCTTAAAGCTTCGCAAATTTCCGAATCCCCTTGAAGTTGCAAAGGTCTATCAGAAATATAACGACGGGCAATCAATGGAGGGGCAAGCTTAATAATTTCTCCGGGATCCTTCCAGTGAAAAAAATCTGGGATAGAATCTTCTCCCATAATAAGAAAAAATTGACTCGGAAAAGCCTCTTTTTTTTCTTCTTCCCTCAACTCTCGTAGTGTATCTATAGTATAAGAAGGCTCATGGCGCTGGAGCTCATTGGGAACAATACCAAAATACGGAAGACCGGCTAGCGCGATTTCCAACATTTTGAGGCGATGAATAGAGGTCGTGCAATCATGCCCGATTTTACGAGGATTCATGTGAGCCGGACAAAACCAAACTTCATCAAGATCATGAAATTCTAGGATCTCAATAGCCGTATTTATGTGACCGAAATGGATGGGATCGAAAGTCCCCCCATAGATACCTACATGTTTATTTACGCGCATTGGGGTTACACCGACTTATATTATGGGCCATTGAAACTTAAGACATAGAGCCCTAAGACGACGATCAGGATTTACTGCGATCGGATTTCCTGCCATTTGTAAAAAAGGCAAGTCTAAATAGCTGTCCGAGTAGGCGGTGACGTCATCTTTAGTTATTTGCAAATCTTCGATAAGTTGTCTAAGTATTTGAGCTTTTATTTCTCCTTCCATCACTTGATCTATCTGAGAGAATTGATTAAATGTATCTTTACGATAAACTGTAGAATTCGAAATATCCACATCAAATAAAGAAGCTATTTTTTCTACAAGAAAGTTTGGGGAACTTGAAAAAATTGCGGTATAGAAGCCTTCATTTTGCGCCATCTTGAGCCTTGCAAAAGCTGGCTGATAAATCAGGTCGTTCAATTTTTGGGATAAGAAATGAGAGACGTGAACATCAATAGTTTTTGCAGATAATCCATAAAAAAAATAATTAAAGGTAGATTGATGCAATTTCTTGATAGGAATTAAGCCCAGCTTAAACAAAACATAAAAAAATGTAAGAAGAATCATTTTCTTAAAAGGCAGTACTTTTTGCTTAAACAAATAAATGCCAAAATAAAAACTGCAGTTTCCGCGAATAAGCGTATGGTCTAAGTCAAAAATCGAAAGTTTATTTTTTCTTTTGCAATTGAGCAATTTTTTCTTCAATTTCTTTAATGCCTTGATTGATCTTTTCTAAGCGCTCTTTTTCCGAATTGATGAGTTTATTGTTCATCATTGCTTTTTCAATATCTAAACCAGAAGTACCGCCGGTAGCTTTACGTAATGCATCTAATTGTTTTTTGATTTCCTGACGCCGTTCTTTACGTTGATTTAAAACTTCCCTTAGCTGATCAATAGCTAATCGATCATTATCGGTTAAAGACAGCAAGACCTCTTCCTCTTTATCCGAAATAGCATCTGCAATTGTGGTACGAAGGGGTTTTAACAGTTTTTCCATTTCTTGCTTTTCGAATTTATTCAAAGATGCATTTGTAATTTTTACAGCGATTTCATCGCGGGCGATTTTTAGTGTTTGAACATCTAATTCAGAAATGCGTTGAGTCAGCTGCGAGATTTCATTTTTTAATTCATCAATTTTTGTTCTACGATTTTTTTCACGCTCTTGTTCATGTTGAATGCGCGACTGTTCCTGCGATTTCAATTTTTCCATTAACTGATTACGGGCAATAGATAGTTCATCTCGTAAATCTTTAATTTCTTCCCGGCCTAGCTCAACTTGACGCATGAATTTAGAGATTTCGTTGAGTTGTTTATTTGCATCTTCTTCAGACAGCTCACCCGCTTCGTAATCTTTTTTGAAAGCTTGAATTTTATTTTGAACAGCATCAAAGTTTTGCTTAAAAACAGCTTTTAATTGAGCACGCTCCTTTTTACGTTCCTTTTCCGCCACCTTAATTTTATCCCAACATTCGCTAAGCCGCATTCTTGTATGTGTAAAGGCATGTGTATTAAGAGTAAGTACTTTTGCAACACCTTGTAGACCCTTTATTTCTTCTCTGAGGACGAATAGAAAATCTTGATAGTTATCTTTAAAGTTACTTTCTATAAATGCATCAACATCTTCACAAAATAATGTACTAATTTCTTTGATAAGGTCTTTACGTACAGGAAAAATTTTATCTCCTGCAAGGGATAGACGTTGAAAGAATTTATTTTTTTGGCGGACGCGCATTTCTGTTTTGATGAGTTCCTTACGCATACTGTTAATGCGTGAAGCTTGAACATTGAGAAGATTTAATCTTTTTTGAATATCCGTATAAATATTTAAACTTTTAGTGAGCATTTTGGGAATGCCGTTCAAATCAGGATTTTCCAATTTTTTTACTTGTTCTTCAAATTGAATTATATCATTTTCCAGGGCTGCGATAGCTATTTCAATTTGCTCTGCAGCAAAAGAGCTTTGTTCGTCGAGCATTTCTTTCAGACGTCTAGCTTCCTTGGAAAGTTCGCTATATTTAGTCCAAAACTGTGCTCTAAGTACAGGTGAAAGGTTTTCTTTAAACAATTGCAAACAGATACTGCGTACTTCCCAAAAACTTCTAAAATGAGGCGTTCCACTTTGGGCTAGGGAGTTTTCCATAAAGGCAAGAGAATGTTTTACCTTTGCTTCTATTTGAGGAAGCTTTTCCATCTCCTGTAAAAACAAATCAAGATGAGGATTATGTTTTTTTTCCTTTGACAACTCGTCCATTGAAGCGCTTTCCAGATCTAAAGCATCACTTTCTGCTATTTGAGAGCTGTTTTCTAAGTCTTGGACATCAGTTAAAGTTGTAGAGTAAGCGCATGAATTTTCTTCACATTCTTTTTCAAGTATGAGTTGAAAATTATCATCCGGCTGCAAGGAAAATTCTTGAATATTTGAATTTTTATTTTTTATATCACTCATGGAAGTTCTTAAATCTAAGTTAAATGAATTTTTACTATTGTGATAATAACTGATTTATCCATTTACGTAAAGCCATTTGAGGGAAAGAAAGACAGGATCTCAAATTCTGGCATCATAGTCTTTTGAAATAAGATCCATGATCACTTCAGCATCATGGAGATCCATATCAATCCAATTGAACATGGGTTCTTTTGCAAACCAAGTATGCTGACGCTTGGCATAATTTCTTGAAGATTTTTTAAATGATTCAACAAATTTATGATAATCATCACGAGTTTGGGGTGTTGAAAAAAAATCTATGGCTTGTCGATAGCCTATAGCTTGAGAAGCTGACGTGTTGGATTGAATGCCTGCATTGATCAACCCTTGAACTTCTTCTAACAAACCCTCGTCAAGCATTTTTAAACAACGTTTATCAATACGATGATATAAATGTTCACGAGGCCTATATAAAAACCAGCATCTAAAATCATAATTCTGCGGTTTTCGGCGTCCTTTCCAGGAAAGCTTACTGACCATTTTACCCGTAAGGGTTATGATTTCTAAAGCACGAATAATTTTCTGCTTGTCATTTTTTGTTATGCCATTTGCATATTGCAGATCTAATTGTTGTAGACGTTGGTAAAGGGCTTCGGCACCCAAATTATCATATTCATTCTCTAAAGCTTTTCTGACTTCCGGTACGGAAGGTGGCCCAGCCGGAGGACCATAGAGTAAAGAATGGATATAAAAACCAGCTCCTCCCACTACGATGGGAACTCTATCTCTGCTGTGGATCTGCTGAAAAGCTTGACGTGCTTCATAATAAAAATCGACGACATTAAAAGGTTCTGTGACATCTCTTATATCAATCATATGATGCGGAATCATTTCCCGCTCTGCTTTGGATGGCTTAGCAGTGCCGATATCCATGCCCCTGTAGACTTGCATGGAATCGGCAGAGACAATTTCACCGTCGATATTTTTGGCTAATTCGAGGGCAAAGTTTGATTTGCCACAACCCGTAGGGCCTGCCAAAATAATGACTCGTTTTTTTTGTTTGGGAAGAGAGTCCGGAAGCTGCTTTTGGGCTTCGACAGCAAAGCCTAAAAAAATTCTTTCTATTTCTTCTTTTTCTATGATTGTTCCGCAGGGCACAGTTAATTACCTAAACTTATTCAAAGCATCATTTTCATTAATTTCTAAATCCATCACTTGCTCAAAACCTGACATTTTTAATACATCTTGTACGCGACTGTTGATAGAACACAGCACCAATTTGCCCGAAACACTTCGTAATTTTTTAGCGACTGCAAGAAGCACACGCATGCCTGCGCTTGAAATATAATTGACATTGCTAAAGTCTAACAGTAGTTTTTTTTCACCTCTATCAATGCAATTCAATAATTCTCTTTCTATATCATCCGACGTGATGGCATCAAATCTACCAGTAAAACTTACGATAAGAACGTCTTGTTTTTTTTCTTTTTTGATTTCGATGGTTTCATCAGTTGTCATAAGATCCTTGTAAGATAAAATGAAAACCGATTGCGTTGATTATCTTTAACTTTATTAAAACGAGTTTTTGATAAGGCATTAAGCATGTGGAGGCCTTTTCTTACATCTTTGAAAAATTTTATCTCGTTATGGCGGATCACTGCTCGAGTCTTCGGAAAAATTTTCGAATCTAAAAGAAAATTCCTCTCAAATAGTTTCAATTTTATCCAAAACTCGCGTTTTTTATTCCGCAACAACCACCTCAGGTAGTTTCTCAAAAACAGGTTTTCTTTCCAAAAATTGAACTCTTTCAGCTGCTACGCGCAATTTACAACGTTTTTCGCCATCTTTTGCATACCAAACATCTAATTGCAAGCGCCCCTCAACAAAAACAGGAGAAGAGCAATCCAATATTTCTGTACAACTTTCTGCTTGTTTTCCCCAAACAACCACATCCACAAAACATACCTCTTGCTGCCTATCTCCTCCTAATGTAGTAAACTCTCTATTTAAAGCTACGAGGAGATCAGTAACGGCAATTCCATTTGGCGTTTTGCGAAGCTGAGGTTTGCGTGTCAAACGACCAGCAATCATCACTCTATTTAACGTAAGCATGACCTTCCTCGCATTTAAAATCAATCTTCATCTTAAGCTCAAGATACCATAAAGTTATTTTTTTAAAAGAAAAAAATTCTCTATGTGACAACCTTCACCTAAATTAGACCAATTTCGTTAGTAAGGTTTGTCGATTTTATTGAGGGTTTTTGAAAAATCGGGAGTGCTTTCAGCCAGCCAAGTCATA
Source organism: uncultured Parachlamydiaceae bacterium (assembly GCA_963748975.1). Taxonomy (GTDB): domain Bacteria; phylum Chlamydiota; class Chlamydiia; order Chlamydiales; family Parachlamydiaceae; genus Neochlamydia. The sequence goes on from CAVVKX010000030.1 coordinate 26,885, forward strand.
TAAGACTCGTTTCCACCATCGATATGGGTATAGGTAATTTCGGGTATATCGTATGTGGCGTTTTCTTCAATAACACGTTTAATTTTGCTATAGTATTCTAAACGCGTTTTAAAAATTACTTTGCTCTCTTGCACAGTATCTTCTTGGTTATTCCACATAAAAATAGATTCGATCCAGGGGATAATTTGTGCACACGCTACAAATCTTTCCTGGACTAAATAACGTGAAATCTTCCGAGCCTCATCTAAACTCCCACTAGTCCAATGAATTTCTATAAACTGAGACATCTCTTTCTCCTTGATTCAAATACTTACGTTGACATAGGCTAATTGAGGAATCCGCAAATCGATAACAATAGGTTCGAGGCGTATAGCCTTATCCGAATTTTCTAAGTCTATATCTTTTTTTCGTATAAGTGGACGTAAAGTCAAATAATTGGCAAGTTCTTGACGATAGTTATCGACACTTAACCGTAAAAGTTGAGGGATTATAACCATAGCGGCCTTTCCATTGGCCATTAATTTTTCCACGTGATCCTCCATTTCCACAATAATCTGTTTTTGACCGTAGCTATCCGCCAATGAATTAGAAACATCTACCCTGACCAAATATGAATTTTCCGTGCAGCAATTTTCGACTATTAGGTCGATCAAATAAATGGCTAATTGACCTTTAATCCCCTGGATCTGTTTTCCCCCTATGGGAGGTTTAGCATCTTGCAACCCAAGATATATTTCCGGAAGTCTTTTTGGCGTAAAGAAAGGCTTAAAAGGAAATGGTATGGCATCGTGATCAACAACAGTGTTTGAATAATCTAATAAGTAAGCAAAAGGTTTTCTTAAAGTATAATCTATGAATATAGTGCCGGGTAGTATTTTTTTTACACTTGCGGAAGTGATCAAAGGTGATGACAGGAGTTTTTTTTTAGCGTCTTTAGCTTTAAAGCGAAACAAGTTTGTAGGATGATCGACAGATAAATGAAGAAGTTCAGCTAGGTAAGTAGTTTTAAGGCGTTCTTTATCGGGAGTTGTTTGTAAAATAGCCACAATATTGTACTGAGTGAGTTGTAGCCGCTGTTTTTTTATGTATCGATAATAAGAAAAACCTACAGCAGCAGATCCTGAAACGCATAAAGTAAAAAGTACTATCCATAACATAGCCACGCGAAAAGAAAGTTCATGATGTTTTTCCTGCATGTTTGTGATTAACCAAGATGTTGAAAGTTAATTAAATAATTGATCATACTATGGGCAGATTTTTCCCATGTCAAACTTTTTGCACGTTTTTCACCTGCCTCGCCTAGTTTTTTAATTAGTTCAGGATGATTTAATAGATGGTCCGTTTCTTGAATAAAACGCTGGATATAATCTTCTGATCCAGGCTTAACATCAATCAACACGCCCGCGTCTTGAATGGTTTCTTTTAGTGCTCCAATATCACTACGTGACGATAGCACATCCTCCTGCCATTGCCTCAATAGCGGTGATGCAACTCGTTTCTTCAAAATTAGTAGGGTACACAAGAATACTTGACCTCATAAATTCACGTGAGAGATCTTTTTGCAATATGCTTCCGTGTAAAATGCACCCCGGCATACTCCTTAATTTTTCATATAATTTTACATTTTCGTTATGCCTATAACCCCTAGACCAACCTGTAAAATATTTATCAAGGCTACTAAACACATGTAGTTCTAAGTCTGGATGTCTTTTTTTCAATTCCTCGTAAATATGAGGCATATAGAATAAACCCCTATCAGGTGCCGAGCTATAAATTAAACGTTTTGGATGACGGACTTCTTTACCCAAAAAATATTCTGGATAAATACCATTATTGACAATCCAAGTTTTATCCTTAGGAAAACCTGAAGACTTACATAATGTATCGACATGCCATTGACTGAGAAGGAAAAGGCCGTCTAGTCTAGCAGCAAATCTTTTATCCCCTATTCCATATGTCTTTAAGGATTTATAAGAATCTGAAAGCCATAAAAAGTGTTTTTTGGCTTTCCAATCTTGAAAAAGCTCCAGCATGCCGCGAATCACGATCACGGCATCAAAACTTTCAATCTCAACAAACTCCCTAATGGAAATATAATGCGGCCCTTGTGAATCCGGATTCCGAGGAAATTCTGTGTCTTGATAAATATAAACATCGTGACCCATCTTGGAAAGCTGATCTGAAATGCGTATAATAGCTGTTTCAGTTCCGCCTAATGGCTATCATTCAGGAGAGTAGAATAAAATGGCGTACAGCGAACCGGCACAAACAATAGCTTTAAAGGATTTAGCGATTTCGACATAAAATTGAATTTCTTCGTTTTCTTTCAAGTGCATAGATAATCAGGCGATCTAACAATTCATTTCCCTTGATCCCATTCACTTCACACATTTTGGGATAAAGGCTATTCGGAGTAAAACCTGGAATAGGATTAATTTCGTTTAACCAGAATTTTTCATTGCTATCAAGAAAAAAATCCACACGTGACATACCGGTGCCCCCCACTGCTTTATATGCCCGGAGAGCCAGTTTCATCCCTTCTTGAATTTTATCCTGAGATAAAGAAGCTTGAGGTATGGCTTTTATACCATTCGGACCATATTTAGCATCAAAGTCATACACTTTGCCCTGTGTTAAATCTCCCCGGAGGAAATACGGTAGCTAATTCATTCCCCAAAAGCGCAAATTCAATTTCCCTAATATGATTAAGACCCGCTCCACAATTAGCTTAAAATCAAATTGAAAAGCTTTTTGAATGGCGAGGACAAGTTGGCTCTGTTCTTCTACTCTTTGCACTCCTACCGTCGAACCTAGATGAACAGGTTTCACGAAAACCGGGAAATGCAATTTTTGCTCAATTTGTGCAATAAAATTCTCCCTGTTCTGCTTCCACTCTGCTTGATTGATTTCGACAAAAGGTAGAGTTGGAATCTGATGAGATAGCATTAAATATTTCGTTAGCGCCTTATCCATGCTAATGGCTGAGGAAGTATGGTCTGCACCCACATAAGCCTTATCAAGAGTTTCGAAAAAACCTTGAATTGTCCCATCTTCCCCATAAGGCCCATGAAAAACAGGAACCAATACATCACATCGCAGTATTTCATTCATGATCTTAGGATCCATACTTGATGCATCATTTTTTTCTAAATCATATTGTTGCAACCTCTGCATGCTATCAGGGCCGAAAATCCAACCGCCTTGTTTAGTGACACCAAAGTACTGAATATCGTATAGATCCTTTGATATACAGTTGAAAATATGGTTAGCTGACATAAAAGTGACTTCGTGTTCAGTAGAACGACCTCCAAATAAAACACCCACCTTAAGTTTTTGCGGTGGCTTTTGTTCAAAAAGTTTAAGCAATTCGCCGGAGAGTTTTGTTATATCTCCTGCCCCTAAAGTGACAATCACATCATGCGTACGCACAAAATCCGCCAAACTATGCGGCATGTCTTTACGAATAACGTAATGACATTTTTTTAATCCATTGCTTTCAACTTCTTTGATGACATCTTGCGAACTCACTCCTGGAAGCGGACTTTCGCCTGCTCCATAAATTTCTGTCACAAAAATTTCATCAGCATCATCAAAAATGCCTTGATATAGTCCTAAACAATCTTTTGTACGGGAGTAGCGATGAGGTTGGAAAACCACAATTAACCTTCTGCCATCTAAAGCTTGTCGAATACCATGAATGGTTGTCTGAATTTCTGTCGGATGATGCGCATAGTCATCTAACAATAAAACATGATTCACCTCACCCTTTTTTTCACAGCGCCTCATCACTCCACCAAAAGATTGAAAAGCTTTTCGGATAGTGTCTTCAGGGATTCCTAAACTTAAGGCTAATCCAAAGACGGCTGCACCGTTAAGGGCATTGTGTTTGCCAATGAGGGAGAGCTGAATATGGGCATAGTGCTTGTCCTTATAGTCTATACTAAAAGAAATATTCCACCCTTTTTGCCTAAACTGACTTAACTTAAGTTGACAATTTATGCCATAACCATAACTCACTCCCAAGGGGTTCTCTTTTTGTAGGTATAAGTCATCCCCGCACCAAAAAAGATGCTCTGTATTTTTGACTTGTTGTAAAAATTGATTAAAAGCCTCTACAAGTTTTTCCATGTTTCCAAAATGATTCATGTGGTCTGAATCGATGTTGGTGACAATTGCACCATAGGGATGATATTTAAGGAATGTCCCATCACTTTCATCCGCCTCAGCAACAAAATACTCCCCCTCACCATAGCCAGCATTCGCTTGAAACTGAGGGAGCATACCTCCCACAGCAAAAGAAGGAGCTTTGCCCGCGACTTCCATAACCCAAGTTAAAAGAGCAGAAGTGGTTGTTTTACCATGCGTACCTGCAACAGCTAAAGTCTTATATCCATCCATGAGATGTAAAAGCAAATCCGAACGATGCATCATCGCGCGTTTTTGATCTAAGGCTGCTTGATATTCAGGATTGTCTTTTTTTATATCAGAACCATAAACGACGGTAGCATGATCTGGGATTTGATGGGCTGCATGGCCTAAGCAAATCTGAGCTCCTGCTTGAGATAAACCTTCTGTGACATAACTGGAGGTAATGTCACTTCCTGTTACATTAATATTTTTCTTAAGAAGTATGCGTGCTAAACCACTCATTCCAATGCCGCCAATGCCAATAAAATGAAATTTTTCTTTCGTTTCCATAAATCTAATATATTCCTATTTTTTAAGTTCATTTAAGACAAGGGTACACAAATCACTGGAGCGGTGTTTCTTTTTATAAGCTTCCATTGCAAAACTCATTCTCTTAAGTTTATCGCTAGTAAAAGACCTCAACTCTTTCGCCAAAAGTTCAGGAGTCATCTCGGCTTCCTTAATTTTAACTCCACCCCCCACAATTTTTTCTAGGAAATAGGCATTTTCCTCTTGATGATTATCTGTAGCATAGGGATAAGGTACCAAAATCCCTGGAACTTCAAATTCCATTTGCTCTGCTATGGTTCCTGCCCCGGCCCTAGCAATCGACATATCAGCTGCTTGCCAAGCTAAATCCATACGGAATTCAAAAGGCTTCACACATGCTTTTATACCCGCTTTAAGATAAGCGGTATGAAGTAACTGTGCAAGAGTGGCATCTCCGGCCAAATGAATGATTTGCCAAACATCATTATAATCCCTTAAATGGCTTATAAACGCCTGGCTTACAAAATGATTAAGCTTTACAGCGCCCTGCGATCCACCAAAAATCAGTATTGTAAAACGTTCTGAGTCTAAGTCAAAATATTCCCTGGCTTGAGAGGAATGGGTCGATCCCCTCCGATAACCTGGCCGAAGAGGTAATCCAACTTCCGCTGTGTTTCCCCTAAGCAAAGAAGCAGTTATAGGAAAATGAATGCCGACAGACGATGCATATTTTGATAAAAGTCGATTCACTTTTCCTGGGATACTATTGGCTTCGTGTATAATGAAAGGAATTCTTTTCATTAGAGCAGCAAGAAGAACAGGAAAGGTATAATAACTGCCAAAACCTACCACAACATCAGGTTTATAATCTTTCAAGATCTTACAACTTTGCTTGATGCCCAAAGCAATCTTGCCTACTGTTTTTGCTATAGCCCAAGGGTTTTTATTTTTAAAAGTCGCGCAAGCTATAGACTGGTTTGAAAAGACTTCCCGATCAAAATAGGAGTTGGCTGAAAGATTGCCTCCAACATACAGAAGATCTATCGAGGCATCAGCTTCCATAAGCTGTTTTCCAAGAGCAATGGCAGGAAAGATATGACCTCCGGTGCCCCCCACAGTGATAACTACTTTTTTTTTGGACATCATGCTCATGGCTTAACTCAAGTTAATATAAGAGGCTACACTATTGCAAAAGTTCTATTTCCATTTCCAGAAAATGATAAAAAATAGAAAAAAAAGTTTAAAAAAAAATTTAGAAAAGACAATGTTGTCGATAGAACCACAAATTTCAAAGATTAAAAATAAACTTTTCAATTAATACTGCATTTAAATCAGTAATGCTTGATAAAAGGTGTGAATGACAATTGATAAAAAAGTTTAATTCTAAATAGACGTTAAGCAAGATAAAACAAGTTGTTTACTTTTATAAAAACATCTGTTAAATTTCTTATTCTTTATTTTTAAAGAAATATTCATTAAACTTAAACCAATGTTTTTTACTATGTCAATTAATCTTACGCCTAATATTTTGTTCCCACCTATTCACAACTCTAATTATATAAATGATCACCCTCTCCATAAAGATTATTATCAAAATGTACCGCCTAATATCGAAATCGATAAATTTGCAGAATTAGCACAAAAAATTAGAAAAAAAATAATTATACGTGACTTAATATCTACTCCGATGTTTTTTACAAATGAATTAACGATATGGAACAAAAATGAAGTAAGAAATCTTTTTTTACGTGCAGCAAAACTCACTCAAAATAGGAGAGTTCCTATGGGCGATGAATGGAGTCTGATTGGATCACAAATTCATAAACACAAAAACGTAAAAAAAATCTTTTTTAATCACTGGAGAAATAAAATCGAAGAGAATCCAGAGTCTAAGGAATTAGCGCAAATTGCTAATCATACATTGAATAAAGAAAGAATTAATGTAGACAGGGCAAAATCACAATTTGAATTTTTAAAATTCAATTCTCACGGTGTCAACGAACATCTTTTTCTTGATGAAACTTCTAGTTTACCCGCCAAAAAAACAATTCCGAGATATATGGGCCCGTGGAAACCTTATGAAGATAAAATTTTGCTGAATGAGGTAAAAAAGCAGTGGTTAAGCGATAAGATTGATTGGAAAGTCATTGAAAAAGCTTTAAATACAAGAACAGCAGATGCTTGTCGACAACATTACAGCGCGCTGATAAAATTGACCTAAAAAATTAAATGATAAAAACATTTATGGTTTTTATCCAAGGTAACACAAATCTAAAACCGTGCCAAAGACTTGGCTGTCAATTAGTGAAAGACAGTTTATTATAGGACATATAATTTATGAATAAAGTTGAAGAAAACAGACCAATAAAACTTATTGAGCATGATTTTGTAGTTAGAATTAAAAAACTAGATGATGATCTAAATACCGGCAAAATGTGGATGAACGAAAACTGTCTTACACAGAAAAAAAGCCACACTATCATTCGTTGGATAAAATGTATCCTTAGCACTCTTTTACCAATCGACTTATTTTCATCCATTAAAGCTAGTCGAGTTGCCCTCTCTTATTTTGAGTTTGTAAAAAATCACAGAGAGTATCTGAATAATCCCGATACGGTGAAACTATCTAAACGGGTATTAGAAAGTTTGAATGAGAAAACGCAAGAAAAGTTTACTAAAAAAATCCAAGCCTATCTGATCGCGCTCGATGCCTTAGATTCTTCCGAAGTTGACCAAAAGCCTTTGAGTGATAATCTCGTCTCTGACTATTTGAAACAGATGAATCTAGAAAATCGAAAAGCTTTAGTTGAAAAAATTGAAAAAGAAGTGGCCGCAAAACAAGAACCCCAAGCAGAAAAAAATCCTATTATTTCTGTAGAAAACTCTTTTGATAATCTTATAAAAGAATCAAAAGTTAAAGAAACTATAGATTTATTAAACAAATATAAAAGCAGTTATAATACCTCAACTCTAAAAGATAAATTGAGAATGATCGAAAATCTGGCAGGGTTAAAAGAAGAATTTCAGGATCCAAAAATTTATCAATCCTGCGTTGATGCAATCAAAGCAAATATTGAAAAAGAGAACGTAGAAATAGAACCAGAGTTAGTCAATAAAGCTTTTGAAGAAGTTTTAAATGCATGTAAGTCTGATAAATTAAAAGAAACTATCGTCTCTTTTAAAAAGCAATATGGCGTAGCCACATTAGATCGAAAAAAAGAAATTTATGATGCAATAATTGATCTATATAAAGAAATACGGCTCAAAGTTCTTGCGAAGGATCCCCTTGTAAAAATGTATTAACGCTATTGGGAAAGATTTAAATTTATAAACTAAGCAAAATATCATTAGCGTTGACGACTTTGTACTTCGCCGAAGGCTTGGAATGTCTGAGCATCAGGCTAATAATTGACTATTGATTCGCGTAGCATCGCGATGAGTAAAACAATCTTTAAAGGTGAAGAAACTTCTCATCGCTTTCGGAGCGCGAAGGTAGGGTGGTGAATTGATGTTGAAATTCGCGAATTCAAATTTTAATTCTCACCCTCAATTTTATTCCCAAATTTATAAAGACATATAAGATTTTTTGTTGATCTTATTTTAATTTATTCTTTACCTTATCATCAAAAATGGAGTTTCGTATGGTAAAAAAAGAATATAAATCTCCCAACCACAAATTGATAAATTTTTTTGAAGAAAGCCGCGATGCCTGGAAAGATAGGGCTTTAAAAAGACAGGATATTAATCGGGATCTCGAAGCAAGAGTGCGCGATCTAGAAAAAAGTCGAAATACTTGGAAGACAAAAGCCAAAAATAAACAGATGTTAAGTTCAAAGAAGCTTTTAGAGACCCAAAATGAGTTAAAGAAAGCTTGTCAAAAAATAAAAGAATTAGAAGAAAAGAATGAAGAACTAAAAAAAAACTTCCTGTAGCTTTAGCAGGCAATGCTCCAAAAAAGCATAGCTATTCTCTAACTATTATTCACTTTGCTCATAACTTATTTAAAGACGGATTGCTGGGATTTCATGCCATTAGTCGAGTTCTGAAGCTCATTAATGAACATATTACACCGTGTCCCACCCCCCATCGTTCTACAATTAGGCTATGGATCTATAGGATAGGAGTTTATGAACTCATAAAACCATTAGAACAAACAGGAGATTGGGTCTGGATACACGATGAAGTAATAGATATAGGAGCTGTGAGGTGTTTAGCGGTTATTGGTATACCTGTAAGCAGCAAAAAGATAATCTGACATTAAGTCATGATGATGGGGATCTCTAATAGAATGGGCGTCAAATATGCTGATATTACTCAATAATGGAGTTTCCATTGAAGAATTCAATATAGATGAACTCAAAAAATACTTGGGGTGGTTACTAGATTATAGTAAAGATATTGAAACCTGGCATAGATTTATCATAATCGCAGCTGCGGCACGTTATTGTGTCAGAATGGAAGGCATTCATACAAACATCGTTGATTCATTTGAAGAAACAATAGGGCCTATTAAAATGGGTATCGAAGAATTACAGTTTGCTGATCGCATATCGATATTTCTATTCAGAACAATCAAAAGGAATAAAACTAGGAGATCGTTTTATAGGTTCTACAGAAGTGCTTGAATCACTCTTTGGAAAGATCAAATATATGGAGCATGAACAAACAGCTTTTGGTTTTACCTCTCTTGTCATTGGAGCTATGGCATGTGTTGGTCCAACCGATGAAGAAACAATTGCAGATGCGATCAAGTCTATTAAGCAATCCGACATAGACAATTGGAAGACCAAGGAAATTGGCAGGAGCGTTCAATCACAACGAAGAAAATTAAAGACAATAATTGTTAAACTAAAGAATGAAATGGAACAGAAAGCTTCGGGGATTTTAGAGAATTATGGGTTTTTAAACGATTCGTTTCTCCCCAAGCCTGACCCCTATTGTGGGCGGTATAGTTAGTTTTTTTTGTGGTTTTTGATAGATCTGCAAAAAAATTACTATACATGCTCTTTTTTACATAGGCTTAAGTCAACTTTCTATAATCATTTAAAATTGCTGAGTTTCATGCAGCAATTTCGAATGAAATTGCTGTTGTCTCATTAGTCCTTGAATTATATTTAATATTTTGATAGCGTTATATTGCTCATAAGAGAGAGAGAGAGACTTCTTGCAGGTTACAAATGTTTGGATCATGCTCACAGTCTGTCGAGGTTGGCTTTAAGAGAAATAAAAATCTATCTTATTTCAAGCAACTTTTAGGAGCTGTTGATCGAAAGTACAGTAGGAAGAAAAATGGCTTTTTACCTAGTTTTGCAAGGGTCTCTTGTGAGATAGTGCTACACACATAAAATAAAATATCAAGGTTTTATGGAAGAAAACACGAGCCTCAAAACAATCGGTATGCAGATTCAGTACCTACGCACTCAGTTGGGAATGTCTATAGAGAACCTATCAGATAGATCAAAAATAGATGTTGAAACTTTAAAGAAGCTGGAATCGGGTTCAATGAAAATTGAGCTAGAACAACTTAATAATATTGCAAATGGATTGATTGCAAACTTGAAGATTGAACTCACGCCTA
>CAVVKX010000031.1:0-42207 GCA_963748975.1 uncultured Parachlamydiaceae bacterium
GTCAAATAGCTGTTTGCGATGCTCGCTGGCATCACAATTTCTTTAACCTAAGAACATCAGTTTTGGTTGCTCAATTCGTTAAGGAAGCCATGAACATACAAAAATGATGATTATTTTAGCAAGTGATTTTTTTTTCACTTTTTTTATTCTATGAAAAAAAAGTTTTTTTGAGTCGGTGAAAAACCCCCGAGACAAAAAAAAATTCGCAGAAAAAAAGAAGTTTTTAGATGGCTATCCGAATTGGAAGATAGATGCCAAATCTATCACTTATGTCATTCTCTATAAGTAGATTATAAACATACCTCTTAATTATTTCAAAGAAAAAATTTATTTTTTTATAACGACAGTTGGGTTTAAATGTATTTTGTATTAAAAATATAGGCGCTAAGTATTTGGAAGAATAAATCTTTAAGGAATGGTTTATGTTTAGAAAACAAGCTAAAAAAGAATTTCCACCCGGCATTTTTATCCCAACACCAGCCCGTGTAGCCGTCATCATCCAGCTTTGCTTGGCTTTTTCATTGTTGCTTTGGGAATTCAGCGAGCCATTCATGGGAGATCTTTTTCGTATAAAATCTCAATTGCTGTTATATCATGATGTGATGGGTATAAAAACAGTCGACAATGCTACACAGGAGCATATTGAACGACTACAAAGAAATGCTGAGCGCTTTGAAAATTTACCTAAGAACGAAAAATATTTACTAATCGAAAAACAGGCCGCCTTGCAAGAAAAACTTAACAGTAGCTTCAGTCAAAAGATCGAAAGGCTCATAAAATTATTTGCGCATGAAATTTCCGCTTACGAACAGGCTTGGATATTATTTTCCATCACCCTTTGTCTATTGCTACTAAAACGGTTCGAAAACGCCCAACATGCAGTGTGGATATTACCAACGCTGGCTTTACTTTTTTTATGGGATAATCAAATGTATGCACATGGCTCGAACTTGGAAGTTGAAAACTCCTTTTATCCTTCCGAAAAAGAAATTGTGCAAAATTACTTAAGGGCACCTTTAGAAGCGGATATTTTGAAACAAAGGGAGCAATTGTTGTTAGGTTGGAATTTGTATTTGATCAAAAAATGGACTCAAGAGCCACCTCATGCAGACCCTATCATCTTTCATCAACAAGCAGAAAAGGGTGAATTTCTATTTAATGTCATGCGTCTCTTAAAAATGAAAAATCCTCTCCATGATGTACAAAAAAAAACACCGTTTTTCATACTTTTTCTTTACCTGGTCTGGAACCTGTTTTTTGCCTGGTTTGTTAATCGCCATATGCGGAATGAAAAGGCACTCGAACTTACTTGATAGGCTGTTTATCTAAAAGTTTTGGGTTAGAATCAAGGCAGATTGCCAAGAAGTCGAAATCTTTTAAGAACCTGTTCTCATTAATAAAACCAAGCAAATGGCTCTTTTTGGTTTAATTCAATCAATTTTCGCATCACATCAAGTCTATACTCGGCAATCATTTCTTTAGACTCAGCGACACCGAGCTGATTGAAATCGATCTCAGGGTTTTTCAATCGATTTTCCAAAAAGAATAGAGTCCATGGACCACATTGAAAACCGTCCGATTGAATCTCTTTTTGAATCTTACAAGAAAATGTATAGGGAGTTTTTCCAGGATCTTTTTCAGTCAGCATCTTACCGAGCTTGGTTAACTCATTAACAATTTCATCATGATAAAAATTTCCCTCACGATTTCCATAGTCCTTTTTAGAATCATAAAATTCTATTGTGCGTTTTTGGCGATCCACATACACAAGGGTATAATGATTGCCAGTCACGAGAAAAGGATAGGCCAAAACTGTTTTTGCTAAATCCTCCTCAGATTTTTCCGGATAAACGAAGGTAAGGTTAAACTTATTAGAGGGCCCCGCTGATTTTACAGAATTTTCCACACGATTTTCTTGACCAAAACCGCAATCAGTTAAAACTTCTTTGGTTATATTTTCAATGCTATAAATTTTACAATTTGGGATTAATAATTCCGGATGTTTTGAACCCAAATATTTTGAATAGGACCATAGTTGCTGTACCGTCATCCATGTTGGACCTCTAATATCTAGTTGGCGTGGAATCTTTTTTTCCTTGTCGAGTTTATCAAGGTCCAATTTAGGTTCGCGTTCAGGCGGAGAATCCATAGGTTTTGGATTGGGTTCCTGTTTAGAAAAATTTGGTATTAAATCAAGCCTAAGATTTTGCTTGCTAACCTCACGAATTCCAAAATGGATAGTTTCCTTATTATCAAAGAGATGCTTAATTGATTTAGATAAATAAGCGAAACCGAAAGTGCACATCACCGTGATTACACCAAGAAAAATTCTACCAAAGCGTTCCGGGCCTGAAAAAACCCTCTCTTTTTTATATAGAAGACGATAGTTGCGACCCGCATGATTTACGACTCTATCTTTACTATTAAATTTTTCTGAATCTACCCATTCCTTAGATAAATTGACTTCTTTGATATCATTGATTAATTTTAAATTACGCATAAATTCCTCTATTAAGGTTATTATAACATAATAACTTCTACCCATTCAATAATTATAAATATAATAAAAAAATATTATATCTATAAATAAATGATTAAACTCATGAACTTTTATTAAACGATAATCCCTGCTAATATGAGAAGTTGTCTTAGCACAGCTTTTCGGTAGTCAGCTATCATTTTTTGAGATTCTTCAACGTCCAGTTGATTAAAATCGATTTCAGGATCTTTCAAGCGATTTTCCAGAAAATAGAGAGACCAGGGACCACATTGATAACCGTCAGTTTGAAGGCTTTTATTGATTTTACAAATAAATTTGTAGGGAGTTTTTCCAGAATCTTTTTTTGTAAGGATACTTTCTAGTTTCTTTAATTGCCCAACAATTTCACTATGATTCCCGTAATCCTTCAGACTATCATAATACTCAATGGTCCTTTTTTGACGGTCAACCAATGTAAGTACCCAGTGATCTTTAGTCACATTTAAAGGATACGCTAAAACTGTTTTTCCTGAACATTCTACACCATAATCTTCGTGATTACAGGGTCCAGCTTGATCAAAATGACCATCATGCAAAATGGTTGCAACAATATTCTTAAAAGTATACCCCTCATGCGCATGAACTAATAATTCAGGATATTTTGATCCTAAATATTTTGTGTAATCGTGTAAATGTTCGCTTGTTAACCATTCCGAACCTCTAATATCCAAACTCTTGGGAATATTAATGTGATTCAAATCACCTAAAGCTTCTCTTGCTTCTAAAACAGGTTTAGGTGGTAAAGGCTTTGCGCTCTCATCATTATCGGGAAAATTAAGATTTGTTTTAACAATAGGCGGAACGGCATAGTGAATGGTTTCTTTATCTTTAAAGAGACGCCTAACCGATTTAGAGATTAAGGCTAAAAATAAAGTGGCTGCCGATAAAAAAATTCCAAGAAAGATCCTTCTCGTACGTTCTAAACAGGGAAAATCTCTTTCTTTTTTGTCAGCCAGTCGAAAGCTATGACCTTTGTATTTAACAATCCTGTCTTTACTTTTAAAATTTAATGAATGAGTCCAGTCATTACTAAGTTTAATATCATTCACATCATTAATAATTTTAATACTACGCACAAAATCTCATAATTTGATTTAAATGAATAATTATTACATAATAAAATATAAAAGTCAATCAAACAAAAAGTTTATAGACCCCAATTCCAGCAAAGAAGCCTGCAAGGGCTGCAAGAGAAATTTTCCTTAAATACCAGAAGAAGTCTGCCTTCTCTAATCCCATAAAAACAATACCTGCAGCAGATCCTATGATGAGGATGCTTCCTCCTGTACCAGCGCAATAAGCAACCAACTGCCAGAAAGAAGAATCCGGGGGATAATGCTCTAGGCTATACATTCCCATGCTAGCTGCTACTAAAGGAACGTTATCGACTACAGCGGAGGCAAGACCAATCATTGTAGCAATAGCATCCGTGTTTCCAATATGTTTATCGAGCCAATGAGCTAGTTTATCTAGCAACTGTGCAGTTTCTAAAGCATCAATGCACAGTAAGATTCCAAAGAAAAATAAAACTCCGGACAGATCTATTTTTGTCAAAACATGCGGACACGCAGGTGCTCGCGGCGTATATCGCTAAAATGGGCGATATCTGTGACGAGCCATAAGACTCCTAATCCAAATAAGATGCCCATAAAAGGAGGTAGCCCCGTTAACATTTTGAAAACCGGCACAAAAACCAGCGCGCCAATTCCTAAAAAAAATATCAAACGTCCAAAGGGTTCAATTTTAGCAGAATCTTCCGTTACCTTTTCATTGATTATTTTCCCAGTCAACATAGGATGAATCATTAAAAACGAAGCGATAAAGCAGGCCATACTGGGCAAAAACAATCCCTTAATAATCGCTGCGCTTGTAATTTGCCCGCCAATCCATAACATTGTCGTCGTGACATCTCCTATAGGTGTCCAGGCACCACCCGCATTGGCTGCAATGACGATACCTCCTCCAATTAACAACCTATCTTGACGATTTTCGATTAATTTTTGGATCAAAGAGACCATCACTATGGTCGTGGTTAAGTTATCTAAAACTGCCGAGAGAAAAAATGTAATTAACCCTAAAATCCATAACATTTTCCTTTTAGATTGGACCTGAATAAGATCAGAAATGATTTTAAAACCTTGATGAGCATTAATCAGTTCTACGACACTGAGAGCACCTAAAAGAAAAAAAACCACCTGGCTTATATTTGCAATATGGGCTGACAGGTAGCTTAAATTTTCTTGATGAGTTATATGGCTATAATTATTGGCAAATTGCAAAATCCAACATATAATCGCCATGAGCAGCGCGATAGTGGTTTTGTTAATTTTGATGATATGTTCAAGTGTGATAAGAATATAACCTATCACAAAAACAAAAACCATACTGAGGGTATAGCCATTAAGAGCTGTGTGCATTGCATTTTCTCTGTTTTGAATTTTTTTAAATTTCACCGAAATGAAAAATGAAGTCAATTTAAATCTGTCAATACTGTGGATTAAGAAGACATAAAACACACAAACCAAAAACATCGCCGGGCTTTGGCTTGGATTTTCATTACGGTTTACCAGGATCGATTTTTAGGACGAAGTGCCTATTTCATCAACGATCCAAAGCCTTAGGCAATACACCGATTATGTGGATGAAATAAAATATGTATTACCAAAAACTTTGAGAAAAGTTAGAGTGTGCACTAATCTACAACGTTCGGAGTACCGTTTTGAAATGGAAGAAACAATTTTAACACTTCACAGCAGTATCAAGCCTTCATTAAAAAAAAATAAGCTCTTGCAGGGCTCTATTCTTGCCATTCTTGGTGTGTCCTTATGGCTTTATTGCGGTATTTTCTTATCCATAAACATTTTATCGACTTGGGGGTGGTTAGCGCTAATGATGGGAGGCGTTCTGATCACCTTTGGGCTCATGCCTTATCGCCAATTGACTCGCCTTGAAAACAACCCCCACCAAATTGTAGTCACTGATCTAGAAGAACTTTATTTCTCCATATCCGGAGCTCCAGTTTTCACAATAGCCTTGGAAAACATTGAGGAGATGGCTTATCTGGATGATGACAAACGTTATGGAATTGGGCTATGGATAAAAAAACCCATCATTAAAAATGTCCATTTACTGAATCCCTCGCTAAACTTTGATGCTTATTTAAAGAATACGCAAAAGCAATACTTTTGTGACATTTTTCTCCCCTATTTTAGTAAACGCTCATTTCAAGAGTTTGAAGATCTATATAAGAATATATAGGAGACTGAAAATTATACTTTAAAGAATATTGCGTTTACTATAATCTTTGAAATTTTATTAAAAAATGGACAAACAAAATGGAACCTTCTAGAAACAATATAAATTGTAATAATAACTCTTATAAACACCCTGCTGAGGATAATAGTTATAATCCCCCTACTAAGAAACAAAAAACTGAAGAGAACTATGAGCCGAATGCTTCCTTTACCTCTTTTAATCAGTCTCAAAAGTTAGACGTAGCGTTAAAACAAATCAACGACATACACTATTTACTAGAATCTTCTTTTAAAGATGAACTCCCATTGAATGCAGACTCCTTTAATTTATTAAAGGCACAAAATGAAAAACTAAAACTTACATATTACAAAATTGATGAAGTTTTAAAGCAAACTGGATTTATTGTTAAAGCAGTGCAGGATCAATTGAGCGTTAGTCCTACGAGCCTCTCTATTACACGAAATATATGGGAGCCCTTAAAGGAAACTAAAACTGAAAAAAATGCGAGAACACTCTTGCAACAGGTTTTTAGCCATGCTGATCTTTTTGACTCATTTCTTCAAATTTTATTAACAGCTTTAAAAGAATCAGATGAATTTGACCTTATATACCTATTTTTATTAAAAATGACTTACGAAAAGAAAAACCCTGATCTTTTTCTAAAGCTCATTAATCAACTTTCTAAAACAAAACCATCCTTATTATCTGAAGCAGCCTTTCGATCTTTGTTTGCAAAGGTTTTCGATGAATGCGAATGGTCTGATACCACAATCATTGTTCAATGTTGTGATAAAGAAGTTAAAGTTCCCGTTATTTTTTCATTGCTTAGTTCCAATTGCACGTTTTTTAATGGTTTTGGAGATTTCAAAGAAAGTGAGTCAGATCAGATAGAATACAATTGGAAATTGTTCAGCATAAATTCTGAAAACGCAACCCAAATTTTTAAATTTTTTTATTCCGGACAAATCATTTTTTCAAATGTGATTGACGCAGCACGCGCTTTAATTTTGGCAGAATTCTTGTCTGATAAAAAGCTCGTAAAGGTTTGTACGGATTGGATATCACAGTATAGGAGGTGGAACGAAGAACAAACTTTTAAAATTTATAATTTGGGAAATGATCTTCAGAATAACTTTTTAAAACAAGTCGTTTTATCTTATGCAGCTTTTTTTACATTAACTCATCAAGCCACTTCAAAAATGAAAACTTTTATGGAAGAACACAAAGATGAAGTTCATGAAATACAATTCAAAGCAGATCAATTACCTGATAGATTTTCTTTAGAACTTCTTGTATTGATGCAAACGCGTTTTCCAAACATTAAAAGACTTAATATTAGATTAATGAGAACATTTAAAGAGGAAAATTTAAATTTAATTAAATATAAAGATCTGGAATATTTAGAGATTTATGGGTTTGAATTTACTAATGTTGGTACAAAATCTCTTTTGAATTTTTTTAAACAAACACGTAACATCAAAACTCTCAAGTTACACCTAACTGATTCAGCCTTAATTGAATTAAATCAAATAAAAAGCAGCATTAGTAAAATTAGGAAAAAGTGCATCAAAAGATTGAGTAGTCCTTTGAAACAATTAGTAGAACTTGAGACTTTTATTTTAGATGGTTTTGGTGTGGTAGATATTAATTTAAATAATTTAAAAATTAATCGAAGTCTAAAAAATTTAGAAACATATTTTAGTTTTAATCATAGTTTGGATAAATTACAACCCAAAGAGCAATCAAGCCTTGACAAGCTTAATCAATCAATTTCTGAACAGTTATCCAGTAAAAATTTGAATATGGACTGCCTATCCATGCCTCAAATCTCGTTAACCCCCGAAGCTCATGAACAACAATCTAAATCGATTAAAAGCTTACATATTAGTAGTAGCAATATGTTTTTTAATGAGCTTAAACATTACCCTCAATTAGAATGTTTAACTATAGATTCTTTACACTCTCAGGTCTCTTTAACAGAGGCGGTACTCTCCATAAACCCTATCCACTTTACTCATCTTAGAAAACTAAAGTTGCTATCTTTTGACCACCCGTTAAAAATAGAGGCTGCTGAACATTTAGCTAAATTTCCACATCTTCAAGAAATCGTATATCAAACTTCTTATCTAATTCATAGAAAAACTTCTCCTGTTAATGATAAAAAAACATCTCAATGGGTGACAACTTTGATTGATGAATTAGAAAAAAGAGGGACTCTAGAGTGCCTAGAATCTCTTGAATTTTCTATGGATTACAATGATGATTTAAGTGTTTTTCAAAAAATTTCAAAATTAATTAACCTAAAAAAATTGCATATTGGCTTTAGCAATATGCTTGAGAAGACAGTCGAGATAGATCATTTATTGAATCTATCTCAACTTGAGGAACTCATATTTTTTCAAGCGCCTTATGAAGATGATCCCAGAAATCACCTGAGCCCCTTTTATCGGAGGAAGCCTTATGAAGTTTTCTGCCAAAGTGCAATCGAAGAAATTAATAAAAAATTGCCGAACCTGAAGATATTAAAAAGTACGCGCTTTTCTTTTGAACACGGCTCTTGGGAATTAAACTTAAAGGATGTAGGTCAACATCCTCTTCCCAAAAACGTTTACTCCTTGTCATTGGATTTTCCAAAGAGAATTAGTAAAGAAGATTATACAAGTCAAATGAAAAAACTGCAGAATGTGCATTTGGAAGAATTAGAATGTCTGATTTTTAATGGTGATGTTTCAGATTTAATAACCATTTTATCCAGAGCTACTAAATTAAAAAAATTACATTATTCACTAAGACCAGTAGAAGAAAATGTAAATAAAGAGACTGTATTTAAAAGTTTAGAGCAAAGTATACAGCAATTGATTAATTTAGAGGAGCTTTATCTATTACATTTCTCTTTCAATAAAATTGAAGAATTATCTTTCCTGTCTCAGCTAAATAATTTGATTTCTTTAGATATTAGTAATTGTAAAAACATTACGGTCAAAGATTTTCAAAATTTAAAATTGCCTTTATTTACAACTTTATATTCAAATGGGCTTTTTATCGATTTGAAAGGTGATCTAAAAACTGAAATAAAAAGTCCTGAACAAAACATTAAAGATGGTAAAAAAGAAGTTGATTAAATATGGAACCTTATGAAAGAAATAATGATAAACTATTTTATAATAATAATAACAACAGCTTAGGCGAAGAAGAAAAACGCCCTGCAAAGAAACAAAAAACAGAAAATATAGCACCGTCAAGCCCTGCACTTTTTCCAAACGATCAGCCTTCCATATTATCCCATGCAATAAAATGTTTAGATGATATGAAAAAAATGTTAGAGATTTCGTCTCAAGATAAACCGGCGGAAGTGACCTATGAGTTGTTAAAGACACAAAATGAAAAGCTAAAATTTGCAAGTGCAAAAGTTTTATCTCTTGTCATGGAAACTCAATTCATAGTTAAACAAGCCCATGATCAATTGAGCTTGGATCACACAAGCCTCTCAAAAGCCAAAAGAATGGGAGAAAAACTGCTGAAGATAAAAAATGACAGAGCTAGTAAAATAGTTATATTAGAAAAAGTATTTAGTCAACCCGATGTTTTCGAACATTTATTGGAAATTTTGTCATCCCATGCATCACATGAGGTTGATGATATACTTCTACTTATATTAAGTTGTGCTTACGAGCAGAAAAAATTTACCCTTTTTCTACAAACCGTTAATAAACTGGCAACTTCAAAAAAAAGCGCCTTATTATCTACAACATCCTTTCAATTTATATTAGCGAAAGTTTTCAATGTGCCTGAATGGTCAGACAAAATAGTCACTATTCATTGCAGGAATGGTTCTGTCCAAATCCACCTTATTTTTTCGTTAATTTCTTCCCTATGTCCTTATTTTAGTGGTTTTGATCAATTCATCGAAAATGAGACGCTCCACATGGAATTCGATTGGACATCCTTCAATATAGGGACTGAAACGGCTACAGATATTTTAAATTTCTTTTATTCCGGGCAAATCAATTTCCTGACGGTAGGTGATGCCGCACGCTCCTTAATTTTGGCAGAAAGTTTTATTTATCAATTACTTATAAATGTCTGCCAAGAATGGATTTCAAAGTATAGAAGATGGAACGAAAAAAACGCCTTTGAAATTTATGAATTAGCAATACTTTATAAAAATGAATTTTTGCAGCAAGTCTCTTTATCTTATCTAGCTTTTTATGCAGTCACTCACGCGGCCTCTTCAAAAATGAAGGTTTTCATTGATGAACACAAAAATGAAGTGACAAAAATTGAATTTGACGCAAAGAATTTGCCTTTTGATTTTGTTAAAAAATGCCTCGGCAGGATGAAAAACAGCTTTACCAGTCTAAAAAAGCTAACTATTACTAATTTTTTATTCAATGAAGAAGATGTAAATTTGATTGAGTATAAGGACTTAGAATTCCTAGCCCTAAGTAGCTTTCATCTTTCTCAAGGGGGGAACTCCTTGGCAGATTTTTTTAAACAAACAAAGAATATTAAAACCCTAAAACTTTTTTTAGCAACTACCGGATTCCAAGCAAAAAATAATACGAAGGCCCATATTATTGAATTACTTAAATCTTTATCCCATCTAACTGAACTTGAAACTTTAATCCTAGATGGTTTTCAAAGTATGGAGCTCGATATAAGTGAATTTGTAATTACTAAAAAACTCAAGAATGTAGAAGTATATTTTTTATTTTCTAAAACATTCACGATTCAAGACATAACGTCAATGTCAAGAGAGAATGAAAAACTATCACAAGCCTTAACATCTGAGGGCGTGAATTTAGAATGCATAACACTTCCTCGACTCTCTTGCGGCGATAAAGCTCATCATCTATTAAATAAAAATGTTAAAAGTCTCTTTGTTCATTGCAATCCTGGATTTCTTAATGAGCTTTCATCCTATTCTAAACTAGAATGTTTAACTTTAGACAACACGCAATCCCTATTCTCTCTATCAGAAGCTGTGCTGTCTTTCAATCCAGCCTTATTGACTCATATTAAAAAACTAAGATTGATTTCTTTTGACTCATCGCACTCTTTACAACTTGAGGTGGCTTCACGCCTCGCTCAATTTACTCACCTTCAAGAATTTGTATACAACATCATAAATCTTTATAGCCCTCTAAATACGACTCAATGGTGGATAAAATGGATCGATGAATTGGGAAAAATGGGAAAGCTAGATAGAATAGAGACTCTTAAATTTACAATATGTGATGGAAATGATACTTCAATTATTTTTAAAGAAATTTGTAAGTTACGTAACTTAAAAAAATTGCACATAACTTTACATAGTAATTTTTTAACAAAAGTCGAGATAGATGTTTTATTGAGCCTTACACATCTTGAAGAACTTTTATTTATTATGGCACATAATTCACATAATTACACTCACAGCAAAATACATCCACTCAGCCCCTTTTATGAAAATATTTCATATAAAGTTTATTTCAATAGCTCTTTGGAAGTCATTAAGGAAAAGCTACCTTATCTTAAAAAACTGATTAGTAAGAACTTTTCATTTCATCGTGGAACTTGGACGTTAAACCTTGAAGAAGCAAACCCTCACCCTTTACCCAAAAGAATTAAATCTTTATCTTTTAATTTCAATCCAAAACTTACAAAATTAGATTATGCAAAGGAAATGCTTAAACTTCATCAAGTTCATTTGGAAGAATTAGAAGATCTTTATTTTCAAGGAAATATTTCAGATTTAATGAATATTTTATCGAGAGCCACTCAATTAAAACGACTACAATTTGTAGTTGAAAAAGAAGAGGGAAATGTTAACAAAGAAAAATTATTTTCTCAGCTTAGTCAATTAAAAGATTTAGAACAGTTAGATATTTTTACTGATTTAAATATCAAAAATATTAAAGAATTATCTTTTCTTGCTGAACTAAGTCATTTAATGTTTTTAAATATTAGTAAATGTAAAGATATAACGATCAAAGATCTTCGAAGTTTAAACTTACCTTCATTAATAAATGTATCCTTAAATGGAGCCTTTTCTTCTTATTTTAAAGAAGAAATAAAAACTGATGTCATTAATCTGAATAAAGAGGGAAAAAAAGAAATATAATTGGTTTACCATGCCA
Organism: uncultured Parachlamydiaceae bacterium; assembly: GCA_963748975.1. Lineage (GTDB taxonomy): Bacteria > Chlamydiota > Chlamydiia > Chlamydiales > Parachlamydiaceae > Neochlamydia. The sequence goes on from CAVVKX010000031.1 coordinate 11,914, forward strand.
GATAACGCGAGTTTTGGATAAGGAATTATGTCTATTCATTTCTATTCATTTTCCACTTTCATTAAAATGTGGTTTTCCAAAAAAATTAGCAGTTGTTTTAAATAAACAAAAAACTTATTCTTCTTCTATTTTAATTTAAAAATTTAAATAGAGTGAATAAATGCAACCATCCAATAATTATATATATAATTTTACATCTTGGCCTCATTCAGATGTGCTAAAAGAATTGCATTCAGAACCTGAAGAATCTATGTCTTGGGAACAACCCTCCGCACCCAATCTTTCGTTATCTGCGGTATTTCAACATTTGAACATGATAAAAGACTTGGCCAACCCCAATCGTGATCCCAATAAAGAAAACCTTAAACAAATTGTTAAAATTGCAGACCAATCTCAAAATATTATTAAAGAAATTGATTCTTTGTATAAAGCGATGAGTCATAACCTTAACGAATCCAGAGCAAAAAAAATATTAAAAGTATTGGAATCAAAAAAAGAAAATGTAGACGTAGAACTGGAAGAAGCATTTAAAAATCCTGAGATTTTAAATATACTATTGCGAAAAATAAAAACATCACCTACACAAGACGAACTCTATCTACGTTTATTAAAAACTACTTATTTACAATCAAACAGTATAGTTTTTATACAAATTATAGATCATATCGCCATTTCCCAACCCACAATACTATCTTCAACTCGTTTTCGATCCTTATTTTCAAATATTTTCAAAGAAATAAAATGGTCTGATAAAATATTCATCATTCAATTGAAAGATCGCCATTTAGAAATCCCGGTCATTTTTTCATTAATTTCTTCTAAATTTGATTATTTTAAAAATTTTTCAAATTTTTCTGAAAACTTACAAAAAGTGATTGTATTCAATTGGGAAGATTATGATATTGATTCTAAAATGGTTACGAATGTTTTCAAATTTCTTTATACAGGACAAATCTCCTTAGCTGATATGGATGAGACCTTACATTGTTTGTTATGCGCAGGGGCTCTTTATGCTGATTCACTCATCAAAGTTTGTGAAGAATGGATTTCAAAGTATAAGGACTGGAATGAACGCAAAGCCCTAGTCGTTTACGATTGGGGCGATAGGCTCGCCAATCGTACATTGAAACAAGCAGCTTTAACTTATCTCGCAGGATTTGTGTTAACACGTCAAGCTTCTGATAAAATGATAAGGTTTATAAATCAGCATCTCCATGAAGTTGAGGAAATAAAAATTGATGGCAGCTATTTTACTTATGAATGGGTGGAAGAGCGGTTAAAATTGGCATCCCAAAGTTTCCCTAACCTTAAGAAACTATCATTAATGAATGGCTCTTTTAGTGAAGCCAGTCTATTCGCTATTGAAGCAAAAAAATTGGAATATTTAGAATTAAACCCTTTCGTATTCTATGGCGATAAGTCTAAGTTAACCACTTTTTTTTCTAGAACACCTTATATAAAAACACTTGAACTTAATGTGCTTACAGATTCCGATTCTAATTCCCTTTTGGATGATGAAACTAAAACCAGTTACGCTATCAATTCAACCAATGCAAATAAATTATTCGATTCTTTAAATTTTCTTCCAAACCTTGAAACTATCATCTTATCCGGTTTTGAAAGAAAAGAAATGAAATTGACAAATCTTAAGGTTACTGAATCTAAAAAACTTAAAAATTTAGAAATTTTCTTTCCTCTGCATTTAACAAATCATATGACACAACAGGAACGTCAAAGATTTCTTAGTAACAATGCTCAACAGTCCTCTTCTTTATCTTCATCAGGAACCACCCCAATCCATTGTTTATCTTTACCACAAACAAGCCTAAAAAGAACTGCACATAATCATCTAATTCAAAAAAATATAAAGAATTTATACCTAAATTGTGACGAAGAATTACTTAAAAACCTTCCTTCACACACCCAATTAGAAAGTCTAACTATTGATTCATTCAACTCCAGCCTCAGTTTATCCGAAGCTATTTTGCGATTAGATTTTAAAAGCTATGCCCATCTTCAAAAGCTCCAATTACTTTCTGTTAGCCATTCATTGCCCACCGATACTGCCAAACATGTAGCAAAACTTCCACAGTTGAATGAGCTTCTTTATTTATGCAAAGAAGGCGACAGTCTTGCTTGGTTAAGTGAGTGGCTCAGTGAGTTAGAAAAAGAAGGAAAATTGGAACAAATTGAAATCCTCAAAATTTCATTGAGCCATAAAGAAACTTCTCAAGCTTTTTCAAAAATTACTAAACTAACAAACTTAAAAAAATTGCACGTGGTTATTCATCCCAACGATCCCAACAATAAACAAATCTTCATCGACCCATTGCTAAATTTTGCATGTCTTAAAGAACTCGAATTTTCCAAACTACAAACCTTCGCTCATCATCCACTAAGTCCATTTTTTCAGACTGAATTATATGAAGTTAGTTTAAAAAACTCTCTAAATCAAATTCGTGTTAAACTCCCTTTTCTTGAAGACTTACGGAGTAGTAAATTTTGTTTATATCAGGGATCTTGGGATATGCAATATCCTCTTATTAACGATCAGTTTCCACAGAAGATACGCCTTTTAAAACTCAATTTTTCTGATCAAACCACACCCGAAGAGTATAAAAAGATATTAAAAAATCTCGAGGGTGTTCAATTAGAAGATTTAGAAAAACTGTACTTTAATGGCCTAAGTGAGGATTTGATTAAAATTTTATCCAAAGCCACAAATTTAAAATTTTTAAGTTTTGACTTGAGTCCTGAAGACAAAAATTTAAACAAAGATAAATTATTTCAATCCATCAATCAAATAAAAGGTTTGGAAACTATCTGTTTTTCACATTTAACGTTCGATAATAATATATTATATTATCTAAGAAATTTATATAATTTATTAAATTTACATATAAACGCCTCACAAAATTTTAATAAAAATGTTGCGACGACAAATATACCCTCTTTAAAAAATCTATATATTGATGGTAAACGTGTTTCTTTAATAGATGCAATGCAGTCATAACATAATTTAACTTGTGTGATAGGATGACTTATAAACCCGACTGGACAAGGTCATGTAGTTTGATAAGACCCATAACTTTTTGATTATTATCAAGCACTGGCAAGACTGTAATGGCATTTTTTTGATCACCTTCCATGAGGCGCATTGCATCCCAGGCTAAACTATGAGGCTCGATCCAACGAGCGGTTTTTGTCATCAAATCTTTCATATGAAATTGCAAGGAAGAAGCTCCATGTTTCTGCAGGGAACGACGTAGGTCGCCATCTGTAAATATTCCCTGTAGAGTTTGCGATTCATCGACCACCAATACGCATCCGCAACGCTTATTGGACAGCACAACCAGGGTATCTACTAATTTATCGCCTGGCTGACAAAGCGGCAGACTAGGACCTCGCACCATTAAATCGGATACCCGTACAGAAATCCGCTTACCAATTCTCCCCGCGGGATGATTTTTCACATACTCATCTAAACTGAAATTTTTTAATCGCATCAGGGCAATGGCTAAAAGATCCCCAAAGATGAGTTGAATCACCGCAGAAGTGGTCGGAACCATATCAAAAGGACAAAGTTCTTGTTGCAAGGGAAGGCTAATAAAAATATCACAAGCCTTGGCTAAACGACTACTCTCATTCGATACAATGCCCACTATTTTTACCTGTCGATTGCGTAGTGTGGGAATTAGCTGTAAAAGCTCCTCGCTCTCTCCACTTTTGCTTAAAAAGATAAAGGTATCCTTTTCAGACACGATTCCTATATCCCCATGTAATGCATTAGATGGGGAAAGGAATAAAGCTTTAGAGCCCGTTGAGGTCATTGTCATGGCAATTTTTTCAGCTACCAATCCACTTTTACCCAATCCCGAAAATATCATGACTCCCTGGCAGGCATGCAAAATTTGAACAATTTTTTCCGCTGCCTGGATATCGATTTGATCAAAGAAATAATCCAGGTAGGTTTTTTCTTGCATAAGAAGCTCTTTTAACACAAAATTCATCCATTATAAGATTAGAATATTGCATTTTAAAGGAAAGAAATATTACCCTCAAGTAGTTTTAAATTACTGTAATGGAGGTTGATTAAAATGACATTTAAAAAAATTCCTATCACGGTTGCTGAGGGAGATGGCATTGGACCTGAAATCATGGGCGCTACCCTCGATATTTTGCATGCAGCCCATGCTCCATTAGAAATCCTTAAAGTCGACATTGGGGAAAAAGTTTACCTCAAAGGATTTCCAGCAGGAATCGAACCTTCAACCTGGGAGACGATTCGCCAATCGAAAGCTTTTTTGAAGGCTCCCATCACAACACCGCAAGGGGGTGGATTTAAAAGTTTAAATGTTACCATACGTACAACTTTAGGCCTTTACGCCAACATTCGCCCCTGCGTTTCCTATAGTCCATTTGTACAAACTAAACACCCTAACATGGATGTCGTGATTGTTAGAGAAAATGAAGAAGATCTCTATTGCGGCATTGAATACCGACAGTCTCCTGAAACAGTACAAGCTTTAAAAATCATAACACGTCCAGGATGTGAAAAAATTATTCGATATGCTTTTGAATATGCACGTGCCAATGGGCGCAAAAAAGTGACCTGCTTTACTAAAGACAATATCCTTAAACTAACAGATGGTCTTTTCCGTAAGATTTTTGATGAATTAGCTATGCAATATCCCGACATCCAAAATGAGCACTGGATCGTTGATATAGGAGCCGCCAAGCTTGCTGATACTCCAGAGGTTTTTGACGTGATTGTTATGCCCAATTTATATGGAGATATTTTATCTGATGTAGCCGCACAGATTGCCGGATCGGTCGGATTAGCAGGATCCGCTAATATAGGAGAACATGGGGCTATGTTTGAGGCCATCCATGGTTCTGCCCCACGCCGCGCAGGTCAAAACCTTGCGAATCCCTCAGGTTTATTACTGGCTGCTGTGCAAATGTTAGCGCACGTCAACCTGCCCGATATAGCCGAAATCGTACATAACGCTTGGCTCACGACTTTAGAAGATGGTATCCATACGTATGACATTTTCAAACCCCATGTAAGCAAAGAGAAAGTCGGAACCAAAGAGTTTGCTCAAGCGATTATTGCGCGTTTAGGGCATATACCGCACAAACTTAAAGTGGCTCATTATAAGACTATTCCATTAGAAGCATTAAAATATCACCCCCCTCAACACATCCCTGAAATTAAAACGATGGGGGTTGATATCTTTGTCACTTATAAAGGGGATGTGGAAAAGTTGTATCAAAAACTAGAAGAGTTAATGATTCCGGATTTGAAACTTTCTATGATCAGTAATCGCGGAGTTAAGGTATGGCCGCATAAAATGCCCGAAACATTTTGCGGTGATAGCTGGCGATGTCGCTTCACCTCAAAAGAAAAAAACCATGAGGTTACATATCAGCAAATTGCTACCCTTATCCAAAAGTTTGCAGATGCTGCTATCCCTTTTTCACAAGTAGAAAACCTGAATGTCTTTGATGGACATCCTGGTTATACCTTATCACCGGATGAACAGTAAGAAATAAGCTTACCAAGTGAATTTAATGTGATCCTTTAATGTGTCGTTTGACACAGTCAGGGACTTATATTGAGGCTCTGGTTGCGGTTTTTGTGCAGATTCAAGTTCTTGTTTATTATTCATTTTGGATTTTTTCTTTTCGTTCATCAATTTTAATTTGGCTATCACACCGGCGATTCCCGTATTCACAGGTTCTATGGTGTCTATTTTTTTCAAAACCAATTCCGTCATTAGCGATGGTTGGACTGGCTCAAACAGGATCTGTGCTTCGTTTTCATTCTTATTTACTACCACTAATGCAAAGCGACTTAGACCATTCTTATTAATGACTACAACCTGACCATCCATTAAATCATTCATCGTCCCAGCTGAAGGCCAGCGTTTGTCATTAGGAGACTCTACATAGGGCATATTGATCAAGAACTTCTTCTGCTCGAAGGGGATTTTATTTCCAACCAATTGCCATGTCTCTTGAATGTTATCTAAAAATTGGTCCTCAAGATATAATCGAGTTTTTTCGCCTTTAAGAATTTCATTCATCAATATTTCCGTTACAAACAAATGTTTAACTGCGGTCATCGAAATTCCCTTTTTTGAACGGACTAAATTTCTAAGTTTCTCGCGGTCAAAGTTAACTTTTCCACAATTATCCAGAAAAAACCGTACGCAAATTAGCGAGTCCTTTGAAGAAAACCCTTCTTCTTTTTTCAAAATCTGCATCTCGCCGTTTATGCAGTTAAAAGATGAGAATGATTCAAGAGTTGTTTGAATATCGAGTTTATTTAATTCAACATCTTGACTACTAAAAACTTGAAGCAAATCATTTAAATTACGATGCAGTGTGAGTAAAATTTTTTCTTCACAAAACGGTAAAATAGGAACACCATTAGAGTCCCAAATTTTGGATATTGTTATGTGATTTTGCTCATTTATCAAGGGCTCTAATTTAGCCGCAAAAGCATTGGGTTCACTGGCTTCTTTCTCTTTAGATAAAATGCTGTCGAACAAACTTTGCATCGTGAATAAGATTTTAAGATTTAATCGTCGCATTTTTGGTAAGCAATCTTTGTCTAGTATTTTCTTACATAAAGTAATTTTTTCAGCCAATTGGATGAGTGGAATTGAAGAGGAGGGAATATTACTTAAGTCTTGCTCAACATATAAATTCCCTTTCTTTGAGTTAAATATCAAATAATCACTGACATTATTCCATTGATAACCTTTTACCGTTGACCAACAATTCACGACATTTGTGAGAATGATTTGAAGATAAAAATTATGAATTCCAGTGTTCGTAGGCTTTTCATATGATGCTAGGTTAGTATGATCTGCAGTTTTAATTTTTTTGTGATGATATTCTTTTTCATTTATAAACGAATGGGAGTGAATGGACGACATATTAAATCCTAGTTTTATTAAAATGAGCGGTAAAGATACAAGATTTGAGTCTTTTTTTACAACTTGTATTAAAGAGATCTTTTCCATGGCCTATTAAATTCGATATGCTTTCGAATAAAATATGCACGTGCAATCGGATCATGCTATTCACCTAATCATTTTTTGAAACATGGCACATCAACGCATACATACTTTTGCGCATAAGTCAATAGAAAATATCGTAAATGTTTGAACCGCGAAGCGTTGCGATGCAAGAAAAGAAAGTATTTTAAAACGAAATTTGCATCGCCTTGGATTGCGAAGGCGTTCCTTCGCTTTTTACCAAAGAATTTTAAAAGTATCACAAATAGGATCTAAATTTTAACGTTTGTAATAGATTACGTTCGCTTTAGAAAGCGAAGGAAGGCCCATCCTATTACCCATAAGTCATTGTAAGACATCGTAAGTATTTGAATCGCGGAGCGTTGCGATGCAAAAAAAAAAGAAAGTTTTGTAAAAAGAATTTTGCATCGCTTTGGAGTGCGAAGGCCTTCCTTCGCTTTTTACATAACAATTTTGAAATATAAAGTGGGATCTAAATTTTGACATTTGTGATTGATTGTGTTTGTTTTAGAAAGCGAAGGAAGGCCCATCCTATTACCCATAAGTCATTGTAAGACATCGTAAGTATTTGAATCGCGGAGCGTTGCGATGCAAAAAAAAAGAAAGTTTTGTAAAAAGAATTTTGCATCGCTTTGGAGTGCGAAGGCCTTCCTTCGCTTTTTACATAACAATTTTGAAATATAAAGTGGGATCTAAATTTTGACATTTGTGATTGATTGTGTTTGTTTTTGAAAGCGAAGGAAGGCCCATCCTATTACCCATAAGTCATTGTAAGACATCGTAAATATTTGAATCGCGGAGCGTTGCGATGCAAAAAAAAAGAAAGTTTTGTAAAAAGAATTTTGCATCGCTTTGGAGTGCGAAGGCCTTCCTTCGCTTTTTACATAACAATTTTGAAATATAAAGTGGGATCTAAATTTTGACATTTGTGATTGATTGTGTTTGTTTTAGAAAGCGAAGGAAGGCCTTCGCACTCCAAAGCGATGCGATATTAGCTCTGAAAATGCACTGTAAACGCATCGCAACGCTTCGCGTGAAATAAACTTATGGGTAATAGGATGGGAAGGCCTTCGTACTCCATAGCTATGCGATGTTAGTTCTAAAAAAGCATCTGTGACTGCATCGCCAACGCTTCGCGTGAAATAAACTTATGCGCAAAAGTATGTATGCGTTAATATGCCATGTTTCAAAAAATGATTAGGTGAATAGCATGGGTCGGATTAGCAGGATCCACTAATATAAGAAAGAGAACATGGGGCTATGTTTGAGAGCATTATAAAGGGGATATGGGAAAGTTGTATTTTTTCACAGGGTTATGAATGTTCTCCTCTACCTCTACCTCTGCCCCTGCCTCTATGCGCGGGAGGTGTTTCTATTTTTGGGGCTATTTCTATAGCCCCTTCCTTTTGAAGTTTTATGATTGCTTTCCATAATTCAGAAATCTGTTTTTCATGTTCAATTTTGAGCTCTTTGATTTCTAATCGTAATTTATCCATTTCTGAATAACTAACTTCGTTTTTTGTGCTAGAAGTCTTTTTCAAACCTTTTTTAACTTCCTCAAGAATACCGCTTTGATCAAAAGTGGATAAATGAATCTCTAGACGCTTTAAGTAAGGAACTTCTTGGTTAAAGTAGCCGCGCATTTCAGTCCAAGTTTTAATGACTCTGCGGTTGTAGTTCGCTCCCCCTTTTACTAAAACCTCTACCATAGAAGTTGCAAGGTCGCGAGGCATTGCAGGAGCCGTACTTAGCACTAAAGCAAGGGGTGTCATTTCTAGTTTGCATCCCTTATGTTTAGCTAAAATGCAATCTTTATGGTGATAATGCTTTTCGCTCTGATTTTCGCTCTGATTTTCAAGCGTAAATTTCTGCTCAAGATTTATCTTTATTTCTTTGATAAAATATTTCATGATTCCAATACAACCATTGGCAGCTGCAAAGCCAACGAGTGAATATTTAGCAATCAAGTCAGCCAAGGATTTATCTGGATTTTCTTTTTGATATTCCTCAAAAAATAATTTTAATGAAGATGAGTTATCAACAGCGATGGCGAGAAATATTCTTCCTATAATAGAGACTTCGCTGAATAGATCAGTGAAAGACCACTCGAATCTGCCAAAATCCATTCTTCCTTTATTTCCAGCTATTTCCTTAAATTCATCCGATAAGAAATAGTACAGAGAGATATAAAGAGGTTTGTCTATCAGCGGGAAGCTACTAATGGAAAAACATAAGGATGTAGGATTCATATAAAAGCCACTTGAGTAAATCCTGTATTTACATTTTTTGATCCTTTCGAATAGCATAAGTAACTCTTGAGATGTTACTGAAGGTGACTGTAAGTACCTAACATATAAATACCAAAGCAAGAAACTCTGTTCTCTTCCCAGAGCATTCAAACGAGTTTGTTGTTGAACTAATAGACTGCGATATTCTTCATATTTTTCTTTATTAGGATTGTAATCATATGGATTTTTTCCATCTAGAATAGGTTCTGCTTCTATCAGCTTTTCTACGTGATCTAATTTATCTAAAAGTTGTGGTAGTGAAAAACAACGACAAACAAGAGATTGAGCTTTTAACCATAGTCCATCGGACTTATAGCTCTCCTTGTCTTTTTCGTATTCTTGCACTATAGCAGCCAGTTCCTCAAAAGCAGTTTTTGCCTCTTTTTGAATTTTCTCAATCGGCAGCTTATAATCATAAACAGTTTGGAGATGGCCAATCGCCAACTCAATTGACGACCCAGTATAGGTATTATAGGTATTATTTTTTTTTGCTGCGTCATTTTTACATCTATTAGTCGTTTCATTTAACTCATTAAAACGAATACTATATGATTGGCTTGAAAATTTTGGTTCCATAAGTGTCCCCCTTATTAGAATTTTCAGATTAAAAAGCAAAAGACGAAAGATATCAACAAAAAAACATCTTTGTTGCAAATGACTGAACAGAGGGTGATGAGAAACTAAACTAAGCTACAGTTCTTTCACATCTTATGATTCCCATTGGTATATAAAATCTTCATCATTAAGATCTTTTCCATGTCCTATTAAATTAGTGTAAAATTGAACGACTATTTTATTTTTGTTAAAAATGAAACCATAGCGATTGATTCCATCTCCACGCTTCAAAACAACAAGGCGCCTATCCAATAAATCCATTTCGTTAAATGTGGGTTTATAAACACTATCTAGTGGATGAGGAATATGACGCATATTAACCAAAAAGTCTTTATCAAATTCACTGGGATAGACATGAGGATTATTAAGGTCAGACCAAAGTTTATCAATTTTTTTATTTAAAGCATTATTGACTAGTTTTCTTAATTTTTCTTCATTCAAATCTATGCATGTAGAAAAATTTTCGCCATTAAATCTTGTATGACAAATATAACAGCGATTAAGAAGCCTTTCACAAGCTAGGAAAACCTTAGCTGCTAGGATCGAAATCCCTGCGTTATTATGATCTAGATCTTTAATAAGCGATGCGCGACCAAATGAGATACTTTGGCTGGCATTAAAAGTAATACAAATAGCTATGATTTCAGAAGGAATATTTCCAACTCTTCCCTCCGTTATTTCTCCAGAAAAGGAATTAAATTTTACGGAAAACTTAAATTTGTCATCTTTATCCAATTTAATAACTTTTAGCTTTTCGTTTTTATCTATAACTTGTAGCTTTTCATTATTAAATGCTGACTGAAGTTGAAGTAGATTACTTTGAATAGTTTTTAATACAATCTTGGGAATAGGTGATGTGGAACTGTCACTTCTAGCTCTTTTTAAAGAGGGCTCTGAATATAATGTCTCATATCCAGTGGCAGATTTTTGAGATGTATTAGGAATCATCGCTTTCTCCTGTTGATAATAAATTCAGACTACGTGCCTACTCGCGGTTTACCTCACAAAGACTAAGGTCGCTTATTAAGTTGAAGGCTACCAGGTCCAATTCACCAACATAGGTAACACTTTTTTATATTCTCCATGTTTTTTACTACAAATTGGTTCAAACAACCTTGGAAAGGGCAATTTTGGTCGGTTCATTATTGATATCCCAATCAGTGCCTTCTAGAATAGGCTCGAATTTTACCGATAAAGCCAAAACTTCACCTTGAATGTATTCTTCATACTGTTTATAGGCTGCCTGAACACGTGCTGTCGTTTCCATTTTTATGTGAATGCGATCAGTCACATCAAGACCCGATTCACGGCGCATGGTATTAATCTTGTTTACAAGCTCCCGGGCAATACCTTCGACTAGCAAATCTTCCGTTAAAGTAGTTTCCAAAGCGATCGTAATCAAACCCTCATTAGCACCGATGAGACCTTCATGCACTTGACGTTCAACTTGAACATCTTCGGGAGTCAGCATAATTTCAGTACCATCGATTTGAATGGGTAGCGATTCACCTTTAAGAAGAACTTCCAATTGATTTTGATTGAAAGCATCTATGCTTTGCTGGGCTGCTTTCATAAGTTTGCCTACTTTTTTCCCCAAGACACGAAAATTAGGCTTAGCTTTTAAACCGACAAATTGAGATTCATCAGCTGCAAAGTCGATATGTTTGACGTTGAGTTCATCAGCAATAAGGTGCTGCTGTTCTTTGAGGAATTGAAGTGTGCGAGTATCAGCTGAAACGACATAAGCCTTAGCAAGAGGCTGCCGTACTTTGAGTTTATGTTCTTTTCTCAAACCATGTCCCAAACTGACAGTGGACTGAACTGCTGCCATAGCAGCTTCAAGATCTTCTTCACGCATCTCACCATTGTAATACGGATACGCACAAAGGTGCACAGATTCCGGCATTTCTGGGGTCTTTAAATTTTGATATACAGCTTCAGTCAAAAAGGGAATATAGGGGGCCGCAATTTTCGTCAGTGTCAATAAAACATGATAAAGTGTTTCAAAGGCATCATCACGATCTTGAGAGGCTTTTTCCTCCCAGAAACGACGGCGTGAACGGCGAATGTACCAATTGGTCAACTGTTCAATAAAAGAAATTGTAGGTTCAACTGCATGGCTAAGAACATAACTATCCATTCCGACTTCGACTGCTTTGACAAGCTTGTTCAGGACTGAGAGAATCCATTGATCAATGATAGCTTCAGGTTTTTTCCTTTGTCCGGAAGGATGCCAGTCATAGATCCTCGCATAAGTAATGAAAAAGCTGTAGGCATTCCAAAAAGGCAACATCACCTGCCTTAAAACAAGCTCTACACCGGATTCTGCGAAACAGAGATCTTCTGCTCGAACGGCAGGGCTGTGCATCATATATAAACGTATGGCATCTGCGCCAAAGCGCTGAATCACGACACTTGGATCCGGATAATTACGCAAACGCTTGGACATTTTAGCCCCATCTTCGGCTAAAACAATTCCATTGACAATCACATTTTTAAATGCCGGCTTGTCAAATAAAGCGGCAGCAAGGATCGTCAATGTATAAAACCAGCCTCGCGTCTGGTCTAGGCCCTCAGCAATGAAATCAGCGGGAAAAATATCTTTAAATAAATCCTGCTTTTCAAAAGGGTAATGGTTTTGCGCATAGGGCATAGAACCGGACTCAAACCAACAATCAAAAACTTCGGGAATGCGTTTGAAAACCTTGCCATTATGTGTAAAAGTGAGGTCATCGATGAAATGCCGATGTAGGTCTTGAATTTTAGCACCTGTCCTTTTTTCCAGATCGGCAATACTGCCCAACACGACAATCTCTCCATCCTCTGAACGCCAAATGGGGATAGGTGTCCCCCAATAGCGATTACGGCTTATAGCCCAGTCACGAGCCCCTTCAAGCCACTTCCCAAAACGACCCTGTTTGACATATTCCGGCGTCCAATGAATCTGTTCGTTGGCTTTCAAGAGCGCGTTTTTAATTCTCTCTACAGCAACAAACCACGTTGTCACAACTTTGTAAATGAGCGGTGTATCGGAACGCCAACAAAACGGATAACGGTGTCGACAGATGCCATGATGAAAAACAACTCCATCTTTTTTTAGGCGCCTGATGATGTCCTTATCAGCATCCTTGACAAAAAGACCTTGATATTCGGGAATTTCCTCTGTGAAAAGACCATTGTCATTGACCGGACAGACAAGTTCAATGCCCTCTCTTTGGCAGGCGTAAAAGTCTACTTCACCAAAAGCCGGTGCACTGTGAACAACCCCAGTCCCATCTTCCAAGGATACGCTATCTTCTAGGATAACTCGAAAGGCACCTTGGGAAGCCTTATCTTCAAAATAGTCGAAGAGGGGCTTATAACGTTTACCTTCTAGCTCTTTACCTTTCATTTCTGCCATTATCAAATAATCGTCTTCCGCTTTGAAATTGGCTGAAAGGCGAGATTTGGCCAGAATATATTGTTTATTAGACTTCTTTTCGAGCACTTTGACGTAATCGATTTCTGGACCTACCATCAATGCTAAATTTGAAACAAGTGTCCAAGGTGTTGTCGTCCAGGCTAAAATAGAAGTTTCCGACTCATCCAACAGCTGAAATGCTAGTGTAAGGGCCGGATCATCTACTTCTTTATAGTTTTCACCCGCCTCAAAGTTAGAAAGTGGCGTACCTAATTTAGCAGAATAGGGCATCACTTTATAGCCTTCATAAACAAGGCCTTTATCATAAAGCTGTTGGAAAACCCACCAAACAGATTCCATAAAACTGACGTCCATAGTACGGTAGGTTTCTTTGAAATCTACCCAACGACCCATACGCAAAACGGTTGCTTTCCATTCCTCGGTATAGCGTAAAACAATATTGCGGCACTCTTCATTGAATTTAGCCAGACCAAAATTTTCAATGGAATGTGCACCTGAAAGATTATGTAATTTTTCTATCTCATTTTCTACAGGCAGCCCATGGCAGTCCCATCCAAATCGTCTGGGCACGCAAAAACCCTTCATCGTTTTATACCGTAAAACAACGTCTTTAATTGTCCCCGCCAACAGATGTCCATAATGGGGAAGTCCTGTAGCAAATGGAGGGCCATCATAGAAAGAAAAAAGCGGTTTTGAGCGATTTTCTTCAACAGATCGTTCAAAAATCCTATTTTTATGCCAGAAATCCAGGATACGTTTTTCCCGTTCATCAAAACTTTCTTGGGGGATCTCTTCAAACATGGAATAACCTGTAAAATGATAAAAGAATAAAATTATAATACCCGTTTTCTTGGAAAAAGTCTAGCATACCGGAAAAACGTTCACTTTAATTTCTTAATGCGTTAAAATATAGTTGATAAAGTCTGATCATATAATCTCTTTTCGGGGGTGTCACGGTTTCGACTGGGAAGTGAAGTATTGATTGCATGCGGAGGACGTCGGTTGGCCTCCTTAATCATCCGATGAACAATTAAGTGCCAAAACTAGCACAAACGTGATCGCGCTTGACTTCAGCTATGCTGAAGAAGCAGACCTCGTAGCTCTCGCTGCTTAATTGCGGTGTTGAGCGCAGTAGTCTGAAATTGGACCAAGGATTTTAGAGTCTACTGTTATTTTCTTGGTATGAGCTTAGTACCTTCAGCCTTAGAGGTAATAAGTTCGAGATTAATTGAGGCAAGTGGATCCCATTGGCGTGTTCTGCAGAGGGATCGACTTAAATTCAGAACACTATGCATGTAGTGGTCAGTATGTAGTTTGCTCAGGACGAGAGTTCAATTCTCTCCACCTCCAATCAAAATTAAGGCTTCAGTTTCGCGACTGATGCCTTTTGTTTTTAGTGACTTACATATCAAAAATCTTATCGAAAATTTTCGGTGCGTAAAGCTCATTTACGCATTAGACTGGATGAAACTACAGTAAAACCTCCTTGTTTTTTGAGATTTTTATGCTATACTGTCGTGAAAAAGAAAAAAAATTAAGCTCAACTTACCTATGAAGAATACTTACCCAAAAAAGTTTGCACTGATTGGCCTCCCAGGAAGTGGAAAGTCTACATTCGCCTCCAAGCTTGGTAAAATCTTAGATATCCCAGTTCATCACCTGGACCGACATATGTTGGAGCCTGGCGGGAAGAAAAGGGATAAGCAAGAATTCATAGAAACTCAAAAAGCTATGTTGGAAGAAAAAGCCTGGATCGTAGAGGGATGTTCATTTTCGACTTTTGAAATGAGATTTGCTAAAGCTGATGTTCTAATATATTTCCACTTTTCCCGACTTGTCTGTTTCTGGAGGTTTTTCAAAAGGTTATTTAACTACAAAAGAGATTTTGGGGGTTTACGAGCTATCAACTGTGAACTCTTGAAATACACCTGGAACTTTGATAAAGAAAAAAGAGCCCGAATTGAAGAGCTCAGAGAAAAATATCCTCAAACTGATTTTCTTATTCTAAGAAATCAAAAAGATGCCAATCTTTTCTTAAATCAAAATCGCGACCGTCACCTCAACTCCACGGAAGGTGAAGGAGATATATGTTAGAACTGATTAACGAATCGAATTCTCATATTTTTGATGAATTAGCTCAAGATTATGAAGATGAATTTTCCCCCACGTCAGGAAAAAAGAAAAATCAAGACGGAAAATACTTTATAGACGTCGATTGGCGCATTCCAAATGTCGGTTACTATTGGAAAGAAAGCTCCATGATAGTTGGTTTTTCTATTGTCGAGTCTATTGATGGTTATTTTGAGATAGTAGACTTTTACGTTGTTCCTGCTTACAGAAAAAAAACAGTTGGTAAAAATATGGCTTTTGCTGTTTTTAATAAACATCCTGGCCCATGGCGAGTAAGACAAATTCCAGGTTCTGAAGTAGCAACAAAATTTTGGAGAAGAGTAATTAGCGATTATACAAACGAAAATTATACTGAATCACAAATAGAAAATCCTTCTTGGGGTTTGTCAATTTGCCAGCAATTTAATAATCAAATATCTCAGCTCGGCAAAAGGTCCTATCCCGAAACAGGGACGGAAAGAGACAAAACTATGAGAAAAGAAATCTCTATAAGAGACTACCGCCCAGATGATGTGCAGGCTTTGGCAAACATCTATTTCAATACAATCCACAAGATCAATATTCAACACTACACAGAAGAGCAAGCAGATGTTTGGGCGCCTACCTCAAGTTTAGAAACGGAAGGATGGGCAAAAAAATTCCCCAGGACTAAGCCGATTATTGCTACTGTCGGTGATGAGATCGTTGGATTTGCTGAATTCGAGCCAAATGGCCATATCGATTGTTTTTATTGTCACCATGAGTGGATTGGGAAAGGCGTTGGATCAGCTCTTATGAAAGAAATCCTTCAAAGAGCCATTCTCCGAGAATTTAATAAAATATTGTAATTGCCAGGCTTGCGTTTTCGTAGCTTGAGAATTTTCAGCTCTATCCCAAGGAGGATAAATACGCATAGCTCTTTTACCTTCCTTTCCATTGCAAGATACAATTCCTTTTTCGCAGAGTACAGCTTTTGGAAAAATAAATTGGCCAAAATGATTTTCAGCACGCACACTTACTACAAGGAAATCAAAAGAATCGTTAAAGTCATAGGGCAAAATAGGCCCTTTACCTAGGCGTTTCCAAAAAGTGACAAATTGTCCAATTTTTGTTGGGGTGATCTTCCCTACGCGAAATTTGACAGAATGGTGATTTATGGAGAATTCGGCAGCTCCGTAATCTTCATTCTCAACCTCTATCTTCAGATTCTGAAGGATAAGCCCAGATGGCTTATAGATAAGGTCTTCAGCTGATAGCAAATCCGGATGAACGTTCTTTGAAAGAACATTCTCCTTTAATTCAATGACCACGATGTTTTTCCTTTCGTTTTTCTTGTTTGAGGGAAAATTGCTCATCTTTACGAGCCTGTTTCTCAGCGCTGCTTATACTTTTTTTCTCTTTCTTTTTCTTCTCAATCTCTTCTCGCATGTAATCTTGTGCTAAAGTTGAGGGCATTGATGTTTCCCTCATTTTTTCCATTTCTCGACGGACTTCGCGCTGCACTCTTTTTGGGTTCATTCGCTGAATTTGAATGGTGATTTCTTTAGCTTCTCCAAATTTTAGCTCTACATAATGCTTTAGAACAAACTCACGAACTTCAGGATCAGAAGGTTCAGCACCAAAAATATGACGTGCCACTGCATATCCTTCTTTGTCTGTGCGCTCAAAAGTTCCCACCCAAAATCGCTTTTCAAAGAAAATCGTTGCCTTAACTATAGCCATCTCTTTACTCCCATGATCTAGCCCCTTGATTACGATTCCAAAGCTCTACTATTATCTAAATTTCACAAAAACTACTATATTTTTGTGAAATTGTTACGTTTTATGTTGCGCTTTTTCACAAAAATATGGTAGTTTTTGTGAAAAAGCGAGTGTAATCAGCATGCGCGAAAGTATGGAAAACAAAATAAAAAATAGGATTCTCGAACAAGGCAGCGGCTGGTGTTTTACTCCTATGCATTTTGCAGATTTGGGTAGCGACGCTTCTATTAGAAAAGCCCTCTCCCAACTTCAGAAACAAAGCTTTATTAGAAGGCTTGCGCAGGGTTTGTATGACTATCCAAAAAAGCATGATCTACTGGGCATTATTCCTCCAGATGTCAACGAAGTAGCCAAAGCAATTGCTGAAAAAGATAGTGTACTAATTCAACCTGCAGGCGCTCATGCGGCAAATTTAGTAGGCTTTTCCACGCAAGTTCCAGGCCGAGTTATATTTCTTACCGAAGGAGCATCTAAGAGGGTGAAAGTTGGCAATCAAGAAATCATTTTCAAAAAAACCACAAGAAAAAATATGCTTTCTGCTGGAACGAGAGAGGGTCTCATAATACAGGCTTTAAAAAATCTGGGAAAAGATCATATCGACAAAAAAATGCATATGCAAATTGCAAAATTACTCAAAGATTCGACTGAAGAAGAAATTAGAAAAAACATGAAGTTCGCTCCAGCCTGGATTAGAGTTCTTGTTTTTGAAATCATAGGAATTAAACCATGAGTGAGATTGATCTTTTACCTCAAAACGAGCGAGAGCTTTTCTTCAGAGCTGCCATTGACACCAAGGACATGCCTTTTGAAGTTATTGAAAAAGACTATTGGGTTGTCTGGGTTTTGAAAAGATTGTTTTCACTAGAGAAGATGAAGCCATATCTCACCTTTAAAGGAGGCACATCTCTTTCAAAAGTATATGGCTTGATTGATCGTTTTTCGGAAGATATTGATCTTTCAATCGAAAGAGAATTTTTTGGCTTTGGTGAACCTCATAATCCTGAAAATGCCCCTTCAAAGAAAAAACAAAACGCTATCATCGATAACCTTTCAAAAGCTTGCTCCAATTATGTACAAACTGAAATGTTAGCCAGCCTTAAAGAAACTTTTGCTGCAGAGCTCAGAACAACCGATGGGTGGCAGATTTTTTCTGATCCAGAAGATCCTGATGCCCAATCATTGCTCTTTGAATATCCAAGTAACAGCTCAAAAACAGGGTATATTCGTCCACTTGTAAAAATCGAAATTGGAGCAAGGTCCGAACATTGGCCTGTCAGCGAACACAAAATAGAGAGTTATGTTAAAGAAGTATTAAAAGAAAAAATTCATGAACCTGATACAGTTATTCGCGTACTGAATGCTGAGCGAACTTTTTGGGAAAAAGCAACTATTCTTCATCAATACGCACATCTGCCTGAAGATAAAAAGCTTCCACCACGCATCTCAAGACATTACTATGATTTCTTTCGCTTGCTTAGTTCTGAAATTAAGAAAAAAGCTCTCATTGACACAACTCTACTTGAGCGGGTTGCCATCCATAAAAGCATTTATTTTGCATCAAGTTGGGCAAGCTATGGAACAGCCAGAAAAAAAACCTTAAAGCTTCTTCCCTCCGTTCGGATCTCGAAAGAACTTGAGAGAGATTACACTTTGATGAAAGCCATGTTTTTTAGAGAAGTCCCCAATTGGGAATCTATCCTAAATACAATCGAACAGTTCGAAGATGAGTTTAATAATCTGAACTAATTTCTTCATCCCAAAAGCACATTATTTTTTCTTTAATGCGTAAAATTTGCGTAAATCAGACTCAGATAACATTAAATTCTCTTGAAAATACAGGTAAAGAAGCGTAATCGGTGGAGAGATTAGTGATCTCTTTATTGCTATTTAATGCCATTTTTTCTAGACTCTTCCCTTTATCAAGAAAGGGAACTTTGCCATGGGCGCAATAAGAGAATATAAGAAAGAAGACGGTTCGATTACATATCATGCCGAAGTGCGATTGAAAGGCTATCCAATAGAGAGAGAATCTTTTCGAACAAAAACATTAGCTAAAAAATGGATTCAAGATACTGAGTCAGCTATTAGGGATGGAAGGCATTTCCGAACAGCAGAATCGAAGAAATATACGGTTAAGGATTTAATAGAAAAATTTGTCTCTCAATGGCTATCCCAATATCCTCATAGAGTGGTTAGACAAACAGCTTACCTAGATTGGTGGAAAAAAAGGATTGGTCATTTAGTACTTGCAGACCTTACTCCCGTTGTATTAGCCGATGCAAGAGATGCGCTACTTGCAGAAAAAACTCCCAGAGGAACGATTCGCAATACATCAACGGTAAATCGATACATCGCTGCTTTTTCAAGGGCACTAACTATTGCAATGAAAGAATGGGGATGGATCGATGATACGCCCATGAGAAAGCTTTCCAAGCCTCCTGAAGGGAAAGGAAGAAATCGATTGCTCAGCTTAGAGGAAAAAGATCGACTTCTAGAAGCCTGTCAACGTTCTCCTAACCCACATCTCTATCCCATTGTAATGCTTGCTCTTTTGACTGGCATGCGTTTTGGAGAAATCGTTAATCTGCGCTGGGAAGATATTGATTACACAGGAAAAACAATAACTCTCGAAGAAACAAAAAACGGAGAAAGAAGAATTCTCCCTCTTACTTCAGCAGTGGAAAAGGTGTTCACTCTATGCCGTAAAGCAGATATTGAAAATGGTCTGGTATTTAAGCCAAGCAGTCCAACCAATCGATCAGGCTTAGTAGATATTAGAAATACCTTTGTAAAAGTACTTAAGCAAGCGAACATCCACAATTTTAGATTTCATGATTTACGCCATGCTGCAGCTTCTTATCTTGCAATGAATGGTGCTACCCAAGGAGAGCTCATGACCATTCTTGGACATAAAACTCCTACCATGACAAGGCGCTATGCTCATTATAGTCAAAAACATGTCGCAACCCTTTTAGAAAAAATGCATACGAATCTATTGCCTGAGGATTTTGATGAAAAACCAGCACAAGCTTAACAAAATAGATGCAACCGTTTTGAAAGAAACAATCTCCCCTGAATTCAATTTGATCAAAACCTCTGATACTATGGGAGGAGCATTAACACATCTTGCACCATTCAATTTGAGGTGAGGGGCAAATGTGAAAAAGAAAAAGGATATGAGCGTCTACTCTCTGCTAAAATATTTGAAACTTTTGGCGTCTATAATGCCGGAATTGCAGCAGCTTCATTTACCGAATGCCTTAATAGCATCGTAGCCGGGGTTAAAGTCACAGAAATGGAACCAGAAAAGGCAAAAATCTTCTTTGAAAAACATTGTGAAAATGTATTGAGCCTCTTTCAAGAAATGCGACCGCGTGATCTTATGGAGCTGATGATGGTAACAAAAATAATCATCTTGGATTATCTCTCTAATCGTGAATTCATAAGGTCAGTAGCTACCCATTGTGATGAAAAAAGAACCATAAAACAACTCAGAGGGATTAAACTCTCTCGCCTTCTATTAGAATTTAAAGATAAATTTAATAAATATAGAAAACCACAGCAAGAAATTCACGTACAACACAATCACATCTATAATCAAGGACAAGCAATCATTGGCTCCCATCTATCCACTGGGTGGTAGGAAGAAAATTTAATGATATCTCATGGAAGGAAAAATATGGTTCAATGCAAAGCCAAAAGTAAAAGAAGTGGAATCCAGTGTCAAAGACATGCCACAAGAGGCAAATCCGTCTGTAGGATTCATTACGCACTAGACTGGAAAAAAACTGGCTAAAACCGGCTTAAGCCAAAGTATTTAACTGACTCTTAACCTATTGATGTTGTTAGTGTTATTTAATCTGATTTAATCCAGTTTACAGGATAGACATAGAGTTCAATTCTCTCCACCTCCAATTAAACAAAAGGCTTCAGTTTCGCGACTGAAGCCTTTTGTTTTTAGTGACTTATACCACAAAAATCTTATCGAAAATCCTAGATGCGTAAAGCTCAATTACGCAATATTTATGCTCTAGACTGGATGAAACCAGCATAAATCTTGCCGTGATTCTCAAGCCATAACTTGAAACGAACTGATGCACACCTTTACGTCTCTTGATTTACTAATTATCTTTTTTATAAGATTTTCTACCCATTTTTTTAAATCGGTTAAGTTAGTTATATCTCATGATTATTACATGTCCTTATTTCATTCTACTATCTCCGCGTTCTTAATCAATTTCTGGAAGATGCTAATCATACACTCTCTTTCCTCTACAGTAAGATGATGAAAAAACTCTGCATCTTTTGTTTCAACTGCAGGCAATGCTCTTTTAAGAATAGCAGAGCCTTTTATTGTTAAAATGGGATTTTTTGCTCTTCCATCAAAGGATTTTTCACGCAAAATGAGTTCTTTTTGCTCAAGTCCTCTTATGATCTGAGAAACAGTGTTTGGATCAAGACCTGCCATTTTACCAATGAAGGCTTGAGTCACACGATTTCCTTTTCTGGTTAACCACCCTAAAGTAGCAAGAATGACAAATTGCGGGTGAGTCAGACCTATTGATTTAAGCATCAATTCAATCGATCCGCGCCACGCCGTGCTGACATGCCATAAAAGGAAGCCAGGGCTACGATCTGGAGTGTCATGAACACTGATCTCTTTAAAATTGATGCTTTTCTTCATGATCAAACTCTCATTGCTTTGGAGATGACTTGAAAGTCTTCTTGCGAGATTTCAAAACAGCCTCTCCTGAAAGGAAATCCCCATTTTTGCTTATCCTTTATGAAAGATAATTCATCCAGCAGTGTTTGGATAGGAGTCTCTCGGGACTTCACAAAAGACACATCCCGTCGCCAAGGAATAAAGTCTTCACTCATAGCAAAAGGATAGGCATCACCGTCTTTAATTTTTCCTATTGCTGTGAAAGATTGGCAAGGCTCCTTCTGCCCAAATTTAATAGTGGGAGAATAATAGACGATCCAATCTCCTTCCTGCATCCGATTTAATGGACCCACTTTTCCATGACAGACTTGAGCAAACCCTCCCAATACACCTCTTTGTACATGCTCTTTAGATGCAACTCCTATCCAATATCGTACCATTACTTCCCTAAGTTTAAGTTCGTAGATTCTCTATTGTACGTATACGTACTAATTCCGTCTACAGAATTCGAATTCTTGGAAGGCTATTACCCTAACGCTTACCTCATTGTGTATATTGTAAATTCCTAATAATTATACATCCAGCTTAGGTTAGGGAGGTCTCTGAAAAAAAATAAAACGCAAAGGCCTCAAGACGCAAAGATAAATTTTTGGCCAGGAGATTACCCCGGCCTTTTGAAGAATTCTTTCATTGGTTCAATTTTTTCCATAATTTGTAAACTTCTATTCCCTGCTGATCTGGATGGTACACCATCGGCATATTCCGCTTTTCCCATGGCTTGCCTATTTCCCCATAAAAATTATTAAGGGTGAAATATTTGCGATCATCAGTATAGTACTTGGCATAATCATCTCGTGTGGTAATAAAAATCACACGATCAGGACTACAATAGTACATAGCCGCAAGACACATAGGACAGGGGTGCGCAAGAATATAAATTTCACAACCATAAAAATGTTCAGATTTTAAAATCTGGGAGGCCTTTCGTATTGCAAGAATTTCAGCATGTGCTGTGGGATCATGGCTTTGTGCCACCAGATTTGGCGCCTCCGCCAATACTTTCCCATCTTTTACAATGACACAAGCAAAAGGGCGTCCCCCTTGTTTAACATTCTCTTCAGCTAACGCAATAGTTCTCTTTACAAAATCCATAAGTTTTACCTCTCTCAAGATCCATAAATTTTTCGTCACCGATAGTATGTCGGCATTTCCGATAGACTCAATCTTATTTCCTCACCTTAGCAAGTATTTTGAATTTTTTCCAATGACAAGTTATGACCTTGCCCCTCTAAAACTTGAGATCTGTTTTTTGATGGCCATGTCATTGCAATAGTCAGACTGCTGGCAATGGCTAAAATCATCCAGTACCAGGAAACACTCACTAACAGTCCTGTTTTTTGAAAACACCAAAGAGCTAAGGCCGCAGTAGGGCTTCCTAAAATCTGTGTCCCTAGCGCATAACCCAAAGAGATCACCGCGTATCGACAAGTCGGAGGAATAAGTTGCTGCGCCCACGCATGAAAAGGAGCAAAAAAAGCGACCCCAAAAATTACAAAAACAATTCTTACCCCTATAACACCAGCTAGAGAGCTCCCTCTTAAGGATAAAACCAAGGGTATAGCAAATAAAACCACGCCTAAAGAAGCTGATAGCATCAGTTTTTCTCTAGGAACTTTAGAGGCTACCCAGCCAAAAAATGGTAAAGCACAAAAATCAAGACCAGCAAGTAAGTATTAATCTTCATAACCTCTGTTTTTGTAAGGGTTGATACTAAGGGAATAAAACCATTCATAAAAACAAGTGCTATGGAGTAGGTTGCAGAAGCAAATCCTGAAGTGATCATAATACACAAAAATGGCTTTCGGTATTTCCATAGTGTTCTTTTTAAGTTGGTAAGAGTTCGTGAAAATTTTAGAGATGATTGCACTGTATGAGTCGATCGTCGAATCAAACAGCCAAACAGCGCTGTTACGCACCCACATAAATAGAGAAATCGCCATCCTGGATCGGTGAAATTGTAATGGCTAAGTAAAAAGACTCCTAATGAGGCTAAGAGATGCCCACCCATCGTAGAAGCACTGTAAAGACTACTGAAGAGATCGTGGCGTTTTTCCGATGAATTTTCTAAAAGAAAGATGGCTCCTCCCATGGTTTCCCCCGCTGCTAAAAAATTTTGCATGGCTCTTCCTAAGCAAAATATAATAGGGGCCAATAGCCGCTTGGCTGTAGGTAGGAGCTTAATGCAATGCATCCTGAGACGAAAGACATGCCTGCTAATGTTAAAAATAGCGCATTCTTTCGCCCATAAACATCTCCAATATAGCCAAATACCAGTGATCCCAGAGGACGAGCTAGCATCCCTAAAGGGATGATCGCATAGGTTAAAATAAGAGCTGTAATAGGTTCTTTGTCTGGAAAAATCAAAGGAGCCAAAAAGGGGATAAAAAACCAAAAAGAGCTGTGTCATAATGCTCAAAAAGATTCCCAAGACATGCATTCCAAACTGTGTGCGAGAGGTGTTGTCATGATTCCCTCTATCTTTTTGTCGAATAGCCTGTATTTTTTGAGCAGTGATGCAAGGATCATTTTCCTCCATTAAACCTCCCGCCATGGCAATTCCATCATCTGAACGAAGCTCTCGATAAATAGATTCGGCACATTCTAAATTAAGACCCCCAATGGCAACGATTCTATGGGAGATAGAGCACGCACTTTCCGTAAACCTTCCATACCCCACAACGGATCATTTCTAGGACAGGTTCTCTTGGAGGGAGAAACTTTAACGCTTAGATAATCGACTTCATCTGGTTTGTTCTACAGCCAAGACTTCATCCATTGTCTTTACAGGAGACTCCAATGATGACTTTTTCTCCTAACAGACGTTTCTGGCTTCAAATGGGGATATTTTTCTTCTAGATAAACGCCATCTGCACCAAGCTTGAGCCATTTAAAGGCTGAAGAGTATTGATAAATAGGAACACCTTGCAACATATTCTTTAAGCGAATGAGCAGTTTTTACAGTGGTAGCAAAATCACTCTTATGATCCCTTAGTTGTACGCAGGAAACACCCCCCTTAACAGCCTCCATAATTTTTAAAAAAAATAGATTTTCATCTTGAAAAGATGGCCGATTTGCAACGAGATAAAGGAAAGATCAAAAGATAGTCTTTCTTTGGGAAAGGCAACCGACGGGAAGAAAGACTGAACGACAAATTGCTGACATATCGGATCTCCGTGGTTAAAAAATAAAACCACCAGGGAGAAACGATAAAAAGAAAATAGAAAAACGATTCTTTCTACGCATTCACACTTCCTACGCTGGCTCTACCCAGATCAGGTATAAGGGACTCTCTCTCAGCTAAGATGTTTAAAACAACCTAGCACCCCTGGTGTTTAAGAAGCTAAGTGTATTCACTAGAAATGTTTTTTGGGAAGCGAAAAGTAACATCAGGGTATGACCCCTCCTGGAGGGTTGATGGTTCGAGAAATATAGTTTGAATTTGCTGTCATAAATAGCATTATACATTGAAAAATGCAATTTTGTGTTAGCATTTTTTGTGGATAAACATAGAAAAATCGACAAAACACTAATCACACAAGAGATCCATTATTCAAAATCGCCTTTTGCGGCTCTATTTCATAAGTGCCAGCCAATCAATCCTGATGAACTGCGAATGTGGCCCAAATAATACCAAGACCCGACACACTTATTCCTAAAACGCGAAATCCATTCAATGACAATAAAGACAGTACATCTCCGGCACGCCAAACAACTGTATCCACAACATTTTTACCCTTGTAGCGTATTTCGCGAGGAACTAGCGTATAAAGTGTTTCACGTGCTGGCTGAAGCATACCATAAGAAAGGGACCTTGCCATGATCAATACCAACGCTACGATTGGCATCGAACCAAGAACAGGTATAAATGGATCCTTAACAAATGTCATCGTTAAGCATCCATATACTAATATTGCACTCCATATACAAAATATTACACCTGCCCCATAACGTACCAACAACCAGCGTGTCACAGTCAATTGAACGATGATTTGAATGATGTTTGCAGATAGATCCATGCTTGCTGCGAAACGAGTCTGAGCTACAGCATTATGTGGAAAGGCAGTACCGGAGTAGTCCGTGATTAAAACATAGGCGATAGTTCCGATAGCATCATTGAGAAGCATCATCAAAGACATGCCGGCTACAAATGAATTGCTAAAAACTTGTTTCAGACCATCTAGTATGCCCCCACCTAATGCCGCTTCATTGCCTGCTACATGACGGTTTGTACCAAATTTCGATGACCAATTTCCAAGTAATTGAACGCACACAACTGCAACAATAAGTAATGTAGCTGATACCATCAATAACAATTCCATTCCAATGACTCCTATCAAACTCCGGGTAATGATCGGACCTATCACAGCCCCTGCAGTTCCGCCCAGGGCGATTATTGGGAATAAACGACGAGCCTGCTCATCAGTCCAGATGCTGCTCATGAAGCTCCAAAATACCGATACGACAAATAAATTGAATACGCTAACCCAAACAAAGAACAGTATCCCTAAAGCTCTAGGAATAAAGTAAACTTTCGTAAAACAAAGGGATGAATAGAAATTGGCATCCAATGAAAAATATATAAACAAAAGGCATGATCACACGCCGGGGCCAGCGGGATACTAACCATGCAAATAGGGGTGTTAGTAAAAGTGTTGCGAAAAAAGTGGCAAGAAAAAACCAAGGTAGCTGTTTTGAACCTACCTGCACGGCCAACTGGTCGCGCAAGGGCCGCATGACGTAATAAGCTCCTAAAACACAAAAATAATAGATAAATGAAAGAATAACAGCATACCATTCTTCAATATTTACTCGCTTATAAAGTCTGTTATTCATGATTTAACCTACCATCATCCAAATAGATATAAAACACACAAATCAAAAACTTCGCCGAAGACTTTGAAGTATAGTTGCAAAACAAAAAAATAACAGGATGGCAGGATCATGCTATTCACCTAATCATTTTTTGAAACACGGCACATCAAAGCAGAGTCGCAGTGACAGTGACATACTTTTGCGCATAAGTCAATAGAAAACATCGTAAATGATTGAGCCGCGAAGCGTTGCGATGCAAGAAAAGAAAGTTTTGTAAAACGAATTTTGCATCGCTTTTGGATTGCGAAGGCCTTCCTTCGCTTTTTACCAAACAATCTTATAAGTATAACGAATGGAATCTAAATTTTGACGTTTGTAATTGATTGTGTTCGTTTTAGAAAGCGAAGGAAGGCCTTGCACTCCAAAGGCGATGCGATGTTAGTTCTGAAAAAGCACGTGTGACCGCATCGCCACCGCTTCGCGTTAAAAGACTTATGCGCAAAAGTATGGACAGTGAGACGCAGAGGATGTGAATTTTTTGTTTTTTAATTTAATGATCTCATCCAAAAATGGTTTCAGGATATTGTTGTGAGACCATTAAAATGAACACCTAATAATCTCTGCGTCTCATTGAGAATGCTAATTAAAAAAACATGTATTACCAATTAAATTGAAAAAATAATAAATATTATGTTATAATTTTGAATTAAATTATAGAGGCTACTTTATTCCATGAATTTAGAACCATTAAATACTATTCGAGAAAGTGAAAACTGGTATGTTGTCCATTCACATATTAAGTGTTTTGCTAAAAAAAGAGGGCAGTTAAAAAATTTCCTAGAATTCAATAAAGTCATGAAAGTGGCTATTTCTCAACTTCAAATGCACATCTATGCAAATGACAAGATTGAAGGCTATATTAACAAACTTTCTTCAAGATATATTCGTATTAAAAGTGCCCTAAGAAAAAAAACCTTTGATGACTAGGCTTTTCTTAAGGGTTGTTTTTTTCATTAATAGATTTGAAGACCATCATCAACAACTCATTAAATTATCGCAAAAAATTAATCATAATAAAATCTTAGCTCAACCCCCTCAGGCAGTTGAAAGAAGGCGCAAAAAAGTCGATTGTATGGTTGATGAAATATTAGAACTTAAAAATAAGGCTCCAGCAACCAGGGGTGGATTCCAAAATGGTGGAAGCACTTGTTTCATGGCAGCTGCCTTACAATGTTTCAATATGATGGCGGAAGCATTTCCCAAAGATATGGACAAAGATTTTAAAAAATCTGTGAATGAACCAGACGATGAGTTTAAAATGCGCACAAATATCGTAATGGAAATCAAAAAGTTATACAAAAAACAAATAAAGGCGAGACTTGTAGTGGTCCAGAAATTAATGCCCTTCGCAAACTCATTATAAACTTTAATGGTAAATCAAAATCAAAAAAACTTGTTAACTTTAAAGGAGGCGGTGATGATCTTAGAGAGTTCTTTACATACTGCCTTTTTCTTTTTAAAGTTTCTCGATTTAACTTTGTTTATACCATGGCAAATGGCAAAAAACACTCTAGTGAACGAGACCATCTTGCGCCTGGTATAAATGATGCAGGTGAGCTCAATGATTTTGAACTACAACCTGAGGGAACCTATCTGATTAAGAATTCAGAAGTTTATGATTGGCGCACACTTAAGGAACCTCGGTTTATTCCAGTAGTGATCACACGACGCCAAGCCACCCCTGTGCCTGTACCCGAAACTATTACGTTTTCTAATCTTCCTGGATGCAAATACAATCTGATTGCTTGCGCTATGGGTGTCACTGGGCATGCGATATCCATTGTCAAAGAGAATGACAGATGGATCAAGTATGACGATGCTCGAGTAACTCCCATTTCTCAACATGATGCCTTTAAAGAAATGG
Organism: uncultured Parachlamydiaceae bacterium; assembly: GCA_963748975.1. Taxonomy (GTDB): domain Bacteria; phylum Chlamydiota; class Chlamydiia; order Chlamydiales; family Parachlamydiaceae; genus Neochlamydia. Next base: position 40,617 of record CAVVKX010000031.1, read on the forward strand.
AGACACGGTCTTTGGTCTTCCTCTATCGCTTAGATAATTAGTCGTTCTTGACAAATAGAGCCGGGAACAATAACTTGCAATTGATGAGACGCATCGTTTGCAACTATTAAAAGGCCTAGAAGTGTTATATCAGGGACAACTTATTACAAAAGCCTCCAAAGCATTAATTCTACTTCAAAGCATATTAAAGCAGGGACAGGGAGCCGGAGAGACGCAGAGTTTTTAAGAGGGTCACTTTAATGGTCTCATCATAACTCTAAAGCCATTTTTGGATGAGGTCATTAAATTAAAAATACAAAAAGGGAACAAGAGCCAACTGTATTTTTTTCATATCCTCTGGGTCTCTCTGTCTCTGCGTCTCTGCGTTGATGTGTTATTTTTCTGCGTTACACTGCCAATGTAGACCTTTTAAGCATGGGGAAATATATATATATATGAAAGATTTTTGAAAAATCCGGTTTTTTTTATGTTCAGGTGAATTTCTGCTCCCCAACAAAAAAAGAGAATTTCCAACCTTTTTCTTATGATTCCAAAAACCTGACCACCCACGGTGTTTGCCTGGGGATGACTGGCAGTGGAAAAACTGGCTTGGGTATTGCCTTTCTTGAAGAAGCGGGCCTCAATAAAATTCCAGCCATCATCATCGACCCTAAAGGGGACATGAGCGATTTGATGCTGACCTTTCCTAAGATGTCGGGAGAAGAATTTTTACCCTGGATTGATGCTGTGGAAGCGGAAAGAACGGGTAAAACTCCTTCGGATTATGCCAAAGAAATAGCTCAAACTTGGAAAAAAGGCTTGGAGGAATGGGGAGAAACACCAGAACGCATCCAAAAATTAAAAAGACTCCGTTGAGCTGTGATTTACACTCCCGCCAGTCAAGCTGGCCTCCCTATCTCAATCCTCAGTTCCTTTGCAGCACCTTCCAAAGAACTTATTAGCGATACCGGTGCCTTTCGCGACCGAATATTATCTCTGACTCAAGCGTTCTCGGACTTTTAGGTATCAACGCTGACCCAATAAAAAGCCGCGAAAATATTTTAATCGCCTCAATTGTCGAACAGATGTGGCGCCAAGGGCAAGACCTAGATCTGGCTATGTTAATCCAACTTATTCAAAAGCCACCATTCGAAAAAATTGGGGCCTTGGATGTCGATACATTTTTTCCTCCAAAAGAGCGTTTGGAGCTTTCCATACGATTAAATAACCTTTTAGCTTCTCCCGGCTTTAAAGCTTGGATGGAAGGTGAGCCTTTAGACATCAACCAGTTGCTCTATACAAAAGAAGGAACACCCAAACACTCTATCATAACCATTGCGCACCTCACCAATTCAGAAAGAATGTTTTTCGTCACATTACTTCTAAATGAAATCATTTCTTGGATGCGTAGGCAATCTGGATCTTCCAATTTAAAAGCTATTCTGTATATGGATGAAGTCTTTGGCTATTTTCCACCTACTCCATGCCCCCCTCTAAGACACCCATGTTAACTTTGTTAAAACAAGCAAGAGCTTTCGGGCTTGGTGTGATGCTTTGTACTCAAAACCCTGTGGATATAGACTATAAAGGACTCTCTAATTGTGGTTCTTGG
>CAVVKX010000032.1:0-162610 GCA_963748975.1 uncultured Parachlamydiaceae bacterium
AACACACAAAGCATGCTTTCAGACCTTAAAAAAACAATGAATGAAATAAAAAATAAGCCAGAAGTTCAAGGCCAGAAGTCAGAAGATGAATAAATCTTTGACTATGCGGACCATACTTTTTTAATGAGGATTTATATGACAAGTTATCGCCGCACTTTCAATTGTGGCAGCCTACGCAAAGAGCATATTGGACAAACAGTCACTCTCGCCGGATGGGTGCATCGTCGTCGGGATCATGGAGGCCTAATATTTATTGACTTGCGCGATCGGTTTGGGTTGACCCAACTCGTATTTGATCCAGAAAAAAATCCCGAAGCCCATACTGCAGGTGAAAAACTGCGTGCTGAGTATGTGATTGCCATTCAGGGACAAGTCATTCCCCGCCATGAAGGCATGGCCAATCCAAGCTTTCAACAGGAGCCATAGAAGTCCAGGTGAGTGAGATGGAAGTTCTTTCGAAAGCTAAGACCCCTCCTTTTTCTATCAGCGATGAACAAATTGAAGTTAATGAAGAGTTACGCCTCAAATATCGATACTTAGATATACGACGTGGGGATATAGCAGAAAAACTTGTTAAAAGACATAAGACCATGCTAGCCACGCGACAGTTTTTAGACCAGCATGGATTTTTGGAAATTGCCACACCCATTTTAGGCAAATCAACACCGGAAGGCGCAAGAGATTACTTAGTGCCCTCACGCATTTATCCCGGAACCTTTTTTGCACTCCCTCAATCACCACAAATCTTTAAGCAACTTTTAATGGTTTCAGGCATGGACCGTTATTTCCAAATAGCTCAATGTTTTCGCGATGAAGACCTACGGGCAGACCGCCAGCCTGAATTTACACAGATTGACATTGAAATGAGCTTTAGCACGCCGGAAGATTTGATGCCCATCATCGAAGGTCTTTTGAAAAAAGTCTTTAATGACTGTAATGCAGTGGACATCCCCACTCCTTTTCGTCGTGTAACCCACAAAGAATGCTTAGAACGTTATGGAACAGACCGGCCTGACTTACGCTTTGGTATGGAATTGGTAGATATAACTGATTTGGCTAAGAGGTCTACTTTCACTGTGTTTAATGACCAAGTCCAAGCGGGAGGAATCGTTAAGAGTTTATGTGTCAAAGGTGGCAGTGATATTTCTCGTAAAGGAATCGATGAATATACAGAATTTGTGGGACGGCTAGGCGTCAAAGGCTTAGCTTGGATGAAAATGCAAGACGGGGTTTTATCCTCCAATATTGTCAAATTCTTCTCCCTTGAACTTCAAAATGAACTTATTCAAAAAATGGGAGCGGAGAATGGTGACCTCATTTTTATGATCGCCGATTCTTTCACACGCACTAATCAGTCCTTAGATCATCTCAGAAGGCGTCTTGCGCGGGATAGAAAATTAATGCAACCAGAACAGCTTGAATTCCTCTGGGTCACAGATTTTCCCTTGTTTGCATGGGATGAAGACAACAAACGTTTAGCGAGTGAACATCACCCCTTTACATCACCACATCCCGATGATTTAGCTTTATTAGACTCGACTCCCCTCAAAGTACGTTCATCAGGATACGATATCGTTCTTAACGGATATGAAATTGGCGGAGGATCGCAAAGAATACACAATAGTGACTTACAAAAAAAGATTTTTGAGCTCTTAAAGCTGACTCCAGAAGAATTAGAAATAAAATTTGGCTTCTTTATCGAAGCCCTTAGTTATGGAACGCCTCCTCATCTTGGCATCGCGTTAGGACTTGATCGCCTCGTCATGATTTTGACCAAAACAGAAAATATTCGTGATGTGATTGCTTTTCCCAAAACACAAAAAGCCAGTGATTTAATGCTTGAATGTCCATCAAAAGTAGCTGCAGAGCAATTGAAAGAGCTTAAACTAACAACAGAAGATCCTGAATTTTCATGGACTTAATTTACGGAATTACCTAACGTGTGTACATCCAAAAGAACGGAGGACTCTCATATATGAAAAATAAAACAAGAATATTGGCTTTGACCGGTGTAATCGCGGCCTTTACATTAGCCACGTTGATCGCTCAAGACAACGGAAACAACGTTAAAACATCGCAAAATAAGATCAATCCCAGCACAGGGGCTCAAGAGACTAACGATATTGATATGAAAAAATTATCGGAAGCTTTCGGTCATTTCATAGGAAGGAATTTAAAAAGTCCCGGTGTTGCTTTTGATTTGGATAGCATCATTAAAGGTATGCGTGAAGGTGCTGCTGGTCAGCCGGCTCCCATGAGTGATCAAGAATATGAAGCGATGATGCTTAAGGTTCAAGAGTTGGCCTTCAATCGTCTCTCTGAAGACAATCTAAAAGCCGCGGAAAGTTTTATGGCAAAAAATTCCCAAGAGTCGAATGTCAAAACGCTGGTTCCGGGTAAACTGCAATATATTATCTTGCAAGAAGGCAATGGAAACGCGGTTCCTGAACATGGGACGCCTAGCATTAAATATACTGCGAAATATTTAGATGGAACTGTGTTCGATAGTTCAGAAGCGGCTGGTGGCCCTATTACAATTCCCTTAGATCAAACCATACCCGGTTTCAGCAAAGGGATTGTGGGAATGAAAGAAGGTGAAAAACGTAAGCTTTTTGTTCACCCTGATCTCGCCTATGGAAAAACAGGCCAACTTCCTCCTAACTCAGCATTGATTTTTGAAATTGAAGTTGTCAAAGCGACTGGCGATAATAAAAATTTAAGTGATTCATCTGAGGAAGAAGCCGAAGATGAAGATGCGATGTTAACGAATGATAAAGACGATCAGCCTACAAAAACAAAAAAATAAAAGATAATAAAAGCGAGGCGCCGGATAAAGCCTCGCTTTTTTTATAAATTCACAAAAAAAGGTTAAAACCCTTTACCTTAAAGTCAAAAAACTTCATTTTAAAACGTGAAAATCATTCTTTATAACCCTTGCATACCCCAAAATACCGGCAATATCGTACGTACCTGTGCCGTTACCGGCAATGATCTCATTTTAGTTCCGCCTTTAGGATTTAGTGTTAATGATCGGTGGCTGAAGAGATCAGGTCTTGATTATTGGGAAGACGTCAATGTGCAAATTGAGGAAAATTTAGAAAGGCTACTGGAAAACACCACTTGTCCTTTCACCTTTTTTTCAAGTAAAGCCTCACGTTTCCATACAGAAATATCTTATACATTATCAGATTATTTAATTTTCGGTTCGGAAACTTCGGGTTTACCAGAAATGTTTTTTCAACGTTGGCCTGACCGCTTTGTAAAAATCCCCATGATCGATGGGGTGCGATGTTTGAACCTGGCAACGTCGGTGGGAATAGCGGTTTACGAAGCTTGGCGACAAAACAATTTTGTTAACTTGAAGACTTAATAAAAAGTTTTTGGTATACATATTTTTTCATTCACATACCCAGCGTTTCGCCGAAGGCTTTGGACTGTCGGTACTAAAGTACCGACAGTCCAAAGCCCGGGGGCGAGGATATGGCTCATTTGACGCTTACCGGGCATGGGTTAATAATTGAATTAAATGGCGGCGGTCACCGCATTTTTTAAGTCGTCTTTCGAGCGCACACCCACAAAACGCTTAACTTCTTTACCATCTTTAAAAACAATAATTGTTGGGATCGAAGTGACCTGAAATTGAGTAGCCACTTCTTGTGCATTCTCAATATCCAATTTAGCGACTGTCGCTTTGCCCTGCATCTCTTTTGCTAGTTCTTCTATAAGAGGGGCTATCATTTTACAAGGACCGCACCAATCAGCATAGAAATCCACTAAAGTAACACCCTTCGCAATCCCTTCTTTAAAGTTATTATCATCTAAATGTTTTAAATCGCCTGCCATGAAAATCTCCTTTGACCTATATTGCAGCTAGAGTTGTTTTATAACCTATGTTAAAACATACTCCTGTGAACAAATGTTATTTTATCCTATTTAGTTATTTTTGGGCGAGTTTCAAAAAACGTTTTTTAAAAATGCTTATCTCAGTTAATCTAAGTGGAAAAATTGCATTGATAAACAAGGATTTCCATGCTTAAAACTGTTCTTTCACTTATTGCTGCGTTGATCATCCTAGCTCTCATATATCTTTTTTATCCGGTTTTTGTCATGACAGGCAAGCCGCTTTTAATTGTTAATATGTGGAATGAAGAAGAAGTTCCTAGAAATTTTCGTATGTGCACGGATCCCCTACCTCAACAAGTTGAACATTTACCCTCTACTATTGGCTTAAAGGAACTGCAAGCTTCAGGTAGTGCTCAATTTTCCCAAAAAAGTTTGGACGCCATTTTAAATAAATTTCCTTCTAAAACGGTTACTATTGTGGACTTGCGTGAAGAATCACACGGATTTATCAATGGAATTGCAGTGAGTTGGTTCGTAGAAAGAGATTGGGGTAACAAAGGTAAAACAGCAAGCGAAGTTGCGGAAGATGAAAAAAATCGATTAGCGCAAATACTTCGTTATCCTATTGCCATTCTTTATTCCAGCAAAAAATTTCCGATCCCCCTGTGGGTTCATCATTCGCAAACGGAAGCAGAAATTGTCTATCCTTTAGGATTAGGTTATATGCGTCTTCCAGTCACAGACCACGTAAAACCGTCGGATCTCAATGTTGATCAATTCGTCAATTTTGTTAAAAGCTTACCGAAAGACAGCCTATGGCTGCATTTTCATTGCGCTGCCGGAGAAGGTAGGACAACCACTTTTCTTGCAATGTATGATATGATGCGAAATGCTACTAGAGTAAAATTACAAGATATTTTCCTTCGTCAACATCTACTAGGTGGTATTAATTTTTTAGATGAAAAAGCTAAAGGTTGGCAAAAGCCTTATGCAGAAGAACGTAAGTTATTTTTACGCCAATTTTATGTTTATTGCCAACAAAATCCCCTTTTTCAGAAGCCTTGGAGTTTATGGTCGTCTGAACAAAAGCGCCTTAAAGAAAAAAAAGAAGACAAGGACGATTGATTACATAGGGTTTATAACTATTTTCAGATTATTCTTTATTATTTTTTTATATTAATTTAATGTAATCTTTAAAATTTACATGTAAATTTTGAATTTTAAATCAATTTATGCTAAATAAAATTAATAAAAATGATAAACTGGTTACAAAAATGCTATTGAAACACTTTTTTACTTTTTTTTGTATTTTGGGGACAATACTATCCATGTCATTATTAGATGGTCATGATCAATCCATGTCAGAAGGCGAACTTTCTTTAATCATCAACATGGAAAATAAAAAAACTTTGCCGCGAAATTTTCGTATGACAGAAAGTTTTATTGTATTACCAGACGAAATTTATGAAATTCTTCCTATTCATTCTGAATTAAATACCGAAGGGTTGTTTGAATTGCATGCTTCAGCCAGCGGCCAATTCTCTCAAAAGAGCTTATCTAAAATCCTCGAAATCGTTCCTGCAAGTCAATTATTGCTTATAGATTTACGTGAAGAATCGCATGGTTTTGTTAACGGAATAGCTGTCAGTTGGTATGGTGAAAAAGACTGGGGAAATAAAGATAAAAGTTTGGATGAAATTCAAAGCGATGAGAAAGAGCGTCTCCAAAGGGCTTTAAACGACCAATATATTTATATTTATGAGAAAAATGCACTCATCAATGAGCCCTTACTTGTTCAAGTGACCGAAGCTTATTCTGAAGAAGATCTTGCTCAGAAAATGGGAATTCCTTACATACGTATTCCTATTACAGATCATTTAAAACCTTCCAGTAGAGATGTGGATTTCTTTGTAGAGCTCATCAAAACGCGTATTTTGAGTAATCCAAATCCCGATCTATGGATTCATCTTCATTGTTCCGCAGGACGTGGAAGAGCTACAACATTTATTGCCATGTATGATATGATGCGTAATGCAGCCCATGTTTCATTTGATGATATCTTATCACGTCAAGCAATGATTGGTGGAAAGGATTTGAGCGTACCCTTTGACATTTCTGATTGGCGCTATTATCATCATTTTGAAAGACTACAATTTCTAGAAGATTTTTATAATTATTGCATTAAAAATCCAAATTTTGAAAAATCTTGGTCTTCTTGGGTTTCCAAATAAAAAAAACACACTCATCATGACATATCAAAAGCCTTATTTTGTCCTTGCCTATTATCATATCATCCCCTTGCAAGATCCCCATGCAGAAGTCGCTGCGCATAAGTTATTTTTTGAAGGACGTGATGTAACATCACGCATCTATATTTCTGAAAATGGGATCAATGGTCAAATGTCCGCTTCTCGAGTTGATGCTGAAGCTTACATAGACTGGATGCATTCCCGCCCTCAATTTAAAGATGTACATTTCAAAATCCATGAACATCATGAGCAAGCTTTTCCCCGTTGCACGGTCAAATATCGTCAACAACTCGTTGCGGTGGATGAAGTTGTTGACCTAGAAAAACGCGGTGAGCATGTATCGCCAGAAAAATGGCAGCAAATGCTTGAGGAACAAAAAAATTATGTTCTCATCGATGTTAGAAATGATTATGAATGGAAGGTGGGTCACTTCAAAGGTGCTGAGCTCCCTCCTTGTGAAACATTCAGGGAATTTAAGCAATACGCAGAAACCCTTAAAGAAACTGTCGATCCTCAAAAAACTCCAGTCATGATGTATTGCACGGGAGGAATTAGATGTGAGTTGTATTCTTCTATATTAGTTGAAAAGGGCTTTGACAAAGTCTATCAACTTGAAGGTGGAATCATCAATTATGGTTTAAAACAAGGCAGCAAGCATTGGCTAGGAAAACTTTTTGTATTTGATGACCGTTTAACAGTCCCTATCAGCGAAGAAAATACAGAGATCATTGGGATTTGCCATCACTGTCAAAAACCTAATGACACCTACTTGAATTGTGCTAATATGGATTGCAATATCTTGTTCCTCTGTTGTCCTGATTGTTTAAAAAAGCATGTAGGCTGCTGTAAGGAAGAATGTAAAAATGCGGAAAGGCTTCGTCCCTACCATGAAGCTACAGCCCATAAACCCTTCAGGAAGAAACACAATTATCCTCACGTCAAGCAAAAAAAAGAGTCCTAAGAAGTTCTCCCAATACGTTTTTTGAGAAGATGCATAATTCGACTTTGCGTTTTATCTAGTACAACTGTGAGACCGGGTTTAACCCCCTTTTCAGAAAGCTCAAAAGCTTTCATTGTATTGCAAATGCGCCCATCCAACCTTACACCTATTCCCCTGATCCCAGCCATATTACCCCAATCTCCAAACATCTCTAAAGTCATTTCACAAGCCGTAATAATGAAAAGAATCTTTTTATTTGGGTTGTTATGCGCAATTTCAAAAATTTTTCCACCAATATAATGAATAGTGGGAATGAATAAAGGAATAATATTGCATGCTCCTTGAGTTGAGCTTACGGCCTTACCAATAAAACACTGTTGGCAAACGAGATTATTTTCATCATGGATGCAATTTTCCGTAAACCGACCTGAAGGACATTCGAAAGGTTTATGGCAGTAGGAAAAGCCTAAAACAAGCAAAGTTTCCGGCTGTGTCAAAAGCTTCTTAAACTCGTCTTCATTTTTAATGCCATAAAAAAAGAAATCATCATCACGCGTGTAAGATCTCTTTTTAAAAACGGACTTTAAAAAGGCCCACCCATATTTAAAAGGATGTTTCATAAAGCCTCTACGAATATGTCCTTGGTCATCTTGTGTAACCATCCATTTTAAACTTTTCCATTTTAAATTATGGGCTGTTTCTTCGGTGATGCCCTGCATGGATGGCATCTGTTTTAAAACCTTTAAAGGATGTTTTTTAGCGGCCTCGGAAGCTCTTTTATCCCAAGCTTTTTCCGTTTCCTCCCAATTAGAATGGCCATTCCACATTTTTAGTTTATTCATAGGTTATGCTATAATTTCACTCACGATGTGTATATATTAGCAAGGCCTGGAATTGTGGTATAGAGCCAAAAGCGACCAAAAATGGCCAAGGGAAAAGTTTAATGTTTGAAATTGCCTATAATATAGATAAAATTGAATCTGAAAAGCAAGGTGTACTAGCTGTACAACTCATTGAAGTCAAACGCCAAGCCTTAGACCTAGAATTTTTCCCTTCAAAAAACCCATTCAATATTTCCCTATGGCAAAAGCTGGCCACCATAAAGGACAAAGATCCTCTTAAGATTTTAACTTTAAAAGATGTAAAACTAGAAAACTCCTTCTTAAAAATCCCTTTCAGCCAATCCATTCAAGCCCTTAAATTATTAGCCGCTTCAGGTAAACTTTTTTTTCAGCAAAAACAGCTGGCCTGTGATTTTTTTACAAAAGTGGAATTTTATTTTTTGGTCAAAGATCAAGCTGTACAGGGAATGTTAAAATTCCTCGATAAGGATTTTTCTTTAATATCATGTGATTTTGTGTGTGGAGGATCCCCTCCCTGGTTCATCAAAGGAAACCTGTTGAAACTTATTCATAGTGATGTCTCTTGGAAGGATCTTCAGCAACTTTATAAAAACGCTTCCCTATTTCCCATAAAAAAACTTCAGGAAATGGAAAATGAGCCGGACGCACCACGAGTTGTCTATGCTGACAATAGCTTAGAGCAACTCAAACATGATCTTCAGCCTTTTCCTTTACTCATACTCACCGACCGCACCGGAGCCTTTGCCAATCTTTGGATGGATTATAGTGAGGGAAAATCCTATGCTTTGCATGAAATCAGCATAGGAGTCAGTGAAAGGAATTTAAGCGCAGAAAAAAATTGGGAAAAGGATTTATTGGAAACCGGCTTCCAAAAAAAACTAGTGGGCCATTCTCATTATTATTGTCCTTTAGACCAGGTCACAAAGTCTTTATCCTTCCTTCTGGAAATAGGATGGAATATACGAGATTATCAAAAAAAGAAAATAGCCTTGCTTAGTGACTCCGGTTTCGACGTTTCCATGCAAGCTGAAAATATTTTAGTGCGTGGAAATCTTAGTTTTGAATCCTATGAAGCGGACATAAAAGATGTCGCTGGGGCCTTTAATAGGCGTGAACGTTTTGTGCAATTAGGGACGGATTCAGTAGGGCTACTTCCCGAAAATTGGGGCCAAGAAGATCTGAGCATGCTCTTTGAAGAGGGCGAAATTGTCTCTGAAGGTTTAAAGCTTAAAAAGAACAAAATTGGATCATTGGATTCTCTTTTTCAAACATCATCAAAACTGACATTAGATGAATCCATAGCCAAACTTAAATCAGGAATGATCTCTCTATCTAAAATTCCTGAAACCAAGCCTAGCGCTTCCTTTCATGGCAACTTGCGTCCTTATCAACAGGAAGGTATAAACTGGCTTAACTTTCTGCATCATTTTGGTTTCAATGGCATTTTGGCGGATGACATGGGCTTGGGCAAAACTGTACAAGTATTAGCCTTTCTCTCGCAATTAAACAATACAAAGCCGGTCCTAATTGTTATGCCCACCTCACTAATTTTTAATTGGCAAAGGGAAATCGAGCATTTTTTACCAAATAAAAAAGTCATTGCACATCATGGGCCTTCTAGAAATCAACATATAGACAATCTTTGCGGAGATATCATCATTCTGACTACCTATGCAACAATGCGAATCGATCTACCTCTATTGTCAAAAATTGATTTTGATTCTGTCATTTTAGATGAAGCACAAGCCATTAAAAATCCGTACACACAAGTTGCTCAGGCTGCTTTTAAGCTGCAATCAGACTATCGTCTTCTGCTGACAGGCACACCTATCGAAAATCATTTGAGTGAAATTTGGTCGCATTTTCATTTTCTGATGCCTGAACTCTTAGGCGATGAAAAAACTTTTTCAGCCGACTTACTAGCAGGAAACTCCGACCCAAGATATCTACAAAAAGTTAAGAAAAAAATCCGCCCTTTTGTTTTACGCCGCAAAAAAGTTGATGTGGCAAAAGATCTTCCTGATTGCATTGAACAGACAATCTGGGTTGAAATGACTCCCGACCAAAGAAAAATTTACGAAGGTTATTTATCCGGCATCAAAAGCAATTTGTTTGCAAAAGTTAATACCGATGGTATTTCCAAACACCGTTTAGAAGTTTTTGAAGCCATCCTCAGATTGCGACAGATCTGCTGTCATCCTCTTTTAATCTCGAGTCAGTTATCCAATGATGCGGTAGTTTGCAATAGTGGCAAAATGGATGCGCTTTTGCAAGATTTAGAAAATGCCATGGAAGAAAATGACAAGGTTCTTGTTTATAGTCAGTTCACCTCAATGTTAAGCCTCATAGCTAAGGAACTTAAAGCTAGGAATTGGAATTTTTCCTATTTAGATGGGAGCACAAAAGACCGCGAAAAAGTTGTGAATCAGTTTCAAAATGATCCTAACACTCCTCTTTTTTTAATTAGCTTGAAAGCTGGAGGAACCGGCTTAAATTTGACAGCAGCTGATCATGTCCTTATTTTTGATCCCTGGTGGAATGAAGCGGCAGAGAAGCAAGCCATCAATCGCGCCCATCGCATGGGTAGAAAAGCTACTGTTTTTGCCAAACGTTATGTCACAGTAGAAAGCATAGAAGAAAAAATGATGAAATTAAAGGAACAGAAAAATCTGTTAATCGATACTATTTTTGATGATGTGGATGGTGTTGTTCAGTATTCGTTATCCCTTGAGGACTTCGCGTATTTATTAACCTAAGAGTCTGTGAAAAAAAATGTGTATTACCAAGTTAATTAGCATAACTATAACACACACAATTTAAGGCTTAGAGATTTTTTGTTAGGCCAGGAGGGCCGTAATATTATAGCCCAGGTCGAGCGGAGCGAGGCCTGGGTAACAATAAAAAAGTGCTGAGTCCTGAAAGGACGATATAAATCAATCAGATATTTTTCGTCATATGGAATTTGAGCTCGCTGCAGCATTGCTAAAAGCTCTTTTTAAACATCAGATTGGATCCAAGGATTTCGCACTTTAAAAACAAAATGTAGAATAACGTCTTCTAAAGATCGTGCCATAATACTTCTTCGATCATGCCGTCCTTTCAGGACTTGATGCATTTTTATTGTTACCCAGGCCTCGCTCCGCTCGACCTGGGCTGTAATATTATGGCCCTCCTGGCCTAACAAAAAATCTCTTGGCCTCAAATTTGTATTGGAAAAGAAAGCCTTCGGCGAAGTTTTTGGTTTGTGTTCTATTTGTCGTTTTTATCTTTGAAGTCTTTTTGAACTTTTTTTTCAATTTTAGATGCAGTTGGATCTTTTGCCAAAATTTCCCTATATTTAAGACCATGAGCACGCTTTTTATTCTTCTTTGGTAGCAACACTTGAGAAGTCGTAGTTTCCGTCTTATTAGTTTCTTTCGATGTTTCAGCCTTTTTCTCTTCACTAGCTTCTAGTGATAATTCTTGCAGCTTAGTTTCCATCGTACTGGCTTCTTGTGATGGCACAGCTTTAATTTTTTTCTCACTATCTTGGGATATTAGTTTTGGCTTAATTTCTGTCTCACGAATTTCTTGTGATAAACCTTGGGATTTAAATTCCACCAAACTTTTGTTATGTAACTTTAATGCTAAATCCCAACCTTTATCTCCTTCTTTTACTTTATATTTACCCCCAAAAATGGGCAATTTTCTGTATCCTGCAGGAACAAAGATCTCTCGTGGTGTGTAAATCTTGAAGGCATGCTCTATACAACGGTCGAGTTTCATTTTTTTCCTATCTAAAAATTATTTTTTTAAGTGTTACAAATAAGCACTACCTATAAACGAAAAGATTTGCATTTTTATAGCATACCCTCCAATTTTCAAGTAGTTTTTTCTTGTTTGCTTTTAAATTGCTCTAAGGCTGCACTCACTTTTCCGGTTTTTTTAACTGATTCAATTTCTTGACTTGCCACCACTATATTTCTTTCAGGAGATTTGAGTAAACTTGGATCTTTGAACTGCTTTTTAATTAAATTAAAATCTACTCTTTTTTCTTTTCTAGGTGAAGGGTTCCAGATTTCATTTTCTTCTACTTCCTCTTCAGTTAAGTCGCAAAAGCATGGATTATCTTCCATGACAAAAGATGTTGAATCAGGATCTATTTGTGTTAACCTAAACCATAACTCCCGAAGTGAGATTTTAGGAAATTCTTTAATCAAAGCCTTTAAAGTTTCGAAGCGTACATTTGTCGCTGTGATGGATTCTTCTAGTCCATAATCCTTCAAAATAGAGGTGCATTCCTCTACTTTTATATTCTCAATAATAAGCCTGATATATAAATCAATAGATGCATTGCTATAATCAACAAGAAGGTTGTTGGTAAGCATATCATTCAAAAAATCTTTATTTATGCGTGGAAATGTTTGCCCCTCATCAATTTTCATTAACCGATATTCAGATTTATCTTGAATACCATATTTACCTTTCTTGTCTTGGTAGATAATTGCATTTCCAATATGCCCATCATTATCTCCGGTTATCATGAGCCAAACGTTATATAGCATATAATCTTGAAAGGAAATTTTATCTTTCAGCATTTCCCTGATCATTCGTTCACTTACTTCACTTTTGCCCCCATTTTCTGCTTCAAATTTTTCAATAAATTGGTAAACAGTCAGTGCATTTTCAATTTTTTCTTGGACAGCACAAAGTCTTCTATAATTTGGTTTCAGTTCAGCAAATAGTGGATATTTCTTGTGATCCAAGCGATCAGAAATGTAGTTGAAACCCAAAATGCCTTTTAATCGATCAGGAACACACTCCAAAACTTCAAGAACTGCCGGAGGAGTGATCTGTTGTAAACCAATTTTTAGAGCTATATTATATGCCGCGACTTTTCTTGTTTGATCTTCATAGGCAGCAATAGAGTCTTGTATTAACCAACAATCCTCTAGGTTGGTATGTGCAAATCCCTTTTCATTATGAGCTTCATATATTCCCTCGCCTTGAGGAGAGACCACAAGACCTTCAGCAAAGTAAGTTCCCCCTTGTCCCGAATATACTTTATCTTTAAGTACCAAAGGGGCTGCTTCTAATTTTTTATAAATTCGTTTTATTCCTGAATTTTCAGGAGCAGACGTTTTACTTTTTTTTATGAGATTTTGAAATAGATCTATCTTTTCTATGAGAAGTTGATCCACATTTTTAACGGCATTAATAATTTTTGGCTGCGATTTTATCGCATATAATTGTTCTATGTCCGGAGCCCATAAATCAGCCAGATGAACAGTGGCATGATTCAAATTGGCTTGTTTAATTCTTTCATCTCGTTCCTCTAATTTTTTTATGAGTGCTTCCTCATCCTGATTTTCAGTGGTGATATACTCACCCGTTGATTGAACCTCAAAATCAATTTCTTTTTCAACGGTACTATCTCCGGAAACGTAACCTTCTTCATCTGTTAATTCTTCCTTTTCCACATCTGAATGATTGTTAGATTCGTTGCCAGAAATATTGTCTATTTCTTTATCAAGATTGGTTTCATCACCAGAATCGTTTTCCACTTCAATATTTAAGTTTTCATTATTTTTTGAATTTTTATTGGTTTCGTGAATAGAATTATTAACTTCATTATTCTGATTTCTTTTCCATACATGTTTTTGTTTGGCTTTAAATCTAAATGCATCTTTGGAATTATCAGTTTCATCATTTGCAGGCTTCTCTTCAGTTTTGCCTCCTTTTTGATGAAGCTTTTCTAAAAAGCTTTGATTAAAATTATTTGAGTAACTTCCTATTCCATCCATTTAATAATTTCTCCGTCACCATTTTTTCGAAATTTTCACAACGTTTTACATCATTTAATTAATTTTCTCAATACAATAGTGACGTGACGTTATATTTAACGTGAGTTTCGAATAAGGAATTATGTCTATTCATTAGCCAAAACTCGCGTTATTTAAGCAGCCTCATCACCCTCTTCCTGCTCGCTGTTATAAAGTTCCTGAGCTGTTAGTTTGACAGTTTCCAAGCCACCTTCAAATCCGACAAGTCGCATGAGTCTGTCTATGTCAATTAATTCAGAATATAATTGATCATTGACAGATTCTAATAAGGCTATTTTTTTGACAAGTTCTGCTTTGGTCATAAGTCCCTCCTTTAAAGAAGTTACTTCGTCATAATGAAGGATGCAAAAGGTATGCCAATTGATTCTCTCAATGATCTCGGTGATCCCAGTGGTAATTAATAGAACATTACCATCCAATTTGAAAAAAATAAGGCTCTAAATTCTGCAGAATTCAGAGCCCATTTTTTATTTATTATGAATATTAAGATTTTTTAATTTTTAAACTATTCAGGCAAATTATTAATATTATAACCTTTTTTTATAATTTCATTCGCAGTAGCCTTAATTGTATCTAAACCGCCGGCAAATCCAATAAGCTTCATTAATTGATCAATATAACTGACCTCTGTACTCAACTGATCATTGAGTGATTCTAAGTAAGCTATTTTCTGTTCTAATTCTGCAATCTCTTTATTTTCCATTTCCCCACCCTTTATTCTTTGTGTCTGAGCAATTTGCATGCCACTTTTATTTATTCTGAAACTTGAACATACCCTTTAGCAATCATCTCTTCAGCAGTAAACTTAAGTGTGGCTATTCCGTTTGCAAAACCCACAATTTTCATTAAATCATTGATATGATCCAATTCAGTGCTCAATATATCATTGATAGACTCTAAGTATGCCATCTTCTTGTTTAACTCAGCCTTTTTCATTTAAAACCTCCTAAATTTTCTTAAAGACCCCTCTAATAAAACGGTTGCATGTTAAAATTGTTTAAAGAAAAAATCAAAATTAGGTAAATTTTTTTAAAACATTCTCACATATATATGTAGATGATGTTTTTTGAAAGTTAGATTCGATTTTTTTTTATTTTTTTTTCTGAAATTGCAGAAATTTCTTATTAATCTTGAGATTTATCTTTCAAGAGGTCTCTGGCAACTTCTTTAACCGAAGATAGCCCACGCGGAAAGCCAATGGATGTTAAAAGTCCATCTAAATATATCAGTTCACTTCTCAGTTGGTCTTCTACAAATTCTAGATAAGCCATGCGCTTAAACAGTTGATTTTTAGTCTGATTCATTTTCATAAAAAACCTCCCTTAAATCCTGACTTAAAGAATGCAAAAAGCAGGCCATTTTATATAAAGGCTTTGTTGTAAAATAATTCGAGTCCCTCAAGATCCCAACTGAAGAGACCATTTATTACTAATTAAGAATGACTTTCAAAGGATAATAAGCGTTTTTTAACGTCTAGGCCTCCTCCACCTGAATATCCCCCCAAGCTTCCATTGCTGGCTAGAACACGATGACAGGGGATGATGAAAGGAAAGGGGTTTCTACCACAAGCATTGCCTACAGCACGTGCCGCTTTAGGCTTACCGGTCCTTTTCGCGATCTCTTGATAAGAACACGTTTCACCCATAGATATACTATAAACATGGTGCAAAACTAAAGAAGTATAACTGGGAATATGGCTAAGATCTAAAGGCAGTTTAATCGATGGATTTTCACGCTTTGCATAAGTTTGCATCCAAAGGGTAATATCCTTTTCAATTTTTAATGACTTTTTATCTGATTCTATTTGCCAAATTAAATTTTTTTCGGATGGAGCTACCTGAATTTCAAAAATTTGATCTTTATCCATAAAGAATTTAACCTTTACAGCGGGGCCTTTAACTTGAAAGATTTGTGAAATATATTCAAACATAAGATTGTTTTCCTTAAAATAAATGATGTGACTAGACAGTTTACCTAATTTTGTACCTTATTTTAGCAGAGGATGGTTTTGTGACAAAGCTTTACAAGGATTATTTTTGGAAAGAAGGTATTCCGTATGGTCTTTGTGCACATGAGGAAAATGCGAAACTTGAGATGGCTTATAAAATTGTCATGGATCCATACCGTAAACGCATTTCTATTGAGAAATATTCCTACGGTCAATTCCAAAGGAGTGTCTATGATTCTGCTTTATTAAATTTCAGGCTTTTGAATCCAATAAATCAGCAAGGATGGCAAAAATTAACAGTTAAAGAAAATGCAGATTCTACGGAATGTATCATACGTGACCAAGATGACAGGGTTCTGTTTATAGAAACATATACTTTTTCCCAAAATCTTTGTAAAAAATGCGTTGCAAAATCGCCTCAAGGGATTTTGTTATCCATTCAAACAATGCATTATAAAATCTTAGGAGACAGTGAAAACGAGGTCATCCTTTATGATTCAAATCAACATCCTGTACTTCAGAAAATATATGAAGCAGATACAATAACCGGAGACTTCACACATTTAATAAAAGAAAATAAAGAGGTTCGGATTGGCCAAAGTCAAGTTCCTTAAGGAAAATAAAGAAATTTTAGTTCAAGCAGGTAGTGAGCTTTTGGAAATCCATAGAAGAAATCCACAATTACCCTTTAAGTTTGGTTGTAAGCGTGGGGAATGCGGGACCTGCGCCATCAAAATACTAGAGGGCATGGAAAACTTATCGAAGATCTCAATCATCGAAATTGAAACGTTGCGGAAAAAGAAATGTGCGTCGAATTATAGATTAGCTTGTCAATGCGCTGTGAATGGGAGCATCGTACTCGAATAGAAAATATCGTAAATGTTTGAACCACGAAGCGTTGCGATGCAGAAAAGAAAGTTTTTTAAAACCAAATTTTCAACGCTTCGCGTCAAATAAACTTACGCGCAAAAGCCTGTTAGGGCCTTTGCGACTTTGCATTGAATTTTAGCTTCTTATTTGGCGTAACCCCAAATGGTCTTTTTCGCTCCGGCTTGTCCAGTGATGATATCATAGTTTGTCTTGCTGACTTGCTTTCCTTGCCAATACAAATCTGTTTTGGTCGAATTACCCACATAATTTTTGCAAGGACCATGTTTTAACCCATTTGCCCAAGAAATTTCCTGAACAAGGGTGTTGCCATCACGATAATGACGCTCTATGCCATGTTTTTTTCCAGCCTCATACCTGCAATCAGCTACTTTTTCCCCATTAAGATATTCCGTTGTCGTACCAGTCTGAACACCGTTTTTCCATTCTTCGACAGTACGCGGTTCCCCTGCAGGAAAATAAGTTTTAACTTCCCCGTGTACCAAGCCGTTAGCGTAGGGAATCACTTCTTTAGAAGACCCATTTTGATGATAAGTTGTGCGTAGAGACATGAGGCCCTTATCGATGGTATCCACAGAAACTAACTGACCATAATCATCGCGGCTTGTACGTGTTCCGTTATAGTTGACGACTTGCGAATCCATCTGATTGTTCTGAGCACAATAAGTGCCTTGGAAAAGAAGGTCTCCTTGAAACTGCTCCTTACTTTTTGGAGCCCCTGATTCATACCAAGCGGTGACAGTAATATTTTGCGGAGAATTATGAATGATTTCTTGCTTAGGGGCACCGGAAATGTAGAAAGTAGATTCTTTTTGCAAGATCCCATTCATATAATTTTCTACCTTTTCAATACTTGAACTATGTGGATAGGAATAAGTTGTATCACCATCCAAAATTCCTGTATTGTAAGATTTCGTAACCACAATACCGTTAGCTAATGTGGTGACTATTTGTCCATGATTTCCACCAGCATTCCAATCTTCTGGACTGACAGGCACGCCATAGCGATGCATATAAGTCTCATCTAATATTTCAGAAGAAGCATAATATCTTTCTGATTGTTGTTGACAGCCGGCTAGTATCAAAGCCAGAGCTGAAAGACCTATAAAAGAGATAAATAATTTGCGCATAATCCACCTATAAATAATGTATTTAACTTTTCAGTTTATTGATTGTTTCTTTCATAATTCGGGCGTGCTCCGCATCTACGATATCCTGAGAGATAGTTTTTTTATCATCGCGATAAACAAAACGAAGCGTCACATTCTTTAATCCAGCACCTAATTTTTCGCTACGATAAATATCTAGCAAGTTCACTTTTTTTAGGAGATTAGATGAAACGCTATGGATCCTATCAAAAATCTCCTGAACTGGAGTTTCTTCTTGCACCGTGACTGTCCAATCACGCTCGGAACCTGGATAGATAGGAACCTCTTGCATCACATAATCTACCTGATGTGTCTGAATTAAATCGTGTAGATTCAATTCAGCAAAATAGACCCTTTGTGCAATATCCAGACGTCTAATAATGCTAGGATGAACCTCGCCCATGGAACCGATTTCTAAGGAGCCTACAAAAATGCCCGTTTGACGTCCAGTGTGAAAGGTTTTTAAGTCATTTGTTTTAAATATAACATCATAGATACGCAATTCCTTAAGAATATTTTCGATGATGCCTTTTAGATCATAAAAATCAAAATCGCGTGGTTTAGAGTCCCATTCATGTTGTTGCGCTTGACCTGTCAGGGCGATTCCGACAACGGTTTGTTCTTTGTACTGATCTGCATATTTAAAATGTATTCGCCCTATCTCAAAACCGCATATATTATTGTTTTGTCGCGCCACATTATATTTAATAAGTTGCAATAGTCCTGGCAAAAGGGATGTCCTTAGAATAGACTGCTCTATAGAAATCGGATTCATCACTTTAATGACTTCGAGATCCTCAGGATTTTGACCAATAACATCCAAAATGGAGGGGCCAATAAGATCGCAGGTTAAAAACTCCTGTAGCCCTTCAGAAATCATACGCTCCCTTAGCACTCTTTCAAAAATAAATAAAGGAGCATGAGGAATGTTAGAATTTTTGTAGGTTGGCGAAGGACAGCTGATATTATCATAGCCATAGATGCGAGCGACTTCTTCAATAAGGTCTATTTCATTGGATATGTCTACCCTATAAGTAGGGACCGTTATAAAAAATGTATCTTTTCCATCCCAGCTATAGGTAAAGCCTAGCCTTTTGAAAACGTTTTCTACTTCACTGACCGCTAAGTGAGTACCCAACAATGCATTAGTTCGACTTAAACGACATTCAATTTTCTTTTCAGGGAAAGACTGTTTTTTTATGTCTAATGGCAACTGAGCAATTTTTCCACCGGCCAGATTTTGTATGAGCATAGCCGCACGGTCTAAAGCCCATAACACCGCGTTGGGATCAGCCCCCCTTTCAAAACGTTTGGAAGAATCCGTTTGAAGACCCAGCCTCTTGCTCGTCTTTCGAATGGATTGCGGATTAAAATAGGCAGCTTCTAATAAAACATTTTGCGTTTGAGACTCGACTTCAGAGTTTTTTCCTCCCATCACGCCCGCAATAGCGATCCCCTTTTCAGCATCGCAGATGAGAAGATCTTCTGAAGTCAAAAGACGTGTCTTATCATCAAGTGTTATAAAAGATTCGCCTTCACATGCCGTGCGAACGAAGATTTTATTTTTTGCAATACGGTCATAATCAAAAGCATGAAGTGGCTGACCTATTTCCCAAAAAACAAAATTTGTAATATCCACAATGTTATTGATCGGTCGGATGCCACATGCCTTGAGACGTTGCTTTAGCCATTCAGGAGAAGGACCTACTTTAACATCTTTAATGACTCTGCAAGCATAGCGTGGACATCTTTTTACGTCTTCAACGTCTATTCTAATGAGACCCGGTGTATGCAAAGACTGATCTTCTGCTAAATTGATAGAAGGCAAAACAAATGGCTCACCGATCTGAGCAGAAAGCTCCCTGGCTATGCCTACTACACAATTACAATGTCCTAAGTTTGGAGTTAGGGCAATTTCAAATACTGTATCAGTAAGCAAAGCTGCTAGGTCCTCACCAACTTTCATTTCCCCATTGAACTCAATGATACCCTTCTGTTCTTCATCGGAAAGACCTATTTCATCGGCTGAACAAAGCATGCCGGAAGATTCAACACCGCGGAGTTTTGTCTTTTTGATCTTATATTTTATGCCCTCAGCATCAATTAATGTAGCACCGATAGGAGCAAAAGCTGTTTTTAAGCCTACACGGCAATTAGGAGCACCACAAACCACTTGATAAGTATCCCGACCATCTGAAACATTCGCGATGCAAAGCTGATCGGCATTAGGATGTTTTTCTACTTGAAGAACTTCGCCTACTATCACACCTTCAAAACCGCCCGAAAGAGTTTCAATACTTTCTACTTCAAGGCCTGCTAAAGTCAGAATTTTTGCGATTTCGGCAGGCGATAAATCTACTTGAATATAGTCACGCAACCAGTTCAATGAAAGTTTCATAATTAATTCTTGGTGATGCTAAACAATGTTAAGATAATCTACTAATAGGATACAGAATTTTGAATAGAAAACAAGAAAGAAGTTTAAGGTTAGCCCATGCCTTAAAAACCCATGCCCGTGCCCATGTGCGTGCCCGATTAAAACCCGTGCCCGTGGTGCCCGTGCCCGATTAATATTGTTTTTGATATATATGTAGAGAGCTTTTTTTTCGGGCACGGGCACGCACACGGGCACGGGCACGGGTTCAAGTCGGGCACGGGCCCGCACATGGGCACGGGCGGGGTTTTAATCGCGCACGGGTTGTTAAGTACGGGAAGAATTAAGAATGGACAGCTGTATCTCAGTTGTTTGACCCAGATCAAATAAGGTGGGTAAATCAGGGTTAGTATCCATATAAAGGACCAGTGTTTTAGCCAATCTTTTCTGTACTGCATCGGGCAAATTATTATATGTATTAACAATAATAGCAGCCAGTATGGAAGCATTAGGGTCCTTTAAGATGCCGGGATTGGCTAATAGAGCAACAAAATCATCAGATTTAATCCACTTTGTTTCAGATTTGTATAAAGCAGCCAGAGCTGAACTCAGCAACATAATCTGAAATTGACTCGCAATCTGCTGTTTTTGATCTTCCGGTAAATTAGTTACAGAAGGTAATTTATCTATTATAGTCAGCAAATAGCCCTTTAAGGTTCCATCTAATGCCCATTGAGTAAGTTGCGACGCAAATTTTGCCGCGATAGCTTCTTCATCATTGGCTGAACCAGATTTTTGAAAAGCTTCTGCAACTTTTGTGCCAAAAATAGCCCTTATGAAAATCGTCGAAATGGCAAGAAAAAAAGATGCAGTCATGTGAATTTCACGAAAAATAGGATTCATTTCGTCTATCCGATCCTTTTCTTTCTTTGCCTCCGCAATTTCTCGTAGATTTTTTGACCAACTATCTAAGATGTTCAAGCAAATCCTATCCATTGCAAGCTGTCCTATAACGAGCGTAAGATTTGGATCAGGTGGGACTAATATCGGATTGGAAATGAGAGGCATATATAAAGAAGCGACAAGAGCGCTTGCTTTTTCAATGGAATCTTTAGTAGGCTGGCCTGCAGGTTGAACAGTTTGATCCGGCACAACTGGTTGAACGTTATAAAATGCATCAAGTCCTGACAAACTCCCCTGATGACCCGCCCCTGTATTAAGATTAGATAAATCTTGATTCATAAAAAACCAAAAATAAATTAATTAAAAATTAAAACTAACCATTTTTATTATAACATAAATTATAAAATTTATCAAATTACACTTAGATTTCTTATATTTTCTCATTGATCTCACTGGTCTCAGTGGTTAAATTGATACTTCGCCGTAATATGATGTTTGTGCTAAAATGGTTTCAATAAAAACCGGGTTTATTTCATGTCTGAAAATACGCACTTTACAGGTAAAGATCCTCTTGAACATGTCGCTGAAAAAATCGCTGAAGGAAAATTATCTTCCGTTGAAGTCCATGGGACGGAATTACCCGGTCACATTTCCGCTGGAGCTGACGCAGCGCGCGAAACAGCTGTAGTCCTTCTACTTATCAGTTCCATTTTACTATCCCTACATTTACCTTTATCGCAACTGACAGTAGATATCCTCATTTTTTCTACGGGATGGACACTATGGAAATTTGGCCGAAGCGCATGGCTGGGATGGTCTCGCCTAGAACGGTTGCACCGAGTCGTCAAACAGGAAAAATGGGAAATAGATAATAACCGTGATCAAGAGAGAATGGAATTGAGAGAACTCTATGCAGCAAAAGGCTTTGAAGGAAAACTTCTTGATCATGTGATAGACGTGTTAATGGCCGATGGAGATCGCCTTCTTAAAGTCATGGTGGAAGAAGAATTAGGCCTAAAACTTGAATCGCACGAACATCCATTAAAACAGGCTTGTGGAGCTGGTTTAGGGGCTTTAGCAGCAGCCAGTCTCGTACTTATAGGCCATCTAATAGCTCCTAATCATTATGGATTAGCCATTGGGGCTTTGATCAGCATAGCCCTGGCTTCCTTAATATCCGCATATTATGAACTCAACCGTGTGATCCCAGCCATAGTTTGGAATATTGGTTTAGCCATTTTAGCCTATGCTTGGGTCTTTTTTCTTTATAATTTTTTCTTTTTTTAACTAAGAAATTGTAGTAAGATTATTATGGATAGTATTAGCCAACCTTTAGTCTTCAGTGAATTTTTTGAAATGGATTCTCCGGATATATCCAGTCCATTCATCAAAAAAACCAGTCGAATGTGGGGCTATAATCTTACCCTTAAAGCTTCTGTAGCCTCAAGCATTCTTCTTGCGCTAGCTTTTGCTTTTTCCTGGCATGTACGGACAATGCCCCTCTCTAATTTATTATTAGTCATGATCTATTTCCTGGCAGGAATTCCTGCACTCATCGAATCCATTGAAGATCTTTTAGATTTCGATATCAATATAGACATTTTAATGACGCTTGCGGCTTTTTCCTCAGTACTTATTGGTAGCGCTATGGAAGGTGCTTTGCTGCTTGTCTTATTTGCTTTATCAGGTGCTATGGAAGATGCCGTGACTCAAAAAGCAAAAAGCGCCATTAGCAGCCTTCATAAACTCTCTCCCACTCGCGCCAGCCTGGTACAAAGCGATGGCACTCTTTTAGAGCATTCTGTGAATGAAATTTCGGTAGGAGAGCACATATTAGTTAAGTCGGGTCAAGTCGTTCCTTTAGATGGTAAAGTCATTGAAGGCATTTCATCTGTAAATCTCGTACATATTACTGGAGAAAATTTTCCTGTCGTTAAAAGAGTCCACGATGAAGTAGTAGCGGGTGCTCTTAATTTAGAGGGTGCCCTTGTCATGCAAGTGTTAAGAACAAGTTCTGATTCTACTCTAGCTAAAATCATTCAATTGGTGACCGAAGCTCAAGACGCTCGACCCAAACTGCAGAGATGGTTTGATAAATTCAGCCGATCATACGCCATCTCTATCATTTGTTTATCTGCTTTTTTTGCATTGATTTTCCCTTTTATTTTTTCAATTCCTTTTTTAGGATTTGAGGGCTCCGTTTATAGAGCTCTGGCCTTTTTAATCGCAGCTTCTCCTTGTGCTTTGATTATTGCCATGCCCATTGCTTATTTAAGTGCCATTGGTTCATGCGCAAAACATGGAATCCTTTTAAAAGGGGGCACGGTGTTAGATGCCTTGGCTCAATGTAAAACCGTAGCATTTGATAAAACAGGCACTTTAACCACTGGAGAATTAACTTTTGCCGGTGTGGAATCTCTAGGCAGGGAGATCGATACTAATCAAGCAATCAGTGTCGCCCATGCCCTTGAAAAAAATGCTATCCATCCCATCGCCAAAGCTATATTAGCTTATGCACAAAAGGCTAAAATCCTGCCTGCCCAAATTTCAGTCTTCCAAGCAATCCCCGGCAGCGGCTTGGAGGGGATTTTTACACTTCCAACGGGCGTTAATGTGCCCGTGGCGATTGGACATCCCGAGTTTATTGCAGAAAAATTAAACGCTCCTCAAGCTCAGCAGCTTTTACAAAAATGTAAAGAGCTGCAAAATCAAGGAGAACTCGTCTCTCCTCTCCAAATAGGAGAAAATGTCTTGCTATTTCGATTTCACGATACAATAAGATTCAACATAAAAAATACCGTGAAAAAGTTGAGAGATAGAATGGGATTAAAAATAGTCATGCTCACGGGAGATCACAAATTCAGTGCCGAACGCATTTCTAATGAGCTAGATATACGGGATTTTAAAGCTAATCTGACTCCCGAAGATAAGCTTGCATATGTAGCTCATCTTTCTGAAAATGAAGGTCTGGCCATGATAGGTGATGGAATTAATGATGCACCCGCCTTGGCGCGCTCAACCGTCGGTATTTGTATGGGCAAAGTAGGTTCAACAGCTGCTATGGAAGCTGCTGATATTGTTTTACTTCAAGATAATATTGAGCATCTTGACTGGCTTTTTCAAAAAGCCATAAAAACTCAAACCATCGTCAGACAAAATTTAGCTCTAGCTATAGCCGCCATTTTTATTGCCACTATTCCTTCACTAGCCGGCTTTATCCCTTTATGGTTAGCAGTCCTATTACATGAAGGCGGCACTGTGATCGTCGGCTTGAATGGATTGCGGCTGCTCAAAAACGGCGAGCGATAGAGAAGACAAAACAAGAAAGAACAGGATATGAGGATCACCTTCGGTGGCAGGAAAAGAGGTCAATGCCTTTACCCTGCCACCGAAGGTGATCCTTATATCCTGTTCTTTCTTGTTCTTTCCTATTAAAGCTACAAATTTAAAATCTGTTATGCCAGTATGCAAAAAAAGTGAAAGATTGCATTCAAACTGGAGCTTAGGAAATGATAAAACCTACAGACAAATCGAAAATGCCCACTGCAAGTTTACTTGCCGCTATAGAAAATGAATCTAAAAAGTTCCGAGAGAATTATTTATGGTTAGAACAAGCCATGCCGCCCAACTTTTTTCAAGAAGTAGGCCAAGAAAATGCCATCCTCCTCACACATAGCCTGATGGGACTCCATTTGCAAGATTATTTTTCTACTATACACTTCAAGGGTGCTGCCTTTGTGATGTGCTTAGATAGCGCGGATGCAGACCTCCGCATCCTCAAAAATTATGCCATGTTCGGCATCAAAAATTATGAAACTTTTGTCTCCAACTCTGCCCCACCGATACCCGGCATTCAAGCACATCTGCGTATTGCCACGCTTTATTTTTCAGAACTTAGCGAATCATCCGAGAAACCTTTTACGGAAGAAGCCAAAGCACTCCTCCATCAATTAATTAAAGAACGCAATCCTTCAATTACCGACCAAGAATTCGAAAATTTAACAAGTGGTATCAATACCCGCTTTTTAAGGTCTTTGCCTATAGAACGATTAAAGGTTGCAATCGATATGTTTTTCCGATCGAGGGTCAGCGACCATTGCCAATATGAAATCCACCAAAATAAGCATTGGAAAAAAGACGGAAGTGCCTCTTTGCAAATTGTTCTGGCTTGGCGCAACGTCCCAAAATATAACTTTTTATATAGACTCGCACGGATTATTCATCGTCATGGGCTCATGATGAAAAGGGTGAACGCCACATACATCGATCCCTTTAGCCGCCATTCGATCTTAGTTATGGTTTTAGAACTCCAGGGACATTCGGATAAAGCTGCGTGGGAAGTTGCAGACATCCCTGATTTTTTACGTGAACTCGTAACAAGTAAGTATTTTGCAAGCTTTGATACCATTGATGATAAATTAGTGAACACAGGTGTTGTTTCTGGAAATATGGGTAATTTGCTTCGTACCATCGTTTATTTTATCCATCAAGCTTTGGTTCATATCGATGCCAATTTGTATACAATTGAAAACATCGAAGAGGCTTTGTGCAGACATCCCGAGCTCACTGCTTATATTTGCAAAGCTTTCGAAGCTAAATTTGATCCTACTCGCCTTAACTACGATCAATATTTAAACCTGAGGCAGAAATTCTTAGATGACGTTAACAAACTGGACACGGGACAAATCGAATATGATATCCGTCGTAAAAATGTATTACAACAAGCAATGAACCTTGTCCAGCATACTTTGAAAACAAATTTTTACCGCACCAACCTTACATCCATCAGCTTTAGGTTGGACCCTCAATATCTTAATCATATTCCTTTCGAACGTGAAAATAAATTTCCCATATTGCCCTATGGCATTTTCTTTATTAAGGGCATGCATTTTTTTGGTTTTCATATACGTTTTAAAGACCTATCCCGAGGTGGTTTACGCACAGTATTTCCTGAGCAAATAGAATCAGAGGCTGTGGAGCGCAACACTGTCTTTACAGAATGCTACAATCTTGCTTACACACAGCATATGAAAAACAAAGACATTCCTGAAGGAGGCTCTAAGGGTATCATTTTTTTAAGACCTTTTGAACGGGTTGAATCCGAAGCTGTCATTTTAGAAAAAGAGCTAGAAATTTCACGCGTGGACATCTTGGAAATTCAAAAGAAAATTGAATCTTATAAGTCTGAACAGAAGAGCGAACATTTATACCAAGCGCAACGTTCGTTTATTGAAAGTCTTATTACGATCGTTAACTTCAATCCTGACGGAACGATTCGAACAAAAAACATTGTCGATTATTTGAAACGCCCTGAATATCTTTATTTGGGCCCTGACGAAAATATGCATGATTCCATGATAAAATGGATTGCAGGCTTCAGCGCGAAATATAATTACAAACCAGGCACATCATTCATGTCCAGTAAGCCGCGTGTCGGTATCAATCATAAGGAATATGGTGTAACATCGCTTGGAATTAATATGTATATGGAAGAGGTCCTTAAGTATTTAGGAATCGATCCTCACACAGATCCTTTTACTGTTAAAATGTCAGGAGGACCGGACGGGGATGTAGCAGGTAATCAAATTTATAATTTTTATCGTTACTATCCTAAGACGGCCAAATTGCTCGCTTTAACTGATGTAACAGGAACAATCAATGATCCAGAAGGATTAGATCTCTCTATTCTCGTCGAGCTTTTTAAACAGGGCTTAGGAATTAAAAACTATCCTGCTCAACAGCTCCATCCCGGTGGCTTTTTAGTTGATAAAACCTCAAAAAGAAGCCCAACTGCTTTTGTTCAACAAACACTTTGCTGGCGCAACCAAGACGGCAATCTGCTACAAGATTGGATCTCAGGAAGTGATATGAATCATCTCCTGCGCAGTAATGTCCACCAAACACCGACAGATATCTTTATTCCCTCAGGAGGACGTCCTCGAACGCTGAATGAAAGTAATTTTAATGAATTCTTAGATGAAAGAGGTCGGCCTACAGCAAAAGCTATAGTAGAAGGAGCCAATCTTTACTTGACACCAGGAGCCCGTCGTGAACTTGAAAAACTGGGCGTTTTAATTATCAAAGATAGTTCAGCCAATAAAGGAGGTGTCATTTGTTCTTCCTTTGAAGTTTTAAGTGGATTGGCCTTAGGGGATGAACTTTTTTTTAATCATAAAAAAGAAATCGTTGATGATATTTTAGAGCGCATTAAACAATATTCCCTACATGAGGCACGTCTATTGTTGCGTACACATAAAGAGACCGGACAGTATCTAACTGATATCTCTGATCAAATTTCGGACCATATTAATCAATTTACTTTCCATCTCTTAGACTATTTGGATAAGATAGCACTGAACAATGACCCTATGGACCCGGCCATTAAATGTTTCTTGGATTATTGTCTCCCTGTCTTGAGAGACAATTTCCAAGATTTGTTGCTTAAGGAAATTCCCGAACACCATAAAAAAGCGATAATTGCACGACATATCGCATCTAACCTTGTGTATAGGAAGGGGCTTTCATGGTCCCCAACCGTCGTCGATATTTTCCCCGTGCTCATTGCTCAATACGATTAAATATTTATTTTATATACTCTTTTTTCGCATTTAGATCATCTCCCAAGCTTTTAATTTGAGTTTTGCTAAGATAACTAAGATTTTTTATTCCTGCTTCTCGCATTTCATAAAAATTCGCGTAATTCATACCTGGATGATCAGAAGCTTGCGTAAAAAATAATCCGTTAATTTGTTCTTCAGACACATATTGTTTAGTAAAATCAAAACCTCTAATTTGCTGTTCAGACAGCATGATTAATTGAGAGGGTTTCAAAAAGGGAATCCAAACGTAAAGATTTTTAACGGTTAATTGTTGGATTAATGACCTATGAAAATCACGAACATTATAAATCGGAAAAAGTGCTTCGGCTATTTCCTGGCTTACTTCGAAATCATTCTCAAAATCTATTTTTTTGATTTGTTCCTCTGTGACCATTCCTAATCTATGTTTATCAAGCAAATGTGACAAACTCTCCAGTTGGCCTTTATTATTTTTATTCAGATAGGAGAAATTGTCTCGGCCTCTTTGTTGTTTAAGATAATGATCCATACCTTTATTTTGATCGGGATGATCGGATTCTTGATAGTAAAATAACCCCTTAACTTGCGGTTGAGTCAAGGGGTATTTATTGAAATCAAATTCTTGAATTTGCTGTTCAGACAACATGAAAAGTTGCGAAGGCTCTAGATACGGCAGCCAAGCGTAAAGTTTTTCCATGGGGTATAATTTTTGAATGAAAGATAGCTTAGCATTAACAGGACTATAGACTGGAAATAATTCTTTAGCGATTTCCTTGCTAGGCTTGCATTTATTAATAAAGTCTAATTCCTCAAATTGCTTAAGAGTGATCAAGTTAAGCCTGTCTTTGTCTAATAAACCCAAACTCCACAAACTCTCCACTTGGCCTTTATTCTTTTTATTCAGATAGAAGAAATTGTCTTGGCCTCTTTGTTGTTTAAGATAATGATCCATACCTTTATTTTGATCGGGATGATCGGATTCTTGATAGTAAAATAACCCCTTAACTTGCGGTTGAGTCAAGGGGTATTTATTGAAATCAAATTCTTGAATTTGCTGTTCAGACAACATGAAAAGTTGCGAAGGCTCTAGATACGGCAGCCAAGCGTAAAGTTTTTCCATGGGGTATAATTTTTGAATGAAAGATAGCTTAGCATCAGCAGGACTATAAACTGGAAATAATTTTTTAGCGATTTCCATGCTAGGCTTGCATTTATTAATAAAATCTAATTCCTCGAACTGTTTAGGAGTGATCAAGCTATACCTGTCTTTATCTAATAAACCCAAACTCCACAAAAGCTCAACTTGGTTTTTATTAAGATAGGAGAAATTCTCTCGTCCTCTTTTTTGTTTTTCATAGAAATCTCCTCTCTTATATGCTTCAGGGTGGTCGAGATCCTTACAAAAAAATAATCCATTAATATGAGCTTGAGTGACTGAGGGATGTTTGAAATCCAAGGCTCTAATTTGTTTCTCTGATAGCATGAACATCTGATAAGGAGTTAGAATATGTAGCACAGCATAAAGTTGTGGCATGGACAATTTTTGAATAGATGATAGATTAAAATCATTAGAATAAGGAGGGAATAAAGTATCGGCTTGTTCACGAGTTAAAGGGAGTAATTGAGTAAAGTCTATTTTTTCAATTTGTGACCCAGATAAGAGCCTTAAGCGAGACGTATCTAAGCGAGGCCAAAGATCCATCACTTGGTCTTTTTCCAAGCTTTCAATTCTGTCTTGTGTGATTTTATTTGCTTTTACCCTATTATAGTACTGTTCCTCATCTTCGCCTTCATTAACAGGATAGGGGATCACCTTAAAGAAACTTTCAAATTGATCGGCTGTGAAGTTTGCAACTTTTAAGCCTTTAAACTGTTCAGGAGTTAACCAGCTGAGCCATTCTGCAGAGATTTCAGGAAGGATTTCATTGACAACCTTTGAAGTTAAGGACCTAAATTGGCTGAATGTGATTAATTTTAAATTTTTCTTATCCCAGTTTTTTTCATCAAATTTAACGTCCCCTAAAAGTTTTATTGCACGCCCTTCAAAAAGTTCTCTTTGCCTTGTATTGAACGTCAAATATTTTTCTAATGTGATATTTTTGATTTCCTCAGGTGTCATCAAAGCGACCTTCAGTCCAGAATCTTCCCAACTTTCTTCCAAATCACATATCTTTATTTTTGCTAAGAAATCAGGATCACATTCTTTTAGCATGTTTACCCGTTCAACCAACTGTACATGATCAAATTGCTTTAGTCTTTGTTTACAAGCTTTATTAATTTCATCTGCGAGTTTTAAATGATTCGGTATATTTTCATCTTTTATTGGACTATAGCTACCTATTTCGTCACTATCTTCATCAAAGCAAGCAAATAGGCGCACGATATTAATAGCATATTTAAAAACTGCATCGCTCATGCCTTTAGGAATCTTTTTGTTTTGTCTATGGTCAGGGTAAACTAAGAACTCGGATTTTGTTATAGGATGATTTTTATCTAATTTAAGATCAAAAAGATCAGGAAGATGATAAGCTTTTTGTGGAGCAGGCTTGTCTTTCTGCTTGGGTTTGTCGGCGACAATAACTGCTTCTGCTTTTTTTAGCGGTATAATTGCTGGCTGTTCTTTTGCTTTTGGTTGTGTAGGGAGATTGTCCTTAACATTCAAGCCCATGTTATGTGGTTCTTTTTTTTGCGCTTCATCATTTAAGTTATTTGCATGACCATTTAACTTTTTTCCTTCAGGCTCATCAATTTTTTCTTGGGGTTGTTCGTTCTGATTGGGTAATTGCTGATCTGCGGGTTTATTCTGTTCCTCATGAACATTATTTTCTCTATTTTGCTCCAAATCTTTTAAAGCTTTTTGTATCCACGCTTTGTTATGGGATTCAATTTTGTTACGAGGAAATTTTTCGCTATCTATACGGTTAAAACAATTTTCTACGCTTTTACAGTTCCAATAATGCGTTTCTTTTCCATTCTTAACGGAAACAGCAAAATGAAATAACTCTAAAATCCATCCAATAAGGCGAAAATTGTAACTATTAATTCCCCTTTTTATGACTTTCCCATTTTCGTCTTTTACTCCAGGATCCAGATTAATCCCATTAAATATCAAATTATCGCGATTGAATTCTTTTTTTATTATCATAATAGCCTCATGAAATTTAAGATTATTATATATGAAAGTTCGTAAATTTGCAATGCATTTGGGTTTGATTTACAATTCATAATTCACCACTGAGCCAATGAGATCACTGAGAAAGTGTGAGATAATGAGGTTTGGGCTTTAATATTTACCTCAGACTAAATTATAAAACAGCTGGAGCACGGCATTCGACGCCTAATAGTGTAATCCTCTCAATTTTCTCATATTTTCTCATTGATCTCACTGCACTCAGTGGTCATTTTTTTCTCGTTTTAGCAGGCTTATATTTTTGATCATTGAGCCATTCCACAAGTGATACAATAAGCTTATAGAAATCAGTAGGCGTATAATAATCCACAGCCTTATTGATTTGATCCTTGATTCTTGCTAAAGCTGTGTTAAAGTCTTCGATCGTTTGAATCTTTCCTTGACTGACTTGTTTAAAATGATCCTGTGCTTTAAGTTTAGATACCATATTGTTTAAATCAGACTCTACATCGACAAATTCACCGGGCTCATCTTGATATTTTTTTACTATTCCCTTTTGCAACACTAAAACTTTCAAAGCTTCTTCTTTCGTCAGCTTCCCCTCTTCTTTTCGTTTTCTTTCAATCTCTTGTAAAGCTTCTTCTTGACGTCTAGCTTCTAAGAATTGTTCTCTTTCGGGTTTATTTGCATTTTGCATATTCAGCAAATCTTCTAATTTTGGTTTAAGATAAGCTAAATAAACTCCCAGATATTCAATCGTGTTTCTTAACCCTTCGTGTAAATTATCATTATGATTATTTCTTAAATCTCGAAAAATGCTCTTTCCCAAGTCATTCATCACTGACACACCTAAATCTTCAGGTTCCAGTAATTCTTCTTCTTTTAGATTTTCTTTTTCCAGCGCAGCTTCACAAAATTCGATTATCTCTTTGATATGTTTTTGAATCTTTTTTAACCCTGGAGGGCTATTAATAAGTAAATCTACTCGATTTTTATGTTTAGATTTCAAAGTTAAAATTTTATGATTATTATTATCTATAGGACCTTTTAAATCCTTGTTTTTTCCCTTCAAATGATCAAAATTTTCAATAGCTTTCATTAATTGATCATGTGCATTCTGGACGACTTCATGACCCATTTTTGAGTTAAGCCAATCGACATTTTCCTGTTTTTGATTAGCGTTCTGCTTTAAGAGGTCCTCTTGTGGATCTTCCAAATCTCGAAGAATTTCATTGGGTTTGTTGAAAAATGCATCATTTGGAATCATTAAAGGAGCTTCTGCCTGTTGTGGAGCTTCTTTGTTAGGCTTATCATTGATTAAATCTAAAACAACCAAAGGTATCTCGACTGGATCTACGCGTTTAATCACAATATCTTTGGCATTATTCTTTTTGATTAAAGCCTCTTCTGCTTCTTTCAATTGAGCTTGAAGTTTCACATTGGCTTGATTGCTTAGACTTAATAGTTCTTTAAAATCGTTATCATCTTTCATTAATTTGTCAGCTTTTTGACGCAGCTCTTTGTTCTCGTCTTCCAAAGCTTTTTTTTCATTTTCTTTTATAATTATCTTTTCTTGTAAGGCTGCTTTTTCATTTTCGAGAGCACCTATCTTTATTTTCAATTCATCAGACTTTTCTTGTGCATTCTTAATAGGATTTTCAGCCTCGACGATTTTATTTTTTTGATTTTGAATCTTTATTTTTAAATTCTGAATTTCGCTATTTAAACTTTCAGCTTCTGCTTCTTCCTCTATTCGAAATAGATTTTCTGCAATTTTATTATTAAGTTGAAATCCTTCTACTTTTAAATTGCCGAATTTATTATTTATATGTTCAACATCTGCTTTTTGCTCCAATCCGGCGAGATTTTCTTCAACATTTTTTTTATTATGTAAATCTTTAAGCTCTTGAACTTTTTTCTCAATGTCTTTGTTTGCTATAAAGAGAGCATTGATATCATTTTCTTTATCAATTTTTAATTGATTGATTTTTTTTTCCAGTTCTTCAAGCTTATTATTATGATCTTCAACTTCATTTTTTCTTTCTTTCATTTGATCTTGAGTCACTTGAAGCTCTTGGTTTAGCTTTTCAATATGGCCTTCCAATACGACCATGTTTCTTTTCAAATCTTTAAGCAAGCGCTCTTTTTGATCAAACCCTTCTTTCAATTTAGCAAGCGTCTTCTCTTCATTATGTAATTGATCTCGAAGGATCTTCACTTTAAGAAGGCGGCCATCATGATAAGTTTTAACCATGTGATAGGCCCGATCAGGGTCCAACAAACATAAAAAAGGCAAAGTTGTTGAATGAAATACTGCACGCATAGTGTTGTTTAAATGGATCAAAAGAAGACCCCAAATTTAAATCTTGGGGAATATTTATACAAAATTGAAATGCAAAAAGCGACAAACCTGAAATACATTTTCCGATAGTTAGGGCAGTGTGCATTAGGGCATCCGCCAAGGCTGTAAAAGCTACCAGAGCACATCCAATGATGCGCGCTGAAATTGGACCGAGGATATCATGCTTCACAGAATGATTCCATTGGGCCATTTTAAGAGTAAACATTTGGGTCATAGAAAAACTTTCTAAAGGCGTCAACGGACGGAAATAAATGTTGTTGGCCATACGTACTCTTATTAATTATTTAATTGTTTGTTGATTTCTGCTATTTTTTTCTTTAGCCCTAAATTTTCTTCGTTTTTTTGCTCTATCGTAGCTAAATATTTCTTATGATTTATATCATTTTTAATCTGCTGATTTTCTTCGTTCAAAGCTTTTTTCTGTAATTCAATTTCAGCTGTTTTTGCATTTAAATCGTTATTTTCAGTTTCTAGCTTGGCAAGCTTAACTATTGCTTTTTCATTATCTTCTTTATTTTCTTGTACTTTTTTCTCAGCTAATTCAAGCTTATTATTAATATCTAAAAGATCTTGTTTTAAATTTTTAAGCTGTAACTCCAAATTATCATTATTTTCTTTGTATGCCAATTTGACCTTTTCCCCAATTTCATCAAATTGCTCTTTTGGTAAAGCTTGCTGCACCTGTTGTTTAATTAACTTAATTTGATCTTCAAGATTTTTTTTATCCATTTTCAGCTCTTCAATGCGCTGGTCCAAGGCGAGATTGGATTGATGACTTCTTTCTTCAGTTTCCTTATAATCTTTTTTTAGCTTTAAGATTTGTTTGTTATATTTATCCATTTCATCTTTGGAAACCTGACGAGCTTTATTGGATTGGATGATTTGCTCTTTAATATGATCCGTCTTTTGTTTTAATTGGATTAGCTCATGATCCTTTTGCTCATCTTTCAATTTTAATTCTTTAAATTTGATTTGTTCATCAATGATTTTTTTGGGGATGACTTTTTCGTCATCGGGTTTAGGTTGATCTAATGGTTTGTCAATTTCGTGCCGTTGTGCAACTCGGTAAGCTTTATCTGGATTGAATAAGCACAGTAAAGGCAAGATAGCCATGTTAAAAACCCCATAGACTACGTGGATGAGATGAGTCAGCGAAGATGAAATATGTAAATCAGGAGTAACATGAAAACAACCGCGGAAGCCCAATGCAATCAGCGCGAGAGGGAATTTTATACTTGCTATAGTGGCATGCATTATAACATCGGCTAAAGCGAATAAAGCAACAAAAGCGCAACCCTCGACTCTTGCAAGAAAAGTGACTAAGCGTGAATGCGAGTGATTCCTAATAGCGATTTTTAAAGTAAATTCCTCTGCAATGGAGAAGCTTTCTAATTTTGTCAAAGGGCGTGAATTTAATGCAATGGCCATGATTTCCTCAAAATATTGATCAATAAATATATAGGAGTAAAAAAATTAAATAAAGAAAAATACTGTGATTTTGCAAAAGTAAAAGGAATTAAAACCCGTACACTTCCTAGTACGTGTGTTACCTAAATTATATTGTTCATAAACCAAGAACAATTTTTTCGGGTCGGGCACGGGCACGCACACGGGCAAGGGCACGGGATAAATAAACCAAGAACAATTTTTTGGGCCGG
Source organism: uncultured Parachlamydiaceae bacterium (assembly GCA_963748975.1). GTDB lineage: Bacteria > Chlamydiota > Chlamydiia > Chlamydiales > Parachlamydiaceae > Neochlamydia. The sequence goes on from CAVVKX010000032.1 coordinate 34,707, forward strand.
TCACGGGATAACGATCTAACCGAATTTAAAACTTAGTTTGTTTACTGATGAACCCAGATAACTTCCGTTGTTCAAATCAGCAACAATTCTTTGATAAAGTCCAAGTTTTTCACCATTTACTTTTTGACCTAGCTCAATCTCTTGTTTCATAGATTTAAGTAAAACTTTAAATGCGATAAAATCCTTAATATCTTTGCAAACACTCTGAACCCATTCTTTTGCTTGATAATAATAATATCCTCTGGTAGCCTCTTCTTCCACGTTAATAAATGAAAGCAATTTTAAGGCCTCATTTTTATTAAAAGATTTAGCAGCCCTATCATTCCAAGCTACTGAATCAACATAGGCGCTATTAATTAGTTTAATTAATTGCACCACTAATTTGAATTCTTCTGTTTCATCTTCAGGATTTAACTTTTGTTTTTTTGAAAATTGATTTTTTAACTCATCAATCTTAGCTATAAGAGAATCAAAATCTGCAATGTTAGTCTGCTTTCCTACCACAGCATCTTTAATCATTTTATTCGTTTGAATAATGTTTTCATCTAATGCAGCGGTTTTTTGAACATCAACGAATGAAAGAGTTTTTAAAAGCTTAGCTTTTTCATTTTTTGTTTTAAGTTCTGCCTGGATTTTTTCAGCTCTTAATCTTTCTTGATCATTTTCAATTTCTTGCTTCTTGTGAACTCCATTCAGATTTTTTTTATCGATTTTACGCTGTTCAAAACGTGGTTGAATATGCTCCTGAACTTTTCGGTAAAGATTAAGTCTTTGCTTCGCTACTTCTGCGTCACTTGCCATTTTAATCTCTTTATTTGCATCTTTTCCATAGGGATCGATTTCTTTGAAATCAATTTTATATGGCGTGCCTATACCTAAAAATCCTTCAAAATATAAAATCATCGCTTCAACAAATCCGTAATACTTTTTAAATGTAGGGCCATCCAAAATTTTATCAGCTTTGGTTTTTTGCATCTCCAGCTCAGTGTTAATAGGCTTTAATTTGGTGGCTTTGTTTTTCAGCATGTCCGCCAACATAATCCCATTCGCATTGAAAACATTGACATCCACGTTTTGCATAATCATCACTCCCAAGCCACTGCCTCCGCCCTGAAAAGGTGGGTTTTCCTTGCTCGGGGATCTTACTATTTTAGGTGATGAAACCGGACTTTTTGGACGTTCTTCATTTTTTTCCAGTTTTTGGAAAGGTATCAAGCCTTTGGCACCTTGTTCACCATTAATTTTTTTTTCTGCCGCCTCAAATTCGTTTATTAAGTTTTTTGCAATACCCTTGCCTATGATTTTTACATCTTCTTCGGCAAGTTTGTTTCCCTGCACGATATCTTTTTCTTTACCTTCAACAGGCTTTACATCATTATTTTGCAAAGCTTCCAACTTTTTAATGAGATCTTCGATGATTGCTTGTGACTCTACTGTAGTGGCATTTAACTGCTCTTCGGCACCTTTTATATCAGCCTGCTTTTTAGCGTTTTCTTCGTTTAATTTTTTAGCTTGCAATTTCATATTCTCAAGCTCTTTGCTTAGCCTAGCAATTTCTAATGGGTCTTCTTTTTTATTCTTTTGACCTTGCTCCAAATCTTTCAGCTTATTTTTGTAATAAAGTAGCTCTTTATTAGAAATGCCATCAGTTTGTGCACCGCGATAAGCACGGTCGGGATCAAATATCATGATAAAAGGAAGGGACGCTATTTTTGTGCCACGATCAATTGCAAACATAAAATGAACGACCGGTGAAGACACATCCAAATCTCTGGGAATTTTAGGAAAACAAAGTTTGAAAGGCTTCGTGGGCCATACAATACTGCCTTTAGATAGTGCTAAAGCAAGATGAAAGAAAATATCTGCGATGATGGCTAAGGAGACCGCTATGCAACCCACAATACGTGCGGAGACTTGCCCAAGGATGCGTTGTTTATCAGAATGATTCCATTTCATCATTGTTTGAGTGCATTTTGCTGTGAGAGAGAAGCGTTCAATAGACGTAAAAGGTGTGGCAGCAAGTACTGGATCCATAAAAATCCTCCATTAATTATTTTAATTCCAATTTAAAACGGAATAATATGAAATTCTTTATATTTTACAAAGAAAAATCGGATGGATTGCATACTAATCGTCAAAGTTGTTAATGAATGATTATTGATTCGCAAAGCGTTGCGATGAGTAAACCAATCTTTAAAGGTGAAGAAGTTTCTCATCGCTTTTGGAGAGCGAAGGCCTTCCTTCGCTTTTCTTAAATGTGCTGACAAACGCCATGATCTTATAATACTTTGCTAAATAAAGCGAAGGAAAGCCTTCGCACTCCATAGCGATGCGCAGTTTATCTGTTCACAGACACGTGTAGGCGCATCGCAACGCTTCGCGTAAAATAAAATATGCCAAGTTTTCCTTCACTTTTCTTAAATTATTTAGCTTAAGTACCGCTTTTAGAACTCTATTTTTTCGTGATAGGTCTGAGTTGAACAATATGGAATTTCTTGCCTTCGACAACAAATTCAATTTCAACAGGAGCATTAAAATGGTTTTCTAATTCTTTCATGAGCGAAGCTATTTCTTTAATGCCATCCCTTTTTACAACGACGGACGAAAAAATCCCCGCAGCAGAGCTCTTAGCTTGATCTTCAAGGCTAAAAGAAGATCTAACAATAAAAACTAAATCAGATAACTCTACATCTTCTTTTATCTTCGCATTGGCTTTTATTTGAGAAATCAAAGCACTCATTTGAGCTTTTATCAAAGACTCGTCTATTGTGTTCGCAACCTCTGCAGCCAATAGCGCTACATCTTTATTACGAGTGTAGATTCCTTTATATAGTGTTTGATCTTGAGGAGACAAAATTTGTTGAACAGGTAATGTCTCATTCTTAAAAAAATAAAAGGCTACCGCTTTCAATGGTTCATAAATTGATTTAGGCAGGGGGGTATGAGTCAACAACTTGATCAACTGATCTGGATTAGTACAGTCAGCAAAAAGGGGGACTTTCGCTTGTGAGTTTGCGCTTAGGGAAAGCTGCAAATGCACACATTGACGGGCAACAAATTTCTGGATAATTGAATGATTTAAGAGGTGCTGATTTTCATAAATAAAATTAACTAAGGTATCTAAATAATGACTCCAAGGGATGTCAATTTTATTGAGTCTTTGAGTGATTAAGGGGTGTTTCAGAATTTGTTTTAGTTTGATTTGATTTTCTGCATTTCTTCCAATCAATTCGCAAAGGTCCTTTAAAAAATCTCCATCCCATTTCTGAACCGCAACTTTTTCTACTTCATCTAACTGAAATACTTTTTCTGTAGGCTGTATTTCTTGAAGTTTTGGTGATGCAACCCCCATTCCTATAAAAGTGTTATTAGACAATGGAATTTTGTGAAAATTAGTATTTACAGACATGAATAACCTAATAAATTAAAATATTAATTTTATTAAAAATAGTATTTTTTCAATAATTAAATGAAAGAAAGAGACGAAAAAGACAAAAAAGACGCAATTAACTCGTCCTTTTTGTCCTTTGATTTGTTTCTAAGCGGTAACTTCGGCAGTTTCGTCTTCAAAGTCGAACAGAAGTTCTTCTTCATGTTCCTTATCCACGAATTTCTTGACACGCTTGTGATATTCAAAGCCCGTTCCACCAGGGATGATATGTCCCATGATGACGTTTTCTTTAAAGCCCATCAAGAAGTCTGTTTTACCTGCACAAGCTGCCTCTGTTAAAACGCGCGTTGTGTCTTGGAAAGAAGCTGCGGAGATGAACGATTCTGTGCTCAAAGAAGCTTTGGTAATACCAAGTAACACAGGTGTCCCCTGGCCAGCCTTACCACCCTCTTTGATTACTTTTACGTTTTCTTGCTCAAATTCGCGTTTATCCACTTCTTCACCGAACAGCATACTGGTATCACCCGGATCGATGACACGTACTTTCTTCAGCATTTGACGCACGATGATTTCGATGTGCTTATCGTTAATGTCCACACCTTGCAGACGGTAAACTTCTTGAACCTGATTAACAAGGTATTTCTGTAACTCACGCACACCGCAAACTTCAAGGATTTCATGCGGGATTACAATACCATCCGTCAACTGTTGACCCTTAATGACGTGATCTCCATGCACACAAATATCATGAATTAATTGGTGTCAAAATATTAGGTATTTGCTATGGTCGCTTGTCTGAGCGTGGAATACTAATTTTTTTAGCAATTAAGACTGAAGGGTGTATATATGATTCAGAAAGTCTACAGTTGGCAAGATGTCATTGCCAAGGTAAAAGAAGAACATCCAGGAGTAAATCAGAGTTCGTTTAAATTTAAACACCTCCTTGCAACTGAAGCTGAAATTCACAATTTATCCTGGAACCTAACTAACCAACTGGCTCATTATGTTGGTATTAAATTATACCCAAGGCCAAACGGTCTTCCAGAAACGTGGCCCATCACCCTTTGTAAAAGTTATCTCGCTCAAAAATATATCAATCCTTTGGATCCTAGTGAATGGCTTGTCGTCATGCACCCTGATGCCTTGGGTTGTTTGCCCTACCTCATTCATCGCACACCACTAGGTTTTGCGGATGCAAGATGGTTTTACGAAATTGTGCCTGAACTAGCCAACATTGTGAAGGATCCAACGATCGGTCACCCTTTTAGTATGACTTTCAATGAAGCTGTGAACCAAAAATTTGCTTCTCAACGCAATGGCCGAGGAATGACACCAGGTCAAATCCAAACCATCAATTTGTTTTTTCAACAGTATGTTCCCGGGTTAGAAGGTGTTTGCTCTACATGCTTTAAAGTGATGCTCCCTATGTCTGGAGCCGGAGAACGTTGGATACATAATGGCCAAAATGAGAAAACCTATGAAGTCAGGTTGAGTGCTGCAAAACCAATGGGAAAGAACGCACAGCGGACGGAGTATGTTTCTCAAACAATCATTGATCAAAATCAAAATCCAGCTAGAAAATACGCCCTATGGGACACCAAAAATTGTCGTGTGGGATACACAAATAATATGAAGCAGGAGGCGACGCATATTCCTTGGGAAATATATGATTATAATAAATTCAATGTAGATATGCCCATATGCTTATGCAAACAGGAAAAAAGATGAAAATTCAAGCTTTGATCAATATTATTCAAGATATGCTGCTTAACTCGATAGGAGTCTTAAAAGATGAAGAATTCCAAAGAGATATTTGGTTTAGGAGAAATGGCCCTGAAGTAAGCACATATATAGATACAGCCTGTCATTTTTTTGACACATCCGCATCTATTTTTAAAGATCCAAGCTGTGTTGATTATCTGGGAGAGGAAATTTACTCCAAGCTTAAGAAACTACATGATCTCCTTAAAGATCACGTCCATCTTACTGAGGATAGAATTTCTGTCGATGAGCTCGAAGAAGATGATCTCTTGAACGACCCTAATTGGCACGATATTCAGGCACTTTCTGAAGATGTATACAATAAATTAACAGAATTTATTAAGAGGCATAGCAATGAGTAATTTGCGAACAAATTTTGATGAATATCTAAGAACTTTTTTTGACGGAGAAATCTATTTTTTAGCAAGTCCGGATTTGCAGCGCGAAACTTGGCAGAATGCTCAAGGTGAACAATTTGCCATTCGCTTGCTTATCTCATTTGAAAGTTGGACGGTGATTAAAAACAATCGCAATAAATTTAAGTTGTCTGTTCATCAATTTGCCCAAACAGAAAAATTGTTTGAAATGCTTGAGACATTCCAAGCTGCGCATGATTATCCCATAAATCCACGACAATATGCATCATTGTTAACTAATCCTGAATGGAAAAAGATTCAGAAGTATGCTATGGAAATTTATAATAGTATCTCCTCGTCGATTGTTTAGCTTTGGAACAAAATAGCCGATAAACACTGTGTCGGATCCCCAGTTTGACTTGATCTTCTGACCATAATAAATTAATAAATAATTAGTATTTTTTCAATTATTAAATGAAAGAAAGAGACGAAAAAGACAAAAAAGACGCAATTAACTCGTCCTTTTTGTCCTTTGAGTTGTTTCTAAGCGGTAACTTCGGCAGTTTCGTCTTCAAAGTCGAACAGAAGTTCTTCTTCATGTTCCTTATCCACGAATTTCTTCACACGCTTGTGATATTCAAAGCCCGTTCCTCCAGGGATGATATGTCCCATGATGACGTTTTCTTTAAAGCCCATCAAGAAGTCTGTTTTACCTGCACAAGCTGCCTCTGTTAAAACGCGCGTTGTGTCTTGGAAAGAAGCTGCAGAGATGAACGATTCTGTGCTCAAAGAAGCTTTGGTAATACCAAGTAACACAGGTGTCCCCTGGCCAGCCTTACCACCCTCTTTGATTACTTTTACGTTTTCTTGCTCAAATTCGCGTTTATCCACTTCTTCACCGAACAGCATACTGGTATCACCCGGATCGATGACACGTACTTTCTTCAGCATTTGACGCACGATGATTTCGATGTGCTTATCGTTAATGTCCACACCTTGCAGACGGTAAACTTCTTGAACCTGATTAACAAGGTATTTCTGAAACTCACGCACACCGCAAACTTCAAGGATTTCATGCGGGATTACAATACCATCCGTCAACTGTTGACCCTTAATGACGTGATCTCCACGCTGCACAATTAAGTGCTTGGTATGAGGAATTAAATGCTCTTCTTCCATACCTGAGACCTCATCACGCACAACAACAATACGTTTGTTTTTCTGAACTCCACGGAAGTCCACCACACCATCGATCTTGGCAATTTCTGCTGAATCTTTCGGCTTACGCGCTTCAAAAAGCTCGGCCACACGAGGAAGACCACCAGTGATATCTTTTGTTTTCACAGCTCCACGCGGTAACCTTGCTAAAAGCTTACCACCACTCGCATATTGACCCTCAGCCACAGAAATGATCGCACCGGACGGAATTGGGTAAGTACCCACTAGTTCCGTACATTCCTTGTCTGAATAGATCACGATTTGTGGATGCAACTCGCCACGGTGTTGTTTCACCACAAGTTCCACCTGGCCCGTTTGCTTGTTGACATCACGTTCAGTGGAGATACCCTCAACTAAATCTTCATATTTTACATAGCCTGGGCGATCGCAAATAATAGGAATGTTATGCTGTTCCCATTCTGCGATTTTTTTGCCTAGCTTAACCTTTGAACCATCAGCGACAAGAATTTTAGTGCCTAATTCGACTGAAAAAGTTTGTAACGGCTCAATAGACTTAGTGTTTAATAGTTTTTTGTACTCCTCTATAGTACGACCTTCATCACGCACGATATTCAAGGAGCCATTCTTATTGAGGGCAATCCAGAAACCTTCATCGTTCTGAACAACACGCAAATCTGAGTAGATGACAATCCCTTCAGCATCCGTGACAAGTTCAGGGCTGACACTTGCTGATGCGATACCACCCAAGTGGAAGGTACGCATAGTTAACTGTGTACCCGGTTCACCGATGGACTGCGCAGCAATAATACCGACGGCTTCGCCTTGGCTAACAGAACGTCCATTAGCTAAATTGAGTCCATAGCATTTTGCACATACTCCCCGACGCGTTTCACATGTCAACACAGAACGGATCCTGACATTTTCAATGCCGGAGTCGTCAATCGCTTCAGCTTGCTGGATAGTTAAGATGTCTCCCGACTTAGCCAATAATTTGGTTCGGTCGCCTGGCAGATAAATATCGTCACAAACTGTGCGTCCAAAGATGCGGTCTTTTAAAGGTAAAAGCTCTTCTTGACCTTGTTTAATCGCTGAAACTTCAATACCATTAAGGGTTCCGCAATCGCTTTCCGTGATGATAACATCCTGAGCGACGTCAACCAAACGGCGAGTTAAGTAGCCTGAGTCAGCAGTTTTCAAGGCCGTATCAGCAAGACCTTTACGCGCACCGTGAGAAGAAATAGAGAATTCAAGAACTGTTAAACCCTCGCGGAAATTGGACGTAATAGGCGATTCGATAATAGCTCCCGAAGGCTTCGCCATCAAACCCCGTAATGCCCCTAACTGTCTGATCTGCGATTTGTTACCCCGTGCACCGGAATCCAGCATCATATAAAGCGGATTACGTTTGGAATCTTTCACTTCACCGACGAGTTTGAACAGCTCTTCCGAAACTTGTTCGGATACTTCTGTCCAGATACTAATCGTTTTAGATTGACGTTCACCATCCGTGATGATCACCTTCCTCATATTGCTTTTTCACTTGCGCCACACGCTCATGCGCCTCTTCAAGGATTTGCCCTTTAATTTCAGGAATCCTTACGTCGCATACACCCATGGATAAGGCAGCTTTAGTGGCTTCAGCAAAGCCTAGGGATTTTAAGTTGTCAAGGAAACGTACAGTCGCTTCCAATCCTACTTTTTTGTAACACTGCATCACCAACTCGCTCATTTTTTTCTTAGGCAAGTTATAGTTTTGAAAACCAAGCTCTTTGGGAACAATCGTATTAAATAGGACACGACCCGGCGTGGTCTCTATGATCCCGGCATCAGTCCTTAGCTTAATTTGTTCGTGGATGCGGAGACCTCGACTGTAATGGGCCTTTGTGACCTTATCGAGTGCTTTCTCCCCTTTTTTGGTTGGTTTGACTTTCTCGTCTTCATACCAATTGTAACTTCCGCTAGCATGGAGAGCCATCAGAACCTCTTGCGCATCACGGAAAACACGTATTTTAGAACCATGGTCTTCCGGGAAATAAAGTGGATCGTGCATCAGATAATAAAGACCTAGAGTCATATCTTGAGAAGGCACGGCCACAGGTTTTCCTGAAGATGGTAAGAATATGTTGTCGGGAGCCATCATGAGAAGCTTAGCTTCTAACTGTGCTTCGACGGACAAAGGTACATACACGGCCATTTGGTCACCATCAAAGTCAGCGTTGAATGCTGCACAAACGAGTGGATGTATGCGTATAGCTTTACCCTCGATCAGCACAGGCTCAAACGCTTGAATGCCCAAGCGGTGCAATGTAGGAGCTCGGTTAAGCAATACAGGATGCCCTTTAATGATATCCTCTAATACATCCCAAACTTCAGGAGCATGCCGCTGAATCATTTTCTTCGCAGAACGGATCGTATATACATAGCCCAAATCTTTCAAACGTTTTACAATAAAAGGTTCGAATAGTTCTAGAGCCATCAATTTTGGCAAGCCACATTGATTAAACTTCAATTCGGGACCTACGATAATGACGGAACGGCCCGAATAGTCTACCCGTTTACCCAAAAGATTTTGACGGAAACGACCCTGCTTACCCTTTAACATTTCAGAAAGGGATTTCAACGGACGATTACCGGCGCCCATGACAGGATGACCATGACGACCATTGTCAAACAAGGCATCCACAGCTTCCTGTAACATCCGTTTTTCGTTACGGATGATCACTTCAGGTGTCTTAAGTTTCAGAATCGCTTTTAGGCGGTTATTCCTGTTAATGACGCGACGATATAGATCATTAAGATCGGATGTCGCAAAACGTCCCCCATCCAAAGGAACAAGAGGTCGCAGATCCGGCGGGATAACCGGAACGCAGGACATGACCATCCATTCTGGCTTGTTGGTGGACGACACAAAACTTTCAACAATTTTAAGACGCTTCGCAAGTTTCATGCGAGCTTGCATGGACTTAGTCTTGCGCAGCTTCTCTTTAAGCTCAAGCAGAACAGCTTGCAGATCTTCTGTAGCTAACAAATCGCTAATTGCTTCCGCGCCCATCTTAGCTATAAAGGCATCGCGACCATATTTCTCTTGAGCTTCGCGGTATTCGACATCGTTAAGTAATTGTTTCTTTTCTAAATCGGTATTACCCGCATCTGATGACTACATATTCTTCATAATAAATGACCCGCTCCAAATCAGCGGAGGACATACCCAGAACATTACCAATACGGGATGGCATTGTTTTAAAGAACCAAATATGTACAACAGGTACAGCAAGCTCAATATGAGCCATTCTTTCACGTCTAACTTTGGATAAAGTAACCTCGACACCGCAGCGATCGCAAACAATACCTTTGTGCTTAATTTTCTTATATTTACCGCAAGCACATTCCCAGTCACGGGTCGGACCAAAGATTTTTTCGCAAAACAAACCACCCTTCTCGGGCTTGAAAGTGCGATAATTGATCGTTTCCGGTTTTTTTATTTCTCCCCTTGACCATTGATTTCTGATAATCTGATCAGATGCGATCTTGATCGTCAGTTTATCAAATTGTTGCTCATCTTTTTGATGATAGTCTGTCATGCCTTATGTACCTACATTAATTAAGCTATTGCTATTCTCACAGATTCTGTACGAACATCAAGACCTAGGCCTTGCATTTCTTTGATCAGAACATTAAATGATTCAGGTGTTCCCGATCTCAATAAGTTATCGCCTTTAACGATCGATTCGTAGATTCGCGTACGTCCTGATACGTCGTCAGACTTAACTGTGAGTAATTCTTGCAGCAAATGTGCTGCGCCATAAGCTTCAGCAGCCCAAACTTCCATCTCCCCAAAACGCTGGCCCCCCATCTGAGCTTTACCACCCAACGGCTGTTGGGTAACAAGCGAATAAGGACCGACGGCACGTGCGTGGATCTTATCTGCACAAGGTGGCTAAGTTTCAAGATGTAGATGTACCCACTACAACTGTATTATCAAAACGCTCGCCGGTACATCCATCATAGAGATAGAATTTACCATCTGCAGGCAATCCTTGTTCTTTCATCATTTCCCAAATTTTTTCCTCCGGGAAACCTTCAAATACAGGACTTTGAACATAAATCCCAGCTTTACAGCGGCAAAACCCAAGTGCGTTTCAAAAAGCTGACCCATGTTCATACGAGAAGGAACGCCCAACGGATTCAGGATGACTTCAATCGGCGTACCATCTTCAATATAAGGCATATCGGCTTCAGGTACAATCTTGGAAACAACACCTTTGTTACCGTGGCGTCCAGCCATTTTATCGCCCACTTGAAGCTTACGTTTAGAGGCCACATAGACTTTAACTTGGCGGATAATGCCCGGATCAAGTCAGTGTCGCCTTTTCTCATATATTCGACTTCAGTCTTATATTGGGTATCAAGTGTCTGCATGGCAATTTCGTAATCATGCAAGATTTGCTTCAGCGTTTGTAAAACTCATTTTCCGGCATCAAGAGATCTTCAATATTTTCTTTCTCGATGACTTCAATGATATCTTGAGAAATCAACGCGCCTTCTTCGATGATGACTTCTGCTGTTTTGCGGTGAACGATAGTGCCAGGTGATAGTTCGTTTAGCAGGAGTGCACCCAAACGTTCATGCCTTTCCGTACGAATTTCCAGCAGCTTTGTCTTGTACTCACTTTGGATATCTTTTAAGCGTGTAGCTTCTTCAACAAGTTCGTCATCGGTCTTAGAAAGACGATCGCGACGGCTAAAGACTTTTACGTCCATGACCACGCCTTCCGTACCTGGAGGAACTGTCAGAGAAGCGTCTTTTACATCCGCAGCTTTTTCGCCGAAGATAGCGCGCAGCAATCGCTCTTCAGGAGCTAACTCTGTTTCAGATTTTGGTGTGATCTTACCTACTAAAATATCACCAGGCTTAACTTCAGCACCAATGCGTATAATGCCATCGTCGCCTAAGTTGACTAAGGCTTCTTCCGATACATTGGGAATGTCACGCGTGATTTCTTCTTTACCCAATTTTGTATCGCGTGCAGTCAATTCGAATTCTTCGATATAAATCGAAGTAAAGGCATCTTCACGCAGAAGTTTTTCGGAGATGATGATAGCATCTTCAAAGTTGTAACCAAACCAAGGCATGAAAGCCACCAAGACGTTACGTGCCTAGGGCAACTTCCCCTTTATCTGTTGCCGGACCATCCGCAATGACATCACCCGCTTTAATTTTATCACCCACTTGACAAAGAGGCTGCTGGTTGATGCAAGTTCCCGCATTTGAACGAAGGAATTTCTTAAGTTGATAAGTTTTTTTCTCTAAACGATTGTCTTTAGGAGAAATAATGATCTTAATTCCATCCACATATTCGACAACGCCATCTTCTTGAGCGATGACCACAGCGCCTGAATCGCGTGCAGCGCGAGCTTCCAATCCAGTACCCACAATGGTGCTTCCGGTTTCAAAAGAGGGACACCTTGACGTTGCATGTTCGAACCCATCAAAGCACGGTTAGCATCATCATGCTCAAGGAAAGGAATCAAACCCGTCACAATAGAAACTAGCTGTTTAGGTGAGACGTCCATATGGGTGACCTTACTGGAGTCAATTTCAAAAGGTTCGCCACGATAACGTGCCCAGCAAATAGGTTCAGTGAACATATTGTATTCATCTAGTGGTGCTGAAGCCTGAGCGATGACGCAGCGTTCTTCTTGGTCAGCCGTCATATATTCGATTTCATCCGTGACAACCCCATCGCGCACAATCCGATAAGGTGTTTCGATAAAACCAAATTCGTTGATTTTGGCAAATGAAGAAAGCGAAGTGATCAAACCAATGTTTGGTCCTTCCGGTGTCTCAATAGGACAAATTCTTCCATAATGGCTTGCGTGCACGTCACGGACTTCAAAACCCGCACGATCACGATTCAAACCACCAGGTCCCAAGAGATGAAAGACGTCTTTTGTGAGTCAATTCTGCAATAGGATTTGTCTGATCCATAAACTGTGACAGCTGTGATCGTCCAAAGAAGTCTTTTAGAACACCTGATAAGCCTTTTGCAGAGACAATTTTTCCAGGAGTCAAAGTATCTGAGGAGAAGTCAAATAGATTCATTCTTTCACGGATAATTTTCTCCATGCGTGCCAAGCCAATGCGGCACTGGTTTTGAATCAATTCTCCTACAGAACGAACCCGTCGATTGCCTAAATGGTCGATATCATCGATATTAACATCATCACGTCCCTGTTTGAGGCGGATCAGATATTTAAGCGCTCCAATGACATCTTCTTTGGTCAATGTCACAGTTTGTAATTGTTCATCAGTTAACTTCAAAGCCCAGTTTAGAATTAAGCTTATAGCGGCCCACGCGTCCCAAGTTGTATCGTTTGGGATCAAAGAAAAGGCGCATAATAGCTGAACGGGCATTGGATAAGGTAGCTGGTTCACCCGGTCGAATTTTGCGGTAGAAATCTTTTAGAGCAGATTCATAAGAATCTGTAGGATCTTTTGCAAGCATTTTGATGATCGGGCTTGTATTCATCGGCATCTTCTGCGATGCGAATCACATCAATGCCTGCATCCACCATACGTTTCAACATGGCTGTTGTCAGTTTTTCAGCAGCTTTACCGAAAACTAATCCACTTTCTTCATCGACCACATCTTGCGCTAGGATTTTACCGACATAGTTTAGCAAATTCTTTTTCGATTTTAATTTTGTACTTTGCGTGTGCTGAAAAATTCTTCGATAATATCAGCATTGGTTGAATAACCCAGAGCGCGAATGAAAGTTGTGGCTAAAATTTTGCGGCGACGTTTTTTGCGATCAATATAAATATGGATCAAGTCATTGGTATCAAATGCACCTTCTAACCAGCTTCCTCGATAAGGAATGATGCGGAATGAGTAAATGACGTTCCACGCGTATGTCGCTCTTGTTCGAAGCAAATACCAGGAGAACGATGCAATTGTGAAACAACGACACGTTCAGCCCCATTGATAATAAATGTTCCTTTATCAGTCATGATGGGAATCGTTCCCATGTAGACTTCTTCTTCTTTAATCCCCGTTTCATCCGTAAGACGGAATTTTACCTTGAGTGTTACATTATAAGTAATTCCGCGACGTATGCATTCTTCTGGGGCATATTTGGGAACACCTAAACTGTAAGAGATGAATTCCAGAATGGTTTTTTCATCGTAAGATTTTATGGGGAACATTTCGTTAAAAACTTCTTGCAAACCAATATTTTCCCTTTCATCAGGAAATTTATTTGCCTGAAGAAATTGATTATAGGATTTAATTTGAATTTCAATCAGATTTGGAAGATCAATAATTTCTTTCTTATTGATAAAACTAATGCGTTGTGGCGGCCTTTTCAACATTATGAAGGACTCCCTGTGTAACTTAACTTAATTGTTTGGATAATAGGTTTCGAATCAAGTCTTGATCTATTGCGAAAGGATAAGAATTTTTCGCAGATCTGCTTATCGATTTTATGAGATCCGTATTGCCTTTTCTTGAGGTAATAAAACCATACTTTAAACGCGAAAAGACAGAAGGGATAACATAAAAACCAGGCAAGCCTGCGAAATGATTGTTGCAAATTCGTAATGAATAATTAATTGAAGATACATACTTCAATAGTTTAATTATATCACAAGATATGATTTTTTGCCAATACAACAATGTATCTGCTCCTAAAGTCAAGAATCGATTCGACACCAAAAAGCCAAACTAACAAACAAATAGCCAGGACTGAAAGCCAAGATAGGAAAATAGACAATAGCCAGAAGTTGGGATTCATTGGGCAGAATGGCTGACCAAATTATCCCTAACCTCTGACTTATCTATTCTTTTAGCCTATCACCGAATAGCTTTCCTTAAATTAAAGTCCTTTTAGGGTGACTTTAGCGCCAGCAGTTTCAAGCTTTTTCTTAATTTCTTCAGCTTCAGCTTTAGGGGCTGTCTCTTTGACAACTTTTGGTGCGCCATCTACTAGTTCTTTAGCTTCTTTCAAGCCAAGACCTGTAATTTCGCGCACGACTTTAATGATGCCGATTTTCTTATCTGTGGCGCTTCTGCCAAAGTGACTTGGAAGTCAGTGGCTTCAGCAGCAGCAGCCGCAGGAGCTGCACCAGCAGCAGGAGCCGCCATCGCGACAGTCGCGGCTGCAGCTTTAACGCCCCACTTTTCCTCTAGCATCGTTTTCAACTCAGACATTTCTAAAACGCTCAATTCGCTGAGTGCATCGACTAAATCTTCTGTTTTTTTACTCACAGTATTACCTCTTTAATTTCTAAAAAACTTTCTGTTAATGGTATTTTAATATTAGCTGCCTTGCTTGCTTTTGTTATCCAAACAGTAAACAACGCTTGATAACACGGCATCCATGACTGCCAATGTTTGTGCCATTGGTGCTTGAAGGACGCTAAGCAATTGTGCACGCATTTCATCTTTACTTGGCAGTTTTGATAGTGTTTCCATTTCAGCTGCATTATATAGTTGCCCTTCGAACCGGCCGCCGATCACTTCCATAGCCTTGTCACTTTCTTGGCTGAATTTGAAAACAAACTTAGTTGTTTCAAAAGGATCGTTTCCTGCAAAGACTAAGGCCGATATGCCCATCTAATGCATTCCGGATCAATTTTTATGCCAGCGGCTTGAGCTGCCTTCACTAAAATACGCTTGCGAACGACTTCAACAGCACCACCCATCTTGGCAAATATCTCCACGAAACTCATTGGCTTTATTAGCTGTTAGGCCTTTATAGCGCATAATAAGAAAGGAATCGTTCTTACTTTATCTGACCTTTGATTTCATCTAGAAGGAGTTGTTTTTCTTGTCTCATGATACGCTCCTTTAAGCTTACTCAATTGTCGCGCAGATCGATTTTAAAGCCAGGACCCATCGTTGATGAAAGATAAGCGACTTCAATAAATTGTCCTTTTGCAGTAGCTGGTTTGGACTTTTGCACAGCATGCAAAAAGGCCATAATGTTTTCTTCAAGTTTATCGTGCGCAAAAGAAGTTTGCCTAGCCGCATTGTTAATCACACCATGGCGATCGAGTTTAAACTCAATTTTACCACCTTTGAGTTCCTGAATTGCTTTTGCAATATCAGTGGTCACTGTGCCGGCTTTTGGTGTGGGCATCAAACCTCGAGGACCGAGAACTTTACCCAATTTACCCACTTCGCGCATCATGTCTGGTGTGGCAATAACAGCATCAAAGTCTGTCCAACCCCCGTTAACTTTTTCCAAAAGTTCATCGTTGCCTGCATAGTCGGCACCAGCAGCTAAGGCTTCCTTGGACTTTATCGCCTCTAGCAAAGACGAGAATTACTATCGTTTTTCCTGTACCATTCGGTAATGATACAGTTCCGCGGACTTGCTGGTCCGTTCTACGAGGGTCAACGCCAATTTTTAAAGAAACATCCACCGACTGGTCAAATTTGACAGGTGGACATTTCTTTAAAATATCGATAGCTTCTTTAACTGAATAGGTCTTATGTGACATCTACCAGTCTTGGCTATCTCCCGAATTCTTTTACTTTGGCGACCCATATTTTTATTTTTTCTCTTTACTCATGCTAACGAGATTCAATCCCATAGGAACGTGCAGTACCTAGCACGATATTGGCAGCAGCTTCCAGATCGCGGCATTCATATCTTGCATTTTATCTTCTGCAATTTTTCGTGCTTGATCTCTAGTGATTTTGCCGACTTTATCGCGGTTAGGAACAGCCGAACCTTTTTCAACACCTGTTGCTTTTTTCAACATTTCTGCAACAGGAGGCTTTTTTATATAAATGTGAAGACTTTTATCTGCATACACAGTAATGACAACAGGAAAATATCTCCTGCCATTGCTCTGTGTTTTTGCATTAAATTCCTTGCAGAAAGCCATAATATTCACCCCGGCGGAGCCTAAAGCGGGACCGATGGGCGGAGCTGGATTAGCTTTTCCTGCAGGAATTTGCAATTTTATAATTTTAAGAACTTTTTTTGACATAGTTTCCTTCTTTATTTAGGGATCAAACACTGAAGACATTAAAACATTTTAATCTTCCAGCCTTTGACCGCCTGATAAACTTTAAGTAGCTTCCGCTTCCTCGTTAATTTCTTCAACCTGCATAAATTCCAGGTCATCCACACGTGTATCACGACCAAAAATAGAGACTAGAACACTAAACGTCCTTTATCGTGGAAAACTTCTGTAACAGTTCCAATAAAATTAATGAAAACACCATCGATAATTTTGACATGGTCGCCTACTTCGAATTTATGTCTTTGCGTCACTTTTTGTTTCTTATCTTCAAGATCCCTCAGGATTTCCTCAACTTCAGCATCTGACAATGCTGTGGGCTTATCCCCCCCTAAGAAATCAATCACTCCCGGGGTATGCTTTTAATATAATGCCAAGACTCATCATTTAAGGTCATTTTAACCAGCAAATATCCTGGCCAAAGCCGCTTTTCAACAATTTTTGCTGACCCTTTTTTACTTCCGATACATTTTCAATGGGTAGCAGGACTTTTTCGATGACATCGCCCATTCCCTTGAGGTCACGATGTTCTTCAAGCGCTTTTTTAACTTTTTTTTCATGTGTTGACAATACCTGTACAACATACCACTTATGCATTCATTCACCATCATTAATATTAGCCGATGTTCTCAAACTACTAAACGTAGAGCAGACTCTAAAATCCAAAGACTTGCTTGTATAATTAAGTCCATGAAATAAATCCCCATGCCGCAAAAAAACGTTGCACCTACAACAATTTTTGTATAGGTTTTAAGTTCGTCCGGACTGGTCCAGTTTATGCGTTTAAGTTCAGCTTTAATTTCGCCAACAAAATCCGCTACTTGCAACTTCCTTCGGTCGGTCGCTGCATCTTTATTTTAGGTGCAGGGTGAGCACTCTGTTGGTTCTTCTTTAATTCCATTGCTTTAACTTCCACTACCACGTTTTCACCTCGCATCGATTTTTGTGACCACTACCGATTCTTCGAGCCATCGAGTGCGGAGGGATTCGAACCCCCGACCGGCGGCTTTGGAGACCGCTGCTCTACCAGCTGAGCTACACACCCTTGATATTAAGGGTAAAGTGTCAAGAGATCGATAAGCATTTTACTTAAAGCCTTCACACTTTACCATTATACCTTACTTAATGATCTCGGATACTGTTCCCGCACCGATCGTATGTCCCCCTTCACGGATTGCAAAACGCATCCCTTTTTCCATGGCGACAGGAGCTATAAGTTTTACTACAATTTCCACATTGTCGCCAGGCATCACCATTTCTATGCCTGCAGGTAGTTCGATAGTACCTGTGACGTCTGTAGTACGGAAATAAAACTGTGGACGGTAGCCAGTAAAGAAAGGTTTATTACGTCCCCCTTCTTCTTTTGTCAAAACATACATAGGCCCTTTAAACTCAGTATGAGGTGTGCATGTGCCTGGAGCTGCTAGAACCATACCTCTTTCAATATCAGTCTTTTCAAGACCACGTAGCAAGAGACCGACGTTTTCACCAGCTCGTGCTTCATCCATGGACTTGTTGAACATTTCAATACCAGTCGCTACTGTTTCACTTGTTTCGCCTAAACCTACGAGTTGCAACTTATCGTTTAATTTAACAATACCACGTTCCACACGACCTGTCGCTACAGTTCCACGACCTGAAATGGAGAATACGTCTTCAATCGGCATTAAGAAAGGTTTGTCGATTTCACGTGTAGGAGTTGGAATTTTTTCATCCACAGTCTTCATCAATTGTTTAATCGCTTCGACGTACTTTGGATCGCCTTCAAGGGCTTTCAAGGCAGAACCTCTAATGATTGGCACATCTTTATAGCCTTTCGATTCGAGAAATTCATGCAATTCCATTTCGACGAGATCAAGAAGTTCTTGGTCGCTTTCGCCAAGCATATCCACTTTGTTGAGGAATACGACGATAGCCGGGACTTGCATCTGACGAGCCAAGAAGAATGTGTTCGCGTGTTTGAGGCATTGCACCATCAGTCGCGGCAACAACGAGAATAGCTCCGTCCATTTGAGCAGCACCTGTGATCATGTTTTTTACGTAGTCAGCGTGACCTGGGCAGTCGACGTGAGCATAATGACGGTTATCGGTTTCATATTCAACGTGCGTGGAGTTGATCGTAATACCGCGCGCTTTTTCTTCAGGGGTATTGTCGATCGAAGCGTAATCTCTAAAGTTGGCTCCGCCTTGTTCAGCCAGAATTTTGGTAATTGCTGCTGTTAATGTTGTTTTGCCATGGTCGACGTGTCCAATAGTGCCCACATTGACATGGGGCTTTTTACGTTGAAATGCTTCTTTTGCCATTTTAATTCCTCCGTTAAACTCCAGTATAATTTTAGTTATTTAAATATCTTTTTTTGCCCAGAATAGGAATTGAACCTTCGACCGCTTGCTTACCATGCAAGTGCTCTACCACTGAGCTATCTGGGCAAGCTATTTTGCTTACAAACTCAAAAGCTTGCTAGTTTAGTCTTTTTATATAAAAAGATCAACACTAATTGTGTTTTTTTTCCTTCTCTTCAAAAGCTTTGAATAAAATAGGTGTAATATGGCCCAATGACTTAGTTAATATTCACTCTAAAAAAGTAAAAATAACGTAAATGAAATGACCATATGATCAAATATTTTTTCCTTCATCTTTGGCGGAATATAATCCGCGCTTTAGTTAAATCGTAGGGAGACATTTCGACAGTTACTACGTCTCCAACCAACACACGGATATTTTTCATTCTCATCTTTCCGCAAAGATGAGCAATAACTTTCAATCCATTTTGTAATGACACACGAAATGTCATATTGGGTAACAACTCTTCGACGGTCCCATCCAATTTTATAGTATCTTCTTTTGCCATGCTTTCTTGCGTTATGTTCTTGTGAAGGAATAAAAAACGATTTTATTAGTGTATAATAAAATATCACATTTTTCTTAAATGTCAAGAGCTAATTTAAAAAATACTCAGCCATCGACTGTTTTTTCCCCTAAAATTATAAAAAACTTCTCAAAAATCAACAGGAATTCGTTGAATTTCAATTTGACAAATTAATACCTTATTATTATTCATCGGTATTATTTCAAAAGGAAATTTATGCAATCTACTACGTTCAGTACAATCACAAAGATTACCGCCATCTTTCTGACCACTTTATTTTTTCAACCGTTGGAAGCCATAAGTTATGTCTGGGACGTGGCTTCTGGTGACTGGGCAAATGGTGCTAATTGGACTCCAACCGGAGGTCCCCCTACCATTAACGATTCGGCAACAATAAACAATGGAGGGGTAGCTACAGTCGACAATGGTCAGATGGTAGGTATGATATTTTTAGGAAGTCCCTCGGGCACGGATACAATCAATGTTTTGCCTCCGGGGGGTGTAATTTTAGATTTTGATGCCAATATAGGGGAAGTGGCAGGGACTCAGGGCACAATTAATATTGCAGGAACGTGGAGTAGTGATACTATAAATGCGGGTGTTAATGGAACGGGCAACTTTGTCATTAACAATGGCAGTAATTCTTTTAGCGTATTCTGCAACATAGGAGTCAATGCCACTGGCGTAGGCAATGGTTTAATTGATGGAGCAGGGACTCAATTATTTCTTTCAGGTGGTAACTTAGTTATCGGCAACTCAGGCCAAGGAAATCTGACCATACAGAATGGGGCACAAGTTCTTCAAGCAAGTACACAAGTAGCTGCGAACCCTGGCAGCACGGGGTCGCTTGTTTTGGCAGGAACGCCAGGCGCCCAAGGTTTATTAAATACCGATTCGTTGACTACAGGATCATCAAGCACGAGCTTTTTGACTTTCAATGGTGGTATCCTGCAACCCATCATTCCTTTGACAATAAGCGGTTTTACACTAGCGACCATTCAAAGTGGGGGCGCCTTCATTGATACGCAAACTTTTGACATTAGCGCTCCACAGTCATTTACAGGACCTGGCCAACTTGTCATGCTTGGAACGGGTTCATTATTATTATCAGGACTTAATTCCTATTCAGGCGGTACGACGATTACAGCAGGAACGTTGCAAGGTGATACGAATAGTATTCCTACAGGAAATGTTGTGGATCAAGGCACTCTAATTTTTAATCAAACATTTAATGGAACTTTTGCGGGATCTATTTTCGGCTCAGGAACCTTCCTTAAGCAAGGTAGTGGCGTATTACAACTCACAGGAAACAGTGCAAATTTTGCAGGATCTTCTACGATTGCAGCCGGTACTTTAAATGTGAATGGTATTTTAGGTGGATTACTGACTGTTAACAATGGCACAACCCTCTCTGGAAATGGTTTCTTAGGCAATGTCACCAATAATGGGATCATCGCTCCTGGTAATTCCATCGGAACGATTCATGTTAATAATTTCGTTAACAATAGTACTGGAACATATATCGCAGAAATCAGTGGAACCGGAGCATCGGATGAAATAGTGTCTACAGGAACAGCCGTATTGAATGGTGGACAACTTATTGTGACAGCCGATCCAGGCATATATTTAAAAGGAACTACTTATACTTTAATCGATGCGGATGCAGGACTTACAGGGCAATTCTCATCAACAATACTACCAACTAACGTTCTTGTTGCACCCTCCTATTTACCTAATCAATTGATTTTAACCGTCCTTGCTTCCACACTGACAACCACAGGATTATCAGGCAATGCCTTGCGAGTGGCGCAATACATTAGAGATCATGTTGATGCTAATCCTGATATCTTAAAAATCACTGCGGCCCTTAACACATTGGACCCTGCGCAACAACAAAAAGCTTATGATCAGCTCACTCCTGCCCTTTTTCAAGCTTTAGCTTATACTGTTGGTGATACTGCTCATATGATCAACACAACTTTTATCGATCGCTTGAACTACTTACGCAAGACCTCTTGTTGTGAAGATCTTTGCAATCCTCGTACTTCAGGCGCATGGATCGCAGGAACAGCTGATTTCATACGCCAAAGCAAAACGCAAGAACTGCGCCGGTTTAATACCAATAATGAAGGAGTGGCTTTGGGCTATGACAATAGGCTATTTGACACATGGCTGGCTGGTTTAGGAATAGGCTATTCAAACTCAAACCTACATTGGGGAAATTCTGCAGGTCATGCCAACATCAATAGCCTCTATGTCGGCGTGTACGCCACACAATGTCACGATTGTTATTTTATTGATGCAACCTTGTTAGGATACTTCAATAATCACCGCGTGCGTCGTCATATACACTTTGCAGATATTGACCGAACAGCTAAAAATAACCACGATAGTTATGGCTTCAATCCTCATTTAGGAGGTGGAATGTATTTGGATTTTTGCTCTGTGAATATGACACCTTTCTTTGATTTGGATTATTATTTTATTCAACAAAACCGCTACAGGGAGCATGGCGCAAATAGCATAGACTTGCGTGTTAAGCGCAATCAAACCAATTTATTGCGAGTGGAAGCTGGATTGAATCTTTCAAAAAGCTATCCATTGTGGGGTGGTAGTTTACAACCTAACGTATCGGTCAGCTATGTTGGACATCGCCTACTCAGCGGCAAAAAATACATCGCAGCTTTTAATGGAATCGATGCAAACTTTACTTCGTTCGGCACCAAACATTGCTTTAATCAGCTTGAATTAGGTGGAGGGGTATTGTATGTGATCAATGATCATTTAGGCGTTAACGCTTGGTATGATATAGAGCTAGGACGTAAACGTCAGGAACAAGAAGTTAATCTTGAAATCAATTACCGCTTCTAAAAACCTTGTAGCACACTTTTGGGGCATACGCATCAGGTTAGCAAAAAGGACTCATTTACTTTTGAACCAAGGAACGAAAGAACTTGTCGTCCTTTGATATTCTCTATACGACTCTGGCTTTGTTCTCAAGGCTTGTTCTTCCGTTAATGGAATACCCGACACTTTTAAAAGCAAAAAAAGCATAATAGCTGGTGCAATAACCGCGAAAAATCCCCAAGGCGTTCCCAAAGAAAAGATAAAGAATCCTATCCAAACGATAAATTCAAAAAAATAATTAGGGTGCCTTGAGTAATTCCACAGGCCTTTCTGACAGACTTGGCCCACATTAACAGGATCTTCCTTAAAAGAAGCTAATTGACTGTCAGATAAAGCTTCTCCCCCCACACCAATCGCCCAAATCACAACCCCCCAACCTTCAAAAACATGCCAGTCAGGCGAAACATTCATACAAACGATCATAAAGGGTAAAGAAAGAATGACCGCAAGAAATCCTTGAAACAAGAACATGAGGAAGAATTTAAAATCACTCGCATTTGAACCCCAACTTTCTCGAATAGCCTGATAACGTGGATCTTCATCGGTTGAAATATACCTTTGATAGATATGCCAAAATAATCTTCCTGCCCATATCCAAACCATAAAGGCTAAGAGCCATTTACGTGGTGCCCAGCCATCCCCAATAAGCAAGCTGGCTAACATGGTTAAAACGAAGCTGAAGGTCCAGCCTAAATCAACGATTCCCGAGTTTCTTTTAAAAAAATAAATACCCCATAGAACAACCATAAGTCCAGTCACAAGCATAAAGCATGCGCCTACCATTTCTAAAAATTCCATCATGAATGTTTCCTTTTGTTCTCCATAAAACTACTTTTATGTTACATTAGACCTATTGAGTCATACTGTTTTTAAAACATTTAATAATAAAGTTTTTTTTCTATGTCAATCAGCTGTCTTGAAAAACAAAATGAAATTAGACAACTCTTTTCAGCATGCGCTAATGAAGATGAAAAATACAAGAAAATTATTGAAATGGGTAAGAAACTCCCAAAACTCGAACCCCAATACAAAACTACCGATAACATTGTCAAAGGATGCCAAAGTATCATGTATTTGCATTCTTTCTTGCAAGAAGGGCGTGTCTATTTTAAAGCCGATTCTGAAGCTTTAATCTCAGCGGGTTTGGCATCTATACTTATCCATGTTTATGAAGGGGAAACGCCGGAAACTATCCTCACTTGTCCTCCCACATTCCTAGATGATTTGGGGATTAGTGCAAGTTTAACCCCAAGCCGAGCTAACGGCCTATATAGTGTTCATTTACGTATGAAACAGGATGCTCTAAAGTTTCTCACAAAAAAAGGAATTGATGCATAATTACCACCGGCCCAGTCAGATCGATACCACCGAGCTCAGTGAGATCAGTGAGAAAATATGAGAAAATTGAGTAGGATTATACAATTAGACGCCGAATGCCATGGTTCAACAATTTAAAATTGATCCTCTCCCTGTCGCACACCTTCTCACTGATCTCAGTGGACTCAGTGGTTAATTATACGGTTTAATTCACCCACATAGGTAACACTTTATAAATTGTACAACAAACTCCCTTGATTATATATTTATTTATAATATACAATACTACTACTTAAACAAGGAATGATTATGCCCTCAATGATTAGTTTTATTAACCCCTTTTCAAAAGAATATAATCGCTTAGACGATTTTAAACATTTAAGTACTAAACAACAAGTCGTCACTGTTTTAGTGACCATTTTCACTGGGATATTCACCTTAGGAATTGGGGCGACCCCTTGTTTTCGATCCCTCGTAAATAGATTTAAAAAATTAAAGGTTGATGATAATCCTGCTGCAGAAAAAGCTCATGATTTGGCTAAAAAAAACATCCCAGGTCTGCCGCAAAATAAACCCCAGGAAAAAAAACCCGATCCATTTAAATTAGAATTTATTAATCTGGACGACCCAAAAACATATCCGCCCAACTTCAAAGTCATAAAACCTGTAGAAGAACAAAAATTAGAAGGACAACCGCAAAAAGAACATAAAGATTCAGGTCAGCAGCAAATTGATAAACCCCTCAATCCGAAATTAAACGACCAAATTCCCCTTCAAGAACCGTTAATCCCTCAAAAGCCTTCAGTTGGAATAGTTGAAGAAAAGAAAGAGCCGACGCCTGTTCCAGCAGCTTCTATTCAAAATAATAAAATACCAGGAAAGGTCTACTTTACTGATACCTCAGAAATTGCCCAATCTTTTCAAAATGAACTCAATCGAATGCTTAATCAATATCCAAGCGTAAATTTGTTCGTTTTAAGTATGCAAACTCGAATAGATCATGTGACTTTACCAAAGGTTATTAATCAATTCAAAGAAGATTCTGGCAATAAACCCCTTATCATCATTGTTCTGCAAAGGCGGATTGTTTCAACTTTTACTCCAGAAGAAATAAATTCTAACCTCCTTTCATGGGGCATTGAATGTAATGCCTTCATCCATGGACAACGATTAGTAGAGTTAGACCCAACAGGTATGAGTTTGGTGCCAAAACTTTCGATTGAAAATGAAGGCACACTTTTGAAAGAAATTGAGGAAAAAATGAAGCCGTTAAGTACAAGTTAAGCAGTCGTCTGCTTATTACGTGTCTCGAACTCAAGTTTCCATTGACGCCCATCATGTGCTACACACCACAATTCAAGAACACCCAATTCTGTCATTCGGGATTTTAATTTAACCCGGATGACCTTTCCATCCCCTTCACTCCTATCTAAGGATGTTTCTATAGGGTGTAATTCTGTGAGCTCCATTTTGCAGTTTTTAACAAGGGTTCCTATAGAAGGTTCCGTTCCATTGGATAAAGTTTTTGTAGAACGACAAAAGAAACGAAAAATCACCGGGGCACCGATAACCAGAGTAAATTCTTGCTGTGGTAATTCACATTCGGTCCCCTCTTCCATGCCAAAAGGCACAACGCATACAGCCCTTGTAGGTGGGATGACACCTGGTACAGCTGGCACGGCATCTTCAATGCCCACATAGAAGCTTCGACTGGAACCGCTTTTGATACGCACTGCGTTGCCATTGCGGGAAAGACCATAATAAGCAGCACCTTGGCTCACTGCATAGTCCAAATCACAATCTTCTAATGAACATACAGGCTCTTTTTTTAAAAGTTTCGCCCAGCTGTTCAATTGCTCCATGATTCGCTGACGAAAAGCGTCCGCTTTCATCGTTCCCCCATTGAATAGAACAAATGTAGGCAAAACAAAGTGATCCATGCTTTCACTGTCGCTCTCACCTGTCATTGAAAGAAACTTAGCAAGCTGACAGGTGATACGAGGATCTTGAGCATAAGGTAAGCCCACTTGCTGCAAACCTAAACGCTTTTCCATCACGGAACGTTCCTGAGGTTTTACAATAGGCATGAATCCATCTAAAATGAGTGCTTTAGCTTCTTTTAAACTGATAGTGGTATTTAAAGAATTTCCGATAAGCTTGCGTCCTCGTCCTAACAACGTGATGTCCACAAACTCGGGTGGCTTTTCAGAAAAAAGAAGCTCTTTAGCTGAACGACAGGCATGCGTTAAGGCCGGAATTTGTCCCTCTTCAATCGTATGGCCAGCATCTTCTAGTTTGCTTTTAGCAAAATAAGCCAAGGCAAGATCTATGTTATCGCCTCCGAGCAAAAGATGTGACCCCACAGCTAAGCGATTCAAACTTAGATCACCATTCTCATTACCAACAGAGATTAAACTAAAGTCTGTTGTGCCTCCTCCAATATCTACAACCAAAATGTTATCGCCGACGTTCAATATCTTGCGCCAGTCATCATGATGTTTGTTAAGCCAAGCGTAAAATGCAGACTGAGGTTCTTCCATCAAAATAATGGGAGGATAGCCAGCTTGAATGGCAGCTTCCTCAACAAGTTGTCGGGCACTTGGATCAAAAGAAGCAGGAACAGTGATCAAAATTTGCTGCTCCTTAAAAAGCGCATGGGGCATTTTATTTTCCCATGAAAGCCGCAAGTGTTTAAGAAGCTCAGCACAAGCCTGCAGAGGACTCATTTTGTCAGACGATTCATCGAAATCTATCGGCAATAACGGATCTCTTCTGTCGATGCCGGCGTGACAAAGCCAAGATTTTGCTGATGATATAAGTCGAATAGGTAATTCTGATCCCCTATTCCGAGCATAAAGACCGACGCAGCTTGTAGAAGAAGAGGAAATACCTTCCAAGTTAATATGTCCAGCGGAAAGCTCTTCCTGTAATGGGAAGTAAATAAAAGAAGGCAAAGATCTTTCTTCGCCTGCAGTACCTGCTTGAATGATCTGAGGAATTAAGAATTGATGAACCTTGTGGGTTTCATCAGCGACTTGCACATAGGCCATTGTGCAATTCGTTGTGCCCAGATCAATTCCAATGATGTAGTTTTTATCTGAAGCTATCATTTATACTTCTATTTCTGCTGGACAAATTATTTCGGAAGCGTGTTCTCCCATTTTTTGAGGTAGTGAGCGTTTATGCGCTTTCCATCCTTGATGAACCACAGTCCCCTTATAAGGAGGTTCCCCTTTGACTTTTCCTGTAACCTTAATTGCAGAAGGATCATAACCTTTAGGAACAGAAATGGTGGAACCTTCTTTTTCAAGCATCAAAGGTCGAACCGTTACTAATTCTTCTAAACTTTTACTACAATCCTGATGAATTTGCCTTGCCGCTGCACCAATTTGAGCATCTGTGAAATCATCAATATCCTCCTTTAAAAAATCAATCAGGCGTCCTGATTGCTGAAGTAACGCCAACAATCGCAAATGAGAAAGATCAGCTGTCTGATTTTCTATTAGTGGGGCAGGTTCGTTTAAAAAATCCTGCGCTTTTACGGGATCTCCCCAAGCTTTAAAAAAAGCCTTTATAGCTAACATAAAACCCATATTATATTCTCCTAAACATCAGTTCTTTTTTCAACAAGTTCATAAGCTTCATAAGTGGTCGACAAATAACCGGTATGGACTAATATTTCCAACATCAAGCAAAAGAGGAAAAATAAAAAAACACATCCAAGCAGGAACTTCCCCCCCCGGTAAGCGAAAACCATTTTGATATCCCATTTTGTATCGGCCAATCCATATCATTAAGATGGGGATAAGCCCATTCAAAATAGTGTCTCCATAGCCTCCAGAAGAATCCAAAGCCACCAAGAACACTCTCTCGAATTGTGTAACAAAAATTAAAGTCGGTACAACGATAAGCAACCCAAGGATCAAGTTACCCAAACCCACCTTTTTGATTTTTAATCCATCGGACAAGAAATCAAACAACCCCAAAGCAATGCCTAAAAAAGAAGTCACGACCGCAAAGAAGGCAAAGAAATGTGCCGTCATAGCCACATACTTTCCTGTGACATGTTCGTTCAAAAAATTGGTAGCCGGTTCGCCATTAATCAAAGCCTGAGCGAGTCCATTAGAACCTTCTACCGGAACAATGCCCAACATAAGTCCTTGCCAAATGGCATAAATAATAAATGTGACTGTTGTCCCCCCTATGATAGCCCATCGCAACCCTTTCACATTCCTTTTTAAATACGGTGTTAAACTCGGAACCATCGTTTGATAGCTAAAGGATGCTAACATGAGGGGGATAGCTAATAAAAATCCAGACCATTTGCTGTAAGCTAAATAGTGAGTTTTCACTTCGGGCGTTCCCATCCCTACGAGAGCTACATATGAAGCAATCATGGCAATAAACAGGACCGCATTGACCCTACCGACGATACGGCTGCCCAAGTACAAGACGAGACCGAACGTTATAATAAAAATAAAACATCCTACATTTTTATCTAACGATAAATGGAATAAGTGGTCGAAGCCGAGCGCAATCTGAATTCCCCCGGCAGCCGTATAAGCAACGATAGAAGCATAACAAATGAAAAGGTAAAGAATCCAACTGATCCAGCGTCCAAAATTGCCCAAGATACGATGTGTCATTGTATTGATGTGAACACCAGGTTCCATCCATAGACTGACCTCTATCAGAAAAAGACCCGTCAAAGTCATCATGATCCAACAGATGAACATCACAACAAGTGACGGAATAAAGCCATTAATTCCTGTAGCTACAGGTAAAGCCAACATGCCACCACCAATACATGTGCCTGCCACGAGAAACATCGCGGATAGAATTGTCCCCAGAGAGGGCTGCTGAGTCTGTTCCACAAATCGCCAATTTTAATTATTTAAAAAAACACTCATTCTAAATAATTTGACGATACTCTAAGAAGAAACGAGAAAAATTAAATTATATTTAAATATTTTAAGTTAAGTATTTTAAATATTCTTAGCCCGATACGTATGTACTTTAGCTCCCCTTAAGCTAAATGAGAGTTAATGCTTCTTAAAATAAATTGGTGATGGAATCTTGTTCACCTCCCGTTATTTTTACCTTGCCATCCAAACTCACGCAAAGATCATACTCCAGACGAACTCCCAAATTGATGGGGCAAATAAATGCCCGGCTCGATAGAAAAACAAGTTCCAGGAATCACCAAGCGTTGATCATGTGTTTCCAAATTATCCATATTAGTTCCACTGCCATGGTCTGAAATGTCAATGCTATGGCCGGTACGATGTACAAAATATTCCCCATAGCCAGATCCATTAATGACGTCCCGCGCAGCTTGATCCACCTCCCACCCCTGTAAAGGCAATTGCAGATCAAACCTATCCTTCACAAGTTGAGTAGCAGCCTTTTGAGCCCTTCTGACGATATTGAAAACATCTTTCTGAAGTTTATTAGGACCTTCTGCCGCGATCGCCACACGTGTTATATCGGCATAGATTGCATCCTGCTGATCAAGCTTGCACCACAAATCAATTAAAATAAAATCGCCCGGCCTAATTTCTTCGGCAGACGCTTCAGTAGGGCTATAATGGGGGTCAGCAGAATGGGAATTAACAGCACAAATAGGTGCATCCGATGTCACGCAGCCTTGGCTCGCCAACTCTTTTAATATAAACTGCTGTACGTCATATTCAGTGATTTTGCTTTTAACTTGAAGTGATCTTCTTATCATCATCCAAGTTCTTTCCGCTACTTGATCTAGAATTTGTGCCGCCATCACATGTGTATCTGATTGTTTAGGCGATAAAAGACTCGTAAACTTTTGCAAAATATCACAGGAGCTGACAATGTTGTACCCAAAATCACGTAACATGTCGATAGTACCAGCATCCACTTTGGAGACTGTGGGTATATCATTATGAGGAGAGTATTCCATGGCTATGCTGCTGACATCCTTTAAGAGAATCTTTCAAAAATTTCTCCATCTGTTGCCATCCATTAAATTGTAGGGTTTTACCAGGGAGATGTTTTAGAGGATTTTCTACAGCATGGACGATTTTGACAGGCTCCCCTTTGGAAGGAATCCAGTAGAAGAAACGCCGTGTTAATAATTGATGAGAGGTTATTTCTAAAAATCTGCAGGCTAACTCATTGCTTCTTCGAAAGTCATATAAAAGCCACCCATCCAGTTGATGTTTTTGTAGGAGAGCTTGTGCATCTAGAAGCTTTTGTTTCATTTAATCACCATTTTTGTTAACTTGAAGGAGCCAGTAAGTCTAGCAAGCCTTTATGCCAGAACCTTTATTAAATATTCAAAACCTCTCTTTTTCCTATGGAAAACAAAAGATCTTAAATGATCTTTCCCTGACTATAAATCAAAATGAAATTATCTCTTTAGTCGGATGGTCCGGGTCAGGAAAAACTACCCTTTTTAAAATTCTTACAGGAATTCTAGCTTATGAGCAAGGATCCATTATCTTTGACGGACATTTTCCTAAAGCTATTTCTTATATGACGCAAGAAGATATGTTACTCCCTTGGCGAACGGTTTGGGGGAATCTGCTTCTCCTTTCAGAATTAGGCAGAGCCCCTCACTTGACACCCTCTCTATCTCAAGAAGCCAAGGCATTGTTGTCAGAATTGGGCTTAGAAGATTACGCAGAAGCCTATCCAGAAGAGCTTTCCGGTGGCATGCGTCAAAGAGTCTCTTTAGCTCGAGCCCTTTTACAAAAGCGCCCTCTTCTTCTTTTAGATGAACCTTTTGGAAGTTTAGATGTCGTGCTGCGCGAACAAATCTACGAACTTCTGCGTAATTTGAAATCCAAAATAGGCTGCACCATTTTGCTAGTCACCCATGACTTCCACGATGCCTTATGCCTTTCGGATCGGATCCTTTTAATGCACAATGGAACTATCCACAAAACATGGTTAATTGAAAATGAAACGAGAAAAGATCCCCTTCTTTTAAGCGCTATGACCGAAGAAATACGCCGGGAATTGTTTTATTTAAGATAAGTCGGGGCCCACTAAGAAGCCCCGATTGAATTCATATTACTGTTTATTTTTCCTGTTTACTCTCTTCATTCTGAGAAGTTTTCAAAGTGTTGTCAAACTTGACCGGTTCAGGAGAAGCTGGAACAAGTTCTTCTTCTTTTTTAACCGGAACGATCTTTTCACTTTTTGGCTCAATCCTCAAATCTTTTGGCAAATTTGCAATCATTTTTAAATGTTGCAACTTTTGTACCATTTCTAATTTATCTTTCAATTCCTTGGATAGATCCGCTGCTGCCAAAGTTAAATCTTTTGGCGGTTCAGCCCAGATTTTCCACTTTCCATTTCCTTCTGCCTGACTTTTCAGAACACCCATAGTAGTATCTGGAGCACCATATTCTTGATGCACACCTTTGTAATCATCGAAAACGAGTTTAGTAATTATTTCATTGCCTTGGGGTTCGAGCAATTGCGAGTCTTTCCAATTCATATCGAAAGTTTGAATACGTTTTTTTTCGGCAGTTTGATCTAAAAATTGATCGAATTCGACTTGCATTCTGAAAATACCAATATCTTTTCCACTTCCACAATAGGTTGAATAGTGGACAACAATGGCGTTGGCCGAGACTGAAATGATCGATTGGCTATGCTTTCCATGTTCATGTTTGACTAATAATTTGGGTGTTTTTGACGTGTCTATAGTCCAACCCTGTTCCGGTCGAACAACAAAGGTGTCCTCATGCCAACTTACTGGATACCAAGTATTGCCATTGATGACGACTTCTGGAGATAGCGTATGCGCAGTATGATGTTCCGTCACTTGAGCTGTATATTCGACTGCTCCCATTCCTGCCTGTCTGGGCAATGCACCTAGCCCTACTCGATAATCATTTTGAGTTTTATGAGACCAGACATACCCATCATCCCAAGGCACTGTCAATTGTCCTGTCCTGAATGAATACTTTTCTTTTGCTGCATCTTCAAAAGCACTTTGCGGAACTTGGAAAGTCAGTGATTGAGTATTAGAATCAGCCAGATAACACGGCTTATTAGCAAAGACCAAGGAAGCTTCAAAACCTGGCTTGGCGGAACAAGGGAAATTTCCTTTAAAGACCACGAAAGACTCACTAGCCACATCGTTTATAATAATATAACGAGGTTTGACACTGCTCAATTGTGGCTTGCTGGAACTAAAAATAAAAGAGTTTGCAAGTTGCTGCGCACTGGTCAGAACCTCTTGTAAATCATTATCAAGGCCACCTTGGAATTTTTGTACCATTGATCCTAATCGATCAAAAGCATCCTTTGCTTGTTTATTGACTTTATCCAATGTGTAGTCTAATTGATCTTTATAGGCATTCTTGACTTGCTCAATAGCTCTACTCAATTCTTCCCCAGCTTCAATTTCCAATTCCATACCGGCATTTTTAAAAGAGTCAGCAGCCTGCTGAATGCTATCGTTGACCTGATTAAAAAGCCCTCCTAATAGTGTTCCATATACATCAAGTTGTGGACTTCGTGCTAATGGTTCCATAGAAACCTCCATAATTAAGTGCATCATTAAATTTGATAACTAATTACACTGGTGTTTTTCAGTTTTTCGTTCTCTGACTGCTCTCGAAGAGGATGCCAGATAATAAAAATCTTCAAATACACACTCTTTTTTTCAACCTATTTTTAATTTCTGTCAATTGAAAATTTAATGCGTTAGGGGGTTATTGCATTAATCACACTAAGTCTACGACTTTGTAGCATAGTTCACCACAAGAGTACACATGAGAACACAGAGAGGATTATGAAAAACCTAAAACTAGGCTACAATGAATTCTCTTTCTGTTTATATTCATTCCAGTTGCGAATAAGATATTTTGCTCTCATCGTGTACTCTATTTTGATGAACAAAAAATTAGAGCATTAGGTGTTTGTCGACAAGTTCACATTTGACTTTTTGGAGAAACTAATGGATCTTACTCACGAATCTGAAATTAAAAAAGTAAACAATCAAAAACGAGATGATCCTCTGACGGGAAGAATCAAAGGTGCCGCAATAGAAATGCATCGAAGATTAGGGCCAGGCTTACTTGAGTTAACATACGAGAACTCAGTGGTGATTAATGCAATAACACCTTTTATTTGGTGAGAGATTTTTTTATTTTGTGCCAAAATTGCGGTAAAGCAGCATGTTGAGTGATAACTTTATAGGGTTTTCTCATCACAACTGTTTCTGTAATGGGTATTTTTCCTGCTAAAGCTATCACATGGCCCACAGTGGTTAAATCATTAGGAATGACATTTTTAACACCATATTTATTTTCCAAAATGACTAGCAAGGATTGTAAATCCAATGAATCCAAACCCAAATCCCTACCAAGGGACATGTCAAAGTCCATTTGATGAGGCCCTATATGTGACTTTTCATACAAGAAATTTAAAATATCTTCGCGGACATCTTCCGGCACATCGTCAAGATTAAAATTAAAGCGTTTTTCCTCAAACTCATGTTCTACATACTCATCTTTCCAAAAATATTCAGGGACGCGATAAATAGGCTCACCATAAATGCCCCAGCCATAGTTAAGAATATGTTCCATATATTTATTTATTTCAACACGTGTCCCGTTTCTTGGAAAATCCTTTGGTGCTGGGATAAACTCCAGTTCAACATGACGCTTAGGCATAAAAAATATGCCATTTTTAAGAATGGATTTAATAAAGTTTTTGAAGACTTCGGCAAGATGGGTGCCTAGTGTACCCGGTGTTTTATATATTGTTTTGTAGGCACGAGAAAAGCGACTACCCCAAAGCCCTTTAATGCGTACAAAAACAATATTCACATGGGGATACATCTTTAATATAGAGCTAACTGCCGATTTACCTTTCATCAAGTTTTTCGGATAGTATTTGGCGTGGGCAGCGGGAAAAATGATGAAATTATGACCTGCTTTTAAGCCATCAACTGTGCGGACAACCAGCTTATGGATAGAATGCAAATGTTCTTCGGTTTTAATCACATCTTCCGCTGCAGGAACCCAAATAAAATTAAACAAATCCCGTCTTTTTTTGCACCAATTGAAGTAAGGCAGATTTTTCACTACTTCTGATGTCCACACATTGACATAAAGACCGTGCTCCACAAGCTCATAAACAATCATATTTCCATCGATATGACTAGGATGGGCTGGTAAAATCAACCATCCTCCTTTAGGATCTGTCGGTTTAGGCAGGTCTAAATTTTCAATGCCCTTGAGATGAATTTTGTATCTTAAACGGAAACCATAATGATGAAAAACATAAAAAATAAATCTGTCAAACCGTGCCTTGATGGATTTGAAAAACTCTAACATATAAAACCAAGTTTTAATAAAAAGTCTTTAACACCTTTATATTAACATATTTTTTATATATTTCACAAATCGTCGAGCCAATCCCTGAGCTCCTTCCAATCAGCTTCTGAAATCTGTTGTGATTTAGCTAATAGAGGAACTGTTTTTAACCAAGCCTCCCTTTCCCAAATAACAGTCTGAGGGCTTTTTTCAGGATGATGACATAAATAAAGATCGAAAGCTTCTTCAGGATTTGTTTTACAATAATCAATGCTTTCTTGCATGGCTTGTTTAAAGACATCAAATTTTTGTGGATCCCCCTTTCCCACAAAGACTAATTCGCAATAAGGAGGATGGCCAAATTGCGCAACCTTAAAATGCGAAGTATTAATATTCAATGACTTAAGATGTTCCGTTTCAATATTCCAAAAAGCCCCATAAATGACATCGACTTGGTGTGTACCTAATAGAGTCACCAAGTCAAAATTAATGTTTCTCAATTCTTTTGGAACAATCCAATTAAATTTTAATAACCTTTCTAAAACTAAAAAGTCATTCCCTGCAACACTATAACCAATCACTTTTCCCGATAAGTCTTTGGGATGGACAATCCCTTCATTTTGACGAAAAATGAAGCTATTAAGTGGTTCATCAATCAAAACTCCAGCAATTTGTAATTCCGCTCCATTTTTATTAGCTCTAAAAACATCAGGCATATAAAACAAAGCAAGCTCCGCCTGTCCCGAAGTAATGTAGGGGACTGTATCACTGGGATCATTTATCTCTATGACTTTTAAGTGGATTTGATGCTTTTCAAAGATTTTCTTTTCTATACCGGCATAGATGGGCACATGATTGCTGTTGGGTAACCAATCCAATAATAGACGTGTAGGCATTAGCGTGATAGGCTCGTTAGAGCTAGGTGAAACCATCACAATCATTCCTAAGAGACCCAAAACCCCGAAAGAAAATAGTTTTATGGACTTATGTTTTTTATATCTATTTTCAGCATAGGCAATAGCGGCATAAAGCACCAAACTTATGATGATAAGAAAAAAAAGTGCTCCAAAAGTTACTTCAAGATCAGTTTCCCGACGGCTTTTTAGCATTAAAACACCCAAGCCCGATTGCGCTCCGGCCCATTCCCCAGCAATGGCACCTATCCCTGCAAATGCGGCTGCGATACGAAATCCGGCAAAGATATGCGGCATTGAATAGGGAAGCTGCAATTTGGAAAAGGTCTGCCATGCAGTCGCCTGATTGATTTTAAAATATTCCAAAAGACTTTTTGGTGTGCTTTGTAAGCCTTGATAGATATTCATTGTGAGAGGAAAAAAGATCATAAGAGCTGTTGGAATAATGATGGCAATATAAGACCAACCGAACCAAAACACCATAATGGGAGCCAATGTGAACATGGGGATAGACTGAAGGATAACAAAAAGCGGCTGCATAAACCCACTCAGTGATTTCCAAAGGTACATCAACCAAGCGAAAGGAAAGGCTATGGCCAAAGCTAACGTAAAACCCCCGGCCATTTCTCTCAAAGTCACTTTAGAATTTGTTATAAAAATATCATAAGAGTCCCAGATCCTGACCAGAATGGAAGAAAGCGGGGGAAGAATAAAACGATACTCGGCAAAATGCGTGCTGGCTAATTCCCAAAGGCAGCATAAAACAATAAAAGATGCAAGGGTCACAAAAAAAGTTATTTTCATGTACGAAGTATAGACAATTTAGTAAAGATTGTGAAGATGTCTTTGCACTTTTCTGATCATCAGTGCTATATTGTTTTGTAAATCTATGTTACAAAAGAGACTTTTAAATGAGCCATACAGAAACTGATAATCAAGAACTTCCAAAATCCTATGATGCGAAAAGTGTGGATGCTAAATGGTTTAATTTTTGGAATAGTAACAATTATTTTAAAGCCGACGCCGGAAGTTCTAAAGCTCCTTATTGCATAGTCATCCCCCCTCCAAATGTCACCGGCAGTCTTCATATGGGCCATGCACTCACGAACACATTGCAAGATGTTCTCATTCGTTGGAAACGTATGTCCGGATTTGAAGCCCTGTGGGTTCCAGGAACAGATCATGCCGGTATATCAACGCAAACAGTTGTGGAGCGACATTTAATCAAAACTACAGGTAAAAAGCGTAAAGACTTTAGCCGTGAAGAGTTCTTACAACATGTATGGCAATGGAAAGAAGACAATGAAAATCGCATCATTAGTCAGCTGAAAAAAATCGGCTGTTCTTGCGATTGGTCACGCTTACGCTTTACCTTAGATGATGGTAATAACCTGGCCGTGAAAACCATGTTCAAAAAGCTTTTTGATGAAGGAGTCATTTATCGTGGCGATTATCTTGTCAACTGGGATCCAGTCACACAAACCGCCATTGCTGATGATGAAGTCGAATATGAAGAAAAGCAGTCATTTTTGTGGTTTTTTAAATATCCTTTAAGCGATGGATCTGGCTTTGCAAGCATAGCGACAACAAGACCTGAAACCATGCTAGGCGACACCGCCATCGCCGTTTCCCCGAAAGACGCGCGTTATACCGGCATGGTCGGGAAAACAGTCCATCATCCCCTGACCAATCAGCATATTCCTATTATTACAGATTTTCTTATTGATCCAGAATTCGGCACAGGAATGGTCAAAATCACACCCGCCCATGACCCGAATGACTACCAAATGGGGCTGACACATAATCTTCCTTTCATTAACATGATGACTCCAGATGGCAGAATTAATGAAAATGGTGGACAATTTGCCGGATTGAGCATGAAGGAGGGGCGTCAAGCTGTGATTGATGAAATGCAACGTTTAGGATTGCTGGAAAAAGCTGTCC
The DNA here is from genome assembly GCA_963748975.1 of uncultured Parachlamydiaceae bacterium. Lineage (GTDB taxonomy): Bacteria > Chlamydiota > Chlamydiia > Chlamydiales > Parachlamydiaceae > Neochlamydia. The sequence goes on from CAVVKX010000032.1 coordinate 71,691, forward strand.
CTCATCTAAACAGAGTGGGTGTTTCCTATCGCTCAAAAGCAGTTATCGAACCTTACATGTCGAAACAATGGTTTGTCAAAATGGAGGGTTTTGCCAAAAAGCTTCGTTCTGCGGTAGCAGAAGGTCATGTCAGGCTCATACCCAAAAATTGGGAAAACACTTATTTCCACTGGATTGACAACCTGCGAGACTGGTGCATCAGCCGTCAACTATGGTGGGGGCATCGCATACCCATTTGGTATAACCGACAAGATCCCAGCCACATGATTTGTTATGTTGGAGAAGGATTGCCTCCGGAAGCCGAAAAGAATCCTCAAGATTGGATTCAGGATGAAGATGTCCTTGATACATGGTTCTCATCAGGTCTATGGCCTTTTGCGACTTTGGGATGGCCTCACGAAACCCCTGAGCTCAAAAAATTCTACCCCAATTCCGTTTTAATTACCGGACATGACATTCTTTTCTTCTGGGTGGCACGCATGATTTTAATGGGCGAATATGCCATGCATGAGGTTCCTTTTCCTGATGTCTATCTCCATGGTTTAATCTATGGAAAATCGTACTGGCGTGTTTTACCCGATGGGGGGATCTCTTACATCACGGACAAAGAACGCTTGGAATATGATTTGGGTAAAGCCACTCCATCTGATGTCAGATCAAACTGGGAAAAAATGTCCAAGACCAAGGGCAACATCATCGATCCCCTGGAAATTATTGAAGAGTATGGAACCGATGCCATGCGCATGGCCCTTTGCGCTAGCGCCAGCCAAGCCCGCGAAATTGATCTGGATCGTCGCCGATTTGAAGAATTTCGTAATTTTGCCAACAAAATTTGGAATGGTGCGCGCTTTATTTTTATGAACCTAGAAGGTGATCGACCTTTGACTTCCGAAGAATTTTCTAAAGGACTTGATGAGAACATCCTTAAACTTGAAGATCGATGGATTCTTTCAGTCGTGAACAAAGTCGTGCGAGAGGTTAATAATAAATTGTCCAATTATCAGTTTGATCAAGCGGCTGTGGAAGCTTATGATTTCTTCTGGAAGGATTTCTGTGCCTATTACCTGGAAATCGCTAAACCTGTCCTTTTTGGAAAACAAGGCAAACTAGAGGATAGGAAAAACAAACAAAAGTTATTAGCCATTATTCTAAGTCTATCCATGCGGCTTATTCATCCCATGGCCCCTTTTATCAGCGAAGAACTGTTTCAACGGCTCAAACTCCTATTAGGGAGCAGCATCAAGCAAAGCAAAGTAGATCCTTATACTTTAGAAGCTATTGAGGCTCTTCATAGCCCCGCCTGTATCATTGCATCTTACCCCACAGTGATTCGTGAAAGCGATTGTCATACCGATATTGATCATGCCTTTGAAATAATCGAACGTATTGTTTATACCATCCGTAATCTGCGCGGTGAAATGAAATTACCCATTAATGTCGTCACCGATGTCCATGTTATAGGGCCTGAAAAGGAAGAGCAGATCATGCTTATCAAAGAAAACTTAAGCATCATTCAAGCTTTAGTGAAAATCAATAAATTTGAGCTCCACTCCGATGAACAGCATTTCGGTGCGGCTTCATCCACAATCATTGGCAATTTAAAGATATGCATTCCTATCCCTGAAGAGCTTCTAAAACAAGAAAAAGCGCGTCTCATCAAAGAAAAAGAACGCTTAACGCTCACTATTGATAAGATGAGAAATCAGTTATTAAATCAGGAATTCGTCGCAAAGGCTCCGCCAACATTAATTCAAAAGCATACCGCGCAACTTGCCCAAAATGAAAAAGAACTCACAGATGTTTTGACCAAACTTGATCAAATGGTGTCATCTAATGGAAATATGGCTAGATAGTATTAATTTGGATTTAGTGACCCAAGTAAAATGCTTGGGCATATTATATGGAGTGACTACTAACCCATCCATTTTAGCTGAAAGTGACCCTATTGAATTGACAATAGCCTCACTTCTCGATTTACAAGAAGGGCCTATTACCTACCAAGTCACCTCAACTAATGCTAAGGAAATGATTCAACAAGGGCTGGGCTTTGTAAAAATCTCACCGAGAATTATTGTCAAAGTCCCGGTCACACAAGAGGGCTTAAAAGCTATCCATAGCCTATCGCGAAATGGCGTCGCGACAATGGCTACCGTCATATACGATTATCGTCAATACCTTCTAGCAGCCAAGGCAGGCGCTCAGTATGCTGCGCCCTACTATTCATCCATACTCAAATCGGGTGGAAACGCCGATGCCGAAATCGAGCGCATGTGCAAACTGAAAGGCCGCTATGGCTTACAAACCAAAATATTAGCGGCCTCATTGCAGAATCTGCAACAGTTAGAAACTTGCCTTGATTTGGGTGTCGATGCTGCCACTTTGAAAGAGGGCTTATTTCGTCAACTGATTGCAAATAACCCTTTAACATTAGAACGCATAGATACATTCAACCAAGCCTGGAATCACAGAGTTACAGAGGAAAGGGTTCATCAAAAATCAAACTTGAAGGATGTTTACTAATCATGCAGCCAACCTTCAGCTCACTTTAACGCCTTCTCATTATAACCTTTCCTTTCTTTCATCATTTCATAATCACCTCTTATCCATAAACATCTAGGTAGGACCTATACGTTTATCATTAAGCAGCATTTTGACAATTGACCATTTACTTAAACTGTTGGCTAATTCAAACACATATTTGACTGACGCAGTTGAATCTATACGCTGATCTTTAAGTAGTACTTCGACAATTTGCCATTTATGACTACTGGCGGCTAATGTAAGCGCATGATTGCCTATTGCATTTCGATCTATACGTTTATTGCTAAGCAGTAATTCGACAATTGGCATTTTATTCAAATTGACTAATTTAAGCACATCATTGCCTAATGCATTTGGATCTACGCGACTATCCTTGAGCAACTCTTCGATAACTGCCCATTTGTTACCATTTAAGGCTAATTTAAGCGCATCATTGCCTAATGCAGTTGGATCTACGCGCTTATCTTTGAGCAACAGTTGTACGACTTCAAGTTGTCCATACGAGCATGCCATTCTAAATGCTTCATTATTTAATGCAGTAGGATCAACACGAGTGTCTTCAAGCAGTTCTTTTACAACACTGACATGCCCATACTTGCTTGCTGTTCTGATCGCTTCATCTTTAAACATACTAGGATTAACGCGATTGTCTTTAAGAAGCAATTTTACAACTTCAACATGTCCATTTTCGCTTGAAGAGATAACTGTATCATTATGCGCAGAGAGATCCAAGTGTTTATCTTTAAGTAACAATTCAACTACTTTAGTATGACCTTTTTCGCATGCTATCCGAAATGGATAACTGTCATATATATTAAGGTTTACACGTTCACCTTTTAGCAATTCTTCCACTACACCAAGATGCCCTTTTTCGCATGCCTTTCTAATTGCATAATTATTATTTGCGGATGGATCAACATGTTTGTCGTTAATGATTTCTTTCACAATTGCGCGGTTATCATTTTCTAATGCAAGTCGCAAGGCATAGTTGTCTTCCGCGGAAGCATTAACCCGATCGTCTTTCAATAGCTCTTTTACGATTTCAAGATGACCCTTTTCACAAGCCAACTGAATCGCATAATTGTCCAATACAGAAGGATCTATATGATTGCCATCTATTAGCCTTTTCACATTAACAAGATCGCCTTGGATACAGGCTTGCATAAACTCGTAAGTGGTCTTAACAGCTCCATCTAACTTAACATCATTGTTTATAATAGCTTGCCTTACGAGAAAAATTTTTTTAATTGTTTCTAGTGAAGTTTCAAAATTCTTTGAAATATTTCCATCTAATTGATTTTTTTTAGTTGCCTTTAATAAATATAATTCCACTTCAATCGCTTGAATCGACGCACGCATATCTGAATCGGGTACACATGTCTTGTACATGTTTAGCAATTTTTCTATTCCAATCTCGTTTATCTCTTTTTCTAATAAACTCTGTTGAAACTCTACATTTTCATCTACTTCAACCTTTTCGTTATCATTATGTATCTTATTGTATATCTCATTTAAAACGAAGTAGCGTTGTATACTTAATGAATAAAGAGACATAATCACCTTTTAAATTTTAATTAATTAATTTATATTTCTTAAATGTAGAAAATTACTATACAGAATCACTGTTTTGAGGTCTAGAGATTTTGGTAGGTCTGGAGGGCCATAATATTAGAGCCTTTTGGGCCTTACAAAAATATCTACGCCTCAAATTTTGCAATGGAAAAGATACAATAGCAGATCCCAATTCAATTTTCCCTTTCACCGATGTGGATGAGCTCATGCCAAAGTTGATGCCGCCATTCATCCAGGACAAGATTATCGCCCACTAGAGTAACCTTGTAAGTCATTATGCCCTGGGTTTCGAAATAGCATTCATTAGGTAAAACATAGGTATAAGAGCCCCAAGTTTTTTCAATAGGAACATTGATTTCGACTTCTTCGCGATTGCGAAATCTTATACGAATGTTTAAATGAAGATCAGAAGAATTCAAGTAATTTCGTGGCAAAGACCATGAAATCAGCAGCTTTTGTCCTACAGGAGGATTGATTAGCATGGGATCAGGCGTTTCTACATAGTAACTGGCTAGTGTTTCTCGAGAAAAATAAAGCGTTTGAACAGACAGATGCACATTTTTTGTGCAGGCTACGCATGTTAAAAGACCAAGCCATAATAAGATTTTCTTCATCTTTTCACTCAGCTTAGCAAGTTTTTTGAAAAACAAAATCATCCACAAGAATATTATTATCACATGAACTTTCCATAGAAAGTTCGTTTTTGATTTTTCGATGGGCCCAGTGAATTAAATTCTCTGTTGATGTCCAATCCAAACATGGATCTGTTAAAGAGATTCCGTATTGCAAATCACTGGGTATACTTGACATTTGCTGATTGCCTGCATAGAGATGGCTCTCTAAAAGAATGCCTCTGATAGAGTCATTGCCTTCAATAATTTGACCTATCACAGATTGGAATACGTGAGATTGTTGTTCATACCGCCTTTTAGAATTCCCATGGGAGCAGTCAATAAGAATCCGTGAAGGCAGGTTGGCTTTTTTCAAAGACCTTAAGGCTGATGAAACAGATTCGGGATCATAGTTAGTTTCAGAATCACTCCCACGCAATACTAAATGACCATAGCGATTTCCTTTTGTTTTCAAGGCTGCCGCGTAACCATTTTGATCAATTCCTATATAGGAATGATCCTCTGCACACGAGACAATACCGTCAATAGCTATTTCCACATTTCCATCAGTGGTATTTTTAAAAGCAATGGGCATGGGCAGACTTGAAGCCATCTGACGGTGGGTTTGAGAAGCAGAGGTGCGAGCACCTATACATCCCCACGAGATAATGTCATCAAAATAGGCACATGATGCTGGTTCTAGGAATTCAGCTGCTACGGGCACTTCAAACTTAGTCAACTCAAGTAAAAGTTGCCGCGTTAAAATTAAACCTTTTTCAATATCATGACTATTATTTAGCTCTGGATCGTAAAGAAAGCCTTTCCACCCCAGTTTTGTGCGGGGCTTTTCAAAATATGTCCTCATCACTAACAAGAAATGATCTCCGACTTCTTTCGTCAAATTTTTAAGTTTGAGAGCATATTCCCGTGCAGATATAGGATCATGTATTGAACAAGGACCTACAATGATCAAATGTTTATGGATTGTTCCATCTAAAATCTGACAAATTTCTTTTCTGATCTTTTCAACAAAATCTTTTTGTGCAATTTGCAAAGGATGTAACTTTTTTAATTCTGTGGGGGAAAGAAGAGATTTACAGAAGACCATAAGAGTGGAATATATTGTGAAAATTTTAAAATCGGAGATTAACAAAAATTAAAATAAGGGTAAAGAGTGAAGTGCAAATATAAAAAATCCTATAAGACACTTTTACTCTTTACCGATTCCTCTTCAGCCTTTAAAATAATGGCATGCAAAAACTCCAAACCATCTTTGAAGAACTTAAACAAAAATACGAAAAACATCAGTATCCAAAAAATGCTCCTGCCCTTCGTTGGCTGCCGATCGAAGACAGCTTTTCCGAAAATTATCATGCAGAATATGCAGGCGGGATTGTCACCATCAAAGCGCATGGATATTTGGGCGCTATTTATGCATTAAATAGAATTCACGCGGGAATCTCTAGCGGTCATTTAGCTGATTTCTTAGGATTGGCAACACCTTATTTCAAAATTAGGCCTTTATGGTTGGAAAATTCTCTAAAAAGTGTTTTTTCCGAGCCTACCCGAATACATGAATTTTGTAAGAGAATATTAGAATTAGGCTACAATGCGATAATTGTAGATCATGGAGATGACAACTATCCTAAACTTAAAGCCCTTTGCAACAATTTAAAAAGTTATGGATTGAAAATCATTTTAAAACCTTTGCCCTTTCAAAAATTGGAATCCCATTCACCTTTAAATAAAAATTATTCTGACTTTGTTGTCGATTATCTCAAAAAAATGAACTCTCATAATATATGCTTCGATTATCTTTTTTGGGAAAGCCATTGGGAATATCCGGATTTTATCTCCGATCCACAGGCAGATGCCTACACTTTACCAGAAGTTGTGCTCAAAGAAGCACGTCTTCTAGAAAATCATTTAAACCCAAACCAATCGCTTATTTTTTATTTGCCTTGTTCCGATAGAAACTCAGCTAAACAATCATCTATTTGGATCTCACAAATAGCTGAAAATTTAGAACAAAGGACTATCTTAGCTTTTTCAGCTGTCGCAGGGCCGCATTGGGCTGATTTTCTGCAGCCGCATCCTGTTTGGGAAGAATTGCGTTTTAAAATTGGAACTTCCAATGCACTATTTATGCCCATCATAAATGTAGGGCATGTAAAACAAAGTGAAGGTTTATGGCCCATATTAGTACACGATTCGGTCGAAGAGTACTTATCTAGGTGTGAGTATGGACAATTCTCGGGAGTAATAGCATTGGCAAACCATCTCCCCGCTGATGGAGGCATCCATGATTGCAATTTATGGGTAGCTGCTCAAGCCATGTGGAAAAAAAATTCTTCCGTTTTTCTACTAAAAGAAACTTGGTTTTCCGCATTTCGTAAAGATTGGGATGCTACTCTTTGCACCCCCCTATTGTGTCAGATGCGCCACATTTCTAAGCAGCTTGGCATGCTACGCTTTTTGACTCATGAAAAAAACAAAGAACAAGCATCCGGTCAAGAATTACGTGTATTTGCAGAATCTATCCTAGCCCAACTTAATGATATACAATTAAGGTTAGAAAAAGAGGAAAGAAAAAGGGGCAAGAGAAATGAAAAAACTTCATTAGGAGATTATTTCAACTTCTTTGCCTGTGATGCACGAAAAATCCTTTTATATACAATGCAATGTTTTAATCTCACTGTTGCTAATATCATGAATGAACATGACTCAAAAGAATCTTTTTGGACCGAAATAAACACCAAAAAAACACAGAGCATGCTTTCAAATTCAAGCATCGTTTTTTTAGATTCCCCTAATAAAGGTGTAATTGGAAGTCAACTCAACAGGATTTATCGTGAAAATCGCTTATTCAGCGAATAAAAATGGCTTGTTTTAAAATTTACCACAGAGTGAGATGTGTGAGAAAGGTAGAGGATAGGCTTCTCACCATTCCCAACAAAATCAAACGAATCTTTATTTTTTCATAGCCTCTCTGATCCAGATCAAGAAAATGGCTTTAATTAAAAGGGTATTTTAGATATATTTTTTACGTTAGATCTCTTGTCTATCCTTCAAAATTAAAGGCCCTTCATGAAAAGTATGGATCAATTTTTGAGTCTGCTAAAAGATATCATTTGGAGCGCCCCACTCCTTGTTTTTTTAATCGGGACAGGGGCCTATTTAACCATTATTTTAAAAGGCGTGCAGTTCCGTTATCTCGGCTATGCCATCAAACAAGTTTTTGCACGTACACGTTCTAGCTCTGTTGGAGATATAAGCCCTTTCGAAGCGTTAATGACCTCTTTAGCGGGAGCCATCGGGACAGGCACCATAGTAGGAGTAGCCACCGGAATAGCCGTAGGAGGCCTTGGTTCCATATTTTGGATGTGGGTTACAGCTTTTGTAGGAATGGCTACAAAATATGCCGAGTCTTTGCTGGCAGTCAAATTTCGTGTGCAAGATCAGCGCGGAGAAATGATGGGCGGACCTGCCCAATATATAGAAAAAGGTCTAGGCTGGAAATGGATGGCCTTTCTTTTTGCTATGCTTGGTGCTTTAGGGGCCATTACGACAGGCAATTTAGTGCAAGTCAATGCCATTGCAGAAGCCGTTAATCATCTTAAAGCTGTGGATCCTTGGTGGACGGGTATTGTCATAGCCGCCATTACAGGTATTGTGATCATTGGTGGTGTCAAAAGCATTGGACACGTGGCAAGCGTCTTAGTCCCCATCATGGCTTTATTTTATATGGCATGCGGACTTATTATCGTCGTTATGCATTTCGATAAAATTCCTGAAGCCTTTGGTTTGATCCTTACCTCAGCTTTCTCGGGTCAAGCTGCTACCGGCGGTTTTTTAGGTGCCAGTGTCATGATGGCCATACAATCCGGTGTAGCGCGCAGTGTATTCTCTAACGAAGCAGGCTTAGGCATTTCTTCCATTGCAGCGGCGGCAGCTAAAACAGACAGCCCCGGACGCCAAGGGATGATTACTATGACAGGAGCCCTGATTTCAACAGTGCTTGTTTGTACGGTGACGGGCCTTGTGTTAGCTGTCACTGGAGTCCATGGTGCGACTGATGAAACAGGCGAAGCTCTGAATGGAGCAGGAATGGCTTTTGCAGCTTTTGGCTCAACAATAGTGGGGGGGGGATATATTGTTTCCATTGGCTTAATTCTATTTGCTTTCACTACTGTCATTGCCTGGGCTTATTATGGTGAAAAATGCTTTGAATATATTTTCGGTGTACGATCGGTCATATTCTATAGAATTCTTTTTACACTTATTGTCGTTCTTGGAGCAGTCATGAAAATGGAATTTGCTTGGTATTTAGCCGATATAACCAATGGTCTGATGGTGATTCCCAATCTCATTGCTTTAATTGCGCTTTCCAAAGTCATATTGGCTGAAAATCAACGATTCTTGATCCTCGTGGAACAGGAAAAATTGCAAAAAGAAAAAAGCAGCCTCGCCTAAAATTTATGAATTTAAGTATTAAGGAATTGTCTATATGACCCCTGAAGAATTTGAACTCAGCGCCGTTATTATGCGTGCCCTGGATAATGTTTACACGTGGATTTGGGGAGCTCCTCTACTAATACTTTTAATCGGTATTGGAGTTTATTTAACAATCGCTTTAAAGGGATTGCAATTTCGCTACCTACCTTATGCTTTAAAAATTGCATTTGGAAAACAGAAAAATAAAGATAATAAGGGCGATATCAGCCACTATGAATCCTTGATGACAGCCCTTGCAGCCACTATTGGCATTGGCAACATTGCCGGGGTGGCTACAGCCCTAGCCATTGGAGGTCTAGGAGCTCTTTTTTGGATGTGGGTCACAGCTCTTATAGGAATGGCCATTAAGTATGCAGAAGCCATTCTAGCAGTTAAATATCGTACAACTGATGAAAAAGGGGAAATGTGCGGCGGCCCCATGTATTTTATTGAATATGGCTTGGGTTGGAAGTGGCTAGCTGTTTTATTTGCTTTGTTTGGGGCTATTGGAACCTTTGGTGGTGGCAATATGTTACAGGCCAATTCAGTCGCTGATGTCATGAAAAGTGTTTTTAATGTTAATCCTTGGTGGACAGGTATAGGCGTAGCAGTATTCATCGGCCTCACTATCATTGGCGGCATTAAGTCCATTGGTAAAGTAGCAAGTTTTCTCGTGCCATTTATGGCTATTTTTTATATCGGGGGCGCGAGCATTATTCTCTTCAAACACTTTGACCGTATTCCTACGGCTATCACTCACATCTTTCAATATGCCTTTTCCGGCCAAGCAGCTTTCGGTGGTTTTTTAGGTTCATCTATGTTGATGGCTATCCAAGTAGGCGTTAGTCGTGGTTTGATGACAAGCGAAGCAGGGCTAGGTACAGCTTCCATTGCCGCCGCTGCAGCAAAAACTGATCTTCCCGGTAGACAGGCCCTAGTCTCGATGACAGGCTGCTTTTTAGCGACTATTGTCATGTGCAGCGCCACTGCCCTTGTGTTGGGCGTAACCGATGTTTTTGGAGAACTGGGACCCGATGGCAAGATTCTTAATGGCGCTTCCATGACCGTGGAAGCTTTTAACCGGTCTTTTTCAGGGGGAGCCTATGTTGTTACTATTGGCTTGATACTTTTTGCTTTTACCACAATTCTGGGGTGGGCTTATTATGGTGAAAAATGTGTGGAATATCTACTTGGATCTAAATCTATTCCTATTTATAGGACACTTTTCACTCTAGTTGTCATCCCCGGATCGGTTTTAGAATTGGATGTTGTTTGGAAAATTTCTGATATTTGCAATGGATTAATGGCCTTTCCAAATTTAATAGGCCTTTGTGGATTATCGGGAGTCGTTATCCAGGAAACGCGTTCTTTCCTGAAAGTTCTAGCTCATGAAAAAGCTCAGAAATAAAAAATTGGGTTTGTTGAAAATTAACCACTGATAATTAACCACTGAGCCCACCGAGAACACTGAGAGAATATGAGAAACACAGGAAGCCATCTTTCACCAATTTGACGTTAAATTGATCAACAGCCTCTCACTGATCTCTGTGGGCTCAGTGGTTAATTATCAGTGGTTAATTAAAAAAGGTCTATTCAAGACGGTGACGGAAAAACCATGTAGAAAGTGACAATGTAAAGAAAGCAATAATAACCATGGGCCATATATTGTTAATCACAATGGAAAAGGGCATAGCCTTCAAAAATACCCCTTTAGCGATAATAAGATAAAAGCGCAGAGGATTAGCGTAAGTAGCATATTGTAGCCAAGGCGGCATATTTTCGATGGGTGTAGCATAGCCTGATAGAAGCACAGCAGGGGCCATGAAAACAAAAGCCCCCAGGATCGCTTGTTGCTGCGTTGATGATAAAGATGAAATAAAAATCCCCACCCCCACCACGGACCAAATAAAAACGAACATTCCCAAATAAAGGAGGAGCAAAGAGCCCGTAAATGGAACGCCAAACACGAATACGGCTGCAAAAATGATCACAGAGCCTTCAATCATACCAATAATAACAGCAGGAATGGACTTGCCAATAAGGATTTCGATGGGTAGTAACGGAGAGACCAATAGTTGATCAAAAGTACCCAACTCTCTTTCACGCGCTATAGAAAGCGAGGTGACAATCAAACTGACTAGCATAGTCAAGACACCGCTTAAATTAGGAACATTAAACCAAAAATAAATCAGGTTGGGATTATACCAATTGCGTGGAACTAGAACAGTTCTTTGCTGGGGAATATTATATTTCTGAGCAAAATCTTGATTAAATTGTTGGATGACATTATTTGCATATCCCGCCACAATTTGTGCCGTATTGGATTTTCGGCCATCTAGGATAAATTGCACATCGGCATTTTTACTAGCATCCAAATTGCGCGAGAATTGAGCATCAATGGATAAAACAATGACCCCTTCTTGATTGTCCATAAAAGGAGCAATCTCCTCCACAGACTTCAGATAGGTAATCTTCCTAAAAATAGGCGATCCATTAAAGCGCTGCACAAGTTCAATGCCTTGTTCTCCATTATCCCGGTTAAGAATGCCCATATGAACGTTTTTCACATCTAGTGTGGCAGCAAAAGAAAAAATCAAAAGCTGAACCAAAGGGGGAACAATTAAAACCAACCGACTTTTTTTATCGCGCCAGACGGCTAAAAATTCTTTGTAAATCAAGGAAACAATTCTTTGGAGCATGTCAATCTAGGCGTTTAACGGTTTTTTTAGCTGTGATTCCAAAAAGAATCAAGCAAACTAACAACATAAAAAATAAGTTTGTCAAAATAAGTTTCCAAACATTCCCTACAAGAAATAATGTTTGTAAAGAAGTTACAAAGTATCTTGAAGGAATTAAATAGGTAATGGCTTGGATAATCGGGGGCATCGTAGTAATTTCGAAGATAAAGCCTGAAAGGATAAATGCCGGAAGGAAAGCTGTAACCATTGCTGCTTGAGCGGCTACAAATTGATTTTTTGCTAGGGTGGAAATCAAGAGACCCAAGGCAAGAGCGGTTAAAAGATAAACAGCTGACACCAGAATCAATAAAAGTAAAGATCCACGAAAAGGCACATCGTAAAAAAATACTGACACGATGAAGCAGATAGCCATAGAAAACATCCCCAAAAAAAAGTAGGGCACTAGTTTGCCAATTAATAATTCTGAAATATGCACAGGGGTTGCCATTAAAGTTTCCATAGTCCCCCTTTCCCATTCTCTAGAAACGACTAAGGCAGTTAAAAGAGTTCCTATTAAAGTCATCACAATAGCCAGGGATCCCGGCATTAAAAAGTTGCGACTCTCTAATTCTTCGTTATACCAAAAACGCGTTTGAGTATTGACTTTGGGTAATCCTGTTAAATTACTGCTAATTGACTCTTGTTGCAACCAATTCAGCCAAGCACCAGCCACGTAGTTTTGGACAAAACTTGCCGTATTAGGTTCACTGCCATCTGCGATAACTTGAATGGGAGCCAGGTTGTCTTGACGTTCTCGAAATTGTGAAAAATAGGAGGGTATCACAACAATGCCTCTTATATTTCCCTTAATTATTTCGTCTTCAAATTCATGTCGATGTCGGGCGACTTGCACATTAAAATACCTGGAATTGATTAATGATTTAGCGAAACTTTGCGCATCGGGAGCTGTATCTTCCATCACCAAACCGATTTTTAGATTATTCATATCTAAAGAAACGCCAAAGCCATAGACAAAAAGCAGAATGAGAGGCAATACAACACTGATTAAAATGCTGCTGGGATCACGAATGATCTGATAAAATTCTTTTTTTATCAAGGCCCGGATTCTTCTAAAGCTTTCACTTTTTTCCATTTGAAAAATCATAATCCTTAATTAATTCAATAAAAGCATCTTCCAATGTTGGGTTAGGGTTATCTTTATTGGCAGCTCTTTGCTTGAGATCTTCCGGAGTGCCCATATTGATAATCTTTCCGCGATATACGAGGCCAATGCGATCGCAATATTCTGCTTCATCCATAAAATGTGTGGTTACCATCACTGTGACACCCTTTTGAACCAATCCATTGATATGATTCCAAAATTCTCTACGGGTAATAGGATCCACACCGGAAGTGGGTTCATCGAGAAATAAAACTTCCGGAAGATGCATGACAGAGCATGATAAGGCTAAGCGCTGCTTGAATCCTAAAGGAAGATTTTCTGCTGATTCATCCAGGTAATTTTTAAAGCTAAATATTGATACCATTTGATCAATCATTTTAGAGCGCAGCTTTCCTTTTAAATTATAAATACCTGAAAAAAAAATAAGATTTTGCATGACACTTAAGTTCCCATAAAGGGAAAATTTCTGAGACATATAGCCTATTTGAGAGCGAGCTTCACTAGGAGCTACCTGTAGATCAAGGCCGTTGACATAAGCTTGCCCAAATGTTGGCTTTAATAAGCCACACATCATTTTAAAAGTCGTGGATTTTCCGGCTCCATTAGGTCCTAACAAACCAAAGATCTCCCCCCTTTCAACCTGAAAAGTGATATCTTCCGCCGCAATAAAGGAACCAAATTTTTTAGTCAGCCCTTTGGCTTCAATGACAATGTGTCTTTTTCCTTTCACTTGCGGTGTATGTTGCGCTAGAAGTGACTCCCCTTCTGGCCCTCCTCCTAATATATCTACAAAGGCATCTTCAAAACGCGGAGTTTCGGGTATGATTTTAGCCTGCGGGCCTGCATCTATTTTCGACAGATCTAAGGTTTTTCCTTTTTCACGCGTCACAATGCGGATATCCTCACCCTGAAGAATGCCATCCAAAACATTTTCTTGCTCAGTTGTTTGGGTTAAAACTTTGCGCCGATTGGTAGAAATCCGGATGATTTTGAAAACTCGCCCTTCTACGCGTTTAGTCAGATTTAAAGGAGGCCCTTGATAGAGCAGTTTACCTGCATTCAATAAAAGAACAGTATGGCAGCGCTCCGCTTCATCCAAATAAGCTGTGCTCCACAAAACTGAGATACCTTCATCTAATAAATTATGCACCATTTTCCATAACTCACGGCGTGAAATGGGATCCACACCGACACTAGGTTCATCGAGTAGGAGCAGAGAGGGCTTTTTTATCAAGGCACATGCAAGTCCAAGCTTTTGTTTCATTCCGCCGGATAGGTTACCTGTCAATCTATCCTTAAATGGGGCTAATCCAGTAAATTGAAGCAATTTTTCAAACGTTTGATTTTTTTCTGATTCAAGTACGCCCCGTAAATCAGCATATAAGTTTAGATTTTCTTGTACTGTAATATCTTCATAAAGGCCAAATTTTTGCGGCATATAACCAATGACTTCATGGATATCTTCTGCTTGTTTGACGGTGTCAAACCCCGCTACACTGATAGTACCCTCTGAAGGTAGTAGCAATCCACAAATCAAGCGAATCAAGGTAGTTTTTCCAGATCCGTCCGGGCCTGCCAAACCTACCATTTTGCCCTGAGGAATCACACCATTTATGTTGTCTAAGGCGGGAGTAGGAAAAGGCGGAAACAACTTAGTGACGTTACGAATATCAACAAGGTTTCCACTCACTTTATATCCTGCTCATTTTTTTTGCGAAGCCTGACAGTTACAGGCATTCCTTGCTTTAAATACTCATCGGGATTGTCGGCAATAATGCGTAAACGATAGACCAAATCTGAACGCAATTGAGTGGTTTCAACAGTTTTAGGGGTAAATTCAGCGACCGGAGATATAAACCCGATATGCCCATGATAAACCTTGCCGTTTTCTGCATCGGTAAAGACATCGGCTAGCATACCAGGATAAATCTCACCTAACTGAGGTTCTGAGACAAAAGCTCGAATCCAGACAGGTGAAGTCAAGGACAATGTATAGATCGGGTCGCTTTCTTTGACAACGGAGCCCGGTTCACGAATACGCGTAAGAATAGTCCCTTGACTTGGAGCAAAGACCTCCGTGTCCATCAAATTTGTCATCGCTACACCAAGAGCGGCTTGAGATTGTTTTAAGTTGGCGGCATAGGCATCTCTTGAAGCTAACGCATTATCTAAATCTTCGATAGATACACTTCCACTTCCTACAAGGTCTTTGCGTCTTTGAAGAACTTTATCGGCATTGATCAAATTCGTTTTCGCCGATTCTATGTTGGCTTGAGCTTGCTTCACTTGATCATCATAAGGTTGCTTATCTAGGACACCCATCAACACTCCAGCACTAACGAAATCCCCTTCCTGAAAGGGCATCAAAATCACTCTTCCACTGACGCGAAATCCTAGATCCACTTGGCGCACATCGACGTTGCCATAGAGGACAAGGGAATTGTCTTTGCGATTACTCCGAAAATAAAAATATAGACCCAAACTGATCATAATGATCAATAAAATAACAATCAGAAAGAGAACCGGTCGTCGCATAAAATCATTTCATAAAAATAAGAAAAAGCAATCATCTCCTTTTTACTCCATAAGTTCAACAAATTTTTCATTGTAGTAGATCAAGGGTTTTGTTGTATAAATGATCACGAGAGGCTGTGAAAAAAATATATTATTTATTAAATAAACAAAAAATTGATATAATAAAAAATAATAATTGTTAATATTAAATAATATATTCTTATATAAAGTTGAGATGTAATATGCGACTTTACTCTGACGACTGTGATACTTTAATAACTCAATTAAAAAAATATGAAAGTTTTGAAGATAAAAAATTTTTCACTCCAAATAGCCGCTTAACAAAGCATCATGGTCATACTTACATAAAAGTAGCAGAATTTTACCATTCTGTAAGTCCTCTTTTATCCATTGCATTGGCCCTGGGAAGTTATTTAACTACTATTTGTACATTGGGATTAGCTTTATTCTCTAAAGATATTCGCTTGGCTTTATGTGGAGTGACATGTAAAAGTTTTTATAGTGAAGTCAATGATAACCTTAACACAACTCGAAAAGTGGCGCAGAGAAAATTATTTCCAGAACAATCCTATCAAGATGAGTTGAGAGATCGTACGATAGCATCCTATCAAATTCTTTATAAGGATAAAACTTTAGTTTCCATGCTAAGTGAAGAAAAAAATCAAGAAAAGGCTTTTGAAGATGGACGTGAGAAATTGAGTGCTTTAGCAGCAGAAGCCATCATCCCTTTTGCTTGCTATGTTCAATTAAAAGAAATTGAGAACGAAATTAATTATCCCATTTTCAAAAACCCCAGAGTATATACAAACCGCCATCAACTTCTCCTGCAAGCAAAGCAAGAGTTGGATCAACTCGACCCACAAGAAAAGAAAATCCTTACTGAAATGCTTTTGAAAGGAGGGCAGTTTGATATCCGCACTCAAAATCTGTCTCCAAGTCGTTCAAACTTATTAAATCTGCTTTACAAGGATATATCTGAATTAGCAGGGCAGCTTTATCAAGGAAATAAAGTCTTTACAAATGCCTTGGCGGAAGCTACAGATTTAGTTAATGGGCTGGGTTAACTTTTATCTTTATCTTTTTTTGGTTTTTTATCTTCATTCTTCGTCAGCAAAGAAGTAGATTTGAGAAAATTGCTTGCCTATCGCTTCTTATACTTTGTTTATTGATCATCAGGTTTGCTCTCGTTTGTGCTTTTTCTCCAATTCCTCGCAATGGGCGGATACTTTATATAAATTAGAGAATTATGTCCTAAAATTAATTTCTCACAACTGTATTGTTTCAGAATTTTATTTGATAAGTCTTTTAAAGTTAAACCAGTATCAAAAAGATCTAACCTCTCTAAAGGAAGACCTTCTAATTCAAGAGGAATACCAATTAAGGATTTATTTTTGCTAAGACTTAACCATCTTAATTTTGAAAGCTGTTTGATCGAAGATTGAATGAATGTTAATCTAATATCTTGGGCAATAAGAAATTCAAGCTGAAAAAGTGTGTACAATTCATCTGGTAAATTTTGCAAAGGATTTTGGCTAAGCACTAGTTCTTTTAGATTAGTGAGTTGACCAATCTCTGTGGGAAGGCTTTGCAATTGATTATCGCTGAGATATAGTTCCATTAAATCAGCAAGCAGTCCGATTTCTCCGGGAAGGCTTTGCAATTTATTATCACTAAGATTAAGTTGTATTAAATTAGTAAGCTGCCCTAACTCTGACGGTAATTCTCGAATATTGCTTTGCTTGATTATTAATTTTTCTAGCTGAGGAAGCTGACAAATGACAGGAGGAAAGCTTTCTAATGGAGCACTATCAATAGAGATGCTTTTAAGGTTCTTAAGAAAGCTTATCTCGAAAGGAAGACCTCTTAGTTCACTGTCATCGATCTTTAAATCCTGAAGCATTGTAAGCTCTCCAATTTCTGGCGAAAGAAAGTGAATCATACCATCACTACATGAATAAAGAAGGTGAGTGAGAATATCTTTAAATGACTTAAAATGTAAACTCTTTAAATGAGCTGCTTTATTCTTTAAGCTTTTCCAAATTTGATGATTATAAATATCTTTAGCTTTCCAATCCTCTTCTGAATCAGTGTCAGTGCGTTTAGATTTGTCGGGTACTTTTATGTGTCTTAAAGAAACGTCTTCTTTAATTGCATTTGCGACAGTTTGTACGAAAATCTTAAAATCATGAGCTTTGATGAGTTCATTAGCCTCATTTGTTAATTCATTTACTTTTATGGCTAATATTCTGAAGTTTTGACATTCCCACTCAAGCCTATATGCTGTTGTCGGAGCAACCCTTTCACAACCTAACACTTTTGCTTGATCGTGTAAGTTGTTCATGAGTATTATCAAAAGTTTGAGCAGAATCAGTTACGCCCTTTTTTACTTCATAGATACCTTGTAAAGAAGGGCATAACTTTATGATATCTTTGTTGTAATGTTCAAAGCATTCCTTAGAAATCTCGCAGCAAATTTTACTACAATTGAGGGTTCTTGCAGGATAGTATTTACTAATTTTAAGCAATATTTCTGCCGGAGCTGTCCCAAAAAAATTTTTTGTATTGATATGAGATGACATAGGACCTATAAAAACTCCCAAAAATTAATTAATTTAAAAAAATAATTATAAATTCTATTTAAGTCAACACAATAATTATATTTAAATAAATGTATTCAATTAGTTTGGGGAAGGCCATCCTATTAAAAGCGAAGAAAAGCCTTCGCACTCCGACAGCGATGCAAAATTCGTTTTGCAAAACTCTCTTTTCTTGCATCGCCACACTCAGCTAATCAAACATTTACGATGTTTCCTGTGATTTATGAATGCGCTCTGGGGTGGCCCGTTCAAAAAAAGCGACTTTTGCTTTTAAAATATTTTATATATTATAATATACTTATATTTATAATTATGGAGTTATTATGCGAGTTTATCTTGATTCTAATAATTTTAAAAAAGAAATATCACAAATAAAGCAAAATGTGGGAAATCAGGGGGATTTTGACGCAAGTGATAATGGGAAAATTACCTATCACCATGGTCGAACATACGTTAAAGTGGGAGAGTTTGTATATGATGAAAGTACCACTAAAGGCTTTTTTTTATGTATTGGTGCAGCCTTTGCTGTTTTATTCACTGCGGGCTTAGCAGCTTTTTCCAAAAATATTAGTGCAGCTATGAGTGGAAAAGGCGTCAAAAGCTTTTATTTAAATGTCGCCACTTTAGACACGCAAGATGCAATTATAAATGTAATTCATATGGTTTTTGATAAAAACTTCAAGCAATCACCTGCACCATTGCCATTTCCCCTACTCAAAGCTCAAATACCTTCTGCCCCACCGGCAACTTATACATTGGATGAAGTCCCTGTAAATTCTATTGATAGCCAAGAAAAATACGAACACGAATTAAAAAATCTTGTTAAGCAAACTTTTACTAGGCTTTATACTCATGATGAATTAGTTTCACTTTTAAGTGATACAGACGATGGACCTGTTTCCGCAGAAAATGGTCGTAGCCAATTGATAGAAGATTTCGCAATCACTCCATTTGCCAATTATGTTCAATTGCAAGAACTGGAAAGTTCAGTTGTATGTCCTCCAATTTTTGAAGGAAACGAACAATACAAAGAACGTGATAAGCTTCTCGCTAAAACAAAAGAAGCTTTTAAGAGCCTTAATGATAAGGAAAAAATTATTCTTGCACAAAAAACTTTGAAAAGTGATTCAGTTTTAGATGACAAAGCTGTAGCTGCCTCACTCAACTTAACTGATGGAGATACCTCCAAACCAGAAAATCAAGAATTAATAAAAAAACGTGTAAAACTTATTCATGACATATATGGTGACATTACAAAACTAGCTGAACAACTTTCACAAGGTAATGATACATTTATAGAAGGGTTGAAAGAGGCTAAAGAAGAGCTTAAAAAGGCTGACATAAAGTAACGCGAGTTAATGCATAGAGATAATTCCTTATCCAAAAGTCGCGTAAAGTAAGGGCAGATGTATACAATTGTAACCGCTTTTTTTAAACTGGGGAGGGAATCTTGGAAAGGTTTTGAACGTTCAGTAGATTATTATTTGACGCGAGCTAAACGCGTTTTTTCTTTGGATGACTACATGGTGATTTATATTCCACCTGAACTCACCGAATTTGTTGAAACTTATAGAGAAAAATATCTTCATAAGACAAAAGTCATTCCACTGACCGTTGAAGAACTCTATTTTTATAAATATAAGCATCAGATACAACAGGTCATGCAAAGCCCTGCCTTTAAAGAAGGTCTGCTAATACCAGACTCCCCCGCAGCAGCTCATCCCCTTTATGATATTGTTGTATGGTCAAAAATTCCTTTAGTATTAAAAACCATTAAAGAAAACCCTTTTAATTCTTCACATTTTGTTTGGCTAGATTTTGGAATTCCTTATTTCATCCTTAAAGATCCCATGTTAAATAAACCTCTTTTATCTGACATTGCGGATAAAATTAAATTGCTTTGCTTGACATACCCTCTCCAAGAAGACTTAGATATCCAAACATTTTTCAAGTCTGATCCCATTCGATTCAGTGGGACCATGATAACGGGTAACATGGAAAACTTTAAACTCCTGAGTCAATATATCGAACGAGAAGTGCAATTTTGCTTAAGTCAAAACCTTGTGGGTCATGAACAAGCTTTATTATGTCAAATTTTTCTTAAACACCCTGAATTATTTGAGCTTTATTATGGCTGGTGGGGTGAAGCGATTTCTAATTATGACGGAATTACTCAAAACCTTGTAGCCATTATGCACAATGCCTTTACATGTAAAGAAGCAGGCCGAATAGACGTATTTGAAGAAATTTTAGGTAAAATCAAAAATTACACCATTACGATGTGGAGAGAATAATAGATCAATGTGTAAATATAAATTATATGTATACCATTGTATCAGCTTTTTTTAACATAGGAAGAAAATCCTGGCACGGTTTTGAACAATCAGTCCATAGCTATTTGTCGCAAGCTGAACGTGTTTTTTCTTTAGATGACTACATGGTCATTTATATTCAACCAGAACTTATGGATTTTGTTAAGCATCATCGAGAAAAATACTCCCTTAAAACTAAGATGATTCCTATGACGTTAGAAGAACTTTCTTTATACAAATATAAGGAACCGATAGAGAAGATCATGCAGAATCCAGAATTTCAGGATGGTTTAGCCGTGCCCGATTGTCCTGAGGTGACGCAGCCACTTTATGATATTGTCGTTTGGTCGAAAATCCCCTTAGTTTCTAAAACTATAGACATCAACCCTTTTAATACATCTCATTTTGTATGGTTAGATTTTGGAATACATCGCCAAATGCTTAAAGAGTCTATGTTAAATAAGCCTCTTTTGTCTGATATTCCTGACAAAATAAAGTTGCTTTGCTTGAGGTATCCTATTACGGAAGACTTAGATATTAAAAAATTTTACAAATCTCATTCCAACCGCCTAAGTGCAACGATGATCACTGGAAGCGCTGAAAATTTTAAAATTCTTCATCATTATTTTGAACAGGAAATTGAACGTTGTTTGAATCAAAATCTTGTTAATAATGATCGCTCCTTACTGTGTCAAATTTTTCTTAAACATCCTGAGTTATTTGAACTCTATTATGGCTGGTGGGGGGAACAGATTACAAATTATTATGAAATCACTGAAAACCTTTCGGCTGTTTTGCACATTGCCTTCACATGCAAAGAAGAAGGAAAGATAGACGTTTATAACGATATCTTAAAAAAAATTAAAAACTACAATATCAAAATGTGGCAGTATTAAAACCCAACTTGCGCCCCTAAATCACGCTTGAACAAAGCCGAACTTGACAAGTGGAAGACTAAGTGCCGAAGGGCATGTCTTCAGACATGGCTGAGGTGCTTAGTCTTTCAATTGGCAAGTGTAGGCCTGTTCAAGCGTGATTTAGGGGCGCAAGTTGGGTTTAAAGTAAGGAAAAGAATGGCAAAAGCAAGTCACCGCCAAGCTTTTTTTTAAAAGCTGTGCTAAAGCACAGACACTCCAAAGCCTACGGCGAAGTTTTTGATTGGTGATGTTCTAGGTACATTGCCTATGGCGATAAAATCAACGCATCGTATAAAATAATGATTATTTAAGGTATTTTTATGCTAAGTATACAAACAGCTTACCTGGCCATGATCCTCATCGTGGCAAGTTGCAATTATCTTGTTCAATTTCCCATTAATGATTGGCTCACTTATGGATCTTTTACCTATCCTCTTACATTTTTAGTGACGGAAATCACAAATGGCCTTCATGGGCCCAAAAATGCCCGAAAAGTCGTCTACGTAGGTTTTGCGCTAGCAGTGATATTATCTATTGGAATAGCCACCCCTAAGATAGCTTTTGCATCAGGAATGGCTTTTTTGGTCTCTCAATTATTAGATATTTCTGTTTTCAATAAATTACGCCAAAAAAATTGGTGGTATGCTCCTCTTTCTGCCTCAGTGAGTGCATCTTTGCTGGACACATGCCTATTTTGGAACTTAGCTTTTTGGGGGAATCATTGCCCTACGGCCAATGGGCTTTGGGCGATTTTTCCATTAAACTACTATTTGACCTACTTTTGCTCGTGCCCTTCCGCATAGCAATTCGCAAAGCTCTCGTCCCCCAAAATTCAATCAACGCGAGCTAATTCATGGCTAATACATCTAAAGTTAGCACTCCAAATAGATATAAATTCATTAACCGATTAATTCGCAGTATTTTATTAGCTCTTCTTTTTATTATTCTATCTTTATATTTGGGAATGTGGGGCTACCGCCATTATGAAAAAATGAGTTGGCTCGATGCTTATGTAAATGCAGCCATGATTTTGTCCGGCATGGGTCCTTTAGCACCCCCTCAAACAGATGCAGGAAAATTATTTGAAGGGACGTATGCTCTTTTTAGCGGGATTGTTTTTCTTATCAGTATGGGTATTATTTTGGCACCCATCCTTCATCATTTCTTTCATAAATTGCACATTGAAGCATCCTTAAAAGATCAAGAATCTACAATCAGAAGACAGGAGAAGAAATAAATTTCTGGGTCCATACTGCTAAATAAAGTAATTCACTGTAGATAGAGCAAAAGTCAAGAAAATAGGAGCCTTGCGCGTTTTAATTTCATACATTTTATTAATGATATTCGAAATACTAAGCACAATCAAACTGGGACACAAAATACTTAAAATTGGTGAAAGCATATGTGCGATACCAATAAAACCCAGATTTGCTACACCGACTGAAATTGTTAAAACGAGAGCTATAGGCAGCATGCTGTTCTTTTTTACCGGCATAAGATCTTGCTGAATATAGTCCGAACAAATAGCCACGATTGGAATGGCGGTGGTAAGGCATGCCATAGCGACCGCAATGCAGGCAAAAAGAGCTCCTTGCGGTCCCAAGAGAAGTTGAGAAATTGCAGATAGCCGTTCTTCAGGTAGATGGTCTACCGGTAAAACGTGCGTATAGAACGAGGCTACATAAGTTAACCCTATATACATAGTAGATAAAATTCCTGCTGCCAAAAGACTAGCTTTCAACATTTTCCCAAATACTAACTTACGACCTTCAGGACTATCTAGCTCTTCTTTACTCGTAATAAAATAACTCAATACCAAAGGTGCAAAAATAAACGCAGCAATAAGATCTAAAGTATTGTATCCCACATTAAGACCTTGAGTAAAAGCTTCACCATGACTCCACGGCATAGAATGTGCTTGCGGGGGATTTAGAAAGCCTAAAACTAAAATACAACCTAAACAAATTAATAATATAGGTGTTAACCATAATCCTAATAAATCTATGACTTTATTGCGTTTGAAACTGAATGCCCATATTAACAAGCTGGCTATAATGCTAAAAGCAAACAGATTAATTCCTTCAGGTAAATAAGGATTTAAGGTTGCGTACGAAAGTGTGATCAATCGTGGAATGGATCCAAAAGGGCCTAATATGGCTTGAATGATAAATACGAGGACCCATCCCGGCCATCGACCAACCTGACCGAAAAAAGCGCGATAATCCCCCTTAAACATCATCATGCCTATCAGACCAAGAAGTGGCAAACTGACACCCGTGATCAACAAACCAAGCATAGCGAAAAAGTTTTTATCCCCTGCGTTACCTCCAAGTATCAAAGGCCAAATCAAATCGCCTGCTCCGAAAAACATGGAAAATAGGGCTAAACCTGCCGCTATCACGCTCGATGATTTTTTAAGGGACATATCTTAACTCCTAATTATGAATAATGCCCTGGGCTATAAAATTTAATCCTACTAAAGATCACTCAACCTCAGCCACATTGATTAAGTTTAAATTCTGCTAGCATCAGGCATAAAAGGTTTAAATAATACAATCAAACTATACAAAAAAGCAATAATCTTTTTATTTATCTGAGAAATAAATCTGACAAGTCAACCAAAGCGAATTAAAATTTAGGTGTTGATATCAGAAAACACCTTTTTTTCTTAAAATATTACAAATTTTTAACTTTAATAAAAAATTGTTTATAAAAAATAGTATATAGTATATAATGTATTAACAACTAAAAACAAATTAATATTTAATGAAAATAACTGCAAATAAACTAAACTTAAATACATTGCCTAGATCAAACTGCATTAATTTGCATAAATCTATTAAATCTAAACTTTCGATTATTCTAAAAGAATTTTTAATTTTTATTCTCATGCCATTTATTTACCCATCTGCTTCCATTCTTAATAAAATATTTAGTGATAAAAAACGTTCTTTGATTGCGAGGCAGCAGCTTCAGTTCATAGGAGGAGAGCTTTTAAAATTAAAAACTCCTCAAGGAGAAAAAATTGAAGCTATGCATATCAGTGCTCACGTTTTCAAAGCCAAAATTGAAACATACTTTGATATCATTGAAAAGAAAACTGCCTCAGGAAGTGTTCAGAAATTTTTAATTCTAAAGCCAGAATATGGGACACCCTATGAGGGCGAACCGCCCAATCCTCATTTACCTTGGAGGAATATTAATCCTGAAGCTCGAGAATTTATGCGTCATTTAGCGGTCCTTAATGTGACCCAAGGAACCTTTATTCATCATAAGAACAGAAGGCTTAATCTGTTATCTTTTGGGTCTCCCCTTCCAGTCAATGGAGAAAATAACCTTGCATCTGATAGGGAAAAAAACATTAATCCCACGGTGATTCTATGCCCAGGCCAAGGCGCTAATGTCTTCTGTCATAAATCCCTAGTAGCCGCTTTGTTATCTAAAGGACTCGATGTCATGTTATTTAATTATAGAGGGCACGGTGAAAGCGAAGGATCGCCCAGTGCGACAAAAACGTATGAAGATGTCAAGACCTGTTTTAGATATTTAAAAAAGCATAAAAATATGAAGCCGAAAAATTGCATTGCTTATGGATATTGCTTGGGGTCAGCTCCCGCAACAAATCTGGCAGCAAAATATGGAACAAATTTGATTATAGACAGAGGTTTTGGTCTTTATGAAGACGTAGCCGGTCATGTTTATCCAAAGATTTCAAAAATCATAAAAAAAGTCTTACCCAAAGTTGTAAAATACGACAACTTAGTGAACCTGCCAAGAGTCCATGGGCACATAGCCATTCATATGGGCATGGAGGATAAAGTTATTCCGCAATCACAAATTGAAAAATTATTGAATCATTTACCTTCACGTTCGCAAGAGCAGATCAAAAATTTGATAGTTTCGGATGCCGACCACAATATTGTTCTTACAAATCGTCCAACAGCCAATACTCAATTGGATCATTTTCTTTTACAAACCGGCCTTTATAATAATATTTTTACTGCTTCTACCGCGAAATAATTGACACTTTAGCATGCAGTCTTTACAATGCTTGCCATGCTCAGAGACTATACACCAAAAACTTTCGTTTGCCTCAAAGAAGGTTATAGCAAAAAACTTTTCTTTAAAGATCTCTTTGCCGGTGTATCGGTTGGCATTATATCTTTACCTCTCGCCCTAGCGTTTGCCATTGGCTCAGGGGTGGAACCTTCCCGTGGACTTTATACAGCCATCATAGCAGGCTTTTTAATTTCTTTATTAAGTGGTAGCCGCGTACAAATCGGTGGCCCTACAGGTGCATTTGTTATAATCATTTATTCTGTTGTTCAACGCCATGGATACGATGGATTAGCTATTGCGACCTTCCTAGCAGGAATTATGGTTGTTCTTTTAGGCATAGCGCGAGGAGGTATTCTTTTAAAATTCATCCCTTATCCAGTCACCACAGGATTTACTTCAGGAATTGCCTTAGTCATTTTTTCCTCTCAAATTAAAGATTTTTTGGGATTGAATATGGATTCAGTGCCACCGGAATTTTTACAAAAATGCCAAGCATACTGTCTCTTTGCCCATACGTGGAATCCATGGGCTTTTGCACTTTCTTTAGGAACTTTAGTGGTCATTTTCATTATTCGTCATTATTTTCCACGGCTTCCGGGAATTGTTCTTGCGGTAATAGGGGCCACAGCCATTGCCTATTTTTTCCACCTGCCGGTCCTTTCCATTTATGATAAATTTGGTGAGCTCCCTCACTCTCTTCCCCTGCCGCGTTTACCTTCATTTTCCTATGAAAAAATCGTCGCCGTTTTTCCGGATGCCATTTCTATAGCTCTTTTAGCGGCGATTGAGTCACTTCTTTCCGCGCTGGTTGCCGATGGAATGACTGGACAACGCCATCGATCAAACTGCGAATTAGTGGCCCAGGGCTTCGCCAATATAGGCTCTATCTTTTTTGGAGGCATACCTGCTACAGGAGCCATCGCACGCACCGCAACAAATATCAAGTTGGGAGCTAAAACGCCTTTTGCCGGTATGATACATGCCATTACATTGCTACTCATCATGGTGTTTTTTGCTCCTTTAGCTACTCTAATCCCCCTGTGTGTCTTATCAGCGGTACTCGTTTTTGTCGCTTGGAATATGAGTGAAATTCCCCATTTTGCAGAAATCCTTAAAAATAGAAATAGTGAATCATTAGTTTTAATGATTACTTTTCTTTTAACAGTACTGATTGATTTAACAGTAGCTGTACAAATTGGCGTCATCCTTGCCGCACTTCTCTTCGTCAAGCGTATGACTCAAGCAACAACCATTGAAGTTTGCAAAATCTTGATGGAGGAGAACTCTCATGAAATGGCTACCTTAAAAGACGGCGCACTCTTATTTAAAGATGTGCCGGATTTTGTAAGTATTTTTGAAATCAAGGGCCCTTTCTTTTACGCCGTTTCCCATTTATTAGACGATGCCCTAACACAATTGGATAGCACTCCACGTTATTTTATCTTACGTTTGCAAAAAGTTCCTTTGATGGATGCCACAGGCGTAAAAGCTATGAAAACCTTTGCCGCCAAATGCAAGCAAAAGGGGATCATATTTCTACTCACTGATGTTAAATCACCAATCGCCAAAACCCTGCATAAAGAAAGTATTGAAAAAGCTGTGGGTAAAAACCATATCTTCATACACATTAATGACGCATTGAATTACGCAAAGAATGGTGGATTATGAGAAAAAACGCAGCTATTGGTATTATTTTCAATCAGGAACGAGCTGAAGTGCTGTTAGTCAAACGCCAAGATGTTCCAGTTTGGGTCTTGCCCGGCGGCGGAGTCGAAAGCGACGAAAACTCTGGGGATGCTGTTGTCCGCGAAGTTTTAGAAGAAACAGGACTCCGAGTAAAAGTCATCAGAAAAAGCGCTGAATATATCCCCACGAATAATTTAACACGCTTGACAGAAGTATTTGAATGTGCACCCATTGAAGGAGAGCTCCAAAAAGGGCCAGAAACGAGCGCGATCAGCTTTTTCCCTATAAATCAACTTCCACAAAACTTTTTCTTTCTCCACGAGGAGTGGCTGCAGGATACTTTAAAGAATCACCCAGGGATTCTTCAAAAGCATTTAAAGCATATCACTTACTGGAACCTTGCTAAATACTTTTTAAAGCATCCCACATGGGTGATACGTTTTTTAGCTACCCTTGTAAAAAGTAAAGGCTAATGTGAGTGATCATGGTTATCTTCATCATCATGTGTATGGTTACTGCTATCGTGCGTATGATTACTACTTTGGTTTGCAGATTCACTACTATTTGCTGGACCCTGTTTATTCTTTAAATCAAAATCCCTTTGACGCTTTCTGCGGTTAATGATGTCTATCTGACATTCATAATTGAGGACATGGAACATCTGTTTAAAATTTTCCCATTCATCGGCAAAATCTTCGACCATCTTCACTTCAACATTTTGTTTGATGGCGGTGAGCTCAAAAAGCATTTTATGTGCGCTGACCAAGCGTTTAGCTGTATCAGGCTCGCCAGGTTTTATTTTTTGCTGAAGAAAGTACTGAGTAATAAGATTTGCCATTTCATCCGAAGCTGTTTCTTTTAGTAAAACCCATCGAGTAAAATTATTGCGTTCCATAGGTGTTGCAAACTTACTTGTTTTTAGTTCCGTCATCCCTTTATACATGGTTTCAATATACTGATCGATTTGATTAAAAACCATTTCATCATGGTAAATGCCGCAAGGCATTTGGCAATGGGCTATTAAAGCACCCGTTTGGCATATTAAAGCCGCAATTCCTAGTAATAATGCTCTTTTTTTCATCGGTTACCATAAGTTATAGATTGATAATTTCTTGTTCTGACAGGATGAAAGTTTTCTTTTATTTTTTTCTAAAGACTTGGAAGTTGTTTTACAACATTTAAAAATATTTGACAAGTAGACTTGCAAGCAATGTTTGTGCAATCGACCACAGAGCCATTGAGATCAGTGAGAAAATATGAGAAAATGAAACAAGATTATACAGCTAGTGTTTACGTTAAACTGGCTCTGTGGTCAATTGCACGTCTGTTCTTTTTACAGATGTGATAGAACTATTTTGACAGAAATGTTTAAAACACTCATTTTGTGATCAAAAGGGGGCTTTATGAGTTATTCTATCGCTTTTATCGGTCTTGGTTCTATGGGTTTTCCTATGGCAAGCCATTTGCTTCAAAAAGATATCAATCTTTATGTGTATAACCGCACTCAGGAAAAAATGTCTCCACTTATTGCCCAAGGTGCTGTAGGGCTTACATCTCCTAGTGAAGCCTTTAATAAATGCGATATTGTATTTTCCATGGTTGCAAATGATCAAGCACTCATCAACATCACAACAAGCGATAGCGGTATCTTAAAAAATGCAAGATCAGGATGTATTCATGTTTCGATGAGTACTATATCTCCTAAGCTATCCCAAGAATTAGAAGAAAAACATAAGGAAAAAGGTGTGCATTATCTTTCTTCTCCCGTTTTTGGAAGACCTGATGTGGCACAACAAGCCAAATTATTCATTTGTTTAGCAGGAAATGCTGAAGCCAAAATGAAAGTAAAACCCTTATTAAATTTCATAGGGCAATCTATTTATGATTTTGGTGACAAACCAGAAACAGCCAACGCAGTCAAGTTATCGGGAAATTTTTTAATTTTGAATGTAGTTGAGGCTTTAGCGGAAGCTTTTGCTTTTGCGCAAAAAAGTGGTGTAGAACCCGTAGACCTTTACACCTTCCTCACAACAACACTCTTCCCCTCCCCAGTCTATAAAAATTATGGAAATTTAATCGTTAACCAACAATATTATCCTGCTGGATTTAAAATGAGCCTAGGATTAAAAGATATAGACCTTCTACTTCGGACGGCTGATCATCTAAAAGTGCCGCTTCCCATCGCAGGGGTTTTGCATGACCGCCTGATGACAGGACTCGCTAACAACCGCGAAAATCTAGACTGGTCTGCCATTGCCATGACCCAAATGGAAGAATCAGGTATTTTTGGTACTGATATTAAACCTGTTGCATAATCAAGCCTCTGTCAATTCTCCAGTTCGTTTGAGCTTTTTTGTTTGCAAAGAAACGCTCCTATGTTAAGTTTAAACTCAACTTGCGCCTAATTCAAGCGCCAGGTGAATTTGTGATTTTTTTCTGGGTTTTGAAAGCCTATTTTTGACATACTTTACTAAAGTAGGCAAAAATAGGCCTTAGAAAGCCAGGAAATAAGCACATTTCAGATGGCGGCTTGATAAGGCGCAAGTTGAGTTTTAAACTCAACTTGCGCCTTATGCAAGCACCAGATGATGAGTTTTAAGGTCAAGCTTGAAATTTTTTTTATTTAGCATGCAACAAATTTACATGGTTATTCATCGCACTTTTTATGAGGTTTTCCTAAGATCCTGGTGGGTTATATTTTTTGCTATTATTAGCTACATGTTGTATGAACAAAGTATGAAAATACGCAATATTGAATACGCCAAACTTCAAGAACACTTTATGGATCTTGAAAGACAAAAAAAAGCAGCCCTTGCACTTCAAGAAAAGCTTTTACTAGAAATAAACAGTCAAAGTGATCCGGCCTGGGTCGAGTTGGCACTTATGAAGGGCTTAGGTCTTGTTCCTGACGGACAGATTAAAGTTTTTTTCGATCATTCAATGGCTAAAGATCCATGATCAGCTTTACTTTAATATTTGCTATTGTTCTCTTAACGCTTGCATCCGGATGGTGTTCGGCTTCAGAAGCAGCTCTATTCTCTTTGTCTTCTATTAGAATAAAAAGCTTTAAAAATAGCTTAGATTCTCGCGAACGTTTAATCGCACGACTTTTAGCACAACCACGCGACTTGATAGTGACTATCTTTTTACTCAATACTTTAGTGAATATATTATTGCAAAACGTGGCTTCTCATGCTTTTATGCTGATTGGAGGATGGCTTTTGGCTGTAGGTTTACCCTTTGTCCTATTGTTAATTTTTGGTGAAATCGTGCCTAAGTATATCGGCATTCAAAACAACTTAACCATTTCGAAAAAGACCGCTCCAACCCTTAGTCTAATGGAAAAGGTTCTTTATCCTGTCAGAAAGTTTATTATCCATGTGTTATCTCCTCTTTCACATCTTTTATTTTTTTTTCTAAGAAAAGATACTGAAATCTCTAAAGATGAACTCCTGCATGTGCTAAAAAAATCTGAAGAAGCTGGGGTTCTCAATTATGAAGAAAGAGAGCTTATTTGGGGTTATGTCAATTTACAGTACACCACAGTGCGGGAAATCATGCGTCCTCGTCAAGAAATCTTGTATTATGATATTCAAGAGCCTTTAACAAAATTAGTCCATCTTTTTGTCGACAAGCAGTGCACGCGTATCCCAGTGTGCGAAAAGGATATCGAAAACGTCATTGGCATTATAGACTCTAAATACTATCTTCTTCATCGTGAGGAGATTCCTGAACCTGTAGCTTTACGTAAGTTTTTATTGCGTCCTTATTATATTCCTGAAACGACTCCTTCTCGTACTCTATTGAAACGTTTGGACGAAAGTGGGCAAGAAATAGCCTTAGTTGTGGATGAGTATGGGTCAATATCGGGTTTAATCACCTATGAAGATCTCGTGGAAGTGGTTGTAGGCAAAATTAGCGATTCAAGAGACCAAAAAACTATATTTACTCGTGCCGGAGAAAATGAAATTATCGCTAGTGGAAAGATGGAGTTAGACGAGTTTAACAAGTTTTTCGATTCGGACCTAAAAAGTGAAGGAATGGTTACTTTAGGAGGCTGGCTGACAGAACAACTAGGAGAAATCCCCAAAAGTGGTTCGAAATTTGAAAACAAAGATTTTCTTTTCCAAGTCCTTGCTTCCGACCCAAACAGAATAAGACGTATATACGTCCGTAAATTGCACAAAAGGTAACACAATAGCATGGCTATATCAGGTACAGGCTGGCTTTTATTAAACTTCTTATCAATCGTCGTACTTGCTTTTTTTTCCATGTCGGAAATGGCTTGCGTCTCTTTTAATAAAATACGCCTTCAGTATTATTTCAGCAAAGGGAACACTCGTGCCATATGGCTCAACCACCTATTGCATAACCCTTCCAGACTTTTTGGTACGACGCTCATTATGGTCAGCTTAGCCATGGTCATAGGATCAGAATGTGCACGTGAGTTTCATAGTTCTATAGGCCTTGATCCAGATTTAGCTCCCCTAACGCAAGTCATTTTGGTAGTTATTTTTGGCGAACTGGCCCCTATTTTCGCGGCAAGACGTTACCCGGAACATGTGGCGATGTTAGGCGTCCCCATTGTCTATTTTACTTCGAAACTCATGACTCCTCTACTTTGGGTTATCAGTGGGGTTTCCAGACTCGCCAATTATTTAGTCGGGGGAAAGGAATCTGCTGAAAACTTCTATATCAGTCAAGAAGAGCTTCAAAAGCTTTTAGAAGAACAGGACGACATTCAAAAACCTAGCGGTCCTGAAAGTGAAGATTTTGATACTATTACAGCCAATATTTTTAAATTAAATCAAAAGGAAGCTCGACAAATCATGGAGCCCATTGCCCATGTACCGATGATAGGAGCCAATGCGACAGTGATAGAAGCAAGACGTTTGATGTCCAAAACCAAAGAGCGTTTTTTACCTATATACCTTAAAGACACCCATAATGTAATTGGGATAGCCTTTCCACGCGATCTCATTCGAGTCCCTGACAATAAACGCCTAAGAGATTACTGTCGACCTCCTTGGTTTATTACTCAAAACACAAACGTTTTGCAAATTCTTAAGCAATTCAAAAGCAACAATCAAAGTGTGGCAATCATTTTGGATGATAAAGGCCAAACGACAGGCATTTTAAGCCTAGATATTATTATGGAAGCCATCTTTGGAAAGACCTATTATAACAAAGAAAAAAGAACCTCTACTTCTCCACAGTTAGTTATTGACCGAACTCTTGCAGGCAAAATGACCGTCAAGGAATTTGATGAACAATTTAATGTTAAATTATCGGAAAATATTCAATTAACCTTAGGAGAACTGGTGGTTGAAACCCTAGGACACATGCCGGAAGAGGGCGAATCTGTCAACATAGGCACTTTTGAAATCACTGTAAAAGAAGCCACCCTGTTAGAAATCAAGTCTGTGACTGTCATCACCCGACATGTTTAGCCTATTTTTTGAGTTTTTTAACAAACGAAATAAGCACATCAAGAGCATAATCCATCTCTTCCCTAGTCGTAAAACGGCTTATAGAAAATCGTAAGGATTCTCGCACTTGTGTTAAAGGGATTCCCATATTGAGCAAAATACGCGATGGTTCCATCGCTCCGGAAGCACAGGCAGAACCATGGCTGGCTGCAATGCCTTCTTTGTCCAAATAAATTAATAAAGTCTCTCCGTCGACTCCTGTAAAAGCGACATTTATTGTGTTACAAATACGTTCGCCTTGACCATTGATTATAACGCCCTCACCTAAGCTCTGTTTTAATGTATCTTCAAAGTAAGTCCTCAGTTTTAACATGGCTTGAGTAGCCTCGGGTAAAACTTTTTCCATTCTTCTTACCGCTTCGGCCATGCCGGCTATATAAGCTAAATTTTCAGTTCCTCCTCGTCGATTATACTCTTGTTCTCCACCAATAAGCCAAGGCAGCATTTTTAAATTGGATTTGACATAGACAAAACCGCAGCCCTTAGGTGCGTGAAATTTATGTCCACTAAATGACATGGCGGTAACGCCTGGCGGGATTTCAAAAGCTTCTTTCCCAAATAGAGCCACACCGTCCACAAAAAAGGGAATTTTTGCTTGTTCTGCAATTTGAGCTATAGCTTTAATATCTGTTTTAACACCCGTTTCATTATTGACTGCCATCAGCGAAATTAACTTGGTATGAGGCCTGATAGCTAAAGCTACTTCTTCAGGGGTGACTGCTCCTCTTAAACCGGTAGAAAGAAAGGAAGCTTCGTATCCCTCTTCTTTTAACAAGTTGATCATACTAAAAACACAAGAATGTTCCACATTCGAAGTGATTATATGTCCTTTACCCGTTTCAGAAAGTATTCCGCGAATAACCATATTAGCGCCTTCGGTTCCGCCGGAAGTAAAAATAATTTCCTTAGGGTGAACTTTAAGATAGGAAGCAATAGTCTCACGTGACAACAATAAAAGATAGCGGGCTTCTCTACCATAAATGTGAGGGCTAGAAGGATTGCCTGGATGATAACGTAATGCATGTGCAATGACATCCACAACAAGCGGATCTACAAAAGTGCTGGCATTATTATCAAGATAGACTTTAGTCATTCTTTTTGTTTATTTTTATGATTACTAAAGTAATATTATCATAACCGCCATTCTTTTTAGCTTTTGAGGTTAATTCTTTGGCTGTCGATTCAATGTGGCTATTTTCGTTTAAAATTCCTTCAATTTCTTTAAGAGAAAGCATATCCGAAAGGCCATCCGAACACATGAGAAAAATATCATCATGAAATATTTCCGAACTAGACACGGAAGATTCGATGGATTTCTCAGTACCTACGGCTTTAGTGATAATATTTTTGTATAAAAAATCACCCGAATTTTCTTCATCAATTTGACCTAAATCGACAAGCTCGCGTAGCAATGAGTGATCTTTCGTCAGTTGTTCGAGAGTATGATTGTGTAAACGATAGATACGGCTATCCCCCACATGGGCATATATAATCCCTTGAGGATGACAGTAAATGCAGCATAGCGTTGTCCCCATCCCACGTAACTCATTGTTAGATTTGCTCAATTGATAAACAACCTGATTGGCATGTTCGATACACAATTGAATCAAACCATAGGCTTCATCTAAAGAAAGGTGGGTTCCTGCAATAGCAATCATTTGCTTAAAATGATCGCATAGGGATTTTACAGCCACTTTGGCTGCAACTTCACCGGCACGGTGTCCACCCATGCCATCCGCAAGGACAAAAAAATTTAGCTCTGGCAAAAGAGCCCAGGCGTCCTCGTTGTTTTGACGCACCAGTCCAATATCTGATATTCCGTAAGAGATAACCTTGTAAGGCATTAATCGTGAAACCATAGAAAAATTTCTAGACAGAGATCTTAATAGGCTACAATAATAACAAAATTCATATTTTATTTCTAGCGAACTGTTTTATAAGGCGACTTACGACCATTTAATTACAAGCTTATTCTCTAGGCAAAGGCATTTCTTAGATACATTATTTTACGTCATCATTCCATTCTATTTGGATCAACTACGCGCCCCATAAAAAGAATCGTCCCACTCATCTTTTCTATGATAATATATACAAAAGGATGATCAGCTTGAAATATGACAGGCGGTTTTTTTTCGAGAAACGCCGTCGTGTTCATGCTTATTGCTGTGGCCGCGGCGGCTTCACTGCCCTTCTCATCGACGGCTAAATAAACTTTGTGCGAAACATTTCCTATTTTCAAACCTTTCACGTTGCTAATTCCTGAAAAATCTGCATCGTCGCTAAAAGGAAGTTCCATTCCCAATTTGATGAGCAGGGCGGATAGATTATTTGATTGCACGATTTTAAATTTAGGGATCGTCAAAATGACGCGTGTATTTTCAGAATTATTCATCCATTGCGTGATTTTTTCAGATGTCAGTTCCTTTTCTATATTAGATAATTCTTCTTTTTGATGGGGCAATATAATTAACATAGAAAACTCAGGACCCTCTTTCCTAGACAGTACATAGGGCATTTCTAAGATAGCTGCCTCAGGAGTGTCAAGATAGGGGAAATGCGCAGTCTGAGACATCGATGAAACCGTTTCTATGACATCTTCATCCGAAAAGAAGGGTTGCTGACTTGTCATATGGATATCAAACGGATTTTTCCATTTTGCTTTTAAATATAAAGCACTGACAAGAACCATGCGCGTTGTGTTATTGATTGCATCTTCAGATAATATATCAGAAATTTTTCCAAACGTGCTCTGTTTGACCCAGGCATTGATAGTGGCACGCGCTGTTTCTATTTGGGTTTTAAAATCTACAAACCTAAAAGATCCACTAAAATATTTCGACATTCTTTCTCTAAACAAAGGAAGTACAGGAAAATTGGTTTGTACCCACAAAGAATTCGCCGCCCTTAGACGAATATCATCTGATGCGTTGCTTGGATAAAAGGTAAGGAATTTATTGAGCCAGAACCAGCCTTTATCCAGTTCTTCATCTGAGGAAGGAAAATGCAAAATTTTAGCCATTTCTTTTTGAGTATCTGTCTTAGCTCCAGTATAAACCATCGCAAAAGCGCTAGAAATGCTATAGGGAGAAAAACAGATATTTTCTGTGTTAGGCAATTGATTATAAAGTTGTAAGGCAAAGGTATTGGAATCTTTAGCCACTTGAATAGCTTCATCAGGAATTTTATCCACTTCTTTAGATTCTTTTTCCAATCCCGAAATGGAAGAGGAAAATGATAGGGATATTCCTATGCATAAAAATAACAATAACTTTTTCATATCTATAACCTTTAGATGATGGCTCAATTCTAAAGAGTTAAAGGTAAATTGTAAAGGATGAAGCTCTCCCATACTTTTGCGCATAAGTCAATAGAAAACATCGTAAATGTTTGAACCGCTAAGCGTTGCGATGCAAGAAAAGAAAGTTTTGTAAAACAAATTTTGCATCGCTTTGGAGCGCGAAGGCTTTCCTTCGCTTTTTACATAACAATTTTGAAATATAAAGTGGGATCTAAATTTTTGACATTTGTGATTGATTGTGTTTGTTTTAGAAAGCGAAGGAAGGTCTTCGCACTCCACAGGCGATGCGATGTTATTTTTAGAAAAGCACGTGTGACCGCATCGCCAACGCTTCGCGTTAAATAAACTTATGCGCAAAAGTATGGCTCTCACATCAATTGGAGCATTTCAATCTTTCCCGGTTTTTAGATTAATGAGCACCCACATTTTGCGTCTTATAGTTAAGATATTATCCGGTTATCAATTTCAGTTTTTAAAGAATCAACTGCCTGTTCAAATCCTGTTATATCGTTTTTAAAAAAATCTTTTTGAAATGTATTTTTACTTAGAGATAGCCCCTCGATTAAACGTTTCATTTCAAAGAGACAACTTTTAGCTTTTTCAATCTCTTTTACTTCCAAGAAAAATTTTCCTATTTCGTGTAAATTTTTTAATCGTTTAGGTAGAAAAGCTTCGGGGGTTTTTTCGTTAGCTTTTTGTGCATATTCTATCCATTTCAAGAATTTTACCCTTTCCAAGAGTTTTACCTTTTCTTTGTCCCAAATCATTTTTCTAACTAACTCCATATAACATCCAAGGATATTCCAATCAAATTCTTGTGCCTTTTCTAGAATGCCGTGTGCCTTTTCGAGAATGTCCTGTGCTGCTGATAAATATTTTTGATCGGGATAATTCTTGTCTTTTAAAAAATAATTTACTTGTTGACATGCATCATATAATTTGATGTATCCTAATGCACAATGAGATATTCTTTTTTCTTTACTAAGGAATTTTTCAGCTTCTTTTAGAATAAAATATCGAACCTCATCATCTAAATTCGCATTTGCGCAATTTAATATAAGATGCTTAAAAAGATTGCAACTTGCTTCAAAGTCTGGAAAGCTTTTAATTATTTCTAATCCTTCAAATAAGGTTTTTTTTAAAACTTTTTTATTTGTAATGCAACCTTCCGATGTAGCAAATTGCATTTGCCATTTTTTATAACTTTTATCATAAGCACTTAACGTTAAACCTGGGTTAAACATTTTTTCTTTAATTTTGTTGGCCCCTTCAATATTTTTTGCTTCAAGATAAATATTAACAAGTTCGGCATAAACTTT
Organism: uncultured Parachlamydiaceae bacterium; assembly: GCA_963748975.1. GTDB lineage: Bacteria > Chlamydiota > Chlamydiia > Chlamydiales > Parachlamydiaceae > Neochlamydia. The sequence goes on from CAVVKX010000032.1 coordinate 108,982, forward strand.
ATCTCTTTCTAAAGCTTTAAAATAAACCTCATTAAAATCGGACCCCATATTTCCTTGATTTAAAGCTGCATTAAGATAGATATTAGTAAGTTTAGCCTCATTATCTGACAAAAAAGAAATTTTTCTTAATAATTTTTCTTCTTTGGATAAGATGAGCCTTGTTACCAAATTTTCTACTATCGGTTGCCCAACTCCAAATATAAGTTTCCAGACTCTAAATACAGCTTTCACTTCAACGTCAAGCACTCCAATTCTAGGATTGGCCAGGGTTAACACATTAAGAACACATGGAGAAAAATTGTAAAAGCGATTTCCCCAAGTATTTCCTATAGCTCTTTTCACAGCCGCTTCTGTCAAGATCTTAGTGGATTGAATGATTGCCGAAAGGGCAGCTACTCCAATATTCTGATAGAGAATATTCTTATCTGAAGTTGTCTCGTTTAATTGTTGATAGTAATAGCCTAAAGCTATAGCACTCATCCCAAGATTAGCAGCTAAGATAAGGGAATTTTGCATAGGATATCTCCTGACTTTAATTAGAAATTTAAAACTATTAGCAAGAAGATAGGTAAAATGATTATTTTTATTCTAGTCTTATGTATGATTTGAGGTCGCGGTAGGAATGTTAGCTACCCGACATCCTCCCACACAATCCGAAGTGGGAATTGATAAATAGGACATATAAAGCCCTAAATAAATTAATTCTATTCATCCCTCATTCTCTACATAAAAGATTAGCATCACACTAACGGCATTGAAAATTGCATGGAGACTAATGGGTGCCCATAGGGATTTCTGACGTTCATAGATAAAACCTAGAAAGCAGGATACAACAAAAAGAGATGCAATCAATTCTACATTTCCCATTCCCTGAGAAGGAGAAAAATGAAATAAAGCAAATATGAGGGAGGTCACGACGATGGCTTGACTGACGCTCATGAATTTTTTTAGCCAGTTCTGAAAAAAACCCCTAAAAATAAGCTCCTCAATAAAGGGAACAATAAAAATGACACTGGTGATTAATGTAAAAAGTAGTAAGGGTGAAGAAGACGCTGTCTTGATCTGTTTCACAGCCACTTGTTCAGGCTCTATATTTTGATAGGTAACCAAAAAGAAAAATTGCAATAAGCTGCCCGACAGCCACGACTAAAGGGTAACTTAATACCCAGCTCATGCAGGCTATGAAAAAATCCTGTAATTTTGATTTCCAGCCTTTGAAGGCATAAGGTCCTAAAACGATCTCTTGTGTTTTTTTTGATAATGAAAAGAAATATATATAGATTCCTAGACCACAAATCCAAATGCCATAGATGTTGATCCAACCTTGCATTTCAGCCGTAAAATGCCGCTCACCGGGTCTTTCTCCTAAAGTATAAAAATAATACCAAAACTCGAAAGTGATGGGAATAATCAATAATTGCAAAAACAAAAAAATAATAAAAGACCATACAAAAGCTTTATTGGATAGGCTTTGGGTGCTATTTTGGGCGACCCTGGAAAAACTAAAGTATCCATTTTTCCAGGCCACCGCAAAAAATAAAAAAAAGATAAGAGCTGCGCTAGATAAAATTTGAAACCGCTCTAGCAGCAGCTTTTGAAAATTATCTTCCATGTATTAACGCAAACTCCAAGTCACATCTTCTAGTCTTCTCACAAATTCTTCCACTAAACGGCTGCTTACCTCGCTAAAACAAAATACATCCACTTCATTATCGCCTATTTTTCGATTAGGAACCAATAAATTGCGTGACAGGATCTCTTGCAAAACAATTACAGGTTCATCACCACTCAAATCAATCATACGCACTCTAAGTTTGATCATTAACATATTTTTGCGCTGCAGATGAGGAGGCATGCATTTATTCTCTATATTGCCATAAAGTTCGCTTCGGCATTCAACAAGTTCAGTCGCAACTACAAAATCAGCCCCTCCAAATTGCCTAGCAAAGGAAATGTCAGGACCAAAAAGTGAAACGTCACCCATTTTTTCCAATTGACGATTAACAGATTCTTCAGGGTATACATAAAGATCTCCGCGATCCATCAATTGATAACGCATATTTTGCATTAAGTCTTCAGCCATATCCTTGCGCCCTGAAACATCAGTAATTGGAAGCAAAACAACACGTGGCTTAACAGTTCCATCGTCATGGCAGGGAAAGAAATCGCCATAACGAGGACCGCAAGACGCAAAAAGCAAAAGCATCAAAGTAGATAATAGAATTTTTAACATAGAGTCCTCTCTTATATTATAATTTTTTATGAGTTTAACGCAGAGGCTGAGAAAAAAATTGAAATCAATTTGCTTATGTCGGCCTTTTTTGTCTTTTCAATTTAATGAAATCAAAAAATAGCAAAAATATTCATTATTTGCTATCACGAGTTACACAAGTATATATTCCATGAGAGGAAACAATGAATGATAAACGGCTGAATGTTGTAAGATCTCAAAATAATAATAGTCCGGAAATGTCCTCTCCAAATTCACAAAATGCATGGCGCAGTGAAGCTCGCGCACGTTTTGAACGCCTGTGGTTGTTGAATCCAGAGCAGTTCAACCCTTTACGCAATTGTATGGAAAGAGAACGCATCGAACGAACTTGGTCACTTGCTGTTGAATTTCTACCTTTAAAAAATAAACTTGTAGCCGACCTAGCCTGCGGTGCTGGCGTTATGACCCAGCGTCTCAAGGAAGCGGGTGCAAGGGTCCATGCTTTGGATATAGCTTCCATTCCCTTGAAAATCCTTCAGGAAAAAGTCCCACAAGTCGATCAAACTTTTCAACAGTGTCTGCCTCATACAACTTTGGAAGATGATGCTTATGATATGGTTTTTGCAGACGAAGTCATCGCTTTTATACCTCCACAACAATTGCGGTTATTTATGTCGGAATTATCCCGTCTGATCAAACCCGATGGATATGTGATTTGCTCCACGGCTCTTGATTTGAACACACAAGATCCTCTCGCTCGTTTCGAAAGCTTAACAGAAACGGAATTCAAAATTCACAAATGGGTCTGCAGCCATCATCGCCTGCACATACGCTTGCGCAATTTCTTTAGTGCTCCAGGCCGCTATGCACGCGCTAATGCAAACCCTGAATATCGACAACAAGAGTTACAAAAGCGCACAGGTTTTAGCCAAAAGTGGCTGCGTTGGAATAGCGAAAGTCCGCTAGTATTATTTTGGAAGGTCGTTCAACTTGTCTCAAATCCCATCGCCCATCTTTTTAAACAAAACAGATTTTTATTGCTTTTTTTGGAAAAAATTTGCCGAACACTTTGGGGTAACTTAGGCATTAGCCATGCAACATTTATCGCTAGCCGACGTCCTTTACAACCCTTAGTATTGCCTAAAGATGAAATTCCTGTAGAAAGAAAAGGTAAAAGGCAAGTCTGGGAATAAAAAAAAAGATATAGATTAAGGTGCCGGAGATTATCTCAAGGCATGAAAATCATCCTTAAGGCTGCTACATTCCTGTCCTGACCTGGTTCGAACTATTTCATTCCACAAGGTCCCCGGCGTCCACAAGTATAGGATAACTTTTGTTATTTAGGAATGTTTTTTTTCATAGTCTAAAAAATCTTTTTCTAAAAGTGCTAAGGTTTTACGTAAGGCATGTTCAGCATCCAATCCTTTCTCCTGCGCTAAGCTGACCAAAGCAAGCAAATGGTCACCCAATGCATTTTCATCTTGGATGGTTCGAGAAGATAGAGGAGGTAGCTCGATGGGATAGCCAGCCTTTTTAATACGTTTGAGTGATTTTTGAGCACGCGCCAAGGCAGGAAGGTGCTTGGAGATACCATCTAATGTGCTTTTGCGCAATTCTTTGCCTTTTTCTTCTTTTTTAATGCGGTCCCATTGTTCATAAAGCTCGTCAACAGTATCAATTTTTTTACCTTCACCAAATATGTGGGGATGGCGTCGTATCAATTTCTCATTCAATTCTTTTAAAACTGCTGACACTGGAAAGCGTTGTTCTTTTTCTGCTATTTTGCTAAGAAAGATAACGTTAAAAAAAAGATCCCCCAATTCTTCTTTTATATGTGGATCATCATTAAGGTCTATGGCCTCGATCACTTCACAAACCTCTTCTAAGACTGTCGAGCGCAGGGATTGCAAGGTTTGTTCTCTATCCCAAGGACATCCATTGGGTCCTAACAAACGATCGATGATCGCTAATAATTCTTCAAATTCCGACATAAAATCCTTATTGGCAATTAACATTATAAAAATGTTATAATATTAGGTATTAGATTTTAAAGAGGATTTATGGAAAGGCAATTTACTTCAACAGTTTTTATTATTGATAAAGATAAGATATTGTTAATCTTTCATAGAAAATTTCAAAAATGGTTACCTCCTGGAGGACATATGGATGCTAATGAAACGCCTCCCCAGACGGCAAAACGTGAAGCCCTAGAGGAAACGGGCTTGCATATTGAATTCTTTCCACAAGAAAACATTTGGATTAATAGATGGAATGCCCAGAGTTTAGAACGTCCCTACTTATGTCTCTTGCAAGAAATCCCTGCCTTTGGAAATCAACCGCCCCATCAACATATCGATTTTATTTATCTCGCCTATCCTACGGGAGGTCAAATGCTGCAAAATCCAGCGGAATCATCCGGCATTCGATGGTTTACATGGGAAGAAATAATGGCCTTAACACCCGATGAAGAAATTTTTGTTGATACTCAACAAACCATCAAGCACGTTTTGGACCGGAGCATGGCTCTGCAAAACTGTAAAGGAGTTTTATGAAAAAGAGGAAAAATGCTTTATTTATTGCTGCCACAGGTCAAAATGTTGGCAAAACCACTTTGTGCCTTGGAATTCTGGCAAATTTAAAGAAACGTTTCAACAGCGTGGGTTTTATTAAGCCTATCGGTCAACAGCATGTAAAAATCGAAGGTCATATTAACGTGGATAAAGATGTGGTGCTCTTCAAGGAGCATTTTGGCTTATCTTCTGATTGGAAAGATATGAGTCCGGTGATTATTCCGGCAGGCTTTACTAGGGAATTTTTAGATAACAAAGTTTCCGAGGAACTTTTAAAAAATAAGATCCTTCAAGCTTTCGATAAAATTTATTCTCAGCATGCTTATACAATCGTCGAGGGGACCGGGCATGTCGGTGTGGGTTCTATTGTTAATCTGAATAATGCAAAAGTTGCCTCTGAATTAGGATTGGATGTCGTTATTATCGCCTCGGGTGGCTTAGGTTCAGCTCATGATGAGCTAGCCATGAATATCACCATGTGTCAGCATTACGGTTTAAAAATTCATGGAGTGATCTTAAACCGCGTCCTAGATGATAAAAGGGATATGATCATGGAATACATTCCCAAAAGTCTGAAAAAATGGAATATTCCCTTAATTGGATGCGTTCCCTTTAACGCCTTTTTAAACACCCCGGCTATCAAAGATTTTGAAAGTTTGTTTAACACTGCATTGCTTGCCGGCGAACAACATCGTTACCGTCATTTTCAGAACACGAGGCTTGTGGCAGGCTCCTTGGAGGCCTACTGTCACGAAATGCAGCCAAACGAATTAGTCATCACCCCTGCATCCCGTGAAGATATCATTCAAGCGACTCTTGAAAGACATCGCACAAGTTTAGCTAAAGAAGGTAAAGATTTTCAAGGAGGCATGATTCTCACCAGCGCCCATGCACCTCGTCAGCAAATAATCGAAGAAATCCGAAAAGCAGATATTCCGGTATTATATGCTCCCCTTTGCAGCTATGATGCCATGAAAAAGATTACAAGCTTTATCGCAAAAATACGCACAGAAGATGTTCTTAAAGTGGAAAAAGCTATTAAATTAGTTGAAGAAAATTTAGACTTTGACTTGCTTTGTGCTAATGGCTAACCTGAGAACTCGTTAAATTCAATTTGTATTTACACAAATTTGTTAATTAATTAAACGCTAAGACGCTGAATCGCAAAGGTCTCCCACCTGAGTTCCTTTGCATCTTCGTATTACTATAGTATAAGAAAGCGCTCAAGATATGTTAAGGTTTAACCGCAGCCTTTGCCTTTTTTTTACCGAACAACCCTTGGAAACAATGCTTTATCCAAACAAATGGAGCCTTGACAAAACTCAAAAGCTTATCGCGCAGAGATTTTTTTAAAACAACCTCAGGTTTTTTCTCGAGTTTTTGCTCTTCTTTGTTTACTTCAGGTTTATTAACAACAATATCTTTCTTTTGGGCAGCAGGTTTTTTGTTATCAACAATAGGCTTCTTAATCTCTTCTTTCTCCTTAATTTCTATAGGATTCTTTTCATTAGGCTGCAAACTTGCTTCAATAGCTCTTTGAATGTCTTCATTCAAAGCATTATCGTTACCTTTGTCGATTACATTTGGTAACTTGTCTATTGCATTTGGGAGGGCTTCCCAATCATCGTCACCGCCCATAACATTATCCTTTAGAAGGTTGCCTTTTTGTGGGTTTTGTGCTTTTGGGACATCCTTTAAGCTAGCCTCTAAAGCTTTTTCCAACTCCATGTCAAAATCTTCAGGTGCAGCATTTTGTTTTTGATCAATTTCTATGTTATTTAGGGCATTTTTTAGATCGTCTTGATTAATCGCTTTTTTTTGTTCGAGGATTTCTTTTTTATCCTTTGGCTTTTCTTGCTGAGGCACTAACTTTATAATCTCTTTCTTGTTTTCTTCGATCTTTTTGTCTAAAACTAAGATACCTTTTATACCCTGATCCAAAATTTTTGCATCATCTTTCATTTCATTTTGATAATGTTCGGCTATATTTTTTAAATTTAATAAGTCATTTTGCATAAAGATTGTGGTTTGATTCCCTTGATCTTGATCTACCAAAGCAGGAGGTTTCTTCACAAATCTCTTTAATTCTTCTCGTTCGAAGATTTCTAAGTCTTCAAAAAAGAATGATGCAAAATCTTGTTTCATCAGCTTATTAAGTACAAAAATAACTCTTTCTACTAAGCTAGCCTCAACCCCCTGCTTTACTTCTAATGCGCCAAGCTTTTCGATCAACTCTTTTAAGGTTACATCAGCATAAGGTACAACTTTTGAAAAGCAGGCTTTATTTTGATCGATTAATTTTTGCCTTTCTGCAATAAGCTTCTCGTTTTCTATTTTTAATTGCTCTGCTTTATATTCAGGAGTAAGTCTCCTTAGCTCTTCTGCAGCTTTTGCTTTTGCTTCCTCAGCTTTAACTTGGATATGATTGTTTTTTTCTTCGAGGCTTCGAAATTGATTATTGGTTAGTTTATCAAAAAACTTTTCAAAATTAACTGTGACACCTTTTTTTTCGGCATGGGTCTGTTTGGATAATAAATAAGCTTGGATGTTTTTCAATTTATCTTGATCAGCGGGCTCGCTGCTTCTTATAAGTCCTTTAGCAAAACCTTCAACTTTTATATCCAAGGTTTTATCTTTATCTGTTTTAAAATTTCTTATGCATGGAATGAAACGAACCCTGAGTTTTTCATCTTTACAAATTTCATAAATGGTTTGTCTACCTGCTTCGACATTTCCTATAGTCATATTTCCCCAAAGATTTATAGTTTTTTAATATTTATAACAAAGCCAAATGTTAATACGCAATCTTAAAGAATTCATAAAGAAAATTTAAAATCTTTAATAATTTTATGTATTCAGAGCATTTGTGCATACGTATCAGGCTTTGGAGCACGAAGGCCTTCCTTCGCTTTCTAAAACAAGCACAATCAATCACAAATGTCAAAAATTTAGATCCCACTTTGTATTTCAAAATTGTTATGTAAAAAGCGATGGAAGGCCTTCGCAATCCAAAGCGATGCAAAATTCTTTTTACAAAACTTTCTTTTTTTTTGCATCGCAACGCTCTGCGATTCAAACACTTACGATGTCTTACAATGACTTATGGGTAATAGGATGGGAAGGCCGTCGCAATCCAAGCCGATGCAAGCCATTGTTGTTTTGATTATGCTGTTAATGCAAGACGTTTTCTTCATTACAATCATTTTAAAAGCGGTACTAAAGTACCGACACTCCAAAGCCTTAGGCGATGAGGGAACTTATAATGGTTCAACATGAGAATTTCGCTGGGCAATCTAGACGTGAGTGAAAATTGTAACATCATAAATGAAAAGGGGCCCCTAAAGGGGCCCCTTCGATTACCCGTTTAGAAAACTGCTTAGCTTATTTTGCAGCTTTAGCAGGTTCTTCAACTTTAGCAGGTTCTTCACCTTTTACTTCAGCTTTAGCAGGTTCTTCAACTTTGGCTTCAACTTTAGCAGGCTCTTCAGCTTTAGCAGCTTTTTCATCAACCTTCACATCTTCCACTTTCTCTTTCTTCTTGAAGAGCTTTTTAAACAAGTCAGCAATGAAGATACAAGGTGAAAATAATTTTTTCAGAAACTTTTTAAAGCCACTTTCTTCTTTCTTTTCAGGGACGACTACGCCCTCTTTACCAGCGGCTGGAGGTTCCTCGCCATCTTTCTTCTCTAATTTGGCTTCGTCTTCCTTTTTAGCTTCTGCTAATACACTTGCTTTCGTAGCCTTATCATTATCAGTGTCTTCAGGAGCTACTTCTAGGCTTTTTTGTTTAACCATCTCAAGAGTTTTGGGATCGACTTCTTGTAACGCTCCGCCCTCTTTTACTAAAGGCTTTTCATTTACAACTGTTCCTTTTTCCTTATCAAGTTCAGCCTGTTTTTTCAAGCTTGCTTCATATTCAGATACAGTCATGCCTAATTCTTTAGCTAACTCTTCTTTAGTTTTAGCATCAGCTTTTGCAGCTGCTGGAGGTACTGCAGCGCCACCAGCTTTTTCAGGTACTGGAGGTACTACCGGAGCGCCGTCAGCCTTAGCAGCGGCTTTTGGAGATGCTGGGGGTACTGGAGGCACTGCATCGTCAGCCTTAGCAGCGGCTTTAGGAGATGCTGGAGGAAGTGCTGCTGCAGCTTTCGCTACTTCAGCCTGCTTTTTCTTTTCAAGGCTAGCATTTTTTTCAGCTTGAGAGTAAAAAGCATGCGGATTTCCATTAAGAATTTTGTTATAAAGATTTTGTAAGGAAGAAATGTCCTTACCTTTAGCATCTTTTTTAGAATGTTTAGCGTTTTTAGCATTAAGATAAGCGATCACATTATCAATTTTTTCTGCATTGCTCGCATCCGCAGCGTCTTTAACTGTGCTGTTAGCAATCTTTATTAAAACTTCATCAAGTGGCTTTCCTATAGCTTTCTTGCCACTATTAGCTCTAATTGCATTAAATAATTGTTGGTTTTGAACCTTATCTGCGTAAGCAGTATATAACACTTCTCTTCCTGCTTCTAAATTAGTGACCATAATAACACCTCTTATTTGTGTATTTGTTTCAAATGAATAAAAATCATAACATATTTGTAATCTGGAGATTATATAAGTAAGCTAAAAAAATTACAACATTTTTTTCGTTTTTTAAGAACAATGTCGCTTAAAGCTTATTTTTTTTTCAAGTCCTTTATCTAAAAATTCTTTAAATAACTCGTCTCCATTTTTTCCCTGGATACATAAACCTGATGAGCAGGTTCGCAAAATAGGACATCTCCTTTTCGAACGTCTTCCCATAAGGGCAAGCTCCCTGAATGGCCTGATGTAGAGTTCCCAGGGGTTTATATTTCTGAGCAGAAGAAGCGCCGAATATACTGAACGTCGTATATTCCGGAGATTCCAGCTAAATGCAGGGGGAGAGAATCCATCGCTATCACCCAATCCATTCTGCTCATGTAATTTTGTAATACAGGAAGGGAAACTTTTTCAAGAAGAATCGCTCTTTCATGCGTTACATTTATTAATTTTCGAGCTAAATTGAGTTCATCCTCACTTCCCCAAGCAATAAAAATGGTCGATTTTTGATAATCCACCAGTTTTAATAAAAAAGTTTCCAATGCTTGATAAGACAATTGCTTGTTTTTCCATGCCGATCCTGGACAAAGCAAGATTTTTAGACCTGGCTTGTCTTTCACTTTCGCCCATAGACCATCAAAAACCCTTTGTTGTTCAACGTCCAGCCTTAAAATGACCTTTTCATTCTCTATTGAAGTATGGCGCTGAAAGTAGTGTTGAACCACATACAAATTTTCATAGCGTACATTCAAATTAAGGGGAGGATTGTAACGATGATGCGTGACTAAAAGATTGGGCCATTCATGAATCGTTTTTACGCCAAATCCTATTTTATGTGAGCTTTTAGCCAAAAATGTAGGAATCGCTGACTTTGTATTGCCTTGTAAGTCAATGACGACGTCATAACGGTTTTTTTGCAGCTCTCTTCTGAATTTAAAAATGTCGCGCCAAGTGTTTAAATTCCATAAGCTTTTTCGCCATCCTTTCGTATCCATCTGGATCACTTGCTTAATCAAAGGATGCGCTTTGACAATATCTGCAAAAGCTTTTTCTACGACCCAATCGATGATGGCATGAGGAAATTCTCGATGTAAAAAGCTGACCACAGGGAAGGCGTGTATGATATCGCCTAAAGAAGAAGTTTTGACGATTAAAATCCTCACAGTCTGCTATCTCCTATAAGCTGATCCAGCGCAAGCTTGAAATCTTCAGGTAAGGGAGCTTGAAAATGCATCTTTTGTTGCAAAGTGGGATGGGTAAAAGAAAGCGCATAGGCATGTAAAAGGCAACGCGTGGCGGGATAACGACACCGCATCATTCTAGCATATTGCTTGTCGCCTAGGATTGGATGGCCTAATTCACTCAAATGGACTCGGATTTGATGCGTGCGGCCTGTTTTTGGATAACATTTCAATAAGCAAGCCTCTTGTCCTTTTTTCAATAGTTCCCAAGCGGTCACAGCATGGTGTCCTTGATGAGGTGGCGTTGCGCCCCACAAAACTTGTCCTTCATACTCATGAATTTTTCCGATGTAGTTATCGATCAAACCCGAAGTGTGCTTGGGAATACCATCCACTATTGCCAAATAGGTTTTTTCTACGGCATGGGCTTTAAATGCAGCCACCATTTTTTCACGAAATAGAGCCCCTTTTGTAAACATCAGAAGTCCTGATGTATCGCGATCTAGACGATGTAGCAACTCCCATCCACGACTATAAGCCTGGAAAGCTCGTTTGATTTCCTCACCATCCGAAGCAAAACCGGCGGGTTTGTTATAAATCAGCAACTCGTGGTTTTCATAAATGATATCTTGGATGGAGAAATTAAAAATTGTCTTAAGTCTATTTCCCAAAGCTTCTGAATCAAAAGTTACAAGATCGCCTTTTGTAAGGGCAACAGAAGCAAAATGTTCTAAACGTTGATTGACTCGGCACAAATTATTTTCTATTCCCCTTTTAATTTGACGTGCGGAATAGTCTGAACTCAATTTATTTTTGAGAAAGTTGACTAGTTTTTGTCCTGCCTCTGTTGCCTTGACGACCCATTCCATAGAAGATAATTTTCTTAGAAGTGTGTGAATTGATCGAGGAAACGTAGATCGTTTTCTGTAAACATCCGGATATCTTTGACACCATGCTTAAGCAGTATCATACGTTCAACTCCCATTCCCCAGGCAAAACCCTATAAATTTCAGGATCAATATCTCCATTTTTAAGCACTTCCGGATGAACCATACCCGCACCAGCAACTTCAAGCCAACCTGATGCTTACACAATTGACAACCTTGACCTGCGCAAGATGAGGCATCGCAATATCAACTTCCATTCCCGGTTCGACAAAGGGAAAATAACTAGGACGAAAGCGTGTTTCAATTTCACGTTTGAATAATTTTTAAAAAACTCTGTCATAGTGGCTTGCAAATCGGCAAAAGTAACGTCTTTGTCAATATATAAACCTTCCACTTGATGAAAAAACACATGCGAACGGGCCGTAATTGTTTCATTGCGATAAGCTTTTCCGGGGGCAATGATGCGAATAGGGGGCTTGTGCCACTTCCATGACACGCACCTGAACATTGCTTGTATGCGTGCGTAAAAGAACTCCGGAGTAATATAAAAGGTATCTTGCATATCCCTTGCAGGATGATCCGCTGGAAAATTCAGGGCTTCAAAATTATAATAATCGGTGTCAATATCAGGACCATATTGCACTGAAAAACCCATGCCAATAAGAATGTCGACAATTGTATCCAGAGCTTGTGTAACCACATGCTTGCGACCTATGCATGCGACGGCGTCCAGGCAGGGTGATGTCCAATGTTTCTCGTGAACTAGTTGTGCATTTTCTTCCGTCTGGATAAGCTGCCTATCTTGTTTGATCGATGTGACTTGAGACCATGTTCTTTAAGGTCATTGATCTCTTTACCAGCAAGGGCCGTCTGCTCAGGAGCGACATCGCGAGAAACTTCATCAAATCTTGGATCGGACCTTTTTTACCTAAATATTTGACTTTCAAGTTTTCAATATCAGACGAAGTCTTTGCAAGCAGCCTATATCAACTCAAAATTCATCATGAATCAATTTTGGATGGATGGATGCACTGATTCCTGCACTGTAAAAGAAAATAGCAGAGCCACTTATTGATATGACTTCTGCTAGATTATAGAAAAATTAATTCTTTTAAGCAAGTGCTTGTTTGGCATGTCCTACAACAGCTGCAAAGCTGTGGGGATCGCGAATTGCCATATCGGCTAACATTTTTCTGTCTAATTCACAATTCGCTTTTTTCAATCCATAAATAAATTTGCTGTAAGAGATCCCATTGATTTTCGCAGCTGCTCCGATACGCATAATCCACAAGCTGCGAAATTCACGTTTTTTTTCTTTGCGATGGCGGTAATTATACGCCATAGCGCGAAAACAGCGTCACTCGTCAGACGTAAGTGGTTTTTGCGATCGCCAACAAACCCTTTGGCTTGTTTTAAACAGTCTTTTTTTGCGACGATGTGAAGCGACAGCATTGGTTACTCTAACCATAGCTTTTATCTCCACTTGTTAAGGTCTGCATGTTAACACGCAGACAAGTTTTCAATCTTTTATACACACATCACACGTTTATAAGTCTTAATTGTCCATCATCCACTAACGCCGGTTTTCGATAATTGCCGTTTGCGTTTAGGTGATTTTTTATTCAAAATATGACGTTTACCTGGTCGCGCTCGTTTGAGCTTCCCTGTTGCAGTCACTTTAAATCTGGCTGCAACAGCTTTTTTTGTTTTCATTTTAGGCACTGTCATTTCTCCTCTATCACTTTTGAGTTTTCGCAAAATTTTGCAAACGCACTCTTTCATTTCGCCTATGCGCTTTCTGACTTCCTGGCTGGTTGGTCCTCTGCTGAGGTGACCTGCTTGGCGCCTTCTTTCTTTTTCTTTCCACCAGGTGCAAGCACGCGATCAGCATGCGCCCAAAAAGTTTAGATGGCGATTCCACCATCGCAACATCTTCTAAGATCATCACAGAATTTTGCATAAGTTTTTCTCCAATTTCCGGATGGGCCATCTCGCGTCCGCGAAACGTGCAGGTCACTTTGACTTTATTGCCTTTAGCAATAAATTCCCGTGCATGTCTGATTTTTGTCTCAAGGTCATGAACGATCAGTATTTGGCTTAAATTTAATTTCTTTAACTTTGACCTGATGTTGAGATTTTTTACTTTCTTTTTCCCGTTTCGTTTGATCATAGCGGAATTTTCCAAAATTGATGATCTTACAAACTGGCGGATTGGAACCCTGACATTTCCACCAGATCTAATCCTGCCTCTTCAGCTTTGGCTAATGCTTCCTGAATAGGCAACACTCCAATTTGTTCACCAGTATGGCTGATCACGCGAACTTTTGGAGCGCGTATTTCTCTATTAACTTTCAACCGATTTCCACTCCTCATTATTGGAAGCGTGTGACTATTCATGTACGCTATTCTGTAGATTTCCTATTTCTGTATTCAACAATTCAGTAAGATCTTTCAATAAGATCTCGTTCTTGAACTTCGTGTTGCCCTATCTACGTAAGGTCATAGCTTTTGTCTTTCTTCATTATCCCCTAACACAATCATATAGGGCACTCTTTCATTTTCTGCCGAGTGCACCTTTGCTCCAAGATCTCTTTGCGGTAATCTGCACTAAACCGATAACCCGCTTGCTCTAGTGCTGCATGCACCTGTACGCATAGTCGGCAGTTCTATCATTCATCGGAATGACACGTACTTGTTCCGGCGCTAACCATAATGGCAAAATCCCTACATATTGCTCGATCAAAATAGCAACAAACCGTTCGATAGAACCAAATATCGATCGTCCGACCATGAAAGGGGTATGCATCTGCTCATCTTGTCCCTGATAACGCAAACCCAACCTTTCCGGATAAATAGATCGACATAGACATAGCGGACCTTTCCATTCTCTACCAAGTGAATCAACGAATTTCAGCTGTCCACCGCAGGACCATCATGAGCTTTTTCCTGCATTTTCTAACAGTATAATTAATGCCACAGGTTTTGAAAGCTTTAACTCAATCTGATCATGAGCTTCTTCCATATCTTATGCCACCTCTCAGCAGATTCCCACTTTTTACACAACTAAAATACCAATGAGTACTCAAAACCGAATATCTTAATGATTTTATTAATGAATTGCAAGGAAGAAATAAGCTCATTCTAAGTTGCTCGGATGTGCAAAAAACATAAGCGATAATCTGCAGAAAAAGCTCGAGCATGAAAAATCCCCCACAAATCGACTCTACCTTACGTTGGATATAGAATTCGCACATTCTGCGTAGCGAATGGGTAATTCCCTGTAAGATACGCAGTTTGGATTTTAAATCAGAGCATGCAAAGGTGGCCTTTGTCGGGACGATAACATAAGTAGTCCTATCAGCGTTCAAAATGCGGAGAAGAGCTTGAGGGCCAACTCGAAGGAAAAAAGCGTTTTCTTAGCTACATTAGGCATTGAAAAAGTGGTGTAGATATCAACAAATTGATTGCTGGTGCTCCTTCGCGCCACCAATCCAATAAAAGATTTCACGAATGATCGCCCCTTTGGGAGCCAAGACCAGCATCCGGGGCAGGTTTCCTCAAATACGAGTCAAAGAGCTGCATCTCCTTCCCAAGCAGACGATGGTCTCGTTTCTTCGGCCTTTTCAGAATCTTTAGAAATTGCTTAAGGCTCGTTTGATCAGGAAAAGCAATTCCATGAATTCGTGTAAGGATAAATCAGGCGCCCCGGCAATCGAGAATATCAAGGAACTCTATCTCTGTAAACTTAAAGACTCCGATCTGTCTTGTCGTTTCCAAAAGATGAAGATAGGCATAAGTCGTAAAAGTCTCCAATCTGGACAAACATGCACAATATGTTTCCACCTGGGCTTTCAAGAACAACTTTAAGATCTTGCTGCGTGATGTTTGAAAAGCTCATTGCGATTTTCGCGCATCATCTCCAATCGACTTTATAGGTAACCTACGCATTAAATCCACGCATGCTGCTCTTCAAAAGAAGAGCATCTGCATTAGATCGGTTGTGAAAGACAAAATCGTAATAAAAACCAAACTCAGTCCTCCCCGCTTATAAGAAGAGCACTCTGGGAAAAAGTTGTAAAGATCGCAGCTAGCCAATAGCTCGGCAGCTGAATGTCGTAGAATCGGAGTGAATCAGACAATATGGTAAATAGATGGGATATAGCTGACTCGAACAGCTGACCTCCACGATGTCAACGTGGCGCTCTAACCAACTGAGCTAATACCCCATTTTGATTAATGAAGGAATATGTTAGCTGACTTCAAAGAATAATACAATTAAAAAAATAACTCCGCGCCCGCGCCCGAAATAAAACCCGTGCCCTGCCCGAAAAAAAGCTCTCTAGAGTATATCTCAGCAACAATATTAATCGGGCGAGGGCACGGGTTTTGATATGGGCACGGGTTTTATTTAACGATGATAGTAATCATTTTTGTCGTCTATAAACCAATGTTTGCCTGAACAGCGTAATCCTGTTTCGAAACGTCGCATCGTTCGATCAATTTCTTCATGAGGAGAGCAGTCTTTATAAGTAAAAAACTTATTACGAAAGCGCAGCGATGAATAGCGGGACTTAACAAATAAGTTCTGTTCTAACGTCATAGCCTTACCTTATGTGAATGAACATTAAACAGCTGAGCAATGAGGAGGAGAATGCTTATGAAAATGCAGTCGTAAGAAAAAACCTAAGAAATGGGTCATTAAATAAGCTGTAGCAAAAGCATAACATTGTGTAAAGTTTTATTTTTAAATCAAATTGTAAGTATCATACAAATAGTTACTTGCTAAATTTTCTGATTATTTTTTAAAAACTTTAAAATAGCTTCTGTATCTTTTTTTGAGATCTTCGGGAGGCTAGCAATTTGTTCAGCTGTTGCCTCTCCCAGCTTTTTTATGCTGCCAAAATGTTTTAATAGGAGAGAACGTTTTTTAGGCCCTATCCCCGGAATATCTTCTAATGCACTTTTCACAGTTTTTTTGACTCGTAATTTGCGATGATAAGTAATGGCTGTGCGATGTGCTTCATCACGAATTTGTTGAAGCAAAAACAGGATAGGAGAATTTTTTCGTAAAATCACTGGATCTTTAGCTCCACGTAAAAAAACTTGTTCTTCAGTCATCCCTTTGTCATGACGTCTTCCTCCTTGGCTAACCCAATCACATCTATAGTAGCAATATCCAGTTCTTCGAGAACTTAAGGCCATATTCAAGTGGCCTTTTCCTCCGTCGACAACTAATAAATCAGGTAAATCATTTTCATCTTTTGCCCTTTGATAGCGACGCGATAAAGCTTCACGCATGGAAGCGTAGTCATTGGATTGGTCTACAGTACGGATCTTATATTTTCTATATCTACTACTATCTTTTTGTCCGTTTGTAAAAACAACCATAGTTGCCACAATATCTGAACCACTGATGCTTGAAATATCAAAACATTCAATCCTTTCAGGGTAGCGATTTAAATGAAACTTCTCTTCCATTTCCAACAATGTTCTTTCGCATAAAGCTTGAAGATCTTTTTTTTGTCGGAAATAAGATTCGGCATTCGCTATAGCCATTTGGACCAGGGCTAATTTTTCGCCCCTTTGTGGGGCGAAAAAATATAAGCCGTTCGCTTTCGATTAGTGGATATGATTTCCGCAATCGCTTCAGCATTAGGAACGCTCGCTGAAAGTAATACTTCGTGTGGCAGCTCTGTTTGTTCGTCGTAATTTTGTAACAAAAAAACTCCAACAACTCATGATCATCTTGTGCAATACGACTAAAACTATGCTGACGCGATCCTACCAGCTTGCCTGACCTGAATATAAGTTGACACAGGACAACTTCATCGCCCTGACGATAACGACTAGCAGCATCCTCGCCTAAAGGTTTATCAACCTTCTGTCCTTCGATAGTTTTTTCTATTTGACGAATGATTTGAAAAATCTCTGCAGCCTTTTCGAACTCTAAAGCCTCCACATCTTTTTCTAGCTCAGCTTGTAAATCTTTGAGGACTTCCTTATCTTGACCCTTTAAAAACTTGATCGATCCGTCGACAAAATGATCATATTCTTCTTTTGTACACTTATTTACACAGGGTGCAATACATCGTTTCATGTCATAAAGAATGCAGGGTCTAGTTCGCCGTAATAATTCTTGATCGGAACATTGTCTTAAAGGAAAGATACGTTGAATCAAATCTAATGTTTGACGAGCTGCAAAGGCACTAGTATAAGGACCAAAGTATAAGCCATCGGCTTTGGGCTTACCTCGATAACGAATTAGACTAACCATAGGCCATGGATGACGATTATTGATCTTTAAAGCAATGTAGGTTTTATCATCTTTTAGAAGGGCATTGTATTTTGGCTGATATTGCTTAATCAAATTATTTTCTAAAAAGGAGAGCTTCCTTTTCAGATGTCACTATAATCGTATCAATTTCTTCTACTTGAGAAATTAAAAATGGCACCATGACACGACCATCCCTGCCAGGTGTAAAGTACTGCTTAACTCTCTGACGTAGATTATTAGCTTTTCCGATATAAAGTATCTCATGATGATGCCCTTTCATGAGGTAAACACCTGGTTTCAAGGGAAAAAGATCAAGTAATTTAATATCAAAGGACATGTGCCTCCCCGAGGCTGTGAGAAAATTGAAATTCAGTTTGCTTTTGTTGACCTTTTTTGTCTTTCAATTTAATGGCCCCATCCAAAACGGCACCAGGACGTTGTGGATGGGGTCGTTAAATTGAAAATCCTAAAAATTCCAAAAAAATCAAACGAGTCTTAATTTTTTCTGACCAAAAAATTCTATTTTAAACTATTTCACAATTATTTTCACAAATTACGCAGGCAATTGGCATTTATACAAAGCCATAGAGCCTATTCAAAATTTTTCAAATCCTGTATAAATAATTATTTTTCAAAATAATTCATGTTTATGTCTAAATTCATATCCTAGCGATATTGATCGTGAACAGCGTATTGATAGTAAAATTTGACGGCGATAAATTTTGTTTTAATGTAGTTAGCAGGTGGACACAGAGTTAAACACAGAATTATTTGAGGATGGATTCCACGTTTCCTTTATTGAGTTTTTAAATGAGTTTAAACGCTGAAAACAAAGCTGAATGTGCCATACCATAGCCGCGCTATTGCTTCTCTATCTTATCTAGGATAACCATGTTGTGTCCCAAGAAAATTGAGCAGCAGCTGCTACCCAATTGTCATCAGGGAAGCTCTCAGCAAGGAGTTTGCTATCCCCTACTTCTAAAAAATATTGGATACAGAATTCTCATCTGGCTTAACATAAATTTCGATTACTTTGGTTATTTCATGATTCTCGCCCAAAATTTCCTTACATGGAGCGTAAAACTCCTTAAGAAATTTTAAATCGGGAGGGGTGTCAAAATCGAGTAACGAATCCGTCCCTATGGCAATAAGTCCATTCATACATGCTACAATGAAAGGATGCGCTTGCTTAAAAGCTTTATACATTATATAGAATCCAGTTTTATAGGCATCTCTTGCTTTCGAATAATTTTTTTGATCTTTATATACATCACCTATGTGTGCATAACTCTCGGCTACATAAGGGTGATGACCACCATAGATGTTTTTGCGAATTTTTAAAGATTGATTAAGAAATTTAAGCGCAGGCACATGAACTTTCCGACGTAAGTAGACCAGTCCCATTTTATCATAACATTCGGCCACACGTGGATGATTTTCAGTAAAAAGCGGAATTAATATTTTTAAAGCCTTTTCAAAATAGTCTAAAGCTTGTTTATAATCCTCCAATCCGTCATAAATAATTCCCAGGTTTTTATAATCATAGGCAACCAGGTAATGTGTTTCTCCATATTCATTGAGATCCATGGTTAAAGCCTTTTGTTGTAATTCTAAGGCTTTCTCATACTGACTATCGCAACACAAAATTAGTGCAAGATGTCCATAATTATCAGCTACATCTGGTGGGCCTTTATCAAGGTTATCTTTGACGAATTTTTAGTGATTTTACATAATATTCAGAAGCTTCTTGATACTTGCCTAACTCAAAATGAAGAAAACCTGCTAAATCGAATAGGTAAGCGATTGCATCCTGATCCAACTGCTCCATAATCATTTCATCTGGATTCAAGCTTTTGTGAAAATAAGTTAAAGCTTCTGAAAGCTGTCCTAAATTCCAAAGGCTGTAAATTTGCCATATGATAGCATCTATTAAACCGCTTACATTCTTTTTATCAAAACACTTTTGGTGAATCTCCAGGGATTTTTTATAAAAATCAAAAGCTTTTTGATATTTAAAAAGCCCGTAATAAATCGTTCCCAAATATTCATAGGCGCTTGCTACCTCAATGGATTCTTTGCCCGTAATTTTCTGCTTGATTGCTAAATATTGTTCTGCATATTTTAAAGCGTCATTATATTTACCCGTTGAAGAGTACATATTTGCGATCGCGAAATTAACGAAGGCTTTATTTTCATTAGAATTATCTAACTTTAATGCCATAGAATAATACTTTAAGGCATTTTCGGTCTGGCCTTGTTTTTGATATACCCGCGCAAGATCATTTGTTGCTGTTGCAATGCTCTCATTATCTTTCTTCACTTTATACTCTTGAATGACCCCCTCGATAATCTTTATTGCATTCGGATAATCTCTAAGTTCACGATAAGCACGACCAAGCAAGAGGTTGCAAATTATTTTCAATCTTTTCATTTTCTCAGGAGGTATGCGAAATTCAAAGCTACCCTGAATAGAAGGGATGAGTGCTAATGCCTCATTAAAAGAATCTACAGCTTGTTTGTTCTGCTTAAGAAATAATTCGACCTTTGCCAATTCAAAATAAAGATAAACCAAATCATGTGTAAGATGGAAAATGTCGCTTTCGGTTACTGACCTTACGACAGGATCTTTACCCCTGTTCTCTGCTACAAGTTTTTTCTGGATCTCCAATGCCCTTTTGTAGTAAGCCCAAGCCGATGCTTTTTTACCTAACGCATTATAAATATCTCCAATCTGTTTGACAATAAAAGCAGCGTGTGGAACATTGGGAGAAACATACTTATAGGCTTCTAAATAATGCTTTAACGCATCCTCTGTTTTCTCTAGCTCTTGTTCTTTTTTCGCGAGCCTCATTAAACTTATCCAATCTGATGGATTTAGCGACACAGCTTTTTGATAGTCATCAAACTCACTTACTTTCTGCAGATCCATTTGTTGCATTTGCTCGTAGAGCATGTCCATACTTTTCTTATCATTTGGATACGGGCCAGGAAGTAAATAAGTAGTAACTCCGGAAATTGTTGAAGTATTAGTTGGAAAATTCTGTTGTTTTCGAGCTAAGGCAGACGGTGTTTCGCCCAACATTTCTTTATTGAAAGCATTCTTGCTTTTCGATTTGAAAAATTCTTTTGAACAATTATGAAAATTAAATAAAACACTATAAATAGACTCCAATTTTTTCCAATCGTTTAAGCCAATATAAAGTAAACTATTATCTCTTTTTTCTCCTTCGCTTGGATGACAGAGATATTCTTTTTCATCTTGATAATGATAATGAGCTTTAACGCGCAGATAAAGAACATCGGCTAAGATATCTTGTAAATCCTTAGAACCTTTTTGAGATAATATTCCAAGCAAACAAAGTTCATTAATTCTACTGAAAGTATTATTTTCTTTTAATGTATAGAATAAAGACAAACAGCCTAAAATTTCTTGAAAAGGACGATATAGTTCTTTTTTAATACCAAAAGCTTTTGTCCTTTCTTTCTCAAGTGTAAGATTAGGAGCAAACTCTTCTAAATGCCCTGATAATAACTTAAAAGCGAGTACTTCGCGGTTTGTTACCTTTTGTTCTACTGTATTCAGCATTTTGTTTTTTTCTACGTTGTAAGAATCCACTAACTTTTGTTCACCGGCCACATAACACACGGCACTCATTGCATTTGGAAGAATTTCACCACGCTCGATCCATTGAAATCCTACAAACTTTGCAAGTTGTTGGGGGGTGCCAATCAGTTCATAGACACCTTTAACGCCAAGAGGTGTATTTCCACCGGTATCCATTGAAAAACCACTAGGAGTAGCACTAGGTTGATCTTTATCCACCCTCTCAAATATAGAAAATTTCGTTTCTCCTAAGTTGATGATCTGTAACTCTAAAAATTCAGATAAATTTCGAAAATATTGAAGGGCTTCAGGTTTATTCTCCCTGAGGACAAATCCAAACTCAACATCAGAGCGTGGGCACATTTCATTCCTTGCCATAGAACCCATTCCAATACAGGCCCATTCGACAGGAGGTTTGCCAAAAATTGACTGCGCTTCTTCAATTAGCGTCTTTAGTAAGGTTTTAAACCCTTCAGTAAGTTTGGCAGGAATTTTGCGAAAATTTTCCGAGCGAAAACCTGAAGATTCGTCAATAGTGTTGAATTGGGTAAGACATTGATCACGAACATTTTTTAAAAAATCTCGATGTCTTTCAATGCGTGTTGTTAATTGTGAATTCCCTTTGAACCCTTTAAAATTTAGAAATTTTTCTTCTATAAGCGTCAATTTCCCAATAAGTTGTTTTTTTGATAAGGAATCGTCTTGAGTCAATCGCAGGGATAAAGCTCCATTTAAGAGATGGGCAGCTTTGACATATTCTTTTTTAGATAAATAATAATCGCTTAGTTTTTCTAAATAAAGAATCTGATTTTCAGGAAATTTTTGTTGCCTAGCTTGCATTAGCGAAACATATAACCCCCCCTCGACGTCCTCAGGAGAAGGCCGCAGCTCAAGCTTCTTAGGATCGTTTGTACTTTTAGGATTAATCTTGTATTGAAGTTGTGATTTGCTTAACGGAAAGTTTATTGAGTTTTTTTGTACAACGCGAAACAAAGATAATCCTTTTTCTACTTTAATTTTTCCATTATATAAACTTAAAATCAAGGATCCAAATTGTTCTGTTTTTACTACATATGTTTCCTGTGGAGAGCTCTCCTCCATCCCTTGGTCATTTTTTGCAACGGTTGCATTTCTTGCATCAAACTCTTTAATTCTTGAAGTCATAGAATTTACCCTTTTTTCTTGAAAGTAATATTAAACTTATCATTTTAAATACAAGAAAATTTTTAGATGTGCAGGCTATTTGTTTTTGAGAACGACCGGCTTTGTTGTACAATTCACCACTGAGCCAGTGAGATCACTGAGAAAATGTGAGATGGGGAGAATTAGGCTGTTTTTTTCATACTTTGGGGCATTCCTAAGCTTGTCATGATGTTTAATGCTCTGGCTTTAACATATGCCTCAGACTGTTGTCCTTGAAATGTTCGACCTTTCAGATCTCTTCCAAAGAGTACTTTAAATCTATACATGCCCGTTTCAGCAAGACTTCTTCGGTGATAACCTCTAAGTTTTTTCCAGAGCTTTCGTGCATTCTCATCCTCTCCTAATCCTTTGATCTCAAGCAAAGACTTATTCCTCTCCAAGAAATAATCAGGTGCACCTGCACGGTATTGTCCATTCCTACGAGGTGGAATTATAGCAGTCGAGCCCTGATATAATGAGCCCGATAACAGACCATTTGATCATAGGCTCCGTCGCCATATGTTCGCTTAACAGTTACAGATCAGTGCTGTATGAGAAAATTAGCATAATATCTGAATACGTGGAGAATTGGACGTCCTCGTTTTGTCCTGTAATGGAGCAAGTCAAGCCACTATGGTTTAGAGCAAGAGAGCTAGGTCCAGGATTATTAGAGTCTGCTTATGAAGTGTATTTGTGTCACGAGCTTTCATTAAGTGGTCTAAAAATAGAACGACAAAAAATTATTCCTATTTCTT
This sequence comes from uncultured Parachlamydiaceae bacterium, assembly GCA_963748975.1. Lineage (GTDB taxonomy): Bacteria > Chlamydiota > Chlamydiia > Chlamydiales > Parachlamydiaceae > Neochlamydia. Next base: position 132,216 of record CAVVKX010000032.1, read on the forward strand.
ATAAAGGTATAAAATTAGATGCTGGGTATCGCTTAGACTTGGTTGTGGAAGGGCAAGTGATTGTTGAAATCAAAGCTGTCTCTGAGCTGTTACCTGTTCATGAAGCACAGCTTTTGTCCTATTTGAAACAGGCCGGAGGAGGCAGAGGACTATTGATCAACTTTAACGTAAAATTGCTGAAGTATGGTATTCGTCGTTTAATAGTATAACCCTCCTCAACTTTCTCATCGCTTCTCTGTGATCTCACTGGCTCTGTGGTTATTTATGCAACAACGCCCCTGACAGTAATAAAATCGAGATTTATTTGTTAGCTTTGAATTTCATTTAGTAATATTGTCATGTAGCTACTCTTTTTAAACATCAATAAAATACAAATCTAATAATAAATCTTGAAATTTAAAAAAATGATATGTATATTGCTTTTTTTTTTATTTCAAACTCAAAAAACAACAGGTATTTATGCAATCAATGAACAATTCTACTACTACAAGCTATTATGACTTTTCTTTACAAGAATATACAAAATGTATTTCTTTTATCATTAAAAAACAAAAATTAAAAACAACCTATAGTCGCAGGGAGGTTGATTTATTCTTTGATACAATAATGAATAGTAAAAAAATTAATTTTGTTTTTAGCAACAAAAATGTAAATTTAGAAAGTATAACAATATATGCAATCAAAACATTAATTTCGAAAGAAATTGGAAGAGTCATTTTTTCAAAGATTTTGTCATCAAATTCAAAATTAGAAATCCGTGCAGGCAACTTTTTCTTTCAAGGGAAAAGCTCACAATTTCCAGATGACCATATTCATGAAAACAATGAAAAATTATTCTCAGGATCAACTAAAGATAATTTAATAAGAGTGACTGATAATACTTTTTGGGCTCATGTGATAAATCCAACTCTTAAGATAAATGAACAACAAATACGCTTAACAGCGACGCCTTTTTTTATTTCACTTGCTAATAATCTTATACGTTATGTGTACAAAATAGAAAAGTTTAAGAGCCGAGAAATAAAGGAACTATTGATTGATGAAGAATTTGACGATTTAGAAGATCAAATAGCAATTACGGGATTAAGAGAATTAAAAGATGAGCGACTCTATCAAATTAGTCATTTATGTGAGAATGTTGTAAGAATGGCATTTAATATTAAAGATCTTAGAATAGATGGGGCTGGTTTTTATAATATAACTAAAGATATATCCCTTTCCGAGCTTGCTTTAAAAGGTGAATCTGAAATTTTAAAAAGAGAATTGCAAAAAAATCCACAAGCCATCAGCGCAACACATATCATAAATCTATCAAGTCCAGCACACTCCTATCTAAAAACAAAATCATTATCTTTACTTGCCGCAGCTATTTATAGAAATGATAGTGAGCTTTTTTCCTATTTACATAATAGGGGCGCAAGGATAAGTAAAGTTGATCTTAATCTTTCACCGAATCCATTTACATTAGCCTTCATAAATGCTTTTCCCCCTTATTCTTCCTCTTCTCATGCGATGCAAGCAAAAAAAATCCTTGAAATTCTTATAAAAGCAAATACAAAGGCACAAAATTTTAATTTAGAAAAGTTGCCAATGTTATTTTATGCTTTCATGTATCTTTCCTTTGAATCGTTTTCTACACTACTCTTATACGTTAATATAAATAACTTCCCTGTTGATATTGAAGGAAATACTCTTCTAATGCATGCAATTAGATGTAAAATGCCATTGGAAAAAATTGCTTTGTTATTGAAAAGTTACAAACACAAAATGAACTTATTAGCAACTAATTACAAAGGAAAGGATGCGCTGTATTTTGCAAATGAACATAATAGTGAAGTCTTAAAGTGTCTCGTCCTTGAATATATGCAACAACAATAGATCCGATTGCTAATATTTTTTTTAATATTGATTTTAAATCAATACTGTTATAAAATAAAATTTAATGTAATTTTTTTGGTTTAAAATATGTTTAGTCATGATTTTTTGAATAAATGCAAATTATACGAATTAAAACAGCAAATGATACCTTGTGAAGAGGAAAAACAAGAAATTCATTTAACAGCTGAACAATTAAATAAATTTAATCAAGTTCTTCAATCCATAAAATTAAATCGTTCAGAATCAACAGATAAAATCTTTAAAGACGTTAAATTGATCATTCAAAATTGTGACGTAACAAAACCTGAAAGTCGTGAAAAATTATTACACTTAAGCCATATCATTTTGAATAATTTTTCATCTAAATCTATCGATTGGATTCTAACAATTTATCAACGTATAATGAATTGTTCGGTCAACTTGCCAAGTACAGATTCCTCAAAAAATTATCACAAATTGATAAATCTATTATTAAAAACGTACCAGCAGAAAAGTATTTCAGACAGCATGCAACGTTACACTTGCGTTGATTTAGTTAAACAAGCCTCTCTTTCTGAGAATCTTGCTACTCAGCGTGAGTATGCTCAACTGCTAGTCAGGTTACTTAGCTTCCACCTCAATGAAGAAAAATCTAATTAAAAAAATTTACTTGCGGTCACAATAACTTTGACACTTTCTCAAGCTAGAAAAAACAGGTATATAAGATTATGCTATTCACCTAAACTAGCTTAAAACCCAAATTGCGCCCCTAAATCACGCTTGAACAAAGCCGAACTTGACAAGTGGAAGACTAAGTGCCGAAGGGCATGTCTTCAGACATGGCTGAGGTGCTTAGTCTTTCAATTGGCAAGTGCAGGCCTGTTCAAGTGTGATAACTTCATGTAATATTCCTTCAAATTTTTTTGGAGGATGTAACATGGATGATCAAATTATTTTTATTTACAGCATATGTGACGATTTCCTTACTTCATTTGGAACTAATAAAGATGCTCATTGCAAAATGAGTTCTGCTGAAGTTATGCTTGATTATTTCTTCAAGTCGTAACTAGGATTTAGGGGGCAAGTTGGGTTTAAAAGTGTTTTCACGACTTGGACATAGGCAATCCAGGACTTTGCTGCTGCTGCATAGCTAATTGACCGCATGCAGCTGCGATGTCATCCCCTTTAGTATATCTACAAGTGTTCACAATTTTACAACCGAATAAAACGCTTCGAAACTCTTTAATCGCTTTTTTATCAGGTCGTTTTAGCTTTGTGTTAGGAATTGGATTATAAGGGATTAAGTTGACTGTGCATTGCTTTCCCTTCAATAGATGGGCCAGTTCATGAGCATGGTCGGGATGATCATTAATCCCTGCAATCAATGTGTATTCATAAGTGATGTCGCGTTTTGTTTTTTTACTGTATTCATCCATGGCAGCCAATATATCCTCTAAAGGATACTTGCGTGCATAGGGTATGATCTTAATACGAATATGCTGATTAGGCGCATGCAATGATAAAACAAGATTTACTTTAAGATTTTCAGTACTTAAACGCTTAATGCCTTCTACAATCCCTACAGTGGAAACGGTAATTCTACGCTGAGAAATATTGAGCGTATTCTCTTCGCTGATCAAACGCATTGAAGTGACAACAGCTTCATAGTTTTTCAGGGGTTCACCCATTCCCATATAAACGACATGCGATACTTTTTCATTTTTTTGTTTCAACCAAAGGTTGATCTGTAGAATTTGTTCGACAATTTCACCGGGGCGCAGATTGCGGAAAAAGCCCTGTTTTCCCGAGGCGCAAAAGGCACATTTTGCAGGACATCCTACTTGCGAAGACACGCAGACCGTTCGACGATCGCCTGAATAAATTAGTACGGATTCAACCAAATTTCCATCGCTCAATTTCCATAGGAACTTATATGTTTCCAAGTCTGTTGAAGGAACAACCCGCACCAATTGTAAAGAAGGTAAATGCAATCCTTTTTTCAGTTTTTCTCTTAATGACACACTTAAGTTAGTCATAGAGTCCCAGTCAAGCACCGTTTTTTTGTAAACCCAATCAAAAAGTTGACCGGCATGAAATTTTTTTTCTTCACGGGCTTCTAACCACTCGACGAGTTCTGAAAAAGTTAAATCACAAAAGTTAGTCATTGGGCACTCAGTGTTTTTAAAATCAGAATATCATAAAAATTAATTATTTGCTACTTAATTTCATTAGAAATACATCGACATATTAAAGAGAATTATTTTATTTTGAATTTTTGAGTGTTTGACTTAATTCATTGATTAGCTATAATTCGAAAATCATTATGGCTAAACTAAAGAAGGAGCCCTCTATGTTAGCAAAAGCTGCACTGTTTATTTTTTCTATAGCCTCTTTAATCTCTTTTACAGGACATGCTGTAGAAGAAGGTTCTGAAGATAACATTTTGAGCTGCAGAGATTGCAAGACCCTTGCTTGCTGCGAACAAGAAAGCAATGATTCAGAAGAAATCAAGACTCAAGGCTAGTTAGTCAATCACACATGATCACCTTTCAAGAGATTTTACGCCGCCTTTCAGAGTTCTGGGAAAAGCAGGGATGCATCATTCATCAAGGTTATGATTTGGAAGTCGGAGCAGGGACATTTAACCCTGCAACTTTCCTACGTTGTTTTGGCCCTGAGCCCTATCGTGCGGCCTATATCGAGCCATCGCGTCGTCCTACAGATGGGCGTTTTGGTACAAATCCTAATCGTCTTCAACACTATTTCCAATATCAAGTTATACTAAAACCCTCCCCTGCCAATATCCAAAACCTCTATCTTCAATCCCTCGAAACATCGGCTTCAAACTCGACGAACATGATATCCGCTTTGTTCATGACGATTGGGAAGCTCCTACCTTGGGCGCTTGGGGGTTGGGATGGGAAATCTGGATGGATGGGATGGAAGTGACACAATTTACCTATTTTCAATGCGTTGGGGGGATCAATTTAAAACCCATCACGGGTGAGATCACCTATGGCATTGAACGTTTGGCCATGTATTTACAAAAAGTGAATAGCATCTTTGATCTCCAATGGAATGAGGACATCAAATATGGGGATATTTATCACCGTAATGAAGTCGAATGGAGCCATTATAATTTCGAAAAAGCTTCTACGGACATGTGGTTCCGTCATTTTAACGATTATGAAAAAGAAGCGCAGCAACTCATGGCTGCTGATTTACCTTTACCCGCATATGACTTTGTCATGAAAGCTTCACACGCTTTTAATATTCTGGACGCGCGAGGAGCTATTTCAGTCACTGAACGCACGGGTTATATCGCACGAATACGTGATTTGACAAAACAGATCGCAGAAAGTTATTTCAAAAGCCGCGAAAACCTAAACTATCCACTTTTAAATAAATTTGCACCCTTTGAAACTAAAACAACAACGAATATTGATCCGACTATACGTCCTATTGAAGAAGAATTTAAAGCGATCCATCCCAGTAAAAGAGATGATTTTTTGCTGGAAATTGGTTCTGAAGAGCTGCCAGCCGTTTTTGTTCCTATTGGATGTCATAATTTAGAAAAGAATTTCAAATCGCTTTTAGAAAAAGAAGGAATACGCTTGACCAATCCATTAAAACGTACGGCACACCTCGAAGAATAGCCATTTATGTAGAAGGATTGCCTTATGTCATTCCACGACAAATGATTGAAAAAAAGGGACCCCCTGTCACACAAGCCTACGCAACTGACGGTTCGTTAAAGCCTGCAGGTGAAGGTTTTTTTCGTTCTTTAGGCCTAGCTGTTATCTCTTTAAATGAAATACAAAAGGTTCAGAATTGTCCTATAAAAATTCAGCAAATTAAAGGCATCGACTATCTTTTTGCCTATTTAGAAACTCCAGAACTGTCTACTGCCGAAATCCTTGCAAATTTACTACCCAATCTCATTCTCAACATAGAATTTCCCAAAAAAATGCGATGGGGCTCTTTAGATATCACCTACGCACGCCCTCTACGATGGATCACTTGTCTGCACGGCAATCATGTCATTCCTTTTACTGTCGGTGACATTCATTCGGGGCGCCATTCCTTTGGACATCGACAATTGCGACCCTATGACTTTTCTTTGTTAAAAGCACAAGATTACGTCAAAATCCTTAAACAGCATATGGTCATGGTGGATATGAATGAAAGGAAGACCGTCATCATTAATGATTTAGACCAATTGGAAAAATCTTTGAATGCAAAAATCATCTGTAGAGATCAAGTCCTTCCACAAGTCCTAAATCTTGTTGAATGGCCTCAGGTTACTTATGCAACTTTTGATGCGACTTTCCTAAAGATACCCCAGGAAGTTCTCATCTCCGAAATGGTGGAGCATCAAAAATATTTTCCAGTGTCAGATCACGCAGGTAAACTCAAAAACCTTTTCATTATCACAGCTGATAATAATCCCTCAGATCACATTCGTGCAGGTAATGAACGTGTATTGTCGGCTCGCCTTTCCGATGGAGCATTTTTGTATGAACAGGGATTAAGGATGCCCCTAGAAGAATATAATGAAAAGCTTAAGCATGTCACATTTCAAAGCAACCTAGGGAGTGTTTATGATAAGGTGAAGCGCATCATAGCGCACGTTGACACCTTGCAAAAAACTCTGCATATTGGGGACTCGCAAAGAAAGCTTTACGGGCTGCTTTACTATGTAAAGCTGATTTAGCTACAGAAATGGTCTATGAATTTCCCGATCTTCAAGGAACAATCGGTAAATATTATGCCAGGGCTTCCCGGGGAAGACCCCGTGGTTGCCCAAGCCATTGATGAACACTGGATGCCCCGAGGGGAGAACGCTCCCTTGCCTGAAACTCCTACAGGCGTAATTGTCAGCTTGGCAGATAAAATAGATAATTTAATTGGATGTTTCTGTGCCAATTTAAAACCTACCTCCTCAAGCGATCCATATGCTTTGCGTCGTCAAGCTTTAGGGATAATCAAAATTCTCATTAAAGGTCAATACCGTCTTCCCTTAATGGAGACCTTTCGCGAATGCTTTGATCATTTCCCGGATCAACTAACAAAAAACAAAGAGCAGATTCTGCAGGAGCTAGCAGCTTTTTAACCAATCGTATTAAAACTGTCTTTCAAGATTATGATTTATCTCATGATGAGATCGAAGCTTCGATTTCTTTTGGTTTTGATGATATTTACGATGCCTTTTGTAAAGCAAATGTTTCTCCATCATTTTCGCGCAACTAGTCAAAAATTTCCCCTTCTCTTTGAAGTTTATAAACGCGCAAAGGGCCAGCTAACTAATACACACAGTTTAGTGTTTTCACCTGATCTTCTAAAAGAAAATGCCGAGAAAAATTTGAACGAGCTTTTAGATCAAAAACAAATTCAATTTGCGCAAACTCTCAAGGCGCATGACTATGATCATGCTTATGAATTAATTGCAGATATTCAACCCGGAATTGCCCAACTATTCGATGAAGTAAAAATTTTGGCTGAAGACCCCAAATTACGTGACAACCGCATCGCCTTACTTCAACGTGTATTTGGTATGTTTTCCAAGCTCCTAGATTTAAGCAAAATAAAAGGCTAATAAAAAAACGGGATAGCAAGATCATGCTATTCGCCTAATCATTTTTTGAAACATAGCCTATTTATAATATCGTAAATTTTTGAACCACAAAGTGTTGCGGTGCAAGAAAAGAAAGTTTTGTAAAACGAAATTTGTATCGCTTTGGATTGCGAAGGCTTTCCTTCGCTTTTACCAAAGAATCTTAAATTTGAGTTTTATAGGTGACATTATCACGTTGCGCTTACACACGCTTTTTTTTTTCTTGTGCAAAATTCAAATAAATCCTATGAGTAATAATTTGCTTTAAAAAACCTTATAGGACGAAGATATGAAAAAAATTCTGTATTGCCTTTTTAATATCTGCTTAAGTTCCTGCGCTATTTTTTATCCCGTGGATAATCTTCTCAGCGTAATAACCTCTGCAGAAACCTACAACCAGCGACACGTACAAAATCAACTGAATAATGCTGTCCTCCCGCCTGTTGATGTAGCAGCAGCGATAGCTGCTATTACAGCTTTACCTCCTTTATCCCGCCCAACGCGCCGCACTGAATGATTTATCAGGAAAATATGCCAATGTGGTGCAAACAAACCAAACGGCTTCCCAACAGTTTATGCGCCGAATGTACGAACCGGTAAGATATGATAGTCTAGGATTACGCTGTGGAGAAAATTGTGATCAATTTGACATTTGGTCAGCGATTGGCGGTGGTCAAAGCTATCAAGAAAAATCCCATGGTGCTAGAGGATATAAATTGAGCGACTTCAATATCGCAGTGGGTGCTCAAAAACCTTTAAACTTCATTTTTTAGATTGCTGGTTAACTGTCGGCATTGCTGGATCTTATGAAAATGATTATATCCATTTTAATCAGGGTGGACATGGTTGGGCTAATAACTGGCAAGGCGGCCTATATTATTTGTGGGATAATTGTCATTACTATTCTTTTTCTGCAACTATCCTGGGAAGTGATTGCATCAGAATCAAGCGTAATTTAAATTTTGAAGGAACATTTGATAAACACCACGCAGTCATGCAAGAATTACACAATGGACCTCTTATAGCGAAATTGGCTCTCAACCTTAATTGTAATTATTTATACCTACAGCCTTTTGTAGGCATTGAATATGCATTTTATCGCCGACATGCGCTAAGTGAGCACCGCACTAATTCCCTAGGTCTACACATACGCGCGAAAAACATTGCGTGCCACGATTGGTCGTTTAGGTGTGCATTTAACAACAAATCTTCCTTGGTGGGGTTTATTTATGAGTGCAGACCTTGCTTGGAGATGCCGCTTTAACTTCTTACAAGAACGTTTTAAAGCCCATTTCAAAGATTTTGGATCAGAATTTAGGATTAAAGGGCCTCATCAAAAGCCTCATGGCATTGAAGGCGCCTTAAATATAGCTAAATGCTTCTGCGACAGATGGGAAACTTATGTAGAAGTAGCTGGTGAAAAATGGAGCCGTTACTCTGCATGGAATGTCTCTGGTGGCGTCAGCGTCGCTTGGTAATAGCTATCTGCTAAGTCTTGTAGCACCCTTTTTAAGGTGCTACAAGTCCCTGTGTGAATTTAACGATCATGAAATCAATGAAACTACTTTTTCTTTAAATGCTTATTAAACACCTCAGCGAAAACAGGAGCCGTTTTTTTGCCATTCTCCTTTGCGGGATCAAGAAAAACAAAGCTAATTTTGCTATAAGCTTTCGGATATTTTTTAACAAATTTTTTTACTGTTTCCACAATAATTTGTGCTGCTTCCTCGACAGGGTAGCCAAATATGCCCGTGCTGATTGGTGGGAAAGCGATAGATCTATATTTATCATCTTGAGGTAACTTAGCGCTAATATATTTATCAGTTACCTCAATACCGGCCACTATCTTCAAGCTATTATTAATGACGTCAGCCATGAGTTTTTCTCTTTCTGCATCGCTGCCCTGTGGACCCACAGCATGTATGACCGCTTGGGTATGTTTAAGAGCACCTGAAGTCGTCATCACAGCATGCCCCACAGGAATTGAATCTTTATTAAGGGCCTTTTTGATGTGCGTGCATTCATCAAAAATTTCTTTTCCGGCGTCCTTATTAAAAGCCCCACATACGCCCGCACCTGCTAATAGATTAGAATTCGCCGCATTGACTAACACGTCGGACATGTCTTGGGTCACACTCCCTGTTTTTAAAGAAATCTTTGTTTTGTCAATTTTGTACGAAGCGAAAACCTTATTCACAACTTTCGGTTTGTGATAGTACGATTTTATATTTTCAGAACAAAAGTCCTTGTAAATAGCCTTAGAAATTAGGGCTAAAGCAGGAAGAATAAATAAACTAAGCACATAGCTGAGGATTTTAAAGGCTGTTTTCCAAGCATAACTCTCCACCTCAATTTTTCTTAGCCGGTCTTTTTTTAAATGGAATTCATGCCGACTAAATGACACATATCTATCTGCCCATGCGCCAAAAGCCATGGCTGTTCGTGAAATTTCTTTAGGTAACACTTTTTCATCGATGATTAATGCAGGACAAAATTTATACTTTTCATATATAATCGGATTTGCACCTATATTCATTGCTTAATACCTAAAATAAAATGTTATTTCTGCAAATTATTAGTGAAAATTGATAAGCCTATGTTAATCTATCATTAAATAATTGTAAATTCTAATGCCTCATTTTACTAAAGATAGTTTAGAAACACTTAGACAACGCATCGATCTTGTAGATGTTTTAAGTTCGCATATCGACTTAAAGCGTGCGGGAGCGGCATACAAAGGATTATGTCCTTTCCATGATGAAAAAACACCCTCCTTCATGATTCAAAAAGGGGATACCCACTATCATTGTTTTGGCTGTGGAGCGCATGGGGATGCCATTCAATTCTTGATGGCGCACTTAAAGATGAACTTCTCAGATGCTGTAGAAAGCCTAGCTGAACGTTTTCACGTTCATCTTGAATACTTAGAAGATGTTGAAACCAATAAAGGGCCGAATAAAACTTTTTTAAAAGAAGCGCTAGAACAAGCTTGCCGTTTCTATCATTTTTATCTTTTGCATACAAAAGAAGGTCATGAAGTCCTGCATTATTTGTATAAAAGAGGAATAGATCTCGATTTTATAAATCAATTTCAAGTAGGTCTCGCGCCAAAAATACCCGGTTATTTCCGTAAAATCATGCATGCAAAATTTATCAAAGATGAAACAATGGCTTTAGCAGGATTAATTGCAGAAAGTAAAGATGGGCGTTGGCGCGATTTTTTCGCTGAAAGAATAACTTTTCCCATCCGCGATGCTTCAGGCGCTGTCATTGGCTTTTCGGCGCGTAAATACCGAGAAGAGACCTTCGGGGGTAAATATATTAATACCTCTGAAACGCCTCTTTTTAAAAAATCACGTGTCTTATTTGGATTAAATTATAGCCGTCGTCGCATGGCCAAAGAAGGCAAAGCCATTATTGTGGAAGGGCAAATTGATGCTTTACGTCTAATTCAAGAGGGTTTTGATTTTACCGTAGCCGGCCAGGGAACAGCTTTTGGCGAAGGACATGCCAAAGAATTGTTGACACTGGGAGTTTCCAGAATTTATTTAGCATTGGACGGAGATTCTGCCGGGCAAGAAGCCGCATTTAAAATTGGTCATCTATTTCAATGCTCCGGTGTAGATGTGCGTGTCATTGAGTTGCCCCAAGGATCTGATCCAGATGCTTTTTTAAGGGAAAAAGGCCCGGATGCATTTTCAAAGTTACTCGAACAGCCTATCGATTATATTGAATTCTTAGTTAAATACTTTTCTAAAGATTATGACTTGCGATCCCCTACCGCTAAGAACCAGCTTGTAGAGATTATCGCAAAACAAATTCGCCATTGGGAACAACCCATTCTTGTGCAAGAAAGTCTACGTAAATTAGCTCATCTCTTGCAAGTTTCAGAAAGCTCTCTCTTACTGGAACAAAATCATACCCCTAATTTATATATCAAGAAAGGTGCTAACATTGGCTTACAAGCCATCGATCCTGATCGTATTTTAGAACTAGATTTGCTGCGTTGGCTGCTTCTAACCCCTAAAGAGGGAACTTTGAATAGAGACCCCTTATTGATAACCGCTAAAAATCGTTTACAACCCCATGATTTTCGTGTAGCCCTTTGTAAAAAAATGTATTTAGCTCTACTGGACGCTTTTCAGAAGAATGAACCCATCGATGCAATCTCACTCATTATTAAATTAGATGATCCTGAAGGACAGGCCTTAATTTCTGAGTTACTTGAAAAAAAGATTAATAAAGAAAAAGCAGAGGCTCATTTTTTGGAAAGTTTGCAAAAAATTCTTAACCGAAACTGGATGGAGCAATGCGAGGCAGTAAAAATGAGAATTCAAAGTGGGCAATGTAATGATGACGAGGCCTTACAATTAGCCAAAGAATATAATGAACTTAGAAAAAACCCTCCAAAATTTTAAATATTTTCTACTACAAATAGGATCTTGAAGAATCTATATTTTTCTGTTTCATGATTTTTCAAATATGTGTTACCTTTTAGCCAAAATTTATAATACGGTTTTAACATGTCCAAATTTTATATTAAGCCTAACCCAGCTCCTGGTCGCGAAATTTTAGTACAAATACAGAAAATATGTGCTATAGATGATGCGAAAAGAAAACAATTAGAAGAGTTAGTTAATGAATTTAGTAAAACAATACATATTCCGGATAATCCCGAAAATTTCATCCCCAGGCAAAAATTTGCAATCAGCTACATTTCTAGGAAAGTTTATGGATTTTCAGAAAATATTAACAAATTAGATCCAAATAATGAAAATCCCAAAAATATAGATTTTATTTATCAATTTTTTTGTAAAATCATTGTAAAGCATTGTAAAATAATTAGCACTCCAGATTTAGAAAGAATTGAACCTGAAATGTTTACCGCTTCCCTCAAAAAAGTTCAAGAAAAAATTGAAATGAAGCTTTTGAAAAATTTGTTACTTTCTGCCAAAGAAAAAGAATCTGAGGAATATAAAGCTAAAAAAGAAGCCAAACAAGATAAAATTTTTGAATTGACTGAACAATTGAATCAATTAAAAATAGAGTTAAAAAAGTTCGTATACGCTTCACCAGAAAGGCGTTTGTTAGGCGGCTATATTTGGAAAGATATCAATAATAAATCTAAATTCTCAACTTTGGGAACTGTCTTTGAAAAGACAATCGAGCGATTGAATGCTATACAAGATGAACACATGTATGAAGCTAAGTTAAAAGCGGTGTTGTGCTTAGAGAATTTAAAGAAGTCTGTGTGCAAAGCAAAAAAACTAGAAGAATTAGATCTTAAAGATATTGATCCGAATACAAACAGTGAACAAGGCTTGTTAAAAAATCTCTTGCCTGCAGAAATGATTCACACATTTAAAGAGATTAAAATCAAACTGGATGCATTGTTTCGTGATGTCTTGCTAAGAAATGAATTAAGGCAAATTACTGAAGATAAAGAACAAGAGCTTATAGCTTTAAAAAATGTTCATCCACCGCTAAAAGCGATTCCCATCGATCCTAAAATTGAGCTTCCTTTAGATCTGAATCAACCGCATGATTTAATAGAAGTTCAAGCCAAAGCCGATGAACTTGGCGAGCCTCTTAATAAAATTAAAAATGAATTAGGTGAAGAAAATAAGCAAGAGGCATCCAATTTACCCCCAATTGAGAAAGAACAACTTCCTCAACCTCAATTAGTTGAACCCTTGGAAAAAGAAAGCCTTAGACGTTCCATTTGAAAAAAAGGCTATTAGTCCTCAAGGAAACAAAATCCATTTGCCTCAAACTCCATTAATTCAACCGAATGCACAAAAACCACAACCTTCCCCCCTCATAGATCCTTTAAAAGAAGTTCAACCAAGGATGAGTTCCCCCAAAAAAAACAGCCTATCCCTCCTAAAAAAAATTATGCATGGTTAATTCAAAAATTTTGTAATATAATCGCGACCCCATTCATATACATAAGGAATTTATTTAAACGCTGCTTGCGTATGATTTTGCAAAACTAACTTCAAAAAGGAATCTTTATGAATCCTATACGTGCCATGTTTCCAAACGCTGCTGAAGGGCGTGAATTTCTTGTACAATTGCAGAAAAAATCCGAAAATAAGGTTCTTTTAAAAGATCAATTAAAAAATGCTGTCAAACAATTTAATGAAGCCATCGAAGAATATTCAGCAAAAAAACCCTTAATCGCTGAGGGTTATCTTGAATATGATTTCTTTCAGCATAATTTTATTCAGCTTAAGCTAGAAAATGCTTTGAAAAAAGATAACCGTCCTATAGCAAAGGATTTCTTTGAAGAAAAAATAAGAAATCTTGCCAATGATGTTGCAAAAATTGCCAACCCGGACAATGAGCAAATTAATGAAATTGCTCAAAAGATAGAACAGTTTTTTCGTAAAGAAGTTTTTAAGTTTTGTAATGCTAAAGATCTCGAAGATTATCATTCCTTGGACATAGAACATCTGCAAGCTGCTGAACAATTATCGGAAAAATTAGAAAATAAACTCTTGCAAGGCAAAATGCCTTCTCAAGATGAAAGAGAAAAAGAAACTTACAGATTGAAAAAGAAATTTGTCCGATTAATCAAAGAATGCATTCAAATTGATGATAAGCTTAAAGAAGTACTTCTTATTAATTTGAAAGGAAAATTGGATTGGTTTATCCCGCTATTACCTAAACTGAATGAAAAAATTTATGATCAGCTTACATTTGCAGAAGTCCTGGAACTCGTCATTAAAAAATTAGAAGAGAAAAAGAAAGGTAATCTGTCTCCTGATGCTAAAAGCGCAACAGAAAATGCTCTTGGTTGTTTAATGAATATCAATGAAACAATTCAGCAAAACATGCAATTAAATGAATTGGACTTATCTGCAATTGATGAAAAGGGACACTTCAATAATAAACTGATATCAAATTTTTTTAATGTATCTATACTCAAAGACTTTCTTGCTATAAAGACCAAAATTGAAATTTTTACAAAAGAAGACAAAAAGAAAAAAGATTTAAAAGAGCAGTATGATGCCAAGGAAAAGGAACTTTTTGAATTAATAGATCAATGTAATAACGATCATTTTTTTTATATAATGAAAGAAATCAATACTGAAGATAATGCCAGAATTAACATTCGTTTAATTTTAAAGTTACAAGAAAAAGCTAATAAAATTAATCAAGAAATACAAGAAAATCCTTTCAACATTCCGCACATCCCTCCCCTTCCAGATCCTGTGAAACCTGATTTAAAAAAACCTGAAGAGCCTGCGGAAGACGCATCCATTATAAATGAGCCAATTGATGCGGGTGAGGAAAAAAATATAGAACCAAAACAAGAGGAGTTAAAACCTCCAAAAACCATACCGCAAGCGATCCAAGAAAAAGTTCTTATTCAACCTATTATCAATGAACCTCTTATAGAAAAACCTGTGGTAGTAAAAGAACCAAACAAAGTAGAGCAAAATCCTTTAGAAAATAACGCTCAACCAAAGCAAAACCCACCCCTTCCCGTTAATAAGAAGATACCTTATTTTCAAAGACTTTGGAAAATAATACTGAAGCCTTTTGAACGGATAGGAAACTGGCTTAAACGTTGTTTTCATTCTATCCTTCAAAGAAATAAGTAAAAGTACTAAAACCCAACGATGCAAGTTGGATTTCAATTTAATTGAGTATATAGGGTAAGATCCGAAATAAAATGGGATTGCCTATATGCATGCTTATCTCTGCAAGTTTTGGTTAAGGAAGAAAAAGATCTATGAATGATTCATTCCTTATCCAAAATTCGCGCTATCTAGATCCGTTGAATGCGCAAGCAAAACAGATGGTCTCTTTATTAGAAAGCTGGGCCAACATTAACTCATGGTCGGATAATCTGGATGGCCTAGCAAAAATGAGTGCTAAGCTAAAGGATGACTTCTCCATTTTAAATGGAAAAATAGAATACATCCCCTTACCACAGCGCACAAAGATCAATTCGCAAGGCATGAACATCGAAATCGCTAGTGGTCAAGCCTTAACCATCAAAAAACATCCCGAAGCTCCTTTCCAGGTCTTATTAGCTGGACATTTGGATACAGTCTATCCTCCCTCCAGTTCTTTTCTGAATGTAGAAAGACTCGATCAAGAAATTTTGCGGGGGCCGGGCGTCGCTGATATGAAAGGTGGATTGGTGATTATGTTAAAGGCATTAGAGGCTTTTGAAAACAGCCCTTTTGCAGGTAAACTTGGATGGGAAATATTAATTAATCCCGATGAAGAAATTGGCTCGCCTTCTTCTGAACATCTATTTGTGGAAAGAGCTTCGCATTATAATATTGGCTTGATTTTTGAACCCTCGTTTCCTGACGGTTCACTTGTTAATGAACGCAAGGGTTCTATTAATTATACTATCGTAGCCCATGGTAAATCTGCCCATGCAGGGAGAGATTATTATAATGGTCGCAACGCAATCCTCGCGATGGCCCGTTTAATTCAAGGCATTGAATCCCTTAATGATCGTCATCGTGGCATCACAGTCAATGTGGGCTCCTTTGAAGGTGGAGGAGCTACAAATATTGTCCCGGATTTAGCTATTTGCAAAGTCAATGTGCGCATGCAAAATCTCAAAGATGTTGATAGGATTTCTGCAAGCTTTAAAGAAATGGTGAAAGGATGTACGACACCTGACGGCATCATGTTCGAATTGCACGAACATTCTGTCAGACCTCCAAAAGCCTTCGACAAGCCTAACCGTCTCCTCTTTGAAGCTCTGAAAACTTGTGCTAAGGGGTTAGGATATGACTTAAATTGGCAACCTAGTGGAGGAGTCTGCGACGGCAACACACTGTCAGCAGCTGGATTGCCAACGATTGATACTTTAGGGGCCATTGGAGGGCATATTCATACGCATGATGAATTTGTCCTGTTACCTAGCCTTGTGGAAAGAGCTCGATTGACAACAGGCTTTCTTATGTATCTAATTGAAAATGAATATATGTTGGAGAAAGCGCATGACTGAACAACCTCTTTTAGTAGCACATCAGCTTGCACAGGATCCGCGAATTGAGCAAGCTAAGGCTTTGCTTGCGTCAGTCTTGCAAGAACATCAGCAAAAAATACAAGGTGTCAGGCCTCCTCATCCTGACCTTAAAGAAGGTTATGCCAAACTTTTACAAGAATTTACTCTTTTGCGAGGCAGTAAGCTTTTTTTTCCTTTTATTGGCAGTGGTATTGGCAAAGGCCCTTTAGTCGAACTTCTTGATGGAAGTGTGAAGTATGACTTCATCACAGGAATAGGCCCCCATTGTTTTGGACATAGTGAACCTGAAATACTCAAGACGAGTATTGATGCAGCTTTATGCGATACCGTGATGCAAGGAAACTTGCAACAAAATGGCGATGCTTTGGAATTCTGCCGCCAACTGTCTCAAGCTTCTGGTTTAGAACACTGCTTTTTAAGTACCACAGGTGCCATGGCCAATGAAAATGCCCTAAAAATTGCTTTTCAAAAGAATTTTCCAGCTAACCGTATCTTAGCCTTTGATCGATGCTTTTTAGGAAGGACACTCGTGGCCTCACAAATCACAGATAAACCCCTATTTCGTGAAGGTCTACCCTTGAATTATGCGATCGACTACTTGCCATTTTTTGATCATAAAAAACCCGAATATAGTATTCAACTGGCTACTGAAACACTAAAAAAATTTATAAAACGCTATCCCAAGCAACATGCCATCATGATCTTGGAACTCATTCAGGGAGAAGGGGGATTTTATCCTGGAACGCGTGAATTTTTTCTTTCTCTGATCGAAATTCTTAAAGATAATCACATCGCAGTTTTTGTCGATGAAGTGCAAACCTTTGGAAGAACTTCGCGATTATTTGCGTTTCAACATTACGAGCTCGACAAATATGTGGATATTGTCAGCCTAGGAAAATTATCACAAGTTTGCGCGACTTTATTTCGCACAGAATATACACCGCGTCCAGGACTTTTAAGTCAGACTTTTATTGGCAGTACATCAGCGATCCATGCAGGCAAAAAAATCGTTAATAAATTAATGCATGAAAATTATTTTGGGCCTGAAGGCAAAAATATGCATTTGCATCAGTTGATGGTAGGTCATTTGGAGAAGATAGGAAATAGGCATCCCTGCTTAATTGACGGCCCTTTTGGTTTAGGAGTCATGATCGCTTTCACGCCTTTAGGAGGCCATGTAGTCACTGTCAATGAATTTGTCCAGAAACTCTTTGAAGCCGGTGTCATGAGCTTTGTCGCTGGCAGTGACCCCACACGCGTCCGTTTTTTAATCCCTTTTATGAACATTAGCGATAACGATATTGCTCAAGCCATGCAAATTGTGGAAGATACGTTAGTTTATTTTCAACCATCGACAAAATTTTGAAGGATAGTAGGTAATAAGAGAGCAAATTTTGCAAAATCTTTAAAATTTTCTCATAAGGTCCCTAAGGAGAACCGATGTATATCATTCGGCCCATTCAAGAACAAGATCTTGATGCCTTCGAAGAATTTGCCAAAAAATCTTCTTTAGGCGTAATCAATCTGCCAAAAAAACGCAGTGTTTTATTACAGAAAATAAAGGCATCAGAATGGGCATTTGATACCCACATCGAAAAACCCTATTTTGAGAATTATATTTTTGTTCTTAAAGATACAACATCAGGTGAATTGTGCGGCACATGCAGCATCTGTTCCAGAATGGGCGTCACTGAACCTCATTATTACTTTCGTATTGAAACAATCAACCACGCCTATATAAAAAAGAGCAGCAAGTCTTAACAACAGTCTGTTATCCCATTGGACCTTCTGAAATATGTGCTTTGTATTTAAAAGCAGAATTCCGCAAAGCAGGTTTGCGGGAAACTTCTTTCCCTCTGTCGTTTTCTTTTTATGGCCAATCATCCTGAACGCTTTGAAGATTACGTCGTCGCAGAAATGCGTGGATACATCAGTGAGGATAATAAAGTTCCCTTTCGGGAAACACTATGCAGAAAATTTCTTGATATTAGCTATTCAGAATTATGCGAAATGGAATTGGAAGGTCGTTGCTTTATTGCAAACATTTTACCTAAATGGCCCTTATATACGATCCTCTTGCCTCCAGAAGTCCAAGAATACATGAACAAGACGCATGATAGAACTGTACCAGCCTTAAAAATGCTGATCAAAGAAGGATTCACATACACCCAAGAGATTGATCCTTTTGACAGGAGGACCTAAAATAGGTTGTAGAACTGAGGAAATCTCCACTATAAAAAACAGCATCACAGCCTTAGTTGAATCCGTGGAAAACAAGATAGACAATAACCGTGAATTTATTGTAAGCAATACTGGCCTGGATTTTCGAGCCTGTTATGGAAATGTGAACATCCTTAAACCAGGTTCAGTCACGATAAATTCTGAAATGTCGAAGGCTTTGCAGGTAGAAGTGGGTGATGAAATTCGCTTT
Organism: uncultured Parachlamydiaceae bacterium; assembly: GCA_963748975.1. Lineage (GTDB taxonomy): Bacteria > Chlamydiota > Chlamydiia > Chlamydiales > Parachlamydiaceae > Neochlamydia. The sequence goes on from CAVVKX010000032.1 coordinate 151,122, forward strand.
GTCAAATTATATCATAAACAGGATACGTAAACATGACCCAAACATTTCAATCCCATAACCCTGCTACCCTTGAAGTAGTCTGGCAAGGCATAGAATCAGGACAAAAAGAAATTGATAGGGCCTTTGAATGTGCTTACCAAGCGTTTGAAACTTGGTCTAACCTATCCATTCAAGAGCGCATAGCCTACCTTCATAAATATAAAGAAAAATTAACTCATTCTCGTCAATTACTTGCTGAAACGATTTCTGTAGAAATGGGTAAGCCTCTTTGGGAATCCTTCACTGAAGTCACGTCAATGATTAATAAAGTCGATATTTCCATTCAAGCTTATGAAATTCGATGTCTTGAAATAAAACAACCTCAAGCTTCTTATCTAGCCACAGCACGCCATAAACCCCATGGAGTAGTGGTTGTGTTAGGTCCCTACAATTTTCCAGGCCATCTCCCTAATGGGCACATTGTCCCTGCTTTGTTAGCAGGCAATACGGTCATCTTCAAGCCCAGCGAACTAACACCCTTGGTGGGAGAGTTGATGGGCCAATGCTGGTTGGAAACTGGATTACCGCCCGGTATTTTCAACATTGTTCAAGGAGGATCACAAACCGGACGCTTGCTCGCTTCCCATCCTAAAATTAATGGCCTTTTCTTCACAGGCAGTTGGGCAGTAGGTCAATCCCTATTAAAACAATTTGGAGAACATCCTGAAAAAATTCTTGCTCTGGAAATGGGAGGAAACAACCCTCTTGTTTTCCATGAAGTTAAAAATATCGAAGCCGCAGCTTATTACACCCTTCAATCTGCCTTCATCACTAGCGGACAAAGATGCACATGCGCGCGACGTTTGATCGTTGTAGATGGAGAACATAGCCCTGCCTTTATAAGGTCATTAGAGGATCAAATCAGACAAATCATGGTGGGCCCTTACAATCAACAGCCAGAACCCTTTATGGGACCTTTAATTTCTGAAAAGGCTGCTCAAAAACTTATGGATGCACAAAATCAACTCATATCCAGGGGCGGAATTCCCAAAATCCCTATGCAAATGCTTAAACCGGGCACTGGATTCCTTTCACCCGGGCTAATCGATGTCTCGGAAATTCTTAATCGACCCGATGAAGAACTTTTCGGACCTTTTCTGCAACTGATTCGTGTGCCAACATTTGAAGCAGCCCTTAAAGAAGCTAACCATACTGCCTATGGATTAGCAGCAGGTTTGTTGAGCGATAAGCCTGAACTTTACAAGAGATTTTATCAGTCCGTTAAAGCTGGCATCATCAATTGGAATACACAGCTCACAGGCGCTAGCAGCACCGTACCTTTTGGAGGCATCGGACACAGCGGCAACTTCCGACCCAGTGCTTTTTATGCCGCAGATTACTGCTCTTATCCTGTAGCCTCACTAGAAGCCGAAAAAATGCAAATGCCTGAAAAAATCGCTCCAGGGCTTTTAAATCCAGGAAAAAAATGAACGCGGTAGAAGTTAACTTTGACGGGATTGTAGGACCCACCCATAATTATAGCGGGCTGTCTTATGGAAATATCGCTTCCATGAAAAGTCAATCCCTAATTTCCAATCCTAAGGAAGCTGCGTTGCAAGGTTTAGAAAAAATGAAACTGTTGGCCAGTATGGGCATCCCTCAGGCAGTGATTCCGCCACAAGCTCGACCTTATATTCCTATGTTGAGGGAACTTGGTTTTGAAGGAAATGACAAAACTATATTGGAACAAGCTTATCATCTGGCTCCTGAAATTCTTTTTTCATGCAGCTCAGCGGCCTCTATGTGGGCAGCAAATGCAGCCACAGTATCCCCTTCTCATGATACTGAAGATGGAAAATTGCATATGACTCCTGCGAATTTATCAAGTAAGTTTCATCGTTCCATTGAAGCTCCTTTCACCCAAAAGTTCTTTCAAAAAATTTTTAAAGATCCTGATTTATTTGTTATCCATGATCCTCTCCCTCCAGGAGAATATTTTGCCGATGAAGGTGCTGCTAACCATTGTCGTTTTTCTGCGAAACATGGGGAAGCAGGTCTTGAGATGTTTGTGTGGGGGCGCCATAGTTTTAAAACCCATGAGAACTTACCCAGTCAATTTCCTCCACGACAAGTTTACGAAGCCTCTCAAGCTATTGCAAGAAGACACCGCCTAAAGCCGACCGGTGTTATATTTGCACAACAGAATCCTCTGGCCATAGACGCCGGAGTTTTCCACAACGATGTAATTTCTGTTTCAAACGAATATGTCTACTTTTATCATGAAAAAACTTTTATTGACACTCCTGCGGTGATTGATAAGCTACGTAAGAAAATGCAAGGTTTGACGCTTGTCCTTGTTCCCGAGGCTCGCATTTCACTTCATGAAGCTGTCGCTTCTTACGTATTTAATTCACAAATTGTGACGCTGCCCGATCAAAAGATGAGAATGATAGCTCCCATGGAATGCCTTGAATCGAATCTAGTTAAAGATTTTTTGCAAGAAATGGTCGATGAGCCTTCTAATCCTATTACAGGTATGGATTTTTTAAACTTACATCAAAGCATGGCTAATGGTGGGGGGCCTGCATGTCTGCGGCTAAGGATTGTTCTTAATGAAAAGCAGTTAAAGGCATTGCATCAAGGAATCCTATTGACCGATGAGCTTTATTTAAAATTAAAGCAATGGATTGAAAAATATTACCGTGACCGTCTACATCCTAACGACCTTGCAGATATACACTTATTTAATGAAGTGAAAGAAGCCCTTAGTAAGCTTACAACGATATTGCAATTAGGTTCTCTTTATTACTTTCAAAGGTAAATTTTTTTTAAATTTGGGCATTGATTCGCGATGCGTCGCGATGAGGGCCGGTAATCGGGGCCGGTTCTGCATAACTGTAATCGGGGCCGGTTCTGCATAACTGCATAACTTTTTTTCTTTTTGAATATATGAAAAAAGTTATGCAGTTATGCAGAACCGGCCCCGATTACCGGCCCCGATTACCGGCCCCGATTACCGATTATTTTTTTAGCAAACGTTTGGCTTGGAGCGCATGACGCATTTGATCTTTCACTTCTTCTAGTGAGATAGTGCCATTAAAATAGTTTTTTTTGAGTTGATCTTCAAAAATGACAAAATCTTCATCTTGCGAACGTAATAAACGCTCATTGATCATACCTTTGAAATCTTTATTAAAAGAATGTTTCTCACGGATAGTCTCACCTAATGCTTTGGCTTGCTCAATTAGGGCAGGATCCTTGATAATCTCTTTTCGATGCTCTTTAGTTTTTAAAAATTTTGTAATTAACGCGTCTTTTTCCAAATTTTGCGGAGCTTATTTGATATGCCTTGCTCATTAGCTCCCTTTTTTTACTTAATTCATAGGAGGGGATTTTTCCATAAGATAACGCTTGAGTCAAAGAATGATCACCCGTACATCCTACCAAAGGAGCACTTAATGCCATGACTAATTTAAAGTCTTTTTTAGATAATGCGCCTGGATTAATAAGCCTAAACTCTTTTCCATGGTCTTGAATAGGGATGACAAAATCTTGTTGTTGACCATCTTTTTCAGAGATCCATCTTACCGACGCAAACCCCTTTTTTCTAAAGAAATCTTTATCAATATGCTTTTCCAAATCTTCTTGCGTACTTATCACATTGCCTCGAGAAGGAAGACAAATGTCTACGGATTTATTTGGAGAGTGATTTTCTGCAAATTCAACTGCTTCTATAAAAAATTCTGTAGACTCAATAAAACTAGATTGATAACACATAAAAATCTCGCGGAAATTTACGTATTGATCAATAATGTTTTGCGAAAGTTCATTTTGCTTGAAAAGAATATTTTTTAAACGGTCATTTTGTAGATCTTTCCAAGAACCAAGGTTAGGCTTGTTTATAAAAACTCCTGTGGGAAATCCTAGGCCCAAATTCACCATAATCGCAAAATGGTCTGTGCCCTGAAAATTTGTGTTCACATCATATTCAGTAAAAGCTATTCCCTTAGTGTGCGCCTCTTGAGCGAGCTCATCAAAAAGACCCAGTATTCCGATGGGACCTGATATCCAAAGAGCGGCATTCTTTATATAGGGCGTTAGATCTTCATTAAATAAAGGTTTATCAATAAGGGGCGCTCCTACAGAGGTATCTGCAAAGTAATCCAAATGAGTTTTACAAATGGTCTCGTCGAGTAGCTGAAGTTTATCTCGATGTGTTTCAGCGCTGACGACGACCATGCGAATCTTTCTTTCAGGAAATTGTTTTTGTAATTTTTTCGCCAAGTTTGCCATGTGAACATAATCGCCCTTACCATCTGCTAATATGTACCCAGATAAAACAATTTCTCCATCCCCTGGAATAGATTGAATCTGATTAAAAAGATCCCATACTGCTGAACGAAAGGCCATTTCTTTTGGATCTTTTTCAAGAGGGCCACGAATTGGCCACCATTGCAAAGTTTTTTGAAATTTTTTTAGTATATCGTCAAACTTGAAAATTTTTTTTTCTTTAAAATCCGTAATACAATCAGCAAGCATTTTCTTGAAGGCATTTCTAATAGTTTTGTCAGTGATTTTGTCAGCTAATTTTTGATAGCGAGTAATGGCTTGTTTAATTTTTTCTTTGTTACGCGATAGGGAGGCAGAGAGTGAAGTCAAAAGCGAAATTGCCTCTTCAACAACTTTTTGTCCGACAGCCTCCTCCCGAATTCTCGTTTCTGCTAAAGCTACAAATGGGTTTTCTTTAAGGTGTACACGTGACTTAGGGTTTTTTGAGAGCGCTTGCAAAATGTGTCGATTGCTCTTTTTAGCTGCTTGATGAATTTTCCATAAGCTGTATCCATGACGTTTTGCAAAACTGGCTTGATTAATAAGAAGAAACTTTTGCTCTACATCTTTAGAACCATCATTTTTGGGAATATCTAGCACCACTACTACATTCTTTTGAAGCCACCTTTTTTTTAATTCATGCAGAGCTTCTTCCTTTGTGATTATTTTTCCTGCAACTGCATAATGCATTTTGTTTGCTTGCAAATTGTCATGAAGGTGAATGCCTGAGGCAGAAATAAAAAGCCTACTCTTTTTGTGACCCCCACCTTTTATGGGAGCAGCTTGTTGAATATTTGAATACTTTGACCCCAAAGGAATTAATTTAAGCATAAATTATTCTCATTATAATATAATTACACTTCTATTATAAAACATTGATTATTATAAAAATAGTTTTTTTATAAATAATCGGGGCCGGTTCTGCATAACTGCATAACTTTTTTCATATTGTCAAAAAAGAAAAAAAGTTATGCAGTTATGCAGTTATGCAGAACCGGCCCCAATAGCCGGCCCCAATAGTCTTAATGCTAGCGTGTGGTGATATAGACTTTGCCATTTTTATCAACAAGAACGGAATTTTTCGGCTTGAGCGACCATCCCATGCCCTTCCTCAACTAATGGAGCATATCCCACAATAACGCCTGCTTTGAGAAGTTCATCCACATTTTTTCTGACTTCAGCAAGAGGAATATCTTTGCTAACCAAATCATGGATAGCAAATGGCAGCCCACTGAAACCCTTGATTTTGGCCACAAGCACCCTATTGACTGATACCGGAATTGATCGGGCACGTACAAAAGAAAAAATTGTAGGTTTACCTGAATCAAAGATAGACCCCTTACCATTCGTTGCAAAAGGTTCGATGGCAAAGGTCATTCCGGGCTTTATAATAGCTGTAGATTTGTCTTCGTAATTGGGAATCATAGGTGGAGTGTGTATTTTATAACTTCCTAAACCATGGCCAGCAAGGTTTCTAACAGGGGTGAAGCCGAAGGAAGAGATTCTTTCTTCGATAATTTTTCCAATTTGGCTAACCTGAAGTCCCACTTTTATACTTTGCTCAGCGCTAAGCAAGGCACTCTCAGCCGCATCGACAAGGGCCTGATATTTCCCCGATAAATCAATTGTGACTGCGCAATCCCCTATAGCCCCATTATAGCAAACACCTACATCAAGTTTGACAATTTGATCTATAAAAATAATATCTTCGTCCGGCTGAGGCAAATAATGCGCAGCTACATCATTCAGAGCTATCTGGGGGGGGAATGCAGGACGGGCTCCCAATGCTGTAATCTTCTCATTAATCTTGGCAAGCACATCATTATAAGAGGCACCTTTCTTGATTAAATTCTTCCCAAATGCACGTACTTCTCCTGCTAAGGCTCCGGCCTTCAAAAAATCTTGCTTATATTTCTCATCCATTCAACAAAACATCCTTCGCTTTTCTATTCCTTCCTGATAACTCTGTTTAAAATACCATTTTTTTCGTAGTTTTTCAAGGATGTTTATTAACCTATTGGGCTGAAGACTTGAAAGTACGTAATTTGGGTTTAAATAAAGAAAAAAATGATAAGGCCCACCGCTAACACACTCATGAGAACAAAGGTTGACCAACCCAGGATATTTGAAAATAAATGATTGGTATGCTTACCCATAATGGCTTTGTTATTACAGATATGTATAATCATGGCTATAAAAATGGGAGCTGTGATTCCATAAACTATCGCCGTCACGATCAATGATCGAATGGGGTCTATGCCAAACAAATTAATTGAATAACCTATGGCTAATGACAATATGATCATCGCATAAAATTCTGGCGCTTCATTAAACTTTTTGTCTAGCCCCATTTTCCAGTCGAAAAACTCTGCGAAAATATATCCAACACATCCTGCTAAAACAGGCACAGCAATAAATCCCACACCTAAAACACCTATTGTGAAAACAAGGTAGGCTAAGTCACCCGCCAAAGGCTTCAGTGCTGAAGCAGCTTGCTCAACCGTTTCAATATTTTTTATACCTTGGGAAAACAAAACGCCACCGGTGGTAAGGATGATAAAAAACATCGCCGCATTAGAAGCCAGCATACCTAAATTAACATCAACTTTCATATACTTGATCTCATTATCTTTAGAACTGTCACCATGCTCGTATTGTTCTAAGGACATAGAAGATTGCCAAAAAAAAAGATAGGGTGAAATGGTTGTTCCCAGTACAGCTACTAATAAGGATAAATATTCTTTACTTAGAGTGAATGAAGGTACAAAAGTATTCAAAAATACCTCCTTCCAATTTGTTTCTACTAAAAAAGGAACGATAAAATAGGCCAGCAAAACAAAGGTACAGTATTTGAGGATTGCCGCTATTCTTTTATAAGAAATAAAAATCAGTCCAAAAATAAGCATTAGTGTGATAAAAAAATTGTAAACAAGTACAGGAATCTGGGGATATAACAAATTTGCTACAGCACTCATCCCCGCCAAATCGGCTGCAATATTTAAAACAATCGCAGGAATGACGATGAGGATCAAAACAAATACAAAATATTTTGGGTAATGTTGCTTAATCACCCCAGTCAGCCCTTTCGCACAGACAATTCCTATGCGTGCACACATTTCCTGAATGGAAAACATAAGCGGATAAGAGATAAGAGCTGTCCAAAGAAAGGAAAAACCGAAAGCTGCGCCGGCTTGTGAGTAAGTCGCTATACCCGGATGGATCATCATCGCTAGCCCTATTGAGCATCTCCAGGACCCATTCTTTTCCAAAATCTCTAGATCTATTTTTTATCTTCGAAAAAAAATTGACCACTAAATTTTCTCCAGGATTTTGCAAGGCGCTTTAAAATGGACGCAGAGGGCTTTTATACCCTCTGCATGCAATAAATACAAAGACAGATTTTTATCGTGAATAGGCTGGTTTTTTATAGTTAATTATAACTTGTCTTTCCTTCTGAAACTTGCAGACGGTCACTGATATTTCTAATCCCTTTAATCTTTTGTAATCTCTCACGAATATCCTGACGATCTTTATCACTGTCAACAATACCAGAAATGGTGACTATTCCATTAGATACTGTCACCACGACAGTGTCGTAATTCTTTTTTACATAATTATTTTTCAATGTGTCATCAGCTTGTGATTTATGTCTTGATCAGAAACTGTGCCTTTATCGGCTACATTAGACGTATCGGAATCCACAGTTTGATCATTGTAATTGCTGCCATTAGAATCTGCTTGGGCTGTTGAGGTGACTTGTAACTGATCATTAACACTGTTCACACCTAGACCACGCACTCTGCTTTCTACATCTTGACGATCTTGTTCTGTGTTAACAGTTCCGGATAAAGTGACATTCCCATTGTAAACGCGAACATTAACTTCCTTATAATTTTTCTTTAGGTAGTTGTTTTTTAAAGTGTCGTCAATCTTTTGCTGAAGAAGCTTGTCAGTGGTTGTGTTTTGGTCAGATGTAGCATCACTTACATTATTATAGTAATAGCTTCGACCATTACTGCTGCTATAAGTCGATGGATTTGAACCTTGACGACTGAAATTACTGTTTGAAGTATTTGTGTTTCCAAGAAGCATTGCTATCGTTGTTGTTTGCATTATTACGGTAATAAGTATTGTTACTACCTTGATAATAGCTCTGGTTATTATTTCCTCTCCAACCATTATCATTTCTCCAATCTGGGTTTTGGTTACCCTGCCAGTTTGGGTTTTGATTACCTTTTGTGTATTGGGATTATTATAACCATATTTCGATGGAGCATTTTGATCAAAATATGCATTAGGGATGGGGCAATATCCCCCTTGGCATTGGGCATACACGGAACTATTTGTTCCAAGAATTGCTGTAGCAATCAGGACTGTAAAAATAAAAATATTGGCAACCTCATGTGCATCCTCCTTAGATTATAGATGATTTTCTAATTTATTTTAGCCTTTTAGGCCGGTTTTTAATCTTTCAAAACGGCGAAATCTAAACCTCAACATTTTTGAAGTTCACATAACCCTGGGACAAACAGGGAAGCCGTGCAATAACCCATAAGTGCGGTTATGGCGCTTTATCTTCACTATATGCAAAGATTCTAAATTGTAAATTAAATTTTTTAATAAATTATCAATACCATGATATACAACTACTTACATGTTATCATATCTTCTATAGATGTTGTTTTATAAAATTACCACTGAGATCAGTGAGAAAATAGGAAATAATTGAGATGCCATGAAAAGCGTAGAAATGTCACAAAGCCAAAAAAAAACCAAAATCTCGCTATCTCCAACCTTCTCAGTGACCTCACTAGCAGCATGTTTGTACAATAAGCCTGGCTAAAAGTTTGTATACTTCTAATTGAGTTTTTGTTAAAAGTTACTTCTTTTAGGACTAGTCATGTTCATAAGAAAATTCTTCTGGCTTCAGATTATAACGCTCTGTTTTATTGTGGAAGTTTTCTCTCTGGAGTTTAGTCCTCCATCTTACAATTGAAGATACTTTTTTCTTTGAAGGAGATAGCTTTGGAGAATTTAAGGGGGATTATGTAGCTATATTAAGTGATGGATCTGGTTGGAAAGTGCACCCTGATGATCGCTACAAATTTAGTCTCTGGAGTCATCATGATGAAATACAAATACGTGAGCGCTCCTCATTTTATTGGTTCGAAAGAAAACATCACTTTGAATTGTATAATCGGTTCAATGATCAAACTGTGCGCGTAATGTTTGTTAAATATCCCCCTTATCCTATTCAGATTTTAGCCACTGACATATGTTTAGCTAAAACGTTTTGGGAGGGAGAAGATTTCGATATTTATCCTGTTTACTATTATGACAAAATACTTTACTTAAGCAATGGGAGTGTATGGGTTGTACATGATAGAAATAATGACGAATTTCCTTACTATTGTTTAAATGCTAATGTATACATAGTCTACGATGGTTGGAAAATTCTGATCACCGGTATTGAGCGCAAAGCACATAGGGTCTATCAGCGCTAAATTCGTTAATCCCTTCAGCTTTCTTTTCTAGCCTCATTTCGAGATCTTTTTTTACCTTAAGGCACAGCTGCCTAAACTTTTTTTGGGCAAAGATTCGAGTTTGTTATTGTTTAATAGAGTTTTTGTTAGAAATTATTTCTTTTTTGAGGAGTAGTTCATGTTCTTAAGAAAATTCTTCTGGCTTCAGATTATATCGCTCTGTTTGATTGTGAAAGTTTTTGCTTTAGACTTCAATCCCCCAGTCTATACGATTGAGGATACGTTTTTCTTTGAAGGAGATAGCCATGGAGAATTTAAGGGGGATTATGTAGCTATATTAAGTGATGGATCTTGTTGGAAAGTGCACCCGGGGGATCGTTACAAATTTAGTCTGTGGAATAGTCATGACGTAATCCGAGTCCGTAAACGTAATACATTTTATTGGTATAAAAGAGAACATAAGTTTGAATTGTATAATTACTGCAATGATGAAACTGTACGCGTGATGCTAGTCAAATATCCCTTCTACCCTATCCAAATTTTAGCTACAGACATCTATAAAGCTGAAACGGCGTTAAGAACTTTCACTTGGGTAGATTCTCAGGGGTGGACCCATTACGAATACTATACTGAGGACGTTTTTCACAAAATACTCTACTTAAGCAATGGAAGCGCTTGGGTCATAGAAAAAAAGGCAGCGAATTTCCTAATTATTGCATAAATGATGTTATCTATATGGGTTTCAATGGGGATAGAAAAGGTGTTTCAACTTTTCTGATCACGGGTATAGAACGCGAAGCACATGGACCTGGGCCTATTTGCGATAAATTATTTAACTACTTCAGCTTCCTTTGCCCCATTTTCCCTCATGTCGAGATCTTTTTTACCTTGAAGCACAGCCTGGTTGACTTCTTGTTGATTTTTTTTCTCAGCTTCAATGACTTCATCAATTAGAGAGTTATTGATCACAGCTTTTACGTTCATACCTTTTAGATTAAGCTTAGAGGATTTTTCATGAATATGCTTTTCCATGGCAGAAGCCAAGAAATATTTTTGAAGAAGGTTTTTATTGATCAACTTTTTTTCTCGTTTACTTAATTTTTTTGTAAATTTAGAAATTTTGATCACATTCTCATAGACTTTACGTTTAACTTTTCCGAGTTTTTCCCTTGTTTGATAGATCTGCTCAATTTCAGTTTGATAGGAAATAAAATCTTGTTCTAGTTTGTTTAGGCTTTTTTCCATTGCCTGAATAGGTTCATTATTTTCAGGATCGTCGGACAATTCACTCATTTTACCATTGATGTTTTTGGCAATTAAATGATCCATTTTTTTGCGCGTCAGGTCTATTTTGTCTTTGACTTCGGACTTTTGTGCTTCGGATGTTTGCCTTATGCATTGAGATAATATTTTAATAGACGTCGCAGGCTGCGCTCCTTTTGGAAAGGCTTCCTTAGTTTTTTTATGCAAGTAAGCAAGCGCATGATTGTCAGTCAATGCAGAGGGTTCTCTTTGTATAAGGGTTGCACCCAAAATACGCTCCACATCCTCATCTTCAGGGTTTTCAATATTAATTTTCTTAAAACGACGTTCAAAAGCCTCATTTTGATAGATATCTCTATTAAATTCTTGCAGCGTAGTAATTCCTATAACATTTGGGAAACCTTGATGGGCATCTTCCAAAATTGTTTTTAATTG
>CAVVKX010000033.1:0-10428 GCA_963748975.1 uncultured Parachlamydiaceae bacterium
GTCGGTGGGCTCAGTGGTACAATTACAATAAGCGGTGGGCTCAGTAGTTAATTTTACAAAGCGCGCGTAGGGTTATTTGCGCTTGCGTTCGTTTTCTGAGAGGAAACGCTTGCGCATGCGGATAGCGTCAGGTGTCACTTCAATCAGTTCATCATCTTGGATATAGTCGATGGCCTGCTCTAAGGTAAATCTGCGTGGAGGTATCAGGATGATGTTTTCATCACTGCCAGCTGCACGGACGTTGGTGAGTTGTTTCCCTTTAGAGACATTGACGATTAGGTCGTTATCACGACTATTTTCTCCCACAACCATCCCTTCGTAAACATCATCACCGGGAGAGACAAACATGGTGCCACGGTCTTGTAAATTGAAAAGAGCATATCCTGTGGCTTTTCCTGAGCAAATGGAAATTAAAACGCCGCGGAGACGTCCGGGGATAGTTCCTCTCCATGGAGCAAAGTTCTCAAAAATGGAAGTCAAGATACCTAAACCACGTGTAGCCGTTAAAAATTCATTACGATAACCCATCAGCCCACGTGTAGGCATGAGGAATTCCATGCGTGTGATTTTGTGTTCGTCGGTATCGAGATGCTGCATTTCACCTTTACGGCGAGAAAGCTCTTCAATCACCGAGCCTGCATATTCTTCAGGTACTTCAATATGGACGCGTTCGATGGGTTCATGTTTTTCACCTTCAATTTGTTTTAGAACAACTGTAGGCTTGGAAACACTGAATTCAAAACCCTCACGTCGCATTGCTTCAATTAGGACAGCCAGATGCAATTCCCCACGGCCGGCGACAGAAATTTTCTCATCAGAAAGATCAATGCGTAGTGAAATATTAGCCTTTTTCTCTTTTTCAAGGCGTTCACGTAATTTTATTCATGGTGACGTGTTTGCCGCTACGTCCTACAAAGGGACTATTATTAACAGTAAAATCGATGGAAACTGTAGGTTCATCGAGTTTAATAGGGGGAGCTGAACAATTTTGCTTGGATCGCAGAGTGTATCTCCAATCATGATGTAAGGAACACCTGAAAGGATCACAATATCACCGACATTCGCTTCATCCATTTCGATTTTTTCAAGACCCAAGTAACCTTCGATGCGTGTGATAGTGGCATTTCGTTTGTTTTCCAGATTCGTCAATGTAAATGATCTGTTGGCCCTTTTTAATGGAGCCTTCAAGGATACGACCGGAAGCTTGTCTTCCGACAAAATCATCATAGGAAATAGTAGATACTTGCATGAGGAAAGGATTTTCAAGGTCGCCTTTTGGTTCTGGTACAGCTGAGATGATAAGCTCAAAGAGTGGACGCATATCTGTTTTAGGATCGTCGATATGATGGGAAGCGAAGCCAGAAAGGCCGGAAGCATAACAATAACGGAAATCCAATTGTTCGTCTGTTGCGCCAAGTTCCGAGAAGAGATCGAATGTAAGATCAAGGACTTTATCGGGATTTGCATGAGGGCGGTCAATTTTATTAAGGACGACAATAGGTTTTAAACCCATTTTGAGGGATTTCGATAATACAAAACGTGTCTGAGGCATAGGACCTTCTTGAGCATCGACAAGCAGTAAGACGGAATTGACCATACCAAGAATACGTTCAACTTCGCCCGAAAAATCGGCGTGGCCCGGGGTGTCGATAATATTAATTTTGAAATCTTCAAACTGAACAGCCGTATGCTTGGCAAAAATAGTAATCCCTCGTTCTTTTTCCTGGTCATAGGAATCCATAATCCTTTCAGGTATATGTTGATTGTCACGGAAGATATTGGATTGTTTAAGTAAAGCATCGAGTAGAGTCGTTTTGCCATGGTCAATGTGGGCAATAATGGCAATATTACGGATCTTTTTTTTTGAAGAAGAATTGGATGTCATATAATTGAATTTTTTTTAGATAATTTGGTTCGAGATATTTATTTTTTATCTATAATAGCATTGTTATGTAAAAAAATCAATGATTAAAGTAAATTTTTAATATTTTTTTAACGAATTATGTTGTCAAAATTAATATAAATTTGTATATTATTCTTGGGTTGGGCCTGCGAGGAGGTGTCTTGGAAGCTACAATAGATCATAATCATGAAGATGACCATATCATCGTTCCGGGCAGTATTTTAGACTCGAAAACAAGCCATTTGGACGATGTATTGAATGAAAAGCTTGAAGATGCTTTTCATCAACACACTTCTGATATAGTCCTACACGATGTGGCTAAAATTGCAAGCCAGCACGATCCCATCGACATGGCACATGCTGTGACGCGTCTTCCTCCCTATGCCCGCGTTGTAGTTTATGAGAACCTACCTGACTTCAATGCTAAGATCATTTTTATGATCAACACCAGCAGCTCTACACGTTCTGCCATTTTTCGGCAGATTGATGACTATCAGATCAAACGCCTAATTGAAAAAATGCCCCCTGACGAAGCTGTTTGGATACTGGATGACATGTCCGATAGGCGTATCAAAAGGGTTTTCGATTTATTAGACCCCAAAAAAGCTCAGCGTATTAAAGAATTGCAAAAACACGATCGTCATAGTGCAGGTCGCTTAATGACCGACGAATTCTTTGCTTTCCATATGAATACTACCATTGGAGAAGTATCTGCTCATATACGTGACAACCCGGGAATTGAACTGACTCGCCGTATCTTTGTATTAAATGATGATGGCCAACTGGCAGGATATGTCCCAGGGCGTAATCTTATCGTCAATCCTCATTATTTGCCTTTGCGGCAAGTCATGCGACCTATTTTGCACAAGGTGACAGCAGATGCGTCGCGTGATGAAGTGGTCGATGTCGTTGAGCGTTATAAAATTCCCGCTCTGCCGGTTGTCGATGAAAATGACCATTTAGTCGGTGTGATCACCTATGAAAGTGTGGTGGAAGCAATGGAAGATATTGCTGATGAAACCATTGCCAATATTGCGGGTACAGCTGAAGATTATGGGGAACATGAGCCTATCTTGAAAAGATTTCTTGGACGCGCGCCTTGGCTGATTGTCACTCTCTGTGCTGGGTTGATTTCCACAGCTGTCATGACCCATTTTTATGATCGCGTCTGGTTCTTATTTTTACCTTTCTTTGTCCCCTTGATCACCGGAATGTCAGGCAATGTAGGTATTCAATGCAGTACAATCCTCGTGAGAGGAATGTCTACGGGTGATATATCAGCAGGATCTAAGGGAGATGCTATCAGTCGTGAAATAGGGATAGGTTTATTGATTGGACTTGTTTTTGGAATCATTTGCGGTGTGGTGGTCTATGTGTTCAATCATTTTGGAGTGCACCACTTGAATGCAGATCCTCTAGCCCTGGGGATTACCATTTCTTGCGGAGTTTTAGGAGCCTGTCTGACGGCTACAATGCTGGGAACCTTTTCACCCTTTTTCTTTGCGCGTTTTGGCATCGATCCCGCAGTGGCATCAGGACCAATAGTCACCGCTTTTAATGATGTATTATCCACTTTAATCTTTTTTCTTGTAGCCCGTTTAGTGTATGTTTTCTATGTAGGATAACTTTTAGGGAAGGAGAATCGAACGTGGAATGTCAGAAAAGTACTAGGAGCCTGGGGATGTCAAAAAATGAGTGGAAGGGTTTTAGAGAATATTTTACATTGCTCGGACTCAATCTAGCAGTCAAATGGCGTAATTTCGTCGAATACCTTCGGGTCCTTTATCGCTACTACCGCAACATTCCCTTCGCTAAAAGCGACGGCTCTTTAGTTTTGATGTATCTTTTTGATAATCCCTTCTCGATCAGTAAACGTTATTTTGTTCATTGTTCTAATAGCGACGAATATACTTATGGAGAGACTCCACTAACAACTTTTGAACAAATTGCAAAAGAGGCACGCATCACCCCTCAAGATTATGTCTATGAGTTAGGCTCGGGCCGCGGTCGTACCTGTTTTTGGTTAAAAAATTACATAGGATGCCAAGTTGTCGGCGTAGAAATTGTTCCTGATTTTGTCGTGCGTGCCAAACGTATACAACGTCGGTTGGGTATTGAAGGAATAGATTTTAAAAATGAAGATTTTTTGCAAACAGATTTAAAGAAGGCGACTGTTATCTATTTGTACGGTACATGTTTGGAAGACCATACAATCAAAGCACTGATCAGTCGTTTTAAACAAGTGGCTCCCGGTACCCGCATCATCACTGTAAGTTATGCCTTGTCTGATTACACCGACCAACCCCTTTTTGAAACGATGAAGCGTTTTCCTGCCCGTTTTACTTGGGGAGAAGGGGACGTTTATATTCAGGTGAAAAAATAACAACGTTTGGTAATACCTATTTTTTTCATTCACATACTTAGCGCTGCGCCGAAGGCTTTGGAATGTCGGTGCTTTAGCGCCGCTTTTATAATAACCTCTTGCTTTTCATTAGGTCCGCGGAATAAAGCGGCGCTAAAGCGCCGACACTCCAAAGCCTTTCGGCGAAGAGATCAGATTTTTTTGACTTTAGCTAATATTTATGTCGATTAAAAGTCCATCCAAGGTATTAAGGGATCTTTTAATTTAGGGGGATTAACATTTAATTTTAACAGGTTTTCTATTAACTGAGATGTAGGCTTGTTATTCTCTACATTGTCAGGTTGATTTTGTTCATCTGGGATTTTCTGTTCATCAACTTTTTCTTCTGCTTCTAGCTTTTCTTCTTTTTCCTTAATTAACTCTTGCTTGATAGCTTTTTCTTCTAGGTCTGCTACTTCGAGAACACCAGCAGACACAGACTCATCCTTATCTTTTGGGGGGATAGGTTTTTTATCTTCTAAATTTTGTCCATTTTCTTTAGCTTTCTTCTCTTTTTTTTCTGCTTGATCTGCTTTCACAGCATTCAATAATCCGTCGATATTTTTCTTCTCAAATACATAGCCTTTGGGAGCAATACTTGGTGCCCATTTAATGAGACTATTCGTGTTGATAAACCAAGTTTTTGTTTTTCCACCTACTTCGAGAGCCTGCAAAATATCGGCTTTACCAATAAGCCATAACAAAATCCCAAACAATGGATTATACAGACGAATTCCTGAAGCCATATTATCAATAAAATCTTCTGCAGATTTAAGACGACCAAGCACAGCTTTAAAATGATAAATTGAGTGAAGCATACTAATTAATCCTTTTTATATCAAAAACATCTAATGATTTAGGTAAATTAAATGTTATACATTTGGGTAAAGAAAACAGGGGAATAAAGCGGCGCTAAAGCGCCGACACTCCAAAGCCTTCGGCGAAATAATCAAATTTTTTTGGCTTTAATTACTTCTCCGGAGGAAAGCGCCAAGGACCACCTATTTTATTAACCTGTGGTTCATGCTTGAAGCCTTCTTCGTCAAAATACACAAGATAACCAGCTCTTATCTGTTGGAATGCTAAAATATCGCCCATTGAGTGCATATATTCAAATACCTCTGTCACGATATCTTCATCAAAATCCAACTTCTGAGTAACAGCTGCTATAAAGAGACTTAAAGATGTTTTTGCAAGAAGAATGACATGGTTGAGATCTTTATAATCAGGCTCCCTCTGTCTAATCTTACTGATTGTATCCAAAACTTTTAATCTTATATCTGCACATTGTTCGTTTGTTAATTTACATGCATATGTCAACCCGACTTCACCAGCCATACTAGCTTTAACCATATGATTGACACCCTCGACAGTAACTTTAATTAAATAGTAGCCATCTGGTCTGCTGTATTCAAACGGGCTTGGTTTTAGGCCGTCTTTTTCGATTGTTTCTCTAATTGTAGCGGCGGTAACCAATGGTTCTTTTTTTAGAAGAGCATTTTTGGGAACAACAAGATCATTTTTATTTTCTTTTTCTTTCTCCTCCATAACCACAGATTTTAGCATTTCCTTAAAGTCTATCAGTCCCTGATGATCAAGTTTATTCATATAGGGCAGGGTCTTTTTAAGAAGTTCTTCATATAGATTTCCTTTGTAACCTACATTTTCTAGAAGGTATTTGCAGCCTTGGAGAAAATCTTTTACATCGGTTGCATTTTCAAAGTTAAATATTAAAGTAGAATCGATAAGTTTTTTGTCGAAAATTCTAAGGACTTGATCTTTTACAGGTTTTTTTACTTCTTCAGGGAGTTTTGCAATAAAGTCTTTATTAAAACCTCCCGCAGATGCCAATAGAGGAATAAACTTTTCATTGCTGAAATTTTGTTGTAAAGCTACATGTATAAAGCTGATCAGTTTTTTAGGATGCTTAGAGAAAATTTCCCTCAACTCCTTCATCCATGCTTTGTTTAAATTTTCCTGGTCCAAGACGATCATGCTACTGAGATAAACCTTGTTTTGGAACCCTAGATCTAACCTTAAGAACTTTTGAGCAGAAAAATTAAATTTAGCTAAAGGGATTAATCTTTGATTTTCAAATTCAGGAAGATATAGATCAATTAAGTCAAAGAGTTTATTTTCTTTCTCCATACTCTCAGGTTGATTTTGTTTACCTGGAATTTTCTGTGCCTTAGCTTTTTCTTCATCTTGTAGCTGTTTCAAAAGCGTAGCATTAACTTTGTCAAATCCTTCGAATACGCTAAGTATAGTTGGATTAGGCATAGCATCTTTAGGTTGTTCTTTTTCTGCTGCCTTTTCTTCCTTATCCTTAACTAACTCTTTCTCGATAGCTTTTTCTTCTTGGACTGCTACTTTGGGGACACCGGCAGGCACAGACTGACCCTTGTCTTTTGCTGGGATAGGTTTTTTATTTTCTAGATTTTGTCCATTTTCTTTTGCTTTCTTCTCTTTTTTTTCTGCTTGATCTTCTTTTACTGCATTCAATAATCCGTCGATATTTTTCTTTTCAAATACATACCCTTTGGGGGCAATACTCGGCGCCCATTTAATGAGACTATTCGTGTTGATAAACCAAGTTTTTGTTCTTCCACCTACTTCGAGAGCCTTCAAAATATCGGCTTTTCCAATAAGCCATAACAAAATCCCAAACAAAGGATTATACAGACGAATTCCTGAAGCCTTTGGGTCAACAAAATCTTCTGCAGCCTTGAGACGGCCAGCTTCAGAACTAAAATGATAAATTGAGTGAAGCATACTAATTAATCCTTTTTTAGAGAAAATCTAATTTATAAATTATAGTAAATTATATATTGAAGTGTATTAATATGCAAATTCAATGTCTATAAAATCATTAAGTCTCAGAATATGTTCTAAGAGCTTGGTTTTAGTCCTATATTACTAGACCGGGGGAAGATAAGTTTTTGAATTAGCTTAGAGGCCAAGGCCTAGAGTTTGTTAAGGCCTGGAAGGCATAATATTACAGCCCAGGCCTCGCTTCGCTCGACCTGGGCTGTAATATCACGGGCTTCCAGCCCTAACAAAAAATCTCTAGGTCTCAAATTTGTATTGGAAAAAGATACAATAGCAGATCTCTAATCTTGTATTTAAAACTTATGCAACTATTTCCAATTAAATGATACGGTCCATTGCTTTCATAAAAACTACAAGCACAGCTACGATTGCCACATAGGATGCCACTGTTATCATAGTCCTATTAAATTGCGATCTATGTCTAACTGTTTTTTGCAATTGTAAAGCGGCTCTAACATTTGTTAAGCCCTCACTCATTGGTTGAGAAGAGGATGCAGGTGATTGTTTTTCTTCAATCCATGCAAGTATATTAATATTATTATCCTTTAGATTTGTATCTTCGACCGACTGCTCAGCTTTTCGATACCATTTCACTTGGATTTTTAAAGTCGGGTTTTCTGCTTTTGAAGTAATTTCTTTAAAAGTTTTTATTAGTTCTTTTTCGACAATTTTAGCGCTTAAAGACATCATATCTTGAAAATATTCTTTATCTATTCCTTTTTCACTTTCAGGCTGAACAAACACTTTCCCAAAAGGCAGACGGGGCGCGCTGTCAAATGTGCTATTGTCTAGACTTACCTTTTGATCTGAAGAAGCACAAAACCTTTCAAACCATTCCTTAAAAGGAGGCAGATTGCCAGATTCTTGAGCCATTTCTTTCAAACGTTTAGCTGTGTGAGGGTTCACAATTTCAAATGAGAATTTATATTGCAACGGGCTTTGTTTGCTTGGTATTAGAACATAAGGATCACTAAGGGTTTTATCTAAATTAGATAAAACTTCTTGAGCTATTTTAGCTGAAATTTCTTCAGAAAAAGCTTTCGAACTCTTCTCAAATTCTTTTTCCCAGTTTGTTTGTCTATGATCTATGCGCTGATTTAATAAATTAGATACATTTAAGTTCATACGTAAATTCCTGGTTATATTTTATATTTAAAAATCTTCGGTTGTTCGAATCTTCTTTAATTATCGAACCAATTTAAAGGCTTTTTAGCATTCCTAAGATTTTAAGTCTATACATTTAATTTCTATATTTAGACCAATAATCGCGGTCTGTTTGAAAAGCCATGACAAGGATAAACATACGTAGATCAATTTGTTTCTCTTCGAAGAGTACAGGATTCACTATATCTACAGTCCAGTTGTCTTTTAATCTGAAAAAGTTTCGCCATAAATATGCAATGACTTCGTTGGTGAGAGGATCTCTTATTTTTTGAACATAAGGTTTCCTAAGATTTTTTGCTGCATTCTAAATAAATAGAGTTTTAATGTGAATTAAAACCCCACTTTGGTTTAAAATTAAAATGTTTTATAATATAAGATAGCTGGTGGAAAAAGGATCGGTCCAGAGTTTTTGAGTTGTTGAATAAGTTAAAATAAATATATAACGAGTTAGGTATAAAATGGGGTTCATTATGAGATTTATTTTATCTTTTATTTTCTTTGGTTTGCTTTTTTACATCATCTGGATGTTTTTTCCGGAAGCTTTTCAAACTTTGGTTTCCTGGGCAGCTAGAGTCTATACTTTTTTATATAATTTATTTTCAGGTCTAGTAGATAAAGTTAATTCAATGAGTACAAATCGTGTACCCGAAAATCCTAGCCCTGAAGTTCCTAAACAAATCGCACATTTTTTAGGAATATTTTAATATAAATTATTAAAATATAGCTGTTTAAGCATTATTTTTAAAAAAGAATTGTTAATTTTTATTCCTATATGCTGTACAATAAAATTGTGCGGGGAGGTAAAGAAAGTTCTTTATCCAAGTATAGGAGTGTATATATGAGTAAGGGTTTTGAGCAACGTAAGAATTTAAAGAAAAAGCCTACAATGACATTGAAAGAAAAACGACAAAAAAAACATGATAAAAAGATTTCTAAAGATCAACACGAACCATTAGTCATGTAGAAAGAAGACAATAAAGGAAAGGTTAGGTCTTGTGCCTAACCTTTCCTTTTGAGCGCTAAGTTTTTTTTGCGGTTCAATGTTTTTTTTCTCCTTTTTGTTCAAAAGGACTTGGGTTAGTTTTTTTCCCCATGCTAAAGAAAATATCTTCCACATCTTGATAAGCATTAAACCAAGGTTCGAGTTGCTGTATGGGTACACAACTTTTTAATTTCCTGCTCACTGTATCTTTTTGACTCGTTGAGGCATCATTTTTTTTTGTACCTTTTGATAACAGTGACCGCTGCTTCTGCATTCTTGACATCTTTACTCCCTTTATTTATTAAAATGTCTATTGACCATTCAAATAGCAAATCACACAAAGGTTGTAAATATTTTATTGATTTAATGCAATTGAATTAATATAAGTAATTTATAATGAATTATTTAAATATAGATATAAAGATCTCAGCCAAAGAGGCTGAGAAGGTTTCAGATAGGGAGGTTTAGGCACTTTTTGGCATTCCTAAACTTTCCTCTCAATTTTCTCAGTGCTCTCACTGGTCTCCGTGGTTATTTTGCTGTCATTCAGATTAACCGCATGATCTTATAATAAAGAGTGTGTAGCGTATGCTCTCGGCTGATTTTGGCATCCTTAATGGCAAAATAAGTTCGTATAAAGATATCGGGAATGACAGTGATGGCGTTAATAGTATTGATGACAAGAAAGCTTCCTAAAGTCGAAAAATACTCTCTGACTGATCCTTGATTGGAAAATAAGTAGAGAAAGCCCCGTAGACCATACTCCAGTGTGTTAGCCAGAATGCCAATAGTATGCAAAACACATTTGTAAAAGACGATGAAAAAGGCTAAAATTCGACCTAGAAGGACATTTTCACCAATCAGGGAATTAAACCATTCATTGATCCGGTAGTTAATTTTTTCCATGATCTTTTGACAATAGAGCTGATCTAAATTTAACATGATCCTACCCATTGAGAAATTTTTGCATTCTTTCCGTCGCTAAAATAACGTTTTCACGTGAACCAAAGGCAGAAAAACGTACAAAACTCTCGCCTGAAGGGCCGAAACCGGCGCCGGGGGTGGTGACAATATGATACTTTTCAAGGATCTCTTGAAAAACATCCCAGGATTTGCGATTTTTAAACTGAGCCCAAAGATAGGCGAGTT
>CAVVKX010000034.1:0-32467 GCA_963748975.1 uncultured Parachlamydiaceae bacterium
ACTGAGGTCAATGAGACAATATGAAAAAATTGAGGGGAAATAAAGCCGTCATTCTGCGCCAGGCTTTTTTAGGTATTCACTTTTAAACTCTCTAACATGCTGAAAAAATGGATTGCTTTGATAAAAAGAATGGACTTTGTTCAGAGTTTAGTTTACGGGCAAGATCTAAATAAACATGCAATCTCTGACGAGTATGATCCAGAGCGCCGGTGATGAATTTTGCAAAGGCCTCTTTACACTTTACCCTTCACCCATTATTGTGAAGTTATGAGTACAACCACACGCGATTTACAAAATTTCCTTTTATCTACCGTTTGTGCTCCTGCTTGGAAATTAATTGATATTAAACCCCACCATGGCATCAATATACCTCTTTTTTCCTTACATACGAAAAACAGCAGTGGCTTGGGAGAATTTCTAGATTTAAAACCTGTGATTGATTGGTGCAAAAAAATTGGTTTTGACATCATACAAATTCTGCCTATCAATGACACTGGCCCTGAGCCGAGTCCTTATAGCGCCATTTCTGCATTTGCATTAAATCCCTTGCATATTAGTCTTTGGGATTTACCGGGAGTGCAAGATCATATAGATTTGGCAGCCATGTTAAGTGAAATACAGGTATTAACACGTAAACAGCGTATCGATTACCCTACTGTGCATAAAAAAAGAGACGAATTTTTGCATCTTTACTATCAGTACAGATATGCAGCAGAATCGCAAGCTGCCTCTTATTTAGATTTTATAGTAGAAAATCCCTGGGTGAATGGTTATGCGTTGTTTAAAACCCTTAAAATCATTCGGGAATGGCAACCTTGGCAAAGCTGGCCCACAATCATTAAAGACCATTGTCCCAATGATTTTTATCGTCTTTTAAATGAATACAAAACACAAATTTCCTATCATATTTTTTTACAATATCTTTGCTTCAAGCAGTTCGATGAAGTGCGCAGGTATGCTCAATCTAAAAAAGTTCTTTTAAAAGGCGATATACCGATCCTGATTAGCAAAGAAAGCGCAGATGTTTGGCTTAATCGCAATCTTTTCCTATTGAATTCATCAGCAGGTGCACCACCGGATATGTACAGCAAAGAAGGACAAAATTGGCAATTTCCTCTTTACAACTGGCCTGAAATGGAAAAAGAACATTATACTTGGTGGCATCAACGTTTAAGCGTAGCCAGCAAGCTTTACAATTTATTCCGCATCGATCACATTGTTGGTTTTTTTCGAATCTGGGCGGTTCCACTGGGAAAAAAGGGAATTGACGGAGATTTCTTTCCAAGAGATGAAAATCAATGGATTGAATTAGGGATGAAAAACTTGACTTCCATGTTAGAAAATTGTTCGATGCTGCCTATTGGGGAAGATCTGGGTGTTGTACCCCCCGTTGTAAGGGAATTTTTAAAGAAATTGGGTATATGCGGCACAAAAATGATGCGTTGGGAAAGAAATTGGAATGGTGATAAAAGTTTTATTAATGTAAAAGATTATAACCCAGAAAGTATGACAACCGTATCCACACATGATTCTGAAACATTAAGGCTTTGGTGGAAAAACCAACAACAAGAGGCTGAAGATTATGCTCTGTCTAAAGGTTGGAAATATTCCCCTGATATCAGTCAGGAACAAAATTATTCTATCCTTAAAGATAGCCACCATTCGGGTAGCCTATTTCATATCAACCTCCTTAATGAGTACTTAGCCCTAATTCCAGGAATGACCTGGCCTAATCCTGAAGATGAACGCATCAATGACCCAGCCGTGCACACTGACAAAAACTGGACCTATCGTTTTCGTCCTTCCTTCGAAGAAATTTCAGAAAATAAAGATCTAGAAAACTTGATGAAGAACCTTCGACAGTGAAAGAAAAACTAAAAGCAAAGATGCGACTGACTAAAGAAACAAAACGACTGGCCTTTTCCTCTACACCTTGTGTCAGGTTTTTTTTATTTTTTCTCATTTTTCTTTTCTTTTCGAACTTTACTAGCTTGACTGCCCGCGAAATTTCATCCGTGAAGATTAAAACTTTATATAGTAGCCTCAATCCAAATTCTATCTCTGAATATCTCGCGTTTTATCAATTATATCCTCAGTCACCTGAAGGTAAAAGGGCTTTACAGGATGCCTGGCAACTCTTGAATAAATATGGGCACATTGAAAACACACCTGTATCTTCTTTACCGAATATTAACAAGGCTGTGGATGCCATTGTTTCTCTGATTAACAAGGAACCTAATGAAGAAACCCCTCAGCTTTCATCCGATGATCTTTATTTAGTAGATAGACTTTGTAATCATCTGGGTAATAGAAGCCTAAAAGGCTATAAAGCCACTGCTGAGCAAGAAATCATCGATATGAAACCCCATGAAATTGACTTAGCGCGTGGGCTTTTTTTGTCCCAGCTGGGAAATAGTCCTCAGGCTATAGAAAAGATGCAGAATTACGAAGCTCTTATAGACTTAATGGCCCTGCAAATTTTAACACAACTACCTTCTCAAGCTACCCATGAGGAAATGATTCGGACCATCAATCATTTTGTTTTTAATGAAATGGGGTTTAGGTTTCCCCCGCATTCTTTATATGCAAAAGATATTGATATATATACCTTTTTGCCATCAGTGCTAGATTCCCGACGGGGCGTTTGTTTGGGTGTATCTATCCTTTATCTTTGCCTTGCCCAGCGCCTCAACCTACCTTTAGAAATGATCACACCACCAGGACATATCTACATTCGTTATCATAAAGGCGATAAAATCATTAATATCGAAACCACTGCCAGGGGTATCCATATTGAAAGTGAAGAATACTTAAGCATAGATACACGTAAACTCCAACAACGCGATTTCAAAGAAGTCATAGGATTCGCTCATATCAACCAAGCATCAACTCATTTACAAGAAGAAGAATATGATAAATCTTTGACTTCTTATTTAAAAGCCCTTCCTTTTTTGCCTGACGACATGTTATTAAAAGAGCTTATGGGATTTAATTATATTTTTGTTGGGCAAGTTTCTAAAGGAAAACAGTTATTGGAAGAGGTAAAAGGTTTTATTCCTGATTATGCTGTGACAAAAGATTCGATGGCAGAGGACTATCTTTTAGGAAATGCCGATGCAGATGCGATAAAAACTATTTTTATTCATGTGGATGAAACACGCGAATCCATCCTCAAAAAACGTAACGCCCTTGCCGATACAGTCAAGCAACATCCCTATTTTCGTGCCGGCATTTTTAGTTTAGCTTCTACATGGCTGCAACTGCATAGGGAAGGTGAGGCGTTAGAAGTATTAGAAAAATATTATGAAGTGGATCCTAACGACCCCACAGCTAACTATTATATGGCAGTTTTATATGCTGAAAGGATGAATTACAACAAAGCATGGCAGCTAACCCAGCAAACGGAAAAACTTGTTCAAAAACGAGAACACCATCCTAAAGCATTAAAAGAGTTAAGACAAGAACTTGCTTTGATAAGCCCCGAATAATAACCTATTGGATGCATTATAGATGTTAAGGAAAATTTTAATCTCCATTTTAGCTTTATTTGCTATTGTGAGTATTGGCGTTTTTCTTATCGTTCCAACAGGACAAATTCAGCCCAATACTGCGGGTATCATATATCGTGGAAATTCTGTCCAATTGAGTGTTAGTACTTGTCCTTTGCTTGCTAATTCCCTTAGCATTGAGTCCAACCATACAGAAAAAAATATTGCAAATTGGAGCCACAATCAGCACGAAGAGTCCTATAATTTATTAGAAAACATTGCTACTTTATGGAGAGAACAAGAGTTCATCGATGACTTCATGATCACTGGAACGGTTCCTCCACGCATGCATGCCAACAATTTTTTTTGGGAGATTATCCCCTTTCCAAAAACAGGATTGAATTTTATTGACCAACTCCTAGTGATCTGGCGGGTCACATTTAATAGCCCATGCCTTTCGGATAAGGAACTGCAATCTATAAAAAAGATATAAAGAATATCTAACCTTCATATCACATAGCTATCAATACATACCCGAACAAACTGCTTACCCTTCTCATGATGCTTTTTGTGATCCTGAGGTGATTGCCAAACAGCTTCTTTATCAAGGCAAGTTGATGCGCGTGCTTTTCAACTATGCACCTCTAGGCATTGGCCAAGAAAAACTTCACTTCATGATTATTCCTATAGCGCATCGTACAGGCTTCCCTGAATTAACACTTGATGAATATTTAGAAGCTCAAGAGATCGCCTCAAAACTCATTATTTATTTTGCAAAAAAGGGATTTCCCATCGTATACCTAATCCATAAAACCGGAAAATTTGCCGGACAAACAGTGCCTCATTGGCACGAACATGTCATTTTTGCTCCTTTAGAGGCGGAGCGATTTTTTGGAAAATTGGATATCTTGCTTAAAATGCTATCTCATCGAAAACCTTTAGCACCTGCAGAAGTAAATATGTTCGTCAATAAATATAAAAAAGAAGTACAAGAAGCACTTAAAAAGGATTGATTATGACAAAAGTTAAGATCTATACTAAACAAGGTGATAAAGGTGAAACAACGCTCTTTTCAGGTCAACGCGTCTCTAAGGATGATCCCTTCGTAGAAGCTTTAGGTTCTGTAGATGAATGTAATTCTGCTATAGGAATGGCTCTTTCTTTTATGAAAGATCCTGAGCTGAAACGCTCACGTGAGCAACTAGAAGTCATTCAACATACTCTTTTTGACTTAGGTGCCTCGATAGCCACCCCTCGAACAAGCGCTACAGATAGCAAAATTGAGCGCACACGTTTCGACCATGAAGGCATTGAACAGCTAGAAAAGTGGATAGACCAGATGGAAGAAGGTTTACCTCAGCTACATACTTTTATTCTTCCAGGAGGACATACCTCAGGAGCTTTTTTACATTTAGCAAGAAGCATTTGCAGACGCGCTGAGCGTAATGTGACAACTATCAGCAAAAAAGGCGATGTTTCAAAAAATGTGATTATCTATTTAAATCGATTATCAGACTATCTTTTCGTTGCGTCGCGTTATGTCAACTATCTATGCAAACAGCCCGAAACACAATGGATCAAGCACAAACATCACGTGGCTGATTAGATTAAGAGGTTAAGTAGCTATGAGAACAATTATTTTATTGATATTCTCTAATATTTTTATGACCTTTGCATGGTATGGTCATTTGAAGTATCGCCATACTCCTTTAATGCTTGCCATAATCGTCAGCTGGGGAATTGCATTTTTTGAATACTGTTTTCAAGTTCCTGCTAATCGGATGGGTAGTTATGAATTTTCCCTTGTGCAGTTAAAGACAATACAAGAAATAATCACCTTGTTAGTTTTTTGTTTTTTCTCTTATTTTTATTTTAATGAACCTATAAAAACAAATCAATTCATTGGCTTCTTATTCCTTATTTTAGCCGCTTTTTTCATATTTAAATTATAAGAACGCAAGTTTTGGATAATGTTTTAATTCCTTTTCATATCTAATTGTTGATTCAAATTGTAAGCTGCTGAAATTAAAGACAAGTGGGTTAATGCTTGAGGAAAATTTCCTAAAAGTTCTCCTTGAGTCCCAATCTGCTCCGAATAAAGACCTGAGGGATTAGCATAACTCAGCATTTTATCGAAAACAAATTGTGCTTTTTCTATTTGTCCAGAACGAGATAAACATTCTACATACCAAAATGAACAGGCAGAAAAAGTTCCTTCACCTTTGTTTAATCCAAATTGAGCAGCTTCAGCGGGTTTATATCGATAAACTAGGCAGTCAAAGATTAAATCTTTTTCAATGTTTTCTAACGTAGAAATCCATTGTGGATCTTCGGGACTAATAAATCTCATCAAGGGCATTAAAAGGGTTGAGGCGTCCATTTCATTGCTTTTTTTGAATTGAATGAAAGACTTGCGCTTTTTATTCCAAAAATCTTTGTAAACAGATTTGTATATTTCATTTCTAGTTTTTATCCAAGAATCAGGGAAAGGAAAAGAGCGCCGATTGCCTAATCGGATGGCTCGATCCATAGCGACCCAACACATTATTCTGGAATATAAGTATTCATGAGGCTCTCCCCTTGTTTCCCAAATGCTCGAATCTTTACTTCCCCAATTTTCCATCACCCAATTGATTTGACTCGATAAATGTTGCCAAGTTGCATGCGAAATGTGCTTTACATGTTTATCAAAAAGATAGATTGAATCAATAAATTCACCATAAATATCAAGTTGCAATTGCTTGCTTGCTTTATTGCCAAGTCTAACAGGATAAGAATCCATATAACCTTCAAAATAAGATAATTCAATTTCCTTTATGACTTTTTTTCCATCAAGAGCATACAAAGGCTTAAGGGCAGAGTTTTCATGTAAGCCTGTACAAATTTTTTCTATCCAGCCCATAAATGATTCTGCTTCATCTTTGTATCCTATAAGCATCAAAGAACGAATTGTAAAGGCAGCATCTCTAATCCACCCAAATCTATAATCCCAATTCTTACTTCCTCCAATTTTCTCAGGAAGACCAAAAGTAGGAGCAGCGACAATGGTGCCATATTGGCTTGAGATTAACAATTTTAAAACGAGGGCGGATCTTATGACCATTTCTCGCCAACGACCGTTGTATGTGGATTTTGCCGACCATTCTTTCCAATAGTTTAAAGTTTGTGTAAACGCTTTTTCTACTAAATCTAGAGAATGAATAGGACTTTTTTTTTGATCTTCAATAGTTTCAAGAATAAATTCGGCTTTTTCGCCCGCATTTAAAGAAAATTCCGCATATCCGTCCCCTTCTTCAATATGCAATGGGACTGAGCTTGTTAATTTTAAACAAAGCTTGTTTTCTCCCTTACTTGTAAAAATAATCGAATTTTTATGAAGATTCGCAATATGCGAACTTTTGGCATAATTGAATCTAGGACAACACTTCATGCGATAAGAAATTTTCCCTTTGATATTAATCACACTACGAAAGACAATGTTTTTGTCGCAAAACGTTGCCACAGGCATAAAATCTGTTATTTCACCAATTCCTTCATCAAAAAGAAAACGTGTCAAAAGAATGTTAGTATCCGGAAGATATATTTGTTTTCGTTTTATTTTTTCCTCTAAAGGACAAATTTGAAAATATCCTCCTTTTTCACTATCGAGTAGAGCAGCAAATACGCTTGGGGAATCAAAATTTGGAAAACATAAGAAGTCTATTGAACCATTCTTGCAGACTAAGGCGATCGTGCGTAGGTCTCCGATAACTCCATAATCTTCAATGGGTTGATATTTATTTTTTTCTCGCATGATTTATTATCTTTTAATAGCCATTTTAACAACTTGTGCTAAATGTAGAACCTCTCTACCGGTTGTTTGAATGATTTGCTCGCGACAACTAAACCCATTAGCTATAATCAGAGTATCAGGAGGTGAATTTTGAATTGCAGGAATAATGACTCTTTTACCTACCTGAATGGAAATATCGTAATGCTGTTTTTCAAAGCCAAATCCACCCGCCATTCCACAACAACCGGAATCTAGTATTTCAAAATCAAGGCCTAAGCGTTTTAAAATTTCTTTTTCATCATCAAATTTTAAAACAGATTTATGATGACAATGTCCCTGTATGAGCGCTTTTTTATTAAGATTGGTTTAAAGTTGAAATCCTTAACATATTTTACAAGAAATTCACTAAATAAATAAGTTTGTTCTTTGAGCCTCAGTGCATCAAGATTTGCATGGAAATAAATTGATTAATTCATCGCGAAATACTGTTACACAACTAGGCTCAAGTCCAATAATGGGTGTGCCATCTTCAATATCTTTTTTCATTGTGGTTAGAATTTCTTTCAAGAGTTTTTTAGCTAAAACCAACATGCCATAATCATATAAAGGCCTTCCGCAGCATAAAGAAGATTTTGGAATTACTACTTCAAAACCTAAATGTTCTAAAGTCTCGAACGCTGCTATTGCCACTTCCAATGAAAATAATTATTAAAAGTGTCGATCCAGAGAATGACTTTTTTATGTTTTTTTTGGGACGACGGTATCTCTTTTCGCATACCAATCTCTAAATGTTTGTTTCGAAAAATGGGGAATGGATCTTGCCTGCGCAGTTCCTGAAATCCATTTTGCTAGAGTTGAAAATCCAGGTGCATGTGTGAAGAAATTGACTAAACTTGGCATGTGTGAAGCTATTTTCGCCCACCAGGAAATCAAGCCAAAAGCATAAGCGGATCTAGGGCGTAACCTTCCTTCATAATAATGAGACAAAAATTCTGCTTTGTAGGTTGCCA
This sequence comes from uncultured Parachlamydiaceae bacterium, assembly GCA_963748975.1. Lineage (GTDB taxonomy): Bacteria > Chlamydiota > Chlamydiia > Chlamydiales > Parachlamydiaceae > Neochlamydia. Next base: position 8,271 of record CAVVKX010000034.1, read on the forward strand.
TGTCCACAGTCATGGGACATTCTCCTTTGCAGCCCTTACACGCAAGGCATAAATCTAAAGCTTCTTTCACAGATTCATCCTTCCAGATTTTTTTTCCGATAACACTTCCTTGCAACATCTCAAATAAAAGACGTGCTCGTCCTCGCGTAGAATGCTTTTCTTCTTTGTGACCATATAGCTGGGACACATAGTTCCTTCATTATAGCGTCGACATTTTCCCACTCCTACACAAAGAGTAGTCGCTCTTGCAAACCCTCCTCCACCTACTTTCCTGGAATTTAAAATGAGTTTTTAAAACTGGGGGATCATATTGAGGGCTAATTCTCAAGTTATCAGTGGGTTGATAAGCCTCAGTGATTTTTCCAGGATTCATTTTCCATTCAGGATCCCAAATCGATTTAAATTCTTGAAATGCTTTATTAATTCAGAGCCGAACATATTGGGAAGTAACGCAGCTCTGATTGTCCATCCCCATGCTCCCCTGATAGCGAACCTCCAAAAGAGACAACCAAGTGAGCTGCATCATTAATAAAAGAACGGTAATTTTTAAGTCCTTCTTCGTATAAAGGTCAAAGTCAATACGAGTATGGACACAACCTTGTCCAAAATGTCCATAAAGCGCACACTTATAATCATATTTTTTAAAGAGTTTACGTAATTCTCTGAGATAATCCCCAATTTTTCTGGAGGAACAGCCGAATCTTCCCAACCGGGCCATGTATCTTTTTCATTTGGAATCGTGCTGTAGCGCCTAAGCCTGATTCGCGGACTTTCCAAAGGATTTTCTCAAGAGGTGGATCATCATATAATTTCATTGAGGGGGGGCGCTGTTTTTTCTTTAGTATTTCCATGAGCTCTTTAGCTTTAGCCTTCAGATTCATGCTTAGACTCCCCTCCAAATTCCATAAAAAGCCAGCCTTCGCCTCGAGGCAAAAGTTTTATATCTTGAGGATGGATTTTCTTTTTTTTCATATCTTCCACTAAGTCATTGTCAATCCCTTCAAGAGCTGTAGGCTTGTGTTCCATGATTTCCATGATATGATCACAAGCGGTATAAATATCAGGATAACCCAAAACAAGGAGTGATCGAACCGGAGGACTATAGACTAATCGGACAGTGGCTTCTAAAATAGTGACACAAGTGCTTTCGCTGCCAATTAATGCTTTAGCAATATCAAAACCATTTTTTTCAAGCAGCCATGTGAGATTGTATCCTGATACGCATCGAGGAATTTTAGGATATTTTTCTTCGATAAGAGACGAGTATTTTTCAGTAAAAGCTTTTAAGATTAGCATATATTTCCCCTTTTCGCCCGCCTTCTTGAATATATTTTTCCAGATCTTCTTTAGAAGTTCGGCCTACTTTCATGCGTAACCATCATAGGTTAAAATATCTAATTCCAAGACATTCGCATCTGTTTTTCCGCCCATTACCGAATGAACACCACAGGAGTTATTACCCATCATGCCACCTAAAGTACAATGCGAATGGGTAGCCGGATCGGGAGCAAAGGTGAGATGATATTTTTCAGCTGCATCTCTTAATGTATCTAAAACTAATCCAGGTTGAATCACTGCAGTTTTATTTTCCTGATCCAACTTGACAATTTCATTTACATATTTAGACATATCCATGACAACCGCAACATTACAACATTGTCCGGCAAGACTAGTTCCTCCTCCACGACAAAGAAGAGGAGCTTTATATTTATAACAAAGAGCGACAGTTTTAATAATATCATTTTGATCTTTTGGAATGACCACTCCGATAGGGACTTGACGATAGTTTGATGCATCTGTTGCATAAAGAGCGCGAGATCCATCATCAAAGCGAACTTCTCCCCGAATATTTTTTCTTAGCTCAGTTTCTAATTCTTTAAATTCATCTGATCATTAGATAAGTTCTCGTATTTTATCTTTTAAGATCGTTTTAATTATCTGTCCTCCCTCAGGCTGGCCACGAAGAAGAGCTTTGGCGAAATTTTTTGCTTGAGAGAACTCAATTTTTGGAGGCATGGGAGGTTCAAAAGGATCGACAAAAGCTTCAATGATCACCGGACCTGAGAGTATTTAAGGCCTTCTCAACTATACTCTCCACAGTCATGAGGGTTTTCGATTTTAAATCCTTTTCCCCCGCAAGCTTCGGCAAATAGAGCAAAATTAATAGGCTGAAGTTCTACTTCATATTCTGGATTGCCTAAGAAAACGATTTGCTCCCATTTTATTTGTCCCAAGAGTATTGTTTTTTATAACAATGACTTTAATAGGTAGTTTGTATTTAACAGCCGTGACAAAATCAGCCATGAGCATGGAAAATCCTCCATCTCCAACAAAAGCGATACATTGGCGATTTGGATAAGCAATTTGAGCTGCAATAGTATAGGGCAAACCAGGTGCCATTGTGGCAAGATTGCCTGAAAGAGAATGCATTTGTCCCCGTTTCACGGGTATATGCCTTGCCATCCATGTCGTAATCGTTCCAGAATCTGAAGAAACAATTGCATCGATTTTAACCTTTTACCCACTTCCCAAGCGACTAATTGAGGTTTCATTGGAGTGTCCATGCAGGATTGCCGTTCTTCCATCAGAGCATTCCATGCTTTCATGTTTTTTTGAGCTTTTTTCAGAAAATCACGATTTTCATTAGTTTTTAATAAGAGGAATGAGTTGCTGCAGAGTTTCTTTACTATCCCCCAACAAGACCGACTTCTACTGAACAGCGGAGACCAATTCGAGTCGGATCAATATCAATTTGTATACATCGTGCTTGTCCAGGTTTTGGATAAAATTCCATATAAGGAAAGGAAGTACCTACCATAAAAAGCGTATCACAATCTTCTATAGCATCTGTTGGAAGGGGTTGTTCCCAGTAATCCAATACCCCCGGTAGTATAAGGACTATCGTCTGGGACAGCGGCTTTTCCTAAAAGAGGCTTAATAATGGGGGCACCTAGAATTTCAGCAACTTTTTCAAGTTCATCGGTAGCATGTAAAGCTCCTCTACCTGCCAGAATGACAATTTTTTTTCCTTGATTTAATAAATCAGCAGCAGATTTAAGATCTTCTTTACATGGAATGCTAGTAGAATGCGTGTAAATAGTGGTATTATGATTGGGCACATTTCTTTTTGATCTCTCTTCGAATGTTGATCCTGAAAATCAACTGGCACTGTAATATGAGCAACACCTCGTCTGTGAAATGGCCATCCTGCAAGCAAGATCTACCACATTTTCCATATGAGCGGGTCCCATGACTCTGGCATTATAAACAGCAACATTTTCAAAAAGTTTATCCAGTTCAACATCTTGTTGGGTGAATGTATGTAAGCAGGTCATGAAACTGTAATCCCGTAATGGCAAGTACAGGTTGACCATCAAGTTTAGCATCATATAATCCATTTAAAAGATGAATTCCTCCAGGGCCAGATGTGGCAATGCATACTCCTAATTTACCCGTATATTTCGCATAGGCACAAGCCATAAAAGCTGCAGATTCTTCATGTCTGACTTGAATAAAACGAAGTTCGTTTTGGCGTTTTCGCAAAGCCTCCATAATTCCATTAATCCCATCACCGGGAAGACCAAATATAACTTCCACTCCCCAATCAATAAGACATTCAACCAAAATATCGCCAGCGGTTTTTTTCATAGATTCTCCTTATATTTATTTTATTAATCACAGGCAAAAGCTATAGTCGTCATCAAAGCATTTGCTGGCTGGCGAGAATCCAATCGAGTATGTTGCACAACAATTTCAATATTTGATTCTATAACACTTGAGTAATCCACTCCTTTCGGGATGGGCTGTGGATCATCTAAATCATTAAATCTTATATGTTTAGTTCTTCTTGCTGGCACCATAATGTGATAGGGGCCCACAGGATCTTGACAGAGAAAAAAATGGTTATTTGAACATGCGCTTCTTGATCTGAAGCATTTAAAATGCAGACTGCTTCATGACTTAAAAGCTCACGACCCGTCGTTGTGCTATATGGAGGAATATAACCTTCGGGAATTGCCCATTTTTTGCGGCCAATTGTAGAACCCATCAGTTAATCCTTACATGACATGAGTTTGTTTGACTAAGGCATTAATTATTTCGGAGGCGTTTTTTATTGATTTCGACATTAATATTTATCAATAATTTAATTACATGTTTTTATTCAACTCTTTTAGACGTCTTAAAATACATTTAAAAAGCCAGGCAAAATAACCCAAAGCGAAATCCCTACCTTTTAGTCAAATTTGATCAGTAGCTTAACAAATATTTTTTTACATATTTTTCTTTTAACTCAAGCCCATGACCCAATCGTTCAAGATGTGGATAAAGACATCCTTTAATTAATTTGGGGACCCCTTCAAAAAACATTTCTTCAATACGCTCATGGTCATGAAAAAATTCCATGTGACAAATATGACGTTGATTCAGGCATGGGTGTAAATGTATAGAAGGCGCACAATGACTTGACAGAGGAAGATTAAAAGCTCTGCTAATTGACATGCTTGGAAAAATCCTGTAAATCCACAACAGCGAGTAGCGTCTGCCTGCAATATATCCACTGCTTGGGCTTCTAGCATTTTCCTAAAATAAAATAACTCATAGCCATATTCACCCGCAGCGACATTTATACAAGGAGGCATCCGATAGCAAAGAAGATGTAATCCTTTTAAATCATCTGAACTTACAGGTTCTTCAAACCAAGTGACATCAAATTCGTTAAAACGTTGGCCAACGTCTAAAGCCTGTTTTCGTGTATACGCACCATTAGCATCAACAAAAAGTTGATTCAATGAACCAATAACATCTCTGGCTTGCTTGACTCTTTGTACATCCTGATCTGGATGTCTGCCCACTTTCATTTTAAATTTATCAATGCCTTTTTTCTTCCAATTTTCAAACTGCTTAGCCAATTGAGCTTTTGTATACGAAGTAAATCCTCCACTCCCATAGATTGGAACATTTTCTCTCACCTGCCCCCAAAGAGTACATAATGGAAGCTTTTAAGATTTTAGCTTTTAAATCCCACAAAGCAATATCTACTGCCGCTATAGCACTTGCGGCAATTCCTCTAGAGCCATATTTCGAGAGGCATCTAACATTTTTTCCCAAAGAAGAGTGACATTCATTGCATTAGAATTTTTTAAAATGGGTACAAATGAAGATTGGATTACTTGACTGATTGCCTTATGCCCATAGGTAAAGCCAAAACCTGTTGTGTCATTAGCTTGTATCACTACCACAATTAAAGTTGTTGAATCCCATTCAATAGTCCCATCTGATTCAGGAAAATCCGTTGGGATCTCGTAAACCAAGGTTCTTATCGGTGTTTATTGTTACTTCAGATTCATTCTTTGTACTTATATGATGAATCATTGGCCTCAAAATAATATAATATTTTATTAAAAGATTTTAATTTTTTCATAAAAAGATAAAGATGATTAGTATCAGAACTGCTAAAATAGACCTCCAAAGTATAGGATTTGTAACGAACCATAATTGTAAACTTTTATTTATAGCCCGTTGATCAAATGCCCCTCTAGATAAATAAGGGCCCTTTACAGTTTCCCATAGGTTAAACTTTCTATTTTCATCTACAGGTTGATCGGTCATTTGAGATTTATATCCTGTTTTTGCTAAATACCAATCTCCAAAACCTGGAAAAAATTTATTACCCCAAACTATGAGAGTGTTTCTTCCTCCGACGATAATTTCTCGTTTATAAGGATGATGGGCTGACCAAAAAATAGCCTCAGCGGCAACTTCTGGTTGATAGATGGGAGAAACTGGCTGAGGTTTTCTTGGCATATTCGTTTTGCACCATGAGAATTGAGGAGTGTTTAATGCAGGCATTTGAACCATGGTAATAAAGATATCTTTTTTATCATGAATGAGCTCGCTACGCACTGCTTCACTAAATCCTTGGATGGCATGTTTGGCTCCACAATAAGCTGATTGGAGTGGAATACCTCTATAAGCCAACGCAGAACCAACTAAAACTATAACTCCTTTGTTTCTGGAATACATTTTAGATAAAGCTGCCATAGTGCCATATACAAATCCATGATAACAGACATCTGTCACGCGACGAAATTCTTCGGGTTTCACATCTTTGAACTCTGAATCAATAGTAACCATGGCATTGTTAATCCAGATATCAATGGGCCCAAGTTTTTTTTCTATTTCATTGGCAGCATGAAACATATCATCAGAGTTCGTTACATCCATGGGAATTGCAATAGCTTCACTTCCTAAATTTAAGATTTCTTTTTTAAGATTCTCAAGGCGATCAACATCCCGAGCAATTAATCCAATTTTGGCGCCACTTTTAGCAAATAGAAGAGCTGTAGCTCTGCCTACTCCTGCTGAAGCTCCAGTAATCACAACTACAGGCATTAACCTATTTTTATTTTCGTCCATGATGAAATCATCCTCTTCATAGTTAAAAACCAAAATGAGTTGGCAATTGTAGAAGGCACAAAGTGAATTTGAATAAATCCCCTATCTCAACTTTTCTATTACTTATTCGAAAATCTTTGTCAATAGAATCAAGGAATGAGTGCCTTTTCTAATTTGACTCATTCGCGTTATTCTATATATTCTTGCCTAAGGTTTAACACTTCTTTTAAAAGTTCAATCATAATGGAAGTCACTCATGTCATTTTTCTATTATACAACCCGTTTCTCGACACAGTTAAAATTGGTTATGGAAAATCAATGGAAGTTTGATGAAGACTACGAAGTAAAAAAAGAATATTCTGGGCTTTCACCCACTACGTCAAAAGTGCTTTCTCAGATTTTTACCGTTCTTGAAAAAGCTCCGGTTTACTTTATGATACAAAACCGTTGTCTAATTTCTTGAAAGCTATCCAATCGTTTACGCGTATGCAAAGTGATAAAATCGAAAACAGTAGATAACATTTTTAATTGCAAAAAAAATTGAAAATCTCGTGATAAGCAAATCAGCCATTTCTTCTTGTTTCAAAGGAGTCGCTGCAAAAAATTTCAACACTATTCTTGATAAAAAAGCCATAAATTTATCAGAAAGTGATTATTTTCTTTTATACGATTTTGTTAATTTTTTTGCTTTGAAACGCAAGTACGCCCAATATTTTTATCATCAAATTGCAATCATGGATAAAATCGGAGAGGTTCATAAAACATGTCCCCAAATTAAAATTCAACCTACCTTTCCCGAGGGTTGCGATTTCTTTTTTCCCTTTCCCGCTTGCGAAGACCCACAAGAAGTGCAATTTGTATTATTCCTTAATTTCATTACCACAATACATTCTCTTGATTTTATATATCAAGATTCAGAATTCATAAAAAAAGTGATTAACAAAATGGTAGAATCTAACAATGCCGATTTTCAAAACTATTTAAAAGGTCAATTAGTGATTTATTACCATCTCTTCATTAATCGCAGATTGGTGGCAAATTAGATGAAAAAGAAAAAGTGTTACTAATATTAAATAATTTATTAGCTAAACCAAAAAGTGATAAAGCTATTACTCAACAATATGCCAGAGAATTGATACACGAGCCCGAAGCTTATCTTAAGCTAAATGAATCCAATATTGGACTCATCCTTGTCACCCCTCAGATGACTATGTCAAAATTTCAAAAGCTCATTTTAAATATGCCAACATTACAAACAAAGATTTTGATAAATTATATACAGCCATGTATTTAAAAATCATTGAATATCAAAATCTTCATCCCCACGCCGAGATACCCACTATCCATCCCGATGATTATATTTCTAGCCAAAATTTTATAAGCAAAGAGGATCTCGTGATTCCTCTTTTAAAACAAATCGAAGAATGGGAACTTGAGGCTGAAAAAAGCAAACAAAATTAAAAAAATCTTCAATTTCCACACTTAATACAGTTTTTTTAAATCCTGTGAGTACGCAATCGATACTATCAAATGTTAATCCCTTAGAAAATAAGCTTGTTTATTCAGAAAAAGAAGAAGAGAATCTTCACAAGGAAAAACTTCCGATTTCTAACACGATCGATATTAAAGAACTCTTAGATCCTTTAATTGAAACAATATCAACAAATATTAAACCCCTAAGTCTTCAATTGATGGAATCCTCACCTTTTCGGGTAAAACAGCGCATTACTAAATGGTTTGAGACTAATGAAATTCGCGCTCACATAAATACTAAAAGTCCTTTAATACACAATTTCGCATGGGCCGTAAATGATATTCTTTGGCAGTTTGGCTTACGTTATCCTCGTGAAAACGACTTTAAGCAGCTTCAACCTGCCCTTGCCATGCTATGTCAGGTCGATCATCCTTTTTGTGCAAAAAAAACTTTTTCGTGCTAACCGTCACTTTTGATCACATCCTTGAATCTTCGACATTAGGTCATACAATGGCTTACAATTCATCGTGGGTTTGCTACCACAGAACTTTAACTCAACGTGAACAAAATAATGAAGAGATAGAGGAATACGTAAAAAATGGAAAATATCAATTTATCGATTTCCCCTCTCTTCCTTCTCAAAGATCCCAAGTTGAAATCTCTGACAATTTATTAAAAAAAAACTATCCTGACGGTAGTTTTATCGAGTCAGTTGAAGGCTCTGTCATCAACGTCAGAGATCCCAAAAATGATGTTCAAAAAAAACAATGTCGATTCAAACTTTTTGTTGTACGATAGTGTGTTTTTCCTTGCAAGTAATTAGATAATTAACTAACTTTAATATTAAAACAAAATTTTTCCATAAATAAATGACCAACTATACACAAAACAAAGCACTTGTTTCTGCTGTTAATAACAACTTAAAAGTTGTTCATGGTTGCGTCTGCGTCATTTCTCTCTTTCTTATTGTGCCTTAAGGCACAACACAAACTATTTTTCTATACATCTATCTCTAATTAATAAAAACAAATAATAAGTTAATTTGTTTCAATTACAAATAAGAAGGAATATTTATGAATTCATTTAATGAAGCTTACACTAAAGCTACAAAATCTTTATCGGACAGTTATGATAGTGCTTGCACTGAAATGCAAAAATGCAAAGAAGCAGTTTATTCAACAGCATTTGGTAAAAAATTTACAGTATTAAAACATTCTGAAAGTGGACAAAAGGCTTGTGAAGTCTCAAAGTCATTGAGTCCCTATGTAGCGGCTGCATTTGAAGTAGTACCTGTCGGCCACTATTTATTGCTAAAAAAAATCTATGCCCAGAAAACAGCACAAGCCAAACAAGAGTTGGCTCATACTATCAATGAGCTCAAAAAAGATCCTCAAAACATAGTTTTAAAAAGCAAAGTCGAGGATTTAAAACATCACATGTCAACTTTTAAAGTTCCCAAAAATTTTACAGGGTTTGTTAACACCGGCTTGATGCCACATCTTGGCTTACAGGTTGTTTCCGTTGGTTTAGCGGTCAGTGTCAATGAAGCAGTGAAAAAACACCTGCTGGGCCGTGCATCTGAAAAAACAATGACTGTACAGGACATGTTTATCTGTGCAACTGCAGGAGGCATCGTAGGTGGGTTTGCAGCAAACAGCATCGAAAAAGGGTTACAATATCAGACAGCAGAAAAAGGTTTTTTCAAAACAGTTATCGACTCTGTTAAAACTAAGGGCGTAAGAAAATATGTCACTCAAGGTATGGGGGCTACTGTTCCTAGGGAAATCGTTTTTAATCTTGCATTATCCTCGGGTGTTCCTTTAGCGATGACTTACGTGAACCAATTAGCTAAAAAAGGGTTTGGCGAAGATAAAAAAGTCCCTGAATTCTTGGTCACAATATCTGTTGCTTTAGCAGCAGGATTTCTGACATCCCCTTTAGAAACATGCCGTGCAGTTCAACATAACATGAAAAATGCCGACATGAGTGTTGCTCAAGCTGCGAGGAAAATTGCTTCAGAAGGTAATTGGAAAGCTTTTTTTTCAGGTTCAGCATGGAGAAATACGCGTTTTGTATGGTATTTAACGGCTTATCCTTTCTTTAAAAGCCAATTCAATAAAGCTATGGATGCTTAAACTCCTTACGAGTCAAATTGCTAGATATAAACAATTTGACTCATTGTAATTGACATCACCACAACTATTTGATATAATTTCTCAACCTTATAAAAGGTTTATATGGATATCTATCGTTTTAATAGTTATGAAGAGGCGCGTGAAAAACATCCGTAACTTCTCAAAAAGTCATGGCAGCCTAAGATCATCATTTGAATTTTGACTTCACATAGGCATTTGTATTATCTTGTCTGTCATGCAAGAGCCTACCGAATCTGATCGAAAAGACATTCTCATCGCCGATTTGCAGGCTGAGTCAAATTGCTCAAAGAGCAAGGTGAACGCTTCTCCCGTATTATAATGGAACAGTTTGAAACGATCAAACAACTTAAAGAAGAGATTGATCGCCTTAAAGGCCAGAAATCAAGACCCAAGTTTCCTCCTCCCAACTTGAAGGGCGACGACAAAACAGGAGGCAAGGGTTCTGGAGACGAGCAAAAGCCTATTAAACCAATCTCTGGTCCAAAAAAAATCAAGCATCAAGAAATTATCATCGAGCCGAAAGACATCCCTGAAGGATCGCGATTCAAGGGTTACTCAGATTTTCATGTAGAAGAGTTAAATGTTGAATCTTTGAAAATTAAGTACCGTCTGGCAGTGTTTGTGACTCCTGATGGTCGGGTGCTGCGAGGCTCTTTGCCTCCCAGAATTAAGAGGTAAACATTTCGGGTCTGAGTTAGTTGCGTATTGCTTAGACCAGTACCATGCCCGAGGGGTCACTCAACCTCAGCTTTTAGAGCAGCTACTTGGATTTGGGACGGACATTTCATCCGGAGAGCTCAATAACATCCTAATTATTGACAAGCAAGATTTTCACGAGGAAAAAGCTGCGATTTTTGAAACAGGTCTTGAACTCTCGGATTACTTTAATACTGATGACACGACTGCAAGACACTCAGGGAAGAATGGTTACTGTACTCATATCGGGAGCCCCTTATTTAGTTATTTTGAGAGTACTTCCTCGAAGAGTAGGATTAACTTTTTAGATATTTTTGAGAGGCCGTCATCAGGACTATGTCTTATCATCAGAAGCTCTAATGTATGCTTTTGAGCAAGAGATCAGCGACTATGCGCAGGATATATTAGACGAGCGAGAAGATAAACAATTTAAGGATAAGGCAAGCTGGGAGAGGTTTCTCAAGAAGCAAGGAATCTGCTCCGAAAGAGACATTAGAATCGCTACAGAAGCAGCTCTTTTGGGAAGTGCAATAACTCATGGTTTAAGACCGGATATGGAAATCGTAAGCGATGCCGCAGGCCAGTTCAATATACTAGTGCACGCACTATGTTGGATTCATGAAGAGCGTCATTATAGGAAATTCATTGCGCTAACAGAGCAAGAGAAGGTCTTAATAGATGGCATCCGTGACATAATTTGGGATCTTTACGAGGCGCTTAAGGAATACAAGAAAACCAGAACGCCAGAAAACAGAAAATTGATAGAAGAGGGCTTCGACGGCTTGTTTAGCTGCGAAACAGAAAGTGCGGCCATCAATGACTTACTAAAAAACACCAAATCCAGAAGAGAGGGATTACTGAGGGTTTTAGACTATCCTTGGTTGCCTTTGCACAATAATGACAGTGAGCGTGACATCCGAGAATATGTAAAAAAAAGAAAAATCTCTGGCAGCACACGAAGCGATCTTGGACGTAAGGCTAGGGATACATTTACGAGCCTGAAAAAGACGTGCCGTAAACTTGGGGTTTGCTTTTGGGATTACTTAAGAGATCGTATTGGGATGCATGGTCATATTCCTCCATTACCTGATATAATGAGACAACGAGCCCGTGAAAGTCCTGCCTAATCCATCAGAAGTATCGATTTACATATTATACCATCTTACTCGCTACCTCTTGCCATGACTTTTTGAGAAGTTACAAACATCCCAATTTCAAGCCCTATAACCTGGACGAAAAAACCCGCACTTTTGAAAATATGCAATATTTAAAAGTGGGCTCTTTAGTAGTTAAACATAATTCCTTTTGGAGGGCTGGTCGATTTCTTAAAACAATGACCCTTGCTCTTTTTATATTAGCCTTTTGTTTTAAAAATTATCGGAAACTAATGTCTCGATCGTGGAAGGAATTCAAAAAAGGCGAAGAAACACAAGCCAGCATTTATGTAAAAAGACAATTTAAAATCAAACAAGCTGTTAAGGTTGAAGATCCAATCAAAAAAATTGATAATAATTTGCCTGAATTACCGTCACCTCTAAAACACAAATTTGATAATTCTGACGAAGTCAACCCGATCGAAATTAAAGCACAAAAAAAACCATCAGGGACTATTCAAAAATTTGAAGTAGAACAACCCGAGATTCAAAATAAACCTAAAAAGATAGCTGCTGCGGCTAAGAATCACTATGCAAAGGAGAAGCCAAATAATTTTGTGCAAGAAGAATTAAACATTGACCGTCTGTTTATTGAGCACGAAGAAAATTTTAACAAAATCGACGACTCTGAAAAGCCTTTGAAAGTTGTTCAAGAAATTAAAGAGGAACAACGACCTATCCTATTTGAAGAAAATGTCTTGCAGGTACCACCAGAATTCCCTCCTGCATTTCCCTTACAACAAGCAGAAATAAATATTGATCAACTCGCTAATGACTACAAAAAAAATCCCGATGAACGATTTAATTTTATCCAAAAGGCACTCCGCAATCCAAAATCCATGAATATGTTCATCGAAGAAGTGATCTTGAAAACAAATATTTATAGGGGTCGCGTGCGATCAAATTATCAAAAAGATGAGGAGGACTTACTTGCAACATTTAAATATTTTTTGAAAGAGAAACAAGACCCTCACATTATCTACGAAGCCTGTTCATCGCTATCTAAAGTCAAAAATCAAGAGATTGCCGCTGAATTTGAAGAAGCCATAAATTCCATGTTGAAATCCGAGTTTAAATCTCTGTATATAAAACCACATCCCAATATATTCGCACTTCCTTTAGTTGATGATGAAGACCCTAACACTTATAATGCTCAGTTTAAGCGGCTTAAAGACTGTATCGCTATTAGAAAAATACTCTGTGATAACGATGAAAGGGCGGGCTATAATAATGTTGAAAGACTCAAATTTGAATGTATGAAACTGGGTCTCAAAGAAATTTATAATAATGATCTTCGTGATGCTGATTCTGGCTTGAGATTAATCGAATTTTTAAACTCTTATTATAAATGTAACAACGACCCTCACTGGTTATATCAAGCATGTAAAAATCTATCTAATTCCAAAAATCATTTTGCAAAAACATTTAAAACAGTCTTGGAAGTTTTCGATAAGTCTCCTTTTTCAGAATTATATTACATGGAACACCAAAAAGATTTCACTCCGTTTAAAAAAAACCGCTAGAATATGCTAAATCACATTCTGAAAGGTATAAAATTTGGTCAAACATCTGTTCGGCTCTATGCGATAATGAAACGGAAGAAGAAGCTCAAAAATCTGTAAATTTAATCAGAGAAAATTTAGATGAAAAAAAAGGTCATGTACCTGACGTTAGAATGGAACCAGATGTTCAACTGATGAGATTTTTTAATTATTGTTATAATTGCGATATAAATCCTCGCAAAATTTATGAAGTATGCTCAAGCTTACATGCTAGTCACAAAAAGCAAGCTTTTAAAGATGCCTTAGATGTGATGGATCATTCGCCCTTTAAGGATTTATTCAAACCTCTTGCATAATTTTGGGCCAGAAACTATATGTAAATCTTTAAAAAGCGCATATTTGTCCCTAAAATTCATGTAATTATTTGGAGGAGAAATTATGAGCACATCAACTGGTACAGGTTTTTATGTTCAGAAACCTAATGATGAATTTTGGAATACTTTCTTATCAAATTGGGTAATAGAAGCTCTACCCATCGATATTTCTGACAGCAGCCTTAAAGATTGGGAGAAGACAGATACTTATGTACGTGGAAAACTCAAAGTTATTAATCCTAAAAACTTTGATTGGCCACATATTGATAAAAGTATGTGGGTGAAATGTTCAGGTCCTTCAAGAAAATTAGAATTTAGAGAGTACGTTAAACTCTATCAATCATTAAATCCAGAACATCCGCTCCCTCCAAAATGGGAAGAACGAAAATCTTTTTACGACTAATGTAAAAATGGAATTCTTTGATTTTGTTTAAAATCTTTTTAAATTTTCCTTTTTTTCGCAGAACTGACAAAATCCTCTGGCTTAAAATCGATTTACCTTATTAGAATTGCTCTGCAAAATGAGGTTTTAATGGGTCTTCTACGATTTTCAATTTGTCTGGCCTACTTTTTATTGATTTTACCCTTACTGTACGTTTACACTGCTGAGGAAAATTTTATTCTTATTAATGGGATTACTAATGAGGTCATGATTGAGCAGGGTCCTCATATCAATGAAAAAGTAACCCCCTGTTCTACGTTTAAGATTATTTTAAGCTTGATGGGATATGACTCAGGGATTTTAAAAGATGAAAAGATACCCATATGGGACTTTCAAGAGGGGTATGATGATTATTTAGAATCATGGAAAGCCTCTCAAACGGCACAATCATGGATGAAAAACTCTTGTATTTGGTATTCCAAAGTTATAGCATCTAAATTAGGGTTAGAAAGAATGCAACACTATTTACAATTATTGGAATACGGAAATCAAGACTTGTCAGGAGGACTCACACAAGCCTGGGTCAATTCTTCATTAAAAATTTCTCCAAAAGAACAGGTTAATGTTCTGCGAAATATGATTCAAGGAAATCTATCCATTTCAAACCATTCCGTTCAAATGACAAAAATGCTTTTATTTATTGAAGAACTCCCCAATGGATGGAAACTATTTGGAAAAACCGGTTGGAGTGGTTCAAAACCTGTTGGCAAAAACTTTCAAACTGGCTGGTTTATAGGATGGGTCGAAAAAGAGGATAAATTCTTCCCTTTTGCTTACAACATCCATGAAGCAAAAATAAATCTTCCTCAGAGAATTCCCCGAGTTATGCAACTATTAAAAGACTCTAATGTGATGACAATTGGGGCCGGTTCTGCATAACTGCATAACTTTTTCTTTCAAAGTTTTTTTTAAAATGTTAATGTTTTTGGCATTATGCCAAGACGAAAACGTTATACGCTTTTTTATTCATGTCATCACGTTATGCTTAGAGGTAATGCAGGACGATCAATCTTTTTGGATGATAATGACAGAATTCGATTTTGTTTGATGTTGCAAAAAGCTGCTGAAGAACATCGTTTGATTATTCACGCTTTTTGTTTAATGAGCAATCATGTGCATTTCATTTTAGAGCCAACCACAACTTCTCTTTCTACTATTGTTCATGACTTCGCAGGAAGGTATGCCCAATATTTTAACCGACGCCATAATTTGAAAGGACATTTATTCCAAGATAGATTTCGATCCATTTTAATTGAGGATGGCGATTATCTTATCCGATTAGTCCGATACATACATCTTAATCCCGTGCGAGCTAATTTAACTACAGCTCCTCAAAGCTATCGTTGGAGTAGTTATTGTTCCTATTTAGCGCTTGATGCGATCGTCTGGCTTACACAAACACGCGTTTTAAAGAAATTTGCCACAGCCCCTCTTGAAGCTCGACGAGCAATCCTCAAGCATACCTCAGAAGCTATAGATGCAGAAGTTGATATCAAGATCATTCGAGAATCAACTCAAAATGGCGTCCTAGGTAGTGATGAGTTTGCGAAAGAAATAGTTGTAGTTAGAAACCTACCAACTAATAAAATCCAATTTGAAGATTTAATTGCAGCCGCTCAATGTGAGTTCGACTTTAAAATTAGTGAAATCATTTCAGATAGTAGGGAAAAGCGATTAGTAGATATTCGATCTATATTAGCTTTAGCAGTGCAGAAGGCATCAGGAATACACTTACAAAAGCTCGCGGGCTTTCTAAATCGTGATTCAAGTACATTATGTCGCTTAGTCAAACGAGCAAAACAATCCAATGAATTGTTAGAGAGGACCGAAAAATTTCTTGAAACAACTTTATCATTGGTGAAAGAAAAATTCTAAAGTTATGCAGTTATGCAGAACCGGCCCCAATCACTTCAAATGTTCCCAAAGATTATGCAAAATCATTTATGGCCACTTGGCTTTTCAAAAACCCCTAACAAATGTGTAAGAGGATTAACAATGAAAAGCCAGAAAATAGCGTAAAGAATGGGGGCTAGAATTAGAGGTAGATAGGTAAGTGACTTAGGCAGCCCTAATAAGACTGATACGTTCAATCCAAAAACTCCAAAAACTGCTACCAAAAAGCCAAGAATTCCACCAACAAGCAATAATCGGATCGTCGAATTCTCCGGCAAAACCTTTAAGAAACATGCAAAGTATAAAATATTCCAAATTCCCCATATTAGTGGCACAAAATGTAAGAATGGATTGGTAATATACTGAGATTTTTCGAAAGCCCACGCAGCAAGAATTAGAAATGGAAAAAGAACACTGGGAAAGGTTATGCCAGCGATAAATATTTTCAGATATTTCATAGCCTTGTCCACTAAAATTTTTTTTATCCATTTTTAGATATAATAGACAGAAGGCATCATGTCAATTGCTTTTTACTGGTGCCGCGAACAATAAGCTGTGCTAAAGCGCAGACACTCCTAAGCCTTCGGCGAAATTCTCTAACCATCTGCCATGGGCTTTGATTAGATCCACTAGTTTATCATCCGCTTCAGAAAATGGAATATCTTTTTGAACGCATGTCTTACCTACATATAAGTCAATCATCCCCGGTTTAGACCCTACATAACCAAAATCCGCGTCTGCCATTTCCCCCGGTCCATTGACAATACAGCCCATAATGGCTATTTTCACACCAGGTAAGTGAGCCGTCTTTTCACGAATACGTTTTGTTACATCTTGCAAATCAAATAAAGTACGCCCACAACTAGGACAGGAAATGAAATCTGTCTTAAAAGTACGCATACGGGCAGCCTGAAGGATGCTAAAACTCAAATTTCGCAAATAATCCACATCATAAGGAGCTTCAATCCACAATCCTTCTCCTAGGCCATCGCAAAGTAAAGATCCGCATTCTGCAGAAGCTTGGATCACAAGATCCGCTTGGCTGCATGTATATTGGAAATTAAGGATCACAGGAATAGAAATATGCTGTTCCTTGAGCCAATCAAAAAATTGACGAGCCTGAAAAAGACGTGTTGTAGAGGGCCTTAATAGGATTAATGAGGGTTGTAGCGCAGTTATAGCTGACCACTCAGCAGGAGTTTCATCACCAATTATCAGTGCTACAGGCGTCTGTTTAGTTAAAGAAAATTTGTTTTGATTCGCAAATTGTCTAGCCTCGGAAAGGTTCATCAAATGAACAATGCCATCCATAGATTGATTAGAATAAACACTAATACCCGCATCATGCAGATGCTGCAACATGAGGGAACTAAGGGATCCATCCTTTACAACAATACCGTCTGTAGAAGATATTTTGGGCTTAGGTCGCCCTAGTTGAACTTCACAACCCAGTTTCTGATAAAAATTTGTGGCGTCTCTGTCTTGTTTTGACGTACTGACCAAAACTGTTCCATTTTTATGCATAGAGACATGTTTAGGATAAGTAATATGACGTCTTGTGATATTTTGAAAATCACGATGTTTCTCAATAAAAACAGGTCCACATAATTTAGAGTAATCTTCCGTAAATTGCATTAAACGCTTACAAGGATCGATTTCATACCATGGATCTTCTGTTAAAGAAACGCGAATGGTATCACCGATGCCATCAAGTAATAAAGAACCTATTCCCATAGCAGATTTGATTCTACCATCTTCCCCTTCTCCAGCTTCAGTGACTCCAAAATGCAGCGGATAATCCCAACCTAACTCATACATCTCAGCCACAAGAAAACGATAAGCTAAAATCATGACAAGTGGATTAGATGATTTCATAGAAAACATGAAATCATGGTAATCATTTTTACGGCAAACATTTGCAAATTCTACAGCTGATTCCACCATACCTGCAGGTGTATCGCCATAGCGGTTCATAATGCGATCAGAAAGAGAGCCATGGTTAGTCCTATACGCATAGAACGTCTTAAGGCGTTTGCATTTTTCAACAAAAGGAGTAAATTTCTCCTCAATTTTTTCTATTTCATGGGCATAAGACTGATCATCATATTCGATACTTTAAAAGTTGCTCTTTTATCAACAAAATTGCCTGGATTGATACGCACTTTATCAACAAAATCAACTACACGCATAGCAGCAGGAGGAAAAAAATGGATATCAGCCACAATAGGAATAGTGTATCCACTCTGAACAGACCATTTTTAATACCTTCGCAAGTATCTGCCTCTTTCATCCCTTGAACAGTCACACGAGCAATTTCACATCCTGCATCTGCAAGCCTAATGACTTGTTCAATGGTAGCTTCTACATCACGTGTGCTTGAAGTAGTCATGGATTGAATGCGAATAGGATTTTTCCCCCCAACACCCACATTCCCTACCATGACTTCACGTGTAGGTAATCTTTTAGGTTTGATATTGATTCACAATATTTCATACTTAAGTGTCCGATTTGAAATTTATTAATGAAAACATTCTAATTTGTTTGTTTTATTAATACAAGTTTAAATACTTCACATGTAAATGAATGTAACATTCTTGAAACAATATAAAAATTTAAACATTGACTCAGGCAATTTACATGGATATTCTAGTTTTTTAGATTGTTAAAAATCGAGAGGTATCGCATGCCACAAAATTTTACTGAAAGTGTCACTAATGCTTTGCAAGAAGCTTTTAATGAAGCGCAACAACAACACAAAACGGAAGTCACTGAAAACACTCTATTATAGGCTTTTTTACAAGACCCCAAAGGCTATTTCAATTCCATTTTATCTAACTTGAACACAGATCCTAAATCTTTATTGGATGATGTTCAACGACAAGATTAGCAAACATACCTACCTATATTACAGGCTCATCTCCTCAACCTCCTCAAGCTTCCCGCAGCCTGCAAACGCCGCATTGCCGATGCTCAAAATATTGCAAAAGCTGGAAAGATACTTATACAAGCAGCGACCATTTTCTGATCTCCTACTGGAAAAATGGAGGAGAGCCTTTTTCATCCTGGAAAAATCAACAGGCATTACTCTACAAACAAGTAGAAGAACAAATCAAAAAAATTCGAGGAGATCGTCATATGGATTCACCTAGCTGCTGAAGCCAAACCTCAAGCTCTTGAAAAATATTGCAAAAATTTAACCGATCTTGCCCGAAAAGGAAAACTCGATCCCGTCATCGGCCGAGATGAAGAGATCCGCCGCACCATGCAAGTCCTAAGTCGACGGACAAAAAACAATCCTATGCTGATCGGAGATCCAGGTGTTGGAAAAACAGCCATCGCCGAAGGGCTTGGCCCAACGAATTGTCCAAGAAGATGTTCCTGATTCCTTAAAAAATAAACAACTTTTGGCCTTAGATATGGGAAGCTTAATTGCCGGAACAAAATATCGAGGAGAATTTGAAGAGCGCTTAAAAGGTATTTTACAAGATATCGAAAGAGTGAAGGACAATCATTCTCTTTATTGATGAAGTCCATACTCTTAATAGGTGCAGGAGCTACAGAAGGGGCAATGGATGCAGCCAACCTGCTAAAGCCAGCTCTTGCACGAGGCACTCTCATTGCATAGGCGCCACCACACTCAATGAATACCAAAAATATATTGAAAAAGATGCCGCCTTAGAACGCCGTTTTCAGCCTGTCATGGTCAAGAACCTAGCTGTAGAAGACTCGATCGCCATTTTACGCGGCTTGCGAGAACGCTATGAAATTTTCCATGGCGTG
The DNA here is from genome assembly GCA_963748975.1 of uncultured Parachlamydiaceae bacterium. Classification (GTDB taxonomy): domain Bacteria; phylum Chlamydiota; class Chlamydiia; order Chlamydiales; family Parachlamydiaceae; genus Neochlamydia. The sequence goes on from CAVVKX010000034.1 coordinate 28,138, forward strand.
CATATCACAGAATCGGCCATCCATGCTGCTGTTATTCTTATCCTACCGCTATATCACGGATCGGCATCTGCCTGATAAAGCCATCGACCTCATCGATGAAGCAGCAAGCTTGATCCGTATGCAAATGGGAAGCCGGCCCTTCCCATCGACAATAAGGAGAGAGAACTCGCCAGTCTAATTGTCGAACAAGAAGCCTTAAAGCCGCGAAAACACACCCTTAGCTAAAACTGAAGCTGAAAAACTTAGAAGCGCAAATCGCCGAAATCAAAGAAGAACTTAGCATCTACGACAGCAATGGGACCAAGAGAAAAAACTCATCGAATCGTTGAAAGAGAAAAAAAAACAATTAGAACAATTGCGTTCCAAGAAGAAGAAGCAGAGCGAAAAGCCGATTATAATAAAGTCGCAGAAATGCGCTATAAAGAATTCCCGAAATTACAAAAAGAGATTGAAGAAATACAGAAAAACTGAATGAAAAACCCAACCGCCTTTTGCAAGAAGAGGTCGATGAAAATTTAATTGCCCAAATTGTTTCAAAATGGACAGGTATTCCTGTTCATAAAATGCTGGAAGGCGAAGCTGAAAGACTTCTTACACCTTGAAAAAGAGCTTGAAAAACGAGTTGTCGGCCAAGACTTTGCCGTTACAGCCGTTAGCGAAGCGATCCGACGCTCACGATCAGGCTTAAGCGATCCAAACGACCTATGGGTGTCTTTCTCTTCTTGGCCCACAGGGGTTGGAAAAACAGAACTTGCAAAAGCCTTAGCAGAACAACTCTTCAATCAAGAAGATGCCCTGATCCGCCTCGATATGTCTGAATATATGGAAAAACATAGCGTCTCAAAGATTGATTGGCTCTCCTCCGGGATATGTTGGTTATGAAGAAGGAGGACAGTTGACAGAGGCCTTCGCCGCCGTCCTTATGCTGTTGTGCTATTTGATGAAATTGAAAAGGCGCAATCATGATGTCTTTAATATCTTGCTGCAAATTTTTGATGATGGACGTATTACAGATAGCAAAGGGCGGACGGTCAATTGCAAAAATGCTTTATTTATCATGACATCCAATTTAGGCTCTGATCGCTTCTTGAAAAAATGGAGCAGCATCGCAAAACAGATTTATCAAAAGAAGAGATTATTAGACTTCTTAGATCCTGTGATTAAGACTCATTTTCGTCCGGAATTTATCAATCGCTTAGATGATATTTTGCCCTTCTTGCCGTTACAAGAAGAAGACATGGAAAAAATTGTCACTATCCAACTGCATCTTACTTGCCAAACGTTTGCAAGATCGCGATGTGAAACTGACCTGGACACCAAAAATATCAGCCCATCTTGCTAAAGAGGGCTATGATCCGACATTCGGTGCCCGTCCTCTAAAACGCTATATTCAATAAGAAGTTGTCAACATGCTTTTCGAAAGCTATTCTTGAAGGTAGAGTGCCCTCTGAAAGCTCAATTGAACTTTATATGGATAAAGATAAAATCCAATTTAGGCTGCGTACCCAAACTAAAAGAGAGACCTTCGCTTGTACAAAAGCGGCGCTAAAGCAGCGGACAGCTCCAAAGCCTTCGGCGAAGTTTTAAGCTGTGTTTTCGCCGAAGGCTTTGGAGTGTCAGGATTTTACGAGGTGCTTATAAAGAAAAAGTCTATCATTTGTGTTTTTGTGTGAATTCTTGCACAAAGCGGTTGTTAAACTTTTCACCGGTCAGCAAAAAGTACATCAAAACAATTCCAATCCCCAAACTCAAGTGAAAAATGCACACAAAGCATCCTAACGTGAATACCATTGCTTTTCTTTTAAAGCATTTCCAAGCAATAGAGACTTGTTCATTGAAATAAGTGGACTGGCGCAAAAAGATTACTGACAATACAAATGTAATTAAAAGTACAATAAATACAATGGCCGACAAGAAAAGCATAATAAATGTGCCTATTAAGGCCAAAGCACGTAAATAAAAAGGGTGCTTTCCCTTGGCCATTGTCTGTATAGATCCAAACATCTGTCTAGGGTCTTGAGTCGTTGTTCCCAGATTTTGAGTTTCATCATGCTGTCCTGAATCTACGTAGATAAAATCAGGCATTTTTCTTTCAGGTTTGGACTCTGCATTATGCGCATTTTCAGAATCTTCACTTGAGTTTGGAGGCATTTTATATGTTGACATGCGTTTACTTCTTGTATTTGATTTTATTATATCCATTCAATGCTGCTACACGATAGCCTTCTGCGTAGGTTGGATAATTAAAGACTTGGTCGATAAAATAATCTATTTTTGCACCAAAAGTCATGGCTACTTGGCCTATGTGAATAACTTCTGTTGCGCTGCGCCCAATGATGTGCACACCTAAAATTTCCAATGTTTCAGCATGAAAAAGAATTTTGAACATTCCGGTATTACTCCCGACAATGTGACTACGGCCAAGCTCATAATAGTAAGCCCTTCCAACTTCGTAACGAAAACCCATTTCACGCAAGTTATCTTCAGTATAGCCACAACTAGAAATTTCCGGGATTGTGTAGATTCCAATAGGATAAAGAGCGGGAAAGAGGCTGTGATGAGCACCAAAGGCATGGCGTGCAGCCAAACGCCCCTGCTCCATACTGGTAGAAGCCAGGCAAGGCCCTCCAATGACATCACCCACGGCATAAATATTAGGTTTATCGGTTTGAAACAAAGCATTCACAGGAATATATCCTTTTTCATTTATGCTTAAGCCTGCATTTTCAATGTGCAAGCCATTAACAAATGCCGACCTTCCTAAAGCATAAAGCAAAGTATCGGCGTGAAATTCAGAACCGTCTTTGCATTTCACATAGGCCTTGTCTAATTCGGGCAATTTGCTCCGGCTCTTTTTTTCCTACAAAACGCAGCCCTAAATCGGTTAAAGCTGTTTGCAGGACAATGCCTATTTCAGGGTCTAAGAGAGGTAGTATATGATCTCTCTTATCAATCATGTAACTTCCGTCCCTAATGTAGAAAAAAAGCTGGCGTATTCCGAACCAATGATTCCACCCCCGAGAACAATCATAGTTTTAGGGATTTTTTCGATACCTAACAAACGTGTTGAATCAAGGATCACAGTATTGTCAAAAGGCACATTGTTAGGATTACGGGGTTTAGAACCGGTGGCTATAATGACAAATTCCGTTTTAACTTGATAAAGCAGCCTAAAATCATTATCTACAACAATCAGCATGTGTGGGTTTTCAAAGCGTGCCGTACCGGTAATTAAACGAATTCCATTTTTTTTTAGCTGTCGGTAGACTGTATTTCTTTCTTCTTCCATGACCCTAGTCAAACGACTATTAAGTTGAGAAACAGTCACTTCTTGCAGGGCAAATTCATTATTGTGAAATCCCCTTTCATAAAAACGAGTCAAATCAATAATGGCTTCTCTTAGGGATTTAGAAGGAATTGTGCCTGAGTACACACAGTTACCACCGGGCTCGGGAAATTTATCGATCACGATGCTTTTTTGCCAAATTTAGCGCCTTGAATGGCTGCTTTTTGTCCGGCAGGCCCAAACCTATCACTACAAGATCCACTGTCATTTCTTCCATATTTCGTGCCTCTTACTTCTGTTTATATTCTAGGGAAGATGGTTAAATAATGCAAGTTTGTCAAATATTACTTTTAATGCTAAAATTAAATTAGAAAATATGTGAGTGTTAATATGGGTAAAACTAATTTTACAAAAGTCGAAGATTCTCTTAAAAAAGAGATGGACAAAATTGCAATAAAAAAAATTGTCGACCCCACAGATAGCAAATACGAGAAAAAAAAGCACTTGAAAACGATCGTTTAAACAAAAAAAAATTAACCATTTATCTGATCAGAGAACTCAAGCGTTTGCATAAAAGCGATGATCGCTTGTTTGCTAAACTCGGGACTAATCCTCCTAACACAAAAAAGTTATTGGAGCATCCACTAAAATTGTCTGAAGAGGAATGGAAAGCTGTTTTAAAGCTAAGGGATAAGGTTGAAGCTTATAAAAGAGTTTATATTAAAACGATTAAAGAAGTCAGTATTGAGGAAGCTGTAGAAAGCGAACGAGATAAGCAAGCGGATAGGCGCTTCAATATTCAAGATAAATGGTTACCGGTGGATTAGGTGTTTTCCCCTGCCAATTAATAACCCCTCTAAAACCCTTGCCCGTGCCCGTGTGCGTGCCCGTGCCCGAAAAAAAACTCTCAACAGATACCTCAGAAACAATATTAATCGGGCACGGGCACGCACACATATGCATTAAGCTAAGCAATATTTGCATATAACTCCATAACTTCTAGTTCGTTATAGTAACTATTGCTCATCCTTACATTTTCCCGTA
>CAVVKX010000035.1:0-19479 GCA_963748975.1 uncultured Parachlamydiaceae bacterium
GACAGAGGTGTCCTGGGTCCAATTGGTTTGTTTTATCTAACAATCTAAAGTCTTTTTTGTGACTGAAGTTCTTTCCATAATCTTTTCGCTTCATCTGAAGCAAAATTGACAAGGCAATTGTGGCCTAAATCTTCATCAAAATAGATGCCGTTCATAGAATTGTAAGAAGCGATCATTTGATGGAAGAGGGCATTACTACCATGCTCGTCACGTTCAGGCAAGGAGTAACGAAATCCACAATTAATTGTTCTAAAGAGATGATCTTTCCAATTCAAGTAGGCTTGTCGGATAGCTTCTTCTGCCGACGGAGCAAAAATTGCAGTATTGCTTTCCCTCCCTTTGTCATCTTCCTCATACCATTCAAAGCGGACGGGATCCACTTTGCGAAGAAGAAGAAGTCTGGGTCCTTTTCTTGGTAACATCACTTGAGCAATATGAATCAGTTTACCTAATTTCTTTTCATTAGGTTCTTTACTTGTCTCGGATGTCATCGTTTGAAGTCTCATTTAAAGTTTCTTCTTCAATCGTCTCGTCAGCATAAAAATATTCTCGGAATATGAGATATATGCCCCCTATAACAAACAGGACGGGGATGATGACAGACCATTGGATTTTAATGAATGATACTAAAAATAAACCCACAAGAATAATCGTGGACATCAGTGCATCATAAAAACGCCCTGTCAAATACTGTCTTAAAAATAAAGACACCCATAGGACTAATAAAATGCCTGGCCACCAGGCATTACTAAAAAGCAAAATGCCTATTCCAATGAGAAAAGCGCCATTGGCAATTGCATCAGACTTTCGTTTTGTAAGAATGGGTTTCGCCATAATTTTTTTCCTTTTTAGCTAGGAATTCTGTTAAGCATAGATCTTATGAGCCTAATGATGATTTTGTTCAATGCAAATTGACGTTAGTAGTCATGCGCTACTACCTAATTTTGCAGTAAATTTTGTATTTACCATCTATATCGGTGGTTAATTGTATAATATTTATGGAAAGTATATACTAAGTTTGTTTGAATGTTTTTTTTGTTTTAATAAAAATATCTATTGTGATACTATTTTCCTCTATATAATTTAATTAGGTTAATAGGTTTTTAATGATACCCCCTGATAAGCATCAGCCTGCTCAAAAAAAAGTGGATTATAACACTTTTTATGAATTTAAAAATTTAAATCGTCCACACAAAGCCTTGGTTTTTGTTGTTTCAATTTTTATCACGTTGCTTACACTGGGATTAGCTACATCTTTTGTTATTCCTTCCCTTATTGGTCGTTTGCGAAAACTTGAAGTGGACGAAGCAACGAAATTAGCCAAGGCTGCCAATAAAGTGAATATTGTCGTCATCGAAAAACCTAAGTTAGGTAAACAACAAATTGCGAATGTAGGGGATGAAAATGATGATGAAATTCCCCCGGAAATCGAAGTAGAGCTAGCTGAGGAAAGTGAAAAAGAGAAATTGATCATGTCCTTTTGGTCGGACCGCGCGGCTATTGATAAAATTATTAAAGACCTTGAGAATGTAAATAAGAACAAAAAAATAGAAAGTCATCAAATTCTTGATAAATATTGCGAATTCAAGAAAAAGAATGATGAAAAATTTAGTGTATCTGTGATTCAGAAAACTTTATTAGATGGCGAGATTGCCAAGATTTTGGATGAGAAGTACGATCCGGATCCCATCCAATTTCCCTATAAATTTCAAGAAAAAAACGGGGAAATTAAGAATTTTGTGACCTATAAAACTATTGCTGATGATTCTTGTGGTTTTCACGTGCTAGAAGGTATAGAGGTCGATGGTTACTTTCGTTGCGATGCCCTTAAAGCCAGAAAAAGATTCTGCGATTATTTACAAGAAGCTTTTGATCAAAAGCGCTTGCCTACAGCCATATCAACTATTCTTGATGACTATTATTTCAATTCCAATGATGCACCCGCCCCCAAGGGATTCAATGATGCCCTTGAAGTAAGGATAAAGCAAAAGGGAAATGCTCAGAAAACGATCGATTTACGACAATATTATAAGACAAAAAATTATGATAAATTAGTTGTGGATGACCCGAAAAGCTCTAAAGAATTTGCTATATCTCAAAAACGAAAAGAAGACTTTAAGAATGATCCCAGGGTATTTAGGGCTTATCTAAGTCATTTGAGGAAAAATAGCACTTGCCTATTGCAAGATGAACTTTACGTAGCGGCTCAATGTTTCAATAAAAGGATCCGGCTGTTTCAAGCTGGCTGGGGAAAGGACAGAGATAAGTTGCAAGAGAGCGAATTTTTTCATGATATTGAAAATGTGGCTGCTCGGCAAGGAAAAGAAGTAGTTCCCGTATATTATAAGTCAAAAAACAAGCATTATGAACGCGCTGCACTGCTACCTATAGAAGAAAAAGCAATTCTGTCCGTACCTTCTTCTCAGGGCTAAATTCTGAAAAAATTCAACGCAAAGGCGCAAAGGCCTTCCCATCCTATTACCCATAAGTCATTGTAAGACATCGTAAGTATTTGAATCGCGGAGCGTTGCGATGCAAAAAAAAAGAAAGTTTTGTAAAAAGAATTTTGCATCGCTTTGGAGTGCGAAGGCCTTCCTTCGCTTTTTACATAACAATTTTGAAATATAAAGTGGGATCTAAATTTTGACATTTGTGATTGATTGTGTTTGTTTTAGAAAGCGAAGGAAGGCCTTCGCACTCCAAAGCGATGCGATATTAGCTCTGAAAATGCACTGTAAACGCATCGCAACGCTTCGCGTTAAATAAACTTATGGGTAATAGGATGGGAAGGCCTTCGCACTCCAAGGGCGATGCGATGTTAGTTCAAAAAAAAGCATCTGTGAACGCATCGCCAACGCTTCGCGTCAAATAAACTTCGCTCTATTCTTCTAATTTTTTAATATAGCCCTTCGAAGATTCGGGTTTCCATACTACAACATCACCTGCATTTATACCATGGCGTGAAAACCAATGCGTATTCATTTCTAAGGCATAATGTGTGCCGGGGGGAACGCCGATACTTTTATTCAAAAAAAATTGAAAGACTTTATCTTGAATTGGATATTTCCACATGTCGTTTAAATTATTCACGGGGCGTTTAGGATCCATCATTTCGGGATAAGCCTTAAGTTCAGCAATTCCTATGATTTTTCCATGTTGATCCAGGAAAGCGACTGAAAGATCCATCATTGTATTGAACATCCAAATATGTCCTCCGGGTGAATAGAACAACATTCCATGGTTTTCAGGCATAGAAATGCGCCGCATGAGACCCCATGCACGCTTTTCTTTAGTTTGAGCAATCTCAAGTGAAATGGGGATGTCCTCGGCCTTTAATGAATCTATACTTCCGAAAAAGAAGTAAATGATAGCAAAAGCAATATAAGTACCTATTTTGCTGAGTCGACAAAAATTAGAAGATAGTGGTTTTATAAGCATTCTTTAAGTTATATGGAGGACATTTTTTAAGTATTTTCCTGTCACAGAATTCGGATTCTTAACGATTTCTTCCGGAGTGCCTATAGCTACAACTTCGCCCCCCCTTTCGCCTGCATCCGGTCCTAGATCAATCACAAAATCGCCATTTTTTATCATATCAAGATTATGTTCAATAACGATCATGGTATTTCCCTTATCTACTAATTTATGGAGGACTTGCAACAATTTTTTGATGTCATCGCTGTGCAAACCAGTTGTTGGTTCGTCGAGAAGATATAAAGTTTTACCAGATGAACGTTTAGCTAGTTCGCGGCTTAATTTGATACGTTGCGCTTCTCCTCCTGAAAGGCTTGCCGTTTCTTGACCCAATTTTAGATAACCCAATCCTACGGCAATAAGAGTGTCTAAAATGCGTGTGATACGCGGATGATTTTCAAAAATATGACGTGCTTCATCAACAGTCATGTCAAGGTATTGACCAAAGTTCCTGCCTTGGTAAGTGACTTCCAAACTTACGGGATTTAAACGAAGGCCTTGGCATTCCTCGCAAACAACCTTTACAGGGGGCAAGAAATGCATCTCTATTCTCTTATAGCCTAATCCCCAGCAGTTGGTACACATTCCGCGGCGATGGTTGTAGCTGAAATGTTTTCCTTGAAGGCCTTTTGCTTTTGCCGCTGGGATGGAAGCAAAAAATTCGCGCATGCGTGGCAAGACATCCACATAAGTTCCTACATCCGATCTTACAGTGCGTCCTAAAGGATTTTGATCAATTGAAATAACTTTTTCGAATTGCTCGATGCCTTTGACTTTCCCGGCTTGCAACGAGACTTCATTGCAATTAAATAACCCTCTTTGGACAGCTGGTAAAATGACTTGATGGACTAGCGTAGACTTTCCTGATCCAGAAACACCCGTTAAGATTGTCAAAGCACCTATGGGAATATCCACTTTAATGGATTTTAAATTATTGGCTTTCGCATTTTTAATTTGGAGGCTTCCGTTGTTCAAAGGGCGTCGTTTGGTAAGGATAGGAATAGTGAGTCTGCCTGATAAATATTTTCCTGTGAGGGATTGGGGATTTTTAAAAAGTTGCTTATACGTGCCTTTAGCTGTAATATGTCCGCCTAAGGCTCCTGCTTGGGGACCAAAATCCAAAATATAATCGGCTTGGGCGATAGTCATAGGATCGTGTTCAACCATCAATAATGTATTTCCTAAACGTTTAAGTTGTTCCAATGCTAAATTCAAGCGGTCATTATCGCGCGGATGAAGCCCTATAGTAGGTTCATCCAAGACATATAAAACGCCAGTCAATCCACTTCCAAGTTGACGCGCTAAGCGAATCCGTTGAGCTTCCCCTCCACTCAGCGAAGGAGCTCTACGGTCAAGGGAGATGTAGTTCAAACCCACAGCAGCTAAAAAACGAAGTCTATTTAAAAGTTGTGTGTGAACTTCTTCAAGAATTTTATTGTCCTGTTTATTGATCTCTAAGTTTTCTATAAAATATAAGGAACGTTCTATAGGCATTTTACAAAGGTCGCTGATATTCACATCATGGATCGTCACATTCTGTGCTAAAGGATTCAATCTGCTGCCCTTACATGTGATGCAGGCATGTTCTTCAAGTAAGGGGGTAATCGCCTCACGTATTTCAGCTTGTGCGCTACGGCCGGCTTTTGCAAGCACATGGTTGATCCCTACCCAGCGAAACTTTAAGCCCGTCCCTGTAGAATACCATTTTTCCTCAGGGGAGCCATTTAAAATCAGTTGGAGTTTTTTAGAGGAAAGGCTATTCAATGGATCAAAAAGGTCCAATCCTTCTGCTGCCAAAAAGGCTTCCACATAAGCAAAAGCAACTGAGTTATAATTGTCTTGCCAAAGGTAATGCATCAAGCCTGCTATAGATTGTTCTAAGATTTCTGGCTTTTGCATTAAGTTAGCGCCATATTGATATCCAAGGCCTAAGCAATCAGGACACATCCCTTCAGCATTATTAAAAGCAAAAGTATGGGGGGTGATTTCCGGATACGATTTTCCAGTGCTTTCCACAGCAAAAGCTAGATTAAAGAGAACATCCTGAAGGTTTTCTCGCAAAACGACCATTTTTCCTCCGCTCTGATGGGATGCATTTTCTACAGCTTCGAAAAGGCGATTTTTGATAGTGGGATTAACTTTAAGACGATCAATGACTAAGAGATAGTTCATTTTTTCGTTTGCGGTCAAATGTGATATTCTTCGACACCTTGATCCAGATCAAAAAATTGTCCATTCAAACGAATGCGCAGAAAACCTTGACGTTGGAGACGTGAAATGACATCTTCAAAACTTTCATTTTTCCGTATTTCAATAGGGGCTAAGTACTTGAATTTTTTCTCCTTCAGGATAAGCCATGATCCGGTCGACCACATGGTCCTTGCTGATGGCTTTGATGACTTCTCCCGTTTCGGGACAATGGGGAATGCCGATGCGTGCATAAAGGATGCGCAAATAGTCATAAATTTCCGTCATAGTTCCAATGGTACTTCTGGGATTACCTGCGTGGGCTTTTTGTTCGATGGCAATGGCGGGGGAGAGCCCTTCGACATGGCCGACTTTGGGTTTTGGCATTTGTTTCACAAATTGCCGTGCATAAGGCGAAAAGATTCGATATAGCGGCGTTGACCTTCGGCATAGATGGTTTCAAAAGCAAGGGAAGTTTTGCCTGATCCGGAAGGTCCCGTGCATACGGTGAGTTATTTCGCGCGGAATTCGGACATTCAGACTTTTTAAATTATTTTGTTCCGCATCGGTGACGCGAAATTTCTGTAATGATGTCTTTTTCGCGTTCTTTATGTTTTGACGATTTGTTTTGCAGTTTGCAAGGCTTGGGCAATGCGTTTGCCTTGGATGTCATGATGCAGGGCTTCAAGCACGGCATGGCCTGTAGGAGTATCCAATTTGCGCAATTTGTTCCGGAGTGCCTGTTGCCACAATTTTGTCCTCCTTCTTGTCCACCTTCGGGACCTATATCGATGATCCAATCCGCTGTTTTGACGATATCCATGTTATGTTCAATAACGAGAACAGTATTACCCCTATCGACGAATTCATTGCAGAACTTCCAAGAGATGTTTGATATCATGGAAATGAAGTCCAGTCGTGGGCTCATCAAAGATATACAGAGTATTGCCCTGTGGCCGGACGAACGAGTTCTTTAGCTAGCTTGATGCGTTGCGCTTCCCCACCGGATAAGTGTCGTGGAGGATTGACCTATTTTAATATATTCCATGCCTACTTTTTGGAGGGTTTCAAGTTTGTGGTGAATGGAGGGGATATTGGCGAAAAATTCCAAGCGCTTCGGCGACATCCATTTCCAAGACATCATAGATGTTTTTGCCTTTGTACAACACGGATAAGAGTTTCATGGTCAAACCGTTTTGTTTTACAAAGAGGACAATCCACCCAAGCATCTTCCATAAAGTCCATGTCAATTTTCATCATCCCCATCCCACCGCATTGAGGACAAGAACCTTCTTTGACATTAAAGCTAAATCGTCCAGGTTTATATCCCCTCGCTTGACTTTCAGGAAGCTTGGTGAAAAGATCACGGATTTCATCAAATAGTTTGATGTAGGTAGCAGGATTAGAGCGAGGATTACGTCCAATAGGGGATTGGTCAATAGCGATCACTTTATCGATATTTTCAATGCCTTGAATTTCTTTGTGTGGCCAACAGCGTGTTCGCTACCTATGTAAGTAATTGGAAAGGGCAGGATAAAGGATATCGGTGATAAGTGATGATTTTCCCGATCCTGAAACACCCGTGACAGCAACAAAAATTCCTAAGGGGATTTTGGCATCTACATTTTTTAGGTTATGATGTGAGGCTCCTTTAATCTGTAAAGCCACTTTTTTAGCGCTTGCGCCTTTTATTGGGGATGGCAATGGATAATTTTCCCGTTAAATACTGACCGGTGAGGGATCTCTTGTTTTCCAACAGGCCTTTGATCTCACCATTGTGGATGATTTCTCCTCCTCTTACACCAGGACCCGGACCAAAGTCAACGATTTGATCACGCCTCCCAAATGGTTTCTTCATCATGTTCGACGACAATGACAGTATTACCCATATCGCGTAGATGTTTAAGGGTGTGGATCAGCTTTTTGTTATCGCGTGGGTGCAAACCTATGGAAGGTTCATCTAAAATATAGGTGATACCGACTAAGTCCGCAGCCAATTTGAGAAGCTAAGCGAACCCTCTGGGCTTCTCCTCCGGAAAGGGTAGGTGCCGTGCGATCAAGTTTAGATAATGCAATCCCACTTCCATCAAAAACTGCAAGACGCTGACGGATTTCTTTCAAAAGTTCTTCGGCAATCGATTTCATCTTGGGGAGTCAATTTAAGGTTTTGAAAAATTCCAGGCATTCTGCGATGGTCATTGCAGTCAATTGGCTGATCCGTTTTCCATTCAAAAGCGTGGCGGCCGGATAAGGTTTTAAGCGTTCCCCTTGACATTCCGGGCAGACCTGTGCATGCATAAGCTTTTGCATTTTCTTCTGTAGCATGTCGCTTTTTGCTTCTGCAAAACGACTATGGGCTTCATGCAGGACTCCTCTCCAATGAATATGATCAGTCCAATGCGCTCCTGTTACAGGATGGACAAAATGCATGCGCGTCCATTTTTTTTCTGTTCCATAGAGAAAAATTTTTTTCGCTTTCTCTGAAAGTTTTTTCCAGGGGGTTTTGACACTAAAGTCATAAATTTCGGCTAAGTTATCATAGATGTTGCCATAACGCACTGTTTGATAAGAGCTGGCAATGCGAGCAGCAGTCTTCTGCGATGCTTAGATTAGGATCGATGATTTTGTCTAAATCAAATTCATTGATCATCCCCAGCCCATTGCAACGCGGACACATGCCTGATGGGCTATTAAAGGAAAAATCATGGGGTTCTAAGCGAAGAATAGGATAGTCCTGACTTAAGGGAATATGCATGCGTGGAAAAAAGCTGTCTCTTCATCGGTCTGCACATCCAGAACACTGCAAACACCATTTCCCAAACTTAAGGCCGCTGTGATAGACTTCTGCAATGCGGGAATGATTTTCTTGGCTTACAACTATGCGGTCGATGACGACGTCGACATCATGGGCAACATTGCCATCCAAGACCGATTTCATCTTGCAGGTTGACGATTTTGCCATCGACACGTGCTCGTGTAAAACCTTTGCGCATTAAATCTTGAAAATCTTCTTTAAATTCAGCTTTTTTAGCTTTAGCATAAGGGGACAGTATGATGAGTTTTGTTCCTTCGGGAAGATTTTGAACCGTTTTGATAATCCGTTCTCGGCTTTGTGGTGTGACAGGTTCTCCGCTAATCGGACAGTGAGGAATACCCACCCGTGCATAAAGAACGCGTAAATAATCATAAATTTCGGTCATCGTTCCGACAGTGGAGCGGGGATTGCTTCCGGCCGTTTTTTGCTCAATGGATATCGTGGGCGAGATTCCCGAGGCATGCTCCAGATCTGGCTTGGACATTTCACCTAATTGCCGCCGCGCAAAAGTGGAAAGAGATTCTACATAGCGTCGTTGTCCTTCGACATATAAATCGTATCAAAAGCCAAGAGAGGATTTGCCTGATCCAGAGACGCCTGTAAAGACGACAAGCTCATTGGTATCTAGTTTAAGATCTACGGATTTAAGATTGTGTACTTTGACTTTTTTTAAAATGATTTGTTTATTATCCACATTCCTCCGTTTATGAACGGAACATCAGACCTCTTGCATAATTAAGGTTCGACGAACCCTTAATTATGCAAGAGGTCTACCATATTCCTAAAGAAATTATAACCCAATTGTTCATAATTGACTAGTGTACTGTGAACATAACCGATATGCTACCCATTCAAAGATTCATGAGTAGCTTTTTTCTTTTTTATCCTCTTTTTTGTTAACTTTTGTTTATCTATAGGATTAAAACTTTCGGGTGCAGTAGGAAATAGTTTTTTTTGTCTTAGGAGGCTTTTAACTTTAGCTTGCTGAAGTGAATTTCTATAGCAAACATCTAGGGATGGCTTTTCCCTTAGTGGCTGGCTATTTTCATCATTAACATCATGGACAAATTTGAAAACAAAATTATTTATTAATTTATTAGAAAGTGTATTTTTATCAAACATCTCTGCATCTCTAGCCAATGAAGATGACTTTTCCCTCAATACCTGGTTGTTTTCGTCATTATCATTCACAAACTCGAAAACAAAATTATTTGTCCATTTATTAGAAAACGTGTTTTTATCAAATTTTTCTGCATCGTCTTTAGTCAATGAAGATGAGGCTTCCAAATAAGAAGGTGTGTTTACATCATTAAAATTATCAGCTTCTTTGAAATCAAAATTAGTTATTTCCGGAGTGGAGTTTTCTATAAATTTATTCGCATATTCAATGAATAGATCTGTCATATTTAACAGACTTTGTATATTTTCTTCTTCAGATACCGTATGTAATTCTTGATTGCTAAAATTATTCCAAACAAAATTTGGCCCATTGTTACTAATCATTTTAAACGCTCATGTTTTTATAAAATAAAATTATAGGTCAATAATAAATTAATGGTCAATCGATATTGAGTTTATAATATAAACGTGCACAACTGGGTTATAAAAGAATTGTCTTTTCTGCACGGAAGAGATCCCTGCTTGAATTTAAAAAGACTTAAAGGTCATGTTTATGAAAAAAAATGTATAAATGGCATTTTCTTCGCTGACTTTCCGGTTCTAAGTTTACTATATTTTTTTTTCTGACTTAAATTTAACGGCAATGATCTTGCATGTTTATATATCTTCTTACGGGGATGGGTAGCATCTAATAGCAACATAGCCGGAATAGGCTTAAAAATATTTGAAAAGTTATGGTAAATGGCATTTATTTCATCTATATAGTTTATGAAATTAGGATCTTCTGTAATTTGTTTTAAATGATCATTATTCAAGTCAATTTCATCTTTAATTAGTGCAGAAAATTCAATTTTGGGTTCTACAAAAATAGCATGCGCTATTTGATTGATTGTTCCCAATTCAACGTTTTGGCTTAAGTCCATCACTTGAATGGAAGACTTTTCATCGCTCTCAATCTGGTTTGTTTCTTGGTGTGGATAATTTTCAAAACTGTCTTCAAAAAACATATAGGTATCTTCAGTTTTGATATTATTATTTTGAATAAAATAACTAGGATCGGCTTCATAGAAAAGCGGTTCAACCTGGATTGGGTTGATATTTTCCAAAAAATATATTTGTTAGATTGTAATTATCTTCATAAAAATCCCTCGTGTCGTTACTATTTTTAGTTAGTGTATTTAAATCAGATTCAATTTCGAGTTTAGGTAAAATTCTATTTATTATATCGGTAGTTATCATGAGATTCACATTATGTTTTAAAATTGGAAGGAATGTAACTTTTTAATATATTAAAAGTCAATTAAAATTAAAACTTGTCGTTGCAAAAAGTTGTAATTTATGGTGTATTATATTGGATTATTTTTGCAGTCAAAAAATAAATTTCATATGTTAAATGCTGACGTTAATCTTCACTTTTGTTATGCTATCAATAAAATTCAGGTCACGAAAGTTGGTTTAAACCGGAGGCAAATTATGCACAGATTCTACTGTAGGAAGATTTTATTATTACTTGCGGTGACTTGTATCACAAGAACAGCTATTGACGCTGCGGATGACGTTTTTCAGATAAGCAATGAATCTTTTGATAAAATTCATTCTAAAGAATTTGTAAGTTTAAAAAAAACATTTGCTGAATCTCCCTCTTTATTTCAAAACAAGAAAGATTTTGAAATTCCCACGACCATAGCCTTTGAAGATTCTCGTGAGAAAAATACGTCTCACTCCCGGCGATGTGCATCAAAATTTCAGAAGATTTAACTTTCAGCGATTGGGGTGGAGTGTCCTCTTCAGATCAAGTCGCTGAAGAAGACTTTACTTTACCTAAAGATAAGGTCAAAAAAACTGAAGACGAAAGTCAACCTAAGACAAAGAATATAAAGTTTTCGCGAACCTCTCGAGCACCTAACTTTTCACAGGCTATCCGTTGTAAATTATGGCACAACTCATCCAAATCATTTCACTTTATGATGAAAAATTAAAATTTAACTTAAATTAATCAAAAATTAATAATTATAAGATATATTTAAATTTTTTATTATTGAGGATGTATGAAAATTAGCTTAGATCAAATGAAAGAATTTTATCTTTTAGCCAATAAGCCTGAAAAAATAAAAGGTTTCACCCAAAAAGAAAGACAGCTAGCGAGTCTTGTTTGCGATGTTTTTTTGGGCAAAAAAAAATCTGCATAATGTGGATAATAAAGCTCAGGAACTTCACAGACTGAATGAAAAGATAAAGTTAGGAGCTCCCAAGCGCGCCAAGAATTGCATCACTTCCATTTTAAAATTTTTTGGTAACCTTTTTCATCTACGCATTTCATCCTCTCATTTACAAAAAAAACTTGCAGTTTTCAACGCTTTAGATCCTCTACGGAAAAAACAATTAGAAAATCGATTGGAATTGCGGACGAAATATGAAGATTGTTTGAAAATATTTAAAAAAATTCGCGGAAAATTAAAATCAAACGAAGGTTTTACTCATGCGAAAATCGATCACATTTTTTGTACGCTTAGAGCCTTTTATCAAGTCACTCTTCATAGGGAGAAGATAAAAAAACTACACATTGAAAATCCAGGAATAGCTGTCTCATCTTACATGTATAGAAATACAGGTTTAATTATACATCGTGAAAATTTATTAAGCTTGGATCCTAAAAAGGGACAAATGAAAAATGATTTTCAAATATTAGATAATGCGCCTGAACTCTTGTTTAATACTTTTTCAGATATGGCAGAAAAGAATCGGTTAATTGAATTTCTTAGATTAGCCTTTACAGATCAACACACCGACCTTTGTTTTGAAGCGCGCCATCGTCGTATTCAAGACTTTGTGGAAAAGGACATCGACAAGAAAAATAAAGTAGTCCTTAATAATTTGCTTCTAGATAAGGGCAAATCTTTAGAAGCTAACATAGGTTTTTTGATCGACGCTTTTTCAAAAACGCCAAGCCAAAGAATTTCTCAAAAAATGGATCGAAAATCCAAAAGAAAGGCATGCCGCAAAACCTGATTATACAGTCTATGCTCAAAAAGAAAGGTTGGGTAAGGCTACTGAGGAGGAATGGCAAGAAATCAAGCAAAAAATTCTTGTTGATGAGGCTTTTAATATATATAATACAAAAGAAAAATTTCATTATTTTCTGGTCCATGAGGTGAAAATTGTAGGACAAGAATGTCTAGATAATGAATTAAACAAAAAGCTCTTTAAGGTGACGAGCGAAGCATTAGATTCACCTATAGAAAATTATGTCAATTTAGGGATGCTTGAATCAGAATCACCTGGCAAAGAGGTAGAAGAAAATCCGGAAAAACAAATGCGGAAAAAGCTTCCTATTCAAGTTAAAATAGAGAAACGAGCTCCCGTACAAATAAATAAAGAGATGCCCATAAAACCTCCTTATGATGAAATGCTTCAAAATCTTGAACTTCATAAAAAAGAGCTCACTGAAGAAAACTATCAGCTCAGTAAAGGAACCATTGAAGGTTTTTATAAACTATTTATTTATCAAAATGAAATTTTAGAGTTTTTTAAGACCCATAACGAGGACGAGTCTACTGAATTTGTTTTTGATAAGATAGGCATCCTTATGCATGCTGAAAACTTAGGCCAACGTAATAGCACTGTCATCATTGCTCCAAATACCTTAGTCACGGTTTTTCAAAATGCTAAGGAAAAAAACACTCTTTTGAAATTTTTCCAAGAGGCCTTTTACCCTGAACAAGCTAATTGTGTGGAAATTCGCAATGAACACCTCAGTAACTGGTTCCTGAAAAACATGTAATCCTGTTACAAAAAGGTGTACTTGTCATCATTTTTGACTGATATTCAACGACTCTACAGTCAGGGATAAAGGGGGCGACGTTTCAGGTTGAAACAAGGGTCCTGTAATCCTGACGATCTGATGATTGCGTTCAGCCTCGATAAGCTGCGCGCTGATTTGTGGTGTTAGGCCTCGATTAAAAGGGCTATTTTCTTCAATTTGCCTGTTTGCAATAACTTGTGGATGGCTCATTAGAAAAAAAACGCGTGTTATCGCTGATCGAAGTTAAAAACACATGACGTCCATCATGCGTAATATTCCCACGGACAGTCACATATAGACCATCAGTAGCTAAGCCAATTGCAGCCATAGCAGCTTCTATAGGCCTATAGGAAAACTCCATATGAGGATTCCATTTCAATGTAGCTTCTCCTGCGGCACCATTCATGCTCACATCAGTGATCGCGCGTATTCTTCTAAATTGCTGCTCAAGCCCTCTGACACATGAGTCTAAACATAACATACTCGTCCATTTCACGGTGACTTGCTCCACTTCGGCTTGCATCAATTTGCTGTACGTTGAAAAAAGTAGTAAAGTCCCTAATATTAAGTGTTTTAAGTTAAACATATCCTTATCCCGTTAAAATTAGATTTTTTCCACAACCTGTAGGCATAATGAATAATTAAAATAATTGTTTTATTTGTCAAATTCAAATTCTTGGTTATAATAACATCATTGATCTAAGAGGGAATTTATTTTTATGTCAACAACCAATCGAACACGAACCAAGATCATCTGTACCATCGGCCCTGCAGTAAATACGGTGGACAAAATGCTTCAGCTTATTGATGCCGGGATGAATGCCGCTCGTTTAAATTTCAGTCATGGAACGCATGAAGAACACAAAGCTGTCATGGATAACTTAAAAGAAGCTCGGGCTATAAAGAAAGTCCCTTTAGCCATTATCCTTGACACTAAGGGCCCCGAAATAAGGTTAGGTAAAATTGCCGGGAAGGCAGATTCATTTAACTTCTGGTCAGCATTGGTGTCTTTATAGACATATTTTGGAAGGTGGCGTCCACGGAGCTTCCATCAACCGCCCTTATGTATTAGACAATCTTCCTTTGGGTACCGTGTGCTTTTTGATGACGGTTACATTTCTTCGCATATTGTGGAATATAACGCTGACGGCGTAGTGATTCATATTGATAATGGCGGCGTACTTAAATCGGGGAAAGGAATCAATATTCCTGATTCAAGTTTAAATCTCCCTGCTGTCACAGAAAGAGATATTGAAGACATTCGTTTTGGATGCAAGAATCACATCGATGTCATCGCTGCCTCTTTTGTGCGTTCCGCCGATCATGTTTTATCTATCAAAAAGCTATTGGCTGAAGAAAAAAAATCGGATATTCTCATCTATGCCAAGATTGAAAATAGTGAAGGTGTTAAAAATTTTGACAGCATCGTCGAAGTCGCAGATGGAATCATGGTCGCCAGAGGAGATTTAGGCGTAGAAGTCCCGCTGAGTCAAGTACCGGGCTTGCAAAAGATGATGATTCGCAAAAAGTTATCTGGCCGGCAAACCGGTAGTCACCGCTACACAGATGTTAGAATCCATGATCAATAACCCGCGGCCTACAAGGGCTGAGGCTTCTGATGTAGCCAATGCGGTTTATGACAGTACATCCTCCGTTATGTTATCCGGAGAAACCGCCGTCGGCAAATATCCTTTAGAAACAGTGAATGTCATCGCGTAGCATCGTTTACGAAGCCGAAGCCGATTTTAACTATCGCGATTTCTTTGCTTATCATGCCGATCTTGTCTATCATGACGTTCCCTCTGCAGTCACCTTGGCTTGTGTCAAAACTGCTTATAGCTCTGGCGCCAAAGCTATTTTTGCTTTTACCAGCGGAGGTTCTACCGCACGTTTGATTTCACGTTTACGTCCTGCCATGCCAATCATTGCCATGACCCCGAATGAAAAAAGCTTTCATCAAATGGCCTTGAACTGGGGTGTTATTCCGTATATGCATGTGGGTTCGAAATCGATTATTGACGCTTTTGCTATCCTGAGTGCCTATGCATCTGAAGAAAGACTTGTGACAAATGGAGACCTAGTGATTGTGACAGCTGGTTCACCCTTTGGCGTATCGGGAACAACAAATATGATGATGGTAGAAAGCATCGGTGATGTGTTGGTGAGGGGATTTACAGGTGTTGGCCATCGGGTACATGGAAATATCACGCTTGTCCTTTCGGCTGAATCTAAAAAACCCTATGCTGTTCGGGGCCAATTGTTAGTGATGACGAAATGTAATGAATCGTTTATTCCACTCATTGAAGAATGTGCAGGCATTATTCTGCAAAATCATATAGATGATGTAGAATCAGAAGAATTTGCTTCTAGTATAGCGCAGTCTTTGGATAAGCCGGCTATAGTTCGTGCGGATGAGGCCAGTAGAATTTTAAAGGAAGGTCAGCTAGTGACTCTGGATCCTGCAAAAGCCCTCATTTATAAAGGCGTCGTCTTTTAAACACGCGAGTTTTTGGATTTTAACTGTTTGGCCATGCGCGCCGAAGGCTTTAATAATTGTGTGGATTGGGGAGCGTCGCGATGAGTAAAACAATTTTTAAAGGTGAAGAAGCTTCGCATCGCTTTCGGACTGCGAAGGCCTTCCTTCGCTTTTTACATAACAATTTTGAAATATAAAGTGGGATCTAAATTTTGACATTTGTGATTGATTGTGTTTGTTTTAGAAAGCGAAGGAAGGCCTTCGCACTCCAAAGCGATGCGATGTTAGTTCTGAAAATGCACTGTAAACGCATCGCAACGCTTCGCGTTAAATAAACTTATGAGTAATACGATGGGTAAGCCTTCGCATTCCTAAAGCGAGGCAAGCTAGTACTGTTTGTATTTTAAGTTAAATAATTTATTTCTATTTTTTTTCCAAATGCTTGTTAACGATGCCCGCGAGTTTCATCATATCAACCGGTTCTTTGCTCCCAAAAACCTTTGCTAAAGCCGCATCAGGTACAATTAGACGTTTATTTTTCGGATCTTGCAAATTGTTCGCTTTGATGTAATCCCATAGTTTTTTGATGACTTCCCCACGCGTCAATTCCGACGAGCCTACGATGTAAGCTAGATCTTTTTTTACAGTCACCGCAGGCTGAATGCGCGCCGTTTTTTTCTTTTCCACAGTCTTTTTTACAGCAGTCTTTTTTGTAGAAGATTTTTTAGCAGCAGGCTTTTCTTTGGCCTCCTCTTTTTCTTTACTTGCAGTAGCCCCTCGTCGGCCTTTTTTAAGCTTTTTCACATAAGCTGTCCGTGGATGGTTAGGATATTTGCCTTCAATTTGGGAGAGTTCATTCACAATCACATCACATTCCGGAAATGTAGAACAACTATAGAAGGTTTTTCCAAAACGAGATTTACGGGCCACTAAACGCCCTGTACGCCTATAGCGGGGCAATCAGGTAGATCTTCTTGAGCAACGACTACTTCACCCTTTTTGGGGATATTGATGATGCCCTTGCATTCTGGATAGTTAGTACAGCCTAGAAACGCGCCAAAACGTCCATGGCGGACTTTCATGGGATTTCCACATTGAGGACAGGGTTGATCCCATTTAAAGTCTTCAGCGTAATCATTTTTATTGAAGTTCATCTCTTCGACTTGAGCTGTAAAATCACAATCAGGATAACGAGAACAGCCATAGAAATACTTGGACTAAACCAGATTTTTTGAAGCTTTGAACCGCATTTAGGGCAATCAATATCCGTCTGTACCTTCGAACAAAAGCTTCCTTTTCCGCCAATTCTACTGTTGGAATGAATTCGCAGTGGACGGACAACGATGAAAGGGTATACATGTACGAACTGTTGGCGATTCTTCGCGGCTATCGGCCCCATGTCTTTCGGTTTCTCTTGGCCTCGTTCGGCGATCCTGAGCTGGCTAGAACTCTGACGCAGCGCTGTACGGAAATCGCATTTTGCAAATGGACGGCAGGCGATGACCAAGATCAACCTCAAGAAAATCGTTAATGCGCGTGGCTGTCAATTTGGAGAGGCGCCATTGGCGGAAACAACAGCTCTGCTTATGGCGAAAGACGGAGGTGAAGACCGCAGGGCTCGCTTACATGAACAACTGGCTCCCAAACGATCAACGATCGATAGAGAATAAGATTGGGGCACGGGAAAAGGTCAAATATATCTGGTCCGCAATATGCGGATTAAGTAACGAGCAAAAAATAGTCTTTCTCCTTCATTGCGTGGAACGAAATGACGTCAGCGAGATCGCCGAAATTACAGATCTTCACGAAAGGACGGTACGTACGCTTCTTGCCGAGGCGCTCAGCGGAATTCGCGAGGCAATTCGTGAAGAAGTAGGCCTGCTGGCGCAGGATTTTGTAGCTCTTATCTCGGTCTTGGCGCTGCGTAACAAAGTGGAAGGAGACCGAGCAAATGTCGCCACATTCCCATGTGCACTGGGAATGACAATGGCGACCTCCCGGGCGCGTTGCTAACCCTAGATCGAGCGCGCCCGGTTTGTTCAGTGATGTGCCACTTAGATGCAAACAAAGTGGGAATGCATCGTGAAGCAATGTACTAAGCCAAACATTCATATGTCCTTAAGGACACGACTTCCTTCAGGTTCTGGATCTTGACGGAGATGGCAATCATCAGCGACGAAGGCATGTCAATGAATCCCAGAGCCGACCTTCTACACTTTCATGTTTGCATTCATTGCGGCCACCCTCGTCGGCGAGAGGACGTGGAAAACCCGGAGATCACTTCGGGAATCCTACATTGTCCCAAATGCGGATTGGACGGTCCGTTACATATTGAAATTCGAGAACGTCCCCAGCCTGATCGAACGGCGGGTCGCCTCTTTGCCCTATCAGGCGCTTAGGGGCAGTTGCGGTTCAGCCCGTCTTCCCAGGCTCTCAAGCCTTCGCGCGGTCGCCTTCACGAATTCATTAATCAATCGCGATTTGCTGTCGGCACAGACAGCGAATCGTGACCAAGCGAATATTTTCTTCGACGAGTGGACGCATCGTAATCCGGCCCCGTGCTACCCGCCATGCTCCCGTGCGCCGTGAGGAATGCCAACCCGCCGTGTTCGAGAATCAGAGGAATCGCTTCTTCGGCGGTCGTCATGTGGTGAAGTTCCGAAGAACCGACGCCTGCCTTCGACGCTTGGTCTGAACATATTGTCATACAGGTGTGGGTTCACATGCCGTGAAAACAGCACCCAGTTCCGATTGCGCATATTGGTTAGCCTGATGTCTCTGAGTCCGGCCAGGCAGTCGGTTCGTGACATAGCGACATAGAACGAGTGCTCTGCCATTTTCAAGCAAGTCAGCTTCGGGTTTTCGGGGAGGCCGGTTGTCAAAGCAAGATCAAGTGTACCGGCGACAACCTCGCGCGCAATCTCATGAGAAAAGTTACTCGACCACTGGATTCGCAAACCCGGATGGAACGGTAGATGGACGGCCAGGACCATCGAGACCAGCCACGGATCAGTGTAGGCTGATCTCCCGACGTGGAGAACTTCGCTGTCACCACTGCAGTCTGCTCTGGCAGACACCACGGCCCGTTCGATGTGGGCAATGGCCTGCCGCGCCTCCTCGACAAATTTACTGCCAGCATCAGTCACGCTGACCCTCTGATGATTGCGCTCGAAGAGTTGCATATCGAGATGGTGTTCTAGTTCCAGTATCCGCTTGCTGAGCGTGGACTGATCGATACGCAGCCGTTCCGCTGCTCTGGAGAAGTTCAGTTCCTCCGCCAGGGTGATCGCCGCCCGTAGCAATCGGATTTCTGGAAGGACCATGGCTATCCTCTGCGGAGAGAACGCCAGGCAAGGAAGGTCGAACAAGAATGAGTAGAACTTGTTTGCTCCCGATTTACGAATCATCGAAAACAGCTGGTGTTGATTTTGATGCCTCAGACAGAGTGCTGGTTGCAAGGAATTCAGCCAGTCCGTGGTTCGTTATGCGCGTAGGGAATAACGGTCGGCGTTCATTTCATTGGACTCCGTTGCTTTCCAGGTCGACCCTCGTCTTCACAGGGCGGAGAACGGCATCAGTGACAACCGATTCGCCTCGGATTAACGA